>JAJFHP010000028.1 GCA_021775555.1 Hyphomicrobiales bacterium | reverse complement strand
GACAACCTCGCCGGTCTCTGACGCGCGAAGAGAAAACTTGCCTTCAATTTTTGAGGTGGAAAGACCCTTGGTGCCCCGCTCAAGGAGGAAGCCACGGATGACGCCGTCTTCAGTCTTGGCCCAGACAATGAACACATCTGCGCTCGGCGCATTGGAAATCCACGTCTTGGAGCCTTTGAGCGTGTAGCCGCCATCGCATTTCACAGCGCGGGTTAGCATCCCACCTGGGTCGGAGCCATGGTCTGGTTCGGTGAGGCCGAAGCAGCCGATCCATTCACCAGAAGCCAACTTGGGTAGATACTTCTTTTTCTGCTCTTGCGTGCCGTAAGCATAAATGGGGTATGTGACGAGCGAGTTATGCACGCTCATGATCGAGCGGTAGCCTGAATCCACGCGTTCTACCTCGCGGGCGATCAGCCCGTAGGACACGTAGCCAAGTTCCGATCCGCCAAATTCTTCGGGCAGGGTGACCGCTAGCAGGCCCAATTCACCCATTTCGCTAATGACGTCGCGGTCGAACTTTTCCTCCCGGAAGGCATCGAGTGCCCGGGGCATCAGCTTGTCCTGCGCATAGCGGTACGCATTGTCCCTGACCATGCGCTCTTCTTCGGTCAGTTGGCTATCGAGATCCAGAGGGTCCGACCAATCGAATTCCGCTTTTGACGTAGGCAGGTCCTGTTTGCGTGCGGGCTCAGTCATTGGGGTGTTACTCCGCGATGTAGATTTCACATATGCTGTATTTGGTATATCGCGTTTGGCGGGGAATAAAAATGCCTAGCGCGGCGCTGTTTGAAATATCCCGGCATCAGGCCTCAAATTTGTCCGACACTTTCAGCGCGAATGCATAGGAGAGTGCCACTTCCTTCAGGCGGTCGAAGCGGCCTGACGCCCCGCCGTGACCAGCATCCATATTGGTTTTCAGAAGTACCAGATTGCTGTCTTTTTTAAGCGCTCGCAATTTTGCGACCCATTTTGCAGGTTCCCAATATGTGACGCGCGGATCGGTGAGGCCGGCAAGCGCGAGGATATTGGGATAGGACTGTGACGTCACATTGTCATATGGCGAGTAAGCGGCAATGACTTCATAGGCCTGCTTGTCTTCGATCGGGTTTCCCCATTCAGGCCACTCGGGCGGTGTGAGGGGTAGTGTGTCATCCAGCATGGTGTTTAGCACGTCTACAAACGGCACTTCGGCGATGATGCCCGCAAAAAGATCAGGCGCCATGTTGGCCACCGCACCCATGAGCATGCCGCCCGCACTTCCGCCATGGGCGACGATCCTCCCGCGCGACGTAAAGTCTTCCCTAGCCAGATATTCACCCGCGGAAATAAAATCCTTGAAGGTGTTTGCTTTGTTTGGACCACGACCCTGTTTGTACCAAGTGTAGCCCTTGTCCTTGCCGCCCCTGATATGCGCAATTGCATAAATGAAACCTCTATCCACGAGGCTCAGGCAACTGGTGTTGAAGCTTGCCGGTATGGATATGCCGTAGGCGCCATATCCATAGAGCAGGAGAGGGGCTGTGCCATCGAGCTTTGTGTCTTTTGCATAGAGAAGAGAAACAGGCACCTCTTCACCGTCATGGGCCGGGGCCATGACGCGGCGGGTCACATAGTCGGCAGGGTCATGACCGCTGGGCACTTCCTGGGTTTTGCGCAACACTCTTTCGCGGGTTGTCACGTCATAGTCCAGGACCTGCGTCGGTGTTGTCATGGACGAATAGGTGAAGCGCAAGGTAGTGGTCTTATATTCGTAGCCTGCCGATACACCGAGGGAGTAGGCATCCTCGTCGAACGAGATGTTATGTTCTGAACCAACATCAAGCTGGCGAATGACAATGCGGGGAAGACCATTTTCGCGCTCCAGCCGGATCAGGTGGTTCTGGTATGGGAAGGCGCTCAGGATCAGCCGGCCAGGACGATGGGGCTCAATATCTTTCCAGTGTTCCCTGCTGGGATTCGCCAGGGGTGCCGAGACGATCTTGAAGTCTTCAGCGCCGTCGCAATTGGTCAGGATGAGCAGATCATCACCATGATGTTCGACCGAATATTCGTGACCTACCTCGCGCGGGGAAACGAGCAGGGGCTCTGAGTCAGGACTGTTCGCGTCGAGTATCCTCACCTCAGATGTCTGGTGGTCATGAACATCAATGACGATCAACGACTGGCTTTGCGTCATCCCGACGCCAACAAAAAATCCCGGATCGGATTCTTCGTAAATCAACTCATCTTGTTCAGGTTGTGTGCCGAGTGTGTGCCTGAAGATTTGCCGGGGGCGGTGGTTCTCGTCGAGTTTTGAGTAGAACAGCGTCTTGCCGTCATTGGCCCAGACGGCACCGCCATTCGTGTCCGGTATGGGTTCACCGATTTCATTTCCGGTATCAGCGTTCAGAATGCGGACAGCGTAATATTCGGACCCGTTGGTATCGGCGGCATAGGCAATCATGGAATGGTCAGGGCTGTGCGAAACCCCGCCGATCCTGAAATAGGCATGGGGCTCGGCAAG
Organism: Hyphomicrobiales bacterium; assembly: GCA_021775555.1. Taxonomy (GTDB): domain Bacteria; phylum Pseudomonadota; class Alphaproteobacteria; order Rhizobiales; family Methyloligellaceae; genus UBA2767. The sequence goes on along the minus strand of JAJFHP010000028.1, from coordinate 92,319 downwards.
TTTGTTGCCGTCAATCAGCACCTGGTCATCGTCACCCTCTTTCAGCTTACGGCAGTAGAGTGGATGTTGGCCGTCAGTGATGGTGCGGGTGTAATAGGCAAATGGCCCATCATTTGCAGGCACGCTTGAATCATCCTCCTTGATCCGGCCCTTCATTTCCTCAAACAAGACTTTTTGCAACTTGTCCGTACCCGCCATGATGGCTTCGGTATAGGCGTTTTCTGCATCCAGATTTTCGCGGATTTCATCATCCAGGACAGACGGCTCACGCATGACCTCCTGCCAGTTTTCAGCACGCAGCCAGGCAAAATCATCAACGCGTTCAATAGCGTGACGGGTGTCTTTAAAAGGGTGCTTTGGGGCAACAGGTGGAACAGGCATACGTGTAGACTCAGTCATGTGTCTGGGAGCTTTCTTTAAAGAGAAGGAGGCTATTCCTCATCCTCTTTCATATTCAGCGCAACGCCATTGATGCAATAGCGCAGGCCGGTTGGGTCAGGACCGTCGGGAAAAACATGTCCCAGATGAGAATCGCAGGCCGCGCAACGGACTTCGGTGCGGCTCGTAAAAAGTTTCCTGTCTTCATGTTCGCTCAGCGCTGATTGTGAAACTGGCGAATGGAAGCTGGGCCATCCGGTGCCGGAATCAAACTTGTCGTTTGAGGCGAATAACGGCTCGCCACAACATATACAGGCATAGGTGCCTTGTTTCTTGCTGGCGTTGTAAGGGTGTGAGAAGGGCGGTTCTGTCGCGTGTAAGCGCGTTACGGTATATTGCTGGGTCGTGAGTTGGCGCTGCCATTCTTCGTCAGTTTTTGTGACCTTGGGCTGATTTTTATTGTCGCTCATTCCGCTCTCCAAGTTGCCAGTCCTCCATGCCCTATTCCTGGACAGGTTGTATCAAGCCGGCTCAGCAACCCCCGATTGTCGCAAGCCTTTCTTGCATAATACTAGCACTGCTACAGTTTGGATGCATCGCCAGATGCAACTCTTCGTGCTGCTGATTGTACTCAGCACTTTTCCAATGTCGCTCAAGTGAAACTTGATAGATGGGGCGAATCTGTAACAATCCGCAAATTGCGAATCAGTTTGTACCCGTCATCTGAATTTCCTGCCCGACGGGACGCATCGGCAAAAACAGTTTGAGGGGGTGCACGTGCTTTATGGAAGCATAGGACTGGTCCTGTTTTGCTTCTGGCTCGTGCTGTCGGGGCAGTACACGATGATCACGGTGCCCGCGGGCATTTTGTCCGTACTCGGCGTTGTTGCCTTGGCGCGCCGGATGGGAGTAGCTGATGAAGAGGGGCACCCGATCCACCTGTTACCTCGTGCGGTGGCCTACTGGCCCTGGCTTGCCATTGAGATTGCCAAATCTACATGGGATGTCACCAGGATAATTCTCGACCCCAAACTGCCGATCTCGCCGACGCTGCTCCGCGTCAGGGCAAGCCAGCGCACAGCCGTTGGCGTGGCCACCTATGCAAATTCAATCACCTTGACCCCTGGCACAATCACCGCACGTGTGGTGGGCCATGAATTCCTGGTGCATGCGGTAACGCGATCAGGCGCGGAAGATCTCGCCGAAGGCACCATGGACCGGCGCGTCAAGAAATTCGAGACAGGCAAATGATTCTCGCCGCCGCAACATTGGCCGTCCTCGTGGCACTATTGCTCGGTGTGATCCGGGCATTGCGCGGACCCACGGTATTTGACCGTGTTCTCGCTGCAAACGCCATCGGCACCGGAGCCATCATGCTGCTTGCGCTGATAGGATTCCTGACAGGGCGCCCGGAGTTTCTCGATATTGGTATCCTTTATGCGCTGCTCAATATCATCGGCACGCTCGCTGTCCTGAAATTCTTCCGCTATGGGGATTTAAGCCATCCGGGCGGCGAAGAGCCGGGGGACGCATGATGTCGGCTTTGAGCGAAGTAATAGGCAGCATGCTTATTGCTGTGGGTGCTTTTTTCTACGTCGTCGGTGCAATCGGTATCTATCGCATGCCTGACGTGTTCACGCGCATGCATGCCGCAGGCATTTCAGATACGGCGGGTGCGGGTTTGCTGATTGCAGGAATGATGTTCCTGGCGGGTTTCAGCCTAGTCGCGGTGAAGCTGGCGATCATTATGGGCGTGATCCTGTTTACGAGCCCCATCGCCACACATGCACTCGCGCAGGCTGCACTTCATGAGGGACTGGAGCCGGTTGGCGTTGGAAACAAGATCCTCATTGGTCCCGGAGCGCATCCCGGACCGGAAAAGATCGGCAAGGCAACAACGAAAAAGACCCGCAAACCCGCAAAACGCGCTGCTCGCAAGCCAGCCAAATCTAAGGCCACAAAGCGCAAAACGGCCTCTGCCAAGAGGAGGACGCGGTCATAGAAGCTCTCATCAACATGGTTCTCCTGACTCTGTTGGCGGCCATTACCGTCGGTATCGTCCGCATGCGCAACCTGTTCGCGGTTGTTGTTCTGGGCGGTATTTACAGTTTTCTCATGGCCAGCGTCATGATCGTGCTCGACGCGGTCGACGTGGCCATGACGGAAGCCTCCGTTGGAGCAGGTATCTCAACTGTGCTCATGCTGGCGGCTCTTCACCTGACAAAGACTGAAGAGGCAGTGCCGACCCACACCCCGCTACTGCCTCTGTTCGTCGCCGTAGCGACCGGAATAGTGCTGGTATTTGGCACATTTGCACTGCCGTCCTTTGGCGTGGCGGAAACGCCAATGAACATGCATGTCGCACCCTATTATCTACAAAACTCGATCCCCGATACATCGGTCCCGAACGTTGTGACGTCGGTTCTGTCTAGCTATCGAGGCTTTGACACGCTCGGTGAAACCACCGTCATTTTCACTGCGGGCATTGCCGTGCTCATGTTGCTGAAAGGCAAACGTGAATTGAAGCCCGGACCCAAACGCCGGAGGATTCGCCGATGAAGCTCGACGTTATCTTCCGCGTTGCCGCCAAGATATTCATTCCCTTCATGCTGGTCTTTGCGCTTTATGTTCAATTTCATGGTGACTTCGGTCCCGGTGGTGGATTCCAGGCGGGCGTTGTAGCTGCAGCCATGGTGATTTTTTATGCCATCATTTTTGGACTTGATGCTGCACAGCGGATTTTTCCACAACGCCTTGTTGAATTGATGGTCCCGGCAGGTGTTGCGATTTTCGCGGGCGTGGGCGTCGTCAGCCTGTTTCTTGGTAGTGAATATCTCGACTATTCCCGTCTGCTGCATGACCCCGTGCATGGGCAGCATATTGGAATTCTACTGGTTGAGATCGGCGTTCTCGTGACAGTCGCGGGGACCATGGTCGCGATCTTCTACTCATTTATAGGCAGGGGGCGCTGATGGACCTGCTTCAAGCCATTGTCGCTCACTACAATCACTGGATCATTATTTTCCTGATGGTGTCAGGTCTCTATATCGTGGTTGCACGCGGCAACATGATAAAAAAGCTGGTCGGGTTGGGCCTGTTCCAAACCTCTGTTTATTTGCTTTATCTGTCTCCCGGAAAAATCCTGGGCGGCACGCCGCCGATCATCTCCGAGCAACACACTGTCTACTCCAATCCGCTTCCGCACGTTCTGATCCTTACAGCCATCGTTGTTGGCGTTGCGACGCTTGCATTGGGACTTGCGCTAGTGGTGCGCATCAATGAGGCGTTTGGAACCATCGAGGAAGACGAAATTTTTGCCGGGGAAGAGGACGAATGATCGCGGCGAACCTTCCAGCCCTGCAAGTAGTGTTACCTCTTTTTGGAGCGGTTCTTTGTGCTTTTCTCCAGCGCGGAATTCTTGCATGGGGCGTTGCGCTCATCGTCAGCCTTGCCATGCCGTTCATCGCTGCCGGATTGCTCATTCAAGTACTGGACAGCGGGACGATCTCCTATGCGCTGGGCGGGTGGAAACCGCCAATTGGCATTGAATACCGGGTCGATGTGGTCAATGCATTCATTCTGCTGCTGGTATCACTCATCGGCGCGATCATCATGCCTTATGCCAAGGCGAGCGTTGAGAAGGAGATACCGGCTGACCGGCAGGCATGGTTCTATGCAATTTACCTGCTGTGTCTTTGTGGCTTGCTGGGCATGGCAATCACCGGTGATGCGTTTAACATCTTTGTCTTCATGGAGGTCTCGTCACTGGCGGCCTATGCGCTCATTGCCATGGGCCGGGATCGCCGGGCGTTACTTGCCGCCTATCAATATCTGATCATGGGGACCATCGGCGCCACCTTCTATGTCATCGGCGTTGGCTTGCTCTATTCGATGACCGGCACACTCAATTTGGCTGACATGGCAAGCCGCCTTGGCGGAATTGAGAATTCGCGCGCCGTTCTGGCGGCAATGGCGTTTCTCACCGTTGGCATCAGCCTGAAGCTGGCACTGTTTCCGCTGCACGTGTGGTTGCCCAACGCCTATGCCTATGCACCATCCGTGGCGACAGTGTTCCTCGCGGCGACTGCCACCAAGGTCGCGGTCTACCTGCTGCTGCGTTATTTCTTCACCGTCCTCGGCACAGTATTCGCCCACAAGTCACTGCCGATTGCTGAAATTGTGCTGATCCTCTCTCTGGCAGCCATGTTCGGCGCATCGATCGTCGCGATCTTCCAGGACGATGTGAAACGCATGCTGGCCTACTCGTCCGTGGGTCAGATCGGTTACATCACTCTTGGTATCGCCATAACAAACCTGGCGGGCCTCACGGGGGGTATTGTTCATCTCTTCAATCACGCGCTGATAAAGGGGTCGCTGTTCATGGCCATTGGCGCGGTTTTCTATCAAATCGGGTCGGTGAAGCTTGACGATGTCGCGGGGCTTGGCAAACGCATGCCGATTACAATGGGCGCTTTCGCGATCGCCGGTCTTAGCATCATAGGCGCACCGGGGACGGTCGGCTTTATATCGAAGTGGTATCTGGTCCTGGGGGCTTTCGAGAAAGGCTGGTGGTGGCTAGCATTCCTGATTGTCGCCAGTTCACTGATCTCGGTCGTCTATATCGGCCGCATCATCGAAGTGGTCTGGTTCCGTCCTGTTTCGGCCGCGGCAAAGCGGGCAAAGGAGCCGCCTCTCTCCATGCTCGTGCCGACGCTTTTGCTGGTCGCGGCGACCATCTATTTCGGATTCGACACAACAGCCACGGCCGGTATCGCGGGCCTTGCGGCTGAATTGCTTCTGGCGGGGATCAGATGACCGGCCAGACACTCATCATATTGGCGCTACTCATCCCAACAACGGGTATCGCACTTATTGCGTTGACGTGGTGGCACCAAAATCTGCGCGAAACCATGACGCTCACGACAGCTGGCGCCCTATTCTACGTGGTGATGCTTATACTCGAGCGTGTTTTGAATGGGGAACAACTGGCTACACAGGCTTTTCAGATTGTTCCCGGCCTCGATCTCGCATTCAAAGTTGAACCGTTGGGTATGCTGTTCGCCTGCATCGCCTCCGGACTTTGGATCGTCAATTCGATCTATTCGATCGGTTATATGCGCGGTAATAACGAGCCTCGGCAAACGCAATTCTATATGTGCTTCGCTACTGCCATCGCCAGCACTATCGGTATTGCCTTTGCGTCAAACCTCTTCACGCTTTTCCTTTTCTATGAAGCGCTGACACTCTCTACCTATCCTCTTGTTACGCATAAGGGGGATGACAATGCCAAGGCCGGAGGTCGTGTTTACCTGCTGATCCTGCTGGGCACGTCCATGGTGCTGTTGCTGCCTGCGATTGTTGCTACAGCGGTCATCGCCGGTACGATCGACTTCACACCTGGAGGCATTCTTGCGGGCAAGACGGACAATCTGACAATTACACTGCTGCTAGTGCTGTTCATGTTTGGTATCGGTAAGGCAGCTCTGATGCCGTTCCATAGATGGCTCCCTGCGGCAATGGTTGCACCAACACCGGTCAGTGCACTTCTGCATGCAGTGGCAGTGGTTAAGGCAGGCGTGTTCACCATCGTGAAGGTGATAGTTTACATCTTTGGCGTGGACGCTCTTGTTGCATCCGGAAACGCGGATTGGCTGCTATACGCCGCAGGAGCGACGGTGCTTCTGGCCTCGGCGGTTGCTCTGAAGCAGGACAACCTCAAACGCAGGCTAGCATATTCGACCGTGAGCCAGCTTTCTTATGTCATCCTGGCTGCGGCAATCCTCACGCCAATCTCAATCGTCGGCGCGGCCATGCATATAGCAGCGCATGCGGTCTCTAAAATCACGCTCTTTTTTGCGGCCGGTTCGATTTATACCGCCTCTCATCTTACTGAGGTGAGCCAGCTTGACGGTATTGGCAGGCGAATGCCCTGGACGATGGGGGCCTTCGCCATCGGTGCGCTCTCCATGATCGGTGTGCCGCCAACAGCTGGCTTCTTAGGCAAATGGTTCATGCTGACAGGTGCGATGGACAGCGGTGCTTGGGTTGCCGTTGCTGTAATTATTTTGAGCACACTTCTGAACGCGGGCTATTTTCTCCCTATTATCATCGCAGCGTTCTTCAGGGAGCCGGGGAAGGATGTAAAAAAACACGCTCATGGTGAGGCACCACTTCCGATGGTAATTGCACTTACAACTACCGCGGCCGGAACTCTCGCAATGTTCTTTTTTCCTGAGGTTCCATTGGCACTTGCTAAACTTCTGGCGGGCGTATGACGATGGCACGCAAATCCAAAAAAGATCACTGGCTCGTGAGACCCGAGAGTATCCGGTTGATATGGATAATCTCTCTTGCAGTGCTCGCACTTACCGTACTTGCCGATTTGTTTATCGAGCACCACCCGCACTTCGGCATTGACGGTACCTTCGGATTCGCGGCCTGGTTTGGATTTGTAGCCTGCGTGGTCTTGATAGCCGCTGCCAAGTTGATGGGGGCTCTCCTGAAGAGATCGGATACTTACTATGATAGCTAGCATGCCTTTCCCACCGGCATTGGTGCTTATCCTGGCGGGTCTGCTCCTGCCGTTTGCACGAGGAAATCTTCGCTCAGTCCTGTTGCTCGGTGCACCGCTCGTTACATTGTGGCTGGTCTGGACAGTGCCGGATGGTGCGGTATGGAGTTTTCAGTTTCTTGGCTATCAAATTACACCGCTTGAAGGCGATGCTCTGAGCCGTCTGTTTGCTTCGATTTTCGCGATTATGGCGTTCGGAGGCGGGCTATTTGCCCTGAACCAGGACAACACTATCGAACTGGCCGCGGCGTTTTTCTATGCGGGTTCGGCTGTCGGCGTTTCGCTCAGTGGCGATCTTATTTCAGTGTTCGTATATTGGGAATTCATGGCGGTGGGGTCCACCATCGTCATTTGGTCGGGCGGCTTGCTCGCGCAAAAGGCCGGGATGAGGTACGCGGCAATTCATTTGCTTGGCGGTGTGCTTCTCATGGCAGGGGTGGCGGGCGAGATCGCCCAAACAGGCTCTACCACCTTTGAGGCCATGACTCTGAACAGCTTTCCCCGCTATCTCATTCTGGCCGGTTTCATTATCAATGCAGGTGCTCCCCCTCTCTCCGCATGGCTTCCCGATGCATATCCTGAGGCGTCCTGGAGCGGGATGGTCTTTCTGTCGGCTTTTACCACCAAGACAGCCGTCTATGTGCTGATCAGAGGTTTCCCAGGAGAAGAGATCCTCATTTTTATTGGTGTGTACATGATCTTCTACGGGATCATTTACGCCATCCTCGAAAATGATATGCGACGTATCCTTGCCTATTCCATCGTCAACCAAGTGGGGTTCATGGTGACGGGTATCGGTATAGGTACCGTGATGACCCTTAACGGTGCTGCGGCCCATGCATTCACACACATTATTTACAAGGCACTCTTGCTGATGTCAGCGGGTTCCGTTTTTTACATGACGGGCAAACGGAAATGCACAGACCTGGGTGGTCTTTTCAGAACCATGCCCATCACTGCCACATGCGGCATCATTGGTGCGCTGTCGATTTCGTCTTTTCCGCTAACCTCAGGTTTCATTTCAAAATCGCTGATCTCACAAGGTGCGGCGGATGAGCATTTGATGCTGATCTGGATGTTGCTGGCGGCAGCTTCTGCTGGTGTGTTCCTGCACGCTGGCATCAAGTTTCCATGGTTTGTCTTTTTCCAAAAAGATTCAGGTATGCGCCCCAAGGAACCGCCATGGAACATGCGTGCAGCGATGATTTTCTTCTCATTCCTCTGTATTGCCCTGGGTGTCTACCCGGATCCCCTCTATGCCATTCTGCCGTTTGAGGTGGATTATGTGCCCTACACGACCAGCCACGTCGTGTTCCAGCTGCAACTGCTGCTGTTCTCAGGTTTGGCGTTCTTCCTGCTCCTTGGGCAGTTGAAGCGAACATTGACGATTACGCTGGACTTCGACTGGTTCTATCGAGGTATCGGCAAGGTTCTGGCGAGCGAATTCGATCTAAAAGGGGCAAAAGTTTGGGCGGTATTCGCTGAGCGGATCTATCGCACTGTCCGCCGTTTTACCCAGGAAATTTACCGCCACCATGGCCCCCAGGGAATCCTGGCGCGGACCTGGCCTACTGGTAGTATGGCCTTTTGGACTACCTTGCTCCTGGGGGCCTATCTGATTGCCTATTATCTGTAAAACCAAGCCTGATATCCGAATAATGCGGGATTTTTAATTGTCGTTGGGTTTTGTAGACAATTGCCATGAGGTCTGGTGTTTTTGCCTGTTAGAATACTTTCAGAACTAATTTTGACCTCAGATACATTGATTTTTGACCAAGTATTACACTCGTATGCAATTCGATTTTTGGGGTCATGCCGGGCCAGTTTATTAATTTTCGGGATGCTACGTCAAATTTATACGAATGTTGTATGCATTCGAGAAATACAGAAAGTTCTAATCTAGGCCGGCAGCTTAATAAAAATGATTTAATTCAAATGGTTATACTTACCGCCTCTGGTTAAGAGGGGTCGTACTCTATAGAAACCAATTTGCTTGAAATTTACGAAATACTCAGATAGGTTGTGCCCAATTCATCGGCTGAATATTGCCCAGTAATTGTGTGCTCTTGGAAAATTTATGACAAGGACTGAGAATTACGGGTATGACATGAAGTTCAGCCTCTTTTCTGTCAAAATATAGACAATGTTTTAATTGTTCATATACTTTGGACAGTTACAAAACATAGACATATCATTAAATTGGGAGATATCCTAAATGGAAGACAAGCAAATCACTGAAGGATTAGTCGAACTAACTGCGGATATTGTTTCTGCATATGTCACCAATAACGCGGTGGTTTCTGGAGATCTACCTTCACTGATAAATGATACGTTTGACGCGTTGAGCAAGGCGGCTGCGAAGGCCTCCCAACCGTTGACAGAAGAATTGAACCCGGCCGTTCCAGTCAAGAAATCAATAATGCCGGATTATATTGTTTGCCTGGAAGACGGGAAGAAATTCAAGTCCCTGAAACGTCATCTCCGGACGCACTACGATCTGACACCCGAAGAATATCGGGACAAGTGGAATTTGCCCCACGATTATCCTATGGTCGCTCCCAACTATGCGGCTGCCCGTTCGGCTCTTGCCAAGAAAATGGGCCTGGGTCAGCGCCGGAAAGGGTAACTCCGGAGGGGTCACAATCCTGTCGCAGTGATCTCACATTTAGTATTTGTCAGGGGCCCTTTCGGGGCCCCTGTTTGATTCAGCTATCAGAAATTGGTTGCTGCCGATGGCAATTTCAGGATTTGCAGTTATGCATCCTGCCCGCCAACGCTGCCACTTCATTTTTATAAGCCTGCACCAAACCTAAGTGGCGATTCAAATCGTAGGACCAATGGCCCGTGCGCCCTCGCTGGCGTTCTGCACGTAGGGCGCATTGCAATCTGGCAATTAATTTGCGTGAACCCGCTGCCGTCTCATCATTTATCTCTTGGGGCCATGAAGGCAGAAGGAGGGGCAAATCGCGCTTCCGCTGATACTCTTTGTTTCGGCCATGTGAGTCATTCTGCGAGGCTGTGCTCGTCTCCCTCAGCTTCCGCGCTTTGGTATCCGCTTGCTCAAATCTGCGTATTGGGTGGTTTTTTCTGACATCGTGTTCCATGGGGTCAAACTATGCCCCTTGCGGAAGCTATGGGGGATTAGTTCCGGCTTGTGTCCTCGTTCGCAAACGCCTCGCAAGGGTATTTTGCGAAACTTATCCCCGCACGTTCCCAGAAGCGTAAATTTTGATCAACAAGGACTTTATTCCTATTGAATCAAATGCCAGAGTCGGTGCGGCGAAAGAGTCACCGAGTAGTGCGCGGAAGGAGCGGGCGTATGCAGGGTGCAGGTTTACAGAAGTTACATAAGGTGAGGCAATGTACACTAGATGAGCATCGATTATTGCCATCGCGGCGTGCACGCTGCGTTGTCGAACAAGCTGTCGCGATGGCGTTCCAAGTGCCGCTACGTGAATTGAGGGCACGCACCCGCCGCGGCGCTCCGATAGCATTTGCCAGGCAGGTAGCGATGTATCTGACCCATGTCGCTTGCGGTTTAACACTCACTGAAGTAGGCATCCTGTTCACACGCGATCGCACGACCGTGGCACATGCCTGCGGGCTTGTCGAAGATCGCCGTGATGATCCGATATTCGACATATTCCTGGATCATCTGGAAATCTCGATCATCAGGTTGGCAAATGCACTCATTACTCTGGAATCCTGAAGATGACAGGCGAGGGAGGCAGTAGGGTCCGGCATATCGTGGAACAGGAATTGCGGCGCGAAGCGGCGCGCATTTTCCCCAAGCTCATCAATGATGCCGGTTATATCCAGCCAATAAGGAATAACACCGGTCAGGGCGAGTTCCTCTACGGTGTTTTCACCCGTCGCAATCATTATAGCCGTTACATTCTGGTGGTTGCGGAGCCGGTGATCCAGGGATTTAAGCGTTTGTCCTGGATCTGCGAAACGGATGACCGCCTCACACTCACCGATGAAGGATTATTGTGGCTACGCAGGTATCGTGCGGGTTCAGAACCGTTTCTCGAACAGCATCAATTGCGTGAGACATCTCATCGGGAAGTTAAAGGGCTAAAGCGTCCCGTCATCGTAAATGAGGGCGAGAGTCCACTTGGTTGGCTGAGGCGGCGAAAGGATAGGTACGGGACACCACTCATAGATGCACATCAATTTGAAGCTGGCGAACGGCTACGTGCTGAATTCGAACGTGCCCAGATGTCTCCGAGCGTGACATCGAAGTGGGAGAGTGCTGCGCCATCGAGACGTATGCGCCGTGCTGCACCTGACGGGGCTGCCGGTTTGAGCGACCAGGCGCTTGCCTCTCGCAAGCGTGTTTTGCAGGCGCTTGAGGCCGTCGGTCCGGAATTGGCTGGCGTGCTGATCGATGTGTGTTGTTATTTGCTCGGCTTGACGGATGCGGAAAAAAACCGTGGCTGGCCGCAACGCTCCGGAAAAGTAATCCTGCAAATCGCCCTCACTGGGCTTGCCAGGCATTATGGAATTTTAAGCGATACCGACGCTGCCAGCCCTGTTCGGGCACAGCTGAATCACTGGGGTACGGAAGGTTTCCGTCCGTCTCTGGATCAGTGGCGATAAGTGAGCGTCAGTCGACAGGTTGGGAACTCTGTATCGCGGTTTGGGCATCACTGCGTATGCGCTCAACCATGGCGACGAACCCGTTGGAGCGCTGGGGTGTCAGGTGATCACCCAGTCCCAGTTCGTTAAAGATTGCATGGGCATCGGTTTTGAGGATCTCGCTGGCTTTCCGTCCGGAATAGATCGCAAACAGTATGGCGATAAGGCCACGCACGATATGCGCATCGCTATCACCAGTAAAACTCAATTGCGGGATATCGCCACTGCTGTCTGACTTGATAACGGTGGCCAGCCAGACCTGGCTGGCGCAACCCTGAACCTTATTTTTGTCCACCCGGTCCTCGTCAGCCAGTGGTTTAAGGGCCCGCCCAAGTTCAATGACGTATCGATAGCGGTCTTCCCACTCGTCGAGAAATTCAAAATCGGACTGAATGTCTTTAAGAGCCATCGTTCTGCGATATCCTGATCTGGCGTATCACTAACCGATCCGGTGTGTTGTGAAAACCCAGTTGTCGGCAGTTGAATATGACATGGGAGGTGTAAGTGGGGTGCCGAAATGTAAAAGGCACGCACCTCGGACGGGGAAAGGGCAGGGGGAACCGTCCGAGATGCGTGCCAGGCAGGTATTGGCTGCCAAAAAACTGGTCTTCAACGAGGGGGAATCCGTATTGTGGAAAGCCCCGGCAATCTTGATATTTATTTCCCCTGGCAGCAGCGGAATTCCCCGCCACGCGCCCGATACCTTAAAATCTCAATCCGGCGGGCAAACGCGGCATATCCGCATCCGCCGGTATCTGGTTAGACCCCGGAACCATCCGAAGGGATGGACCATGAAGGCCGCATGTCTTCAGCAGTAAGGGTGCTCTGTGCATCCCTGCGGAAGAAAGACGGGCGGCGATTTGCCCGGTCTGAAGCAGGTGTAACGGTGCTGCCCGCTTTCTCATTCCAGAATTCCATCAGCATTTTCGCGCCAAACTTGGCTTTCAGGCTGAAAGTATGGGCCGCACTCTTGGAGGCCTCACAAACATCCGGATTACGGGTGCAGAATGTGCGAAGGTCAGACACTGCGGCTTCCGCATTCCCATATACGACACGCTGGTCCTGCTCATCAGTCGGCAGAAGCAGTATAAGAAGACTGAGCCAGAAGGCTGTTCTAATCAAAAACATCGGTTTGCCCTTTCCAAAACAAGTTCGACTTGCTCGAACGATGGGCCAACACTAGCAACGATGAAATAATAATCTCAAAATCACACAATCAATATTTGTTTTTAACTTTAAATAAATTAGATTTACTTTTAAAATAAATTGTATTATTTAAGATTCTAATCAAAATAAACTACAATTATTCTCAAGTCATCTGTTAATTCATCTAAAATTTGATTCAAATTATCACTTGCAACTGCCACTAAAAATGTGGGTTTTCCGGGAATTATTGATCTGAAATTGGAGGTTGGCCTGACCAAATTGCCAGGTTTTTCAGGTTTCCGCACGCGCTACGGTTCATGTCGAAGCTTCAGATGTACTGTAAAACACCACGTTTTGGAGCGTGCTTTCCATGGTCATCACGGTAGCGTTGCGTTAACCATGAGCGTGTTTTGGACGTTGTAGGGGTCTTTTTTATTGATGTGGGGGGTGTGAGGGGCGCCCGGGGCGGTCCTCCTTCAGCTTTCCTTAAACGACCAGGAACATACTTTCCCAAACGTTGAAGGGACGGTGCTGGCGTATTCGGCATCGAGGGAAAGTTGACATTTATTGTGAGTAAGCGTGCTGCCAGTGCCTATTTTCGCTCTCTGGTGCATGATTCTGTGAGTGGAAATGCCCTGGTGGCTGCCCGTCACCAGTCATTTATTACATCGCATTTGATTGGCGGCTTCCTCGCCCTTGCTGTTTTCCCGGTCTATTTGGCACTTATTGGCCAGCCATCGGTGCTTTCGGCTATTGCATTCTCATGGCTGATCTCTCCCATATTGATTGCTGTTTTTCTCTCCCGGACTGGCCGGTTGGGCTTTGCGCACCTGATTTCAGCGGTAAGCCTCACCGGATTGGTGACCTTTGCGGCCGGGATCACTGGAGGTGTCACGTCTTTTCTTTTAGCCTGGATAGTCGTTGTTCCACTCGAGGCCGCTCTATCTGCTGACCGCAGAGTTGTCTTCTCGGCCATTGGAATCGCGGCTCTTGCTCTGTTGGGGCTGGTCGCCGTGGATGCGCTGAATTTATTGCCAGCGCCCCAGACCTTTTCACAGGAACCTGCGATTCTTGCCTTGCTTGGCTCCATGTCAGCCTTGGTATATGCGGGCGGCCTGGCCATATCCGTTCAAGGAGTGTACGACCGCTCGGAACAGGAAATACGTCGCGGTGAGCAGCGCTACCGCCTGCTGGCGGAAAATGCCACAGACATGATCACGCGCCACAATGCCAAAGGTCATGTTCTGTTTGCATCAATTGCGTCGGAACAGATTTTGGGCGAACCGGCCCAGTTGCTCATGGGCAATGGCTTGTACGAGCGCGTCCATGTTGCCGATAAACCAGCTTACCTTAATGCCCTGAGCCAATGTCTGGAGCTGAACAAGTCCATTTCGGTCGAGTTTCGGGTAAAGAAAGGTGATGCAGAAAAAGGCTCAGCCAACGACATCGACATCGACAGTGGCTTTGTCTGGGCTGAAATGAGATGCCGGCCAGTTTCCCGCGATGAGGGGGACCATAGTGATGAGGGCAGCCTTCCACACGAGATCGTTGCTGTTACGCGCGATATTGCCGCGCGAAAAGCTCAGGAAAACATCATTTTGAAAGCGCGTGATGTGGCCGAGTCAGCAAACCAGGCCAAGACACAATTCCTGGCGAATATGAGCCATGAGTTGCGCACGCCGCTGAATGCAATCATCGGATTTTCCGAAATTCTGCATCGAGAACTCTATGGTCGGATTGGAGAGGATCGCTATCGAGAATATGCCCAGCTAATTCATGAAAGTGGCGAGCATTTGTTGAGTGTTGTCAACGAGGTTCTCGATATGTCGAAAATCGAGGCCGGGAAATTCGATATTGTCACGGAGCCCTTCGCAGTGGCCCCGCTGGTGAAATCATGTGTAGAGATCATGTCACATCAGGGAGAGAAAAAGTCCATCGAAGTTCGGCTGGATACGGAGCCGCATTTGCCTGAACTGGTTGCGGACAAGCGTGCGTGCAAGCAGGTTTTGCTGAATCTCCTGGCCAATGCCATCAAGTTTACCAATGCAGGCGGGTATGTGGAAGTGAGCGCCAGGCAAGTGGATCAAGAGATTGAGCTGGCCGTGTCCGACAACGGCATAGGCATTGCTGAGCAGGATATTCCAAAGCTCGGAAATCCGTTTGTCCAGGCTGAGAGCTCCTATGATCGCAGCTATGAAGGCGCGGGGCTTGGTTTGTCCGTAGTCAAGGGACTGGTTCGGCTGCATGGTGGAAGTTTGGAAATTGAAAGTAAGCTCGGCGAAGGCACTAAGGTAAGCATTCGTTTGCCAGTGGAAGGTATCGAGGGGATGGAAGCGCCTGCTGCGGAAAATAGCAAAATCAACGAAGCGTCAGTCCCTGTTCCCATCGCGCTGGGCGCATAAGGCTTGAGATCAGGTTTGATGGTTTCTTAGAGGGTGCGAAGTCCGGAACGTTTAACAGGACGTTCACGATAGCTTTTCATACTCAATGCGTGTTCCTCCGTTGAGGAACTATGGTGCGGTCAGTTATCACTACGGCAAGAAGGCGATGATTACCCTGCAGGCAAGGATCATGTTGATAGCGTTCGTCGCACTGACGGCTGCGATTACATTTAATGCGACCTATCTTCAAAAGGGGCCGCATCCTGCACCTATGGCCATAGATGCAAATATCTCCGAGAGCCACCCTGTAAAGAGTGCGCGCGAAGAGCGAAAATATATCAAGACGCTCCCCAAACCTTCACAGATGCCTGCGCCTGCGCCCCGATCAAAAACAATTATGGCGCTTCAGCGAAAACTTGCCGAAAACGGATATGAGCCCGGACCGGTCGATGGCGTGCAGGGTTACATGACCCGGGCCGCCATTATGGCCTACCAGGACGATAACGGGCTGGCAGTCACAGGCAAGGCATCGGACCGGCTGCTCAAGAATATGATCCTGGGGGCGTCGCTGGGGGATGCGGAAGAAAAGTCTTCTGCGCCTTTACCCGAGAAGACCAGGGAACTCATTATGGCGGTGCAACTGACTTTGACAAAGGTGGGATTTGATCCCGGTCCATCGGACGGTTTGTGGGGGTCGTCGACTCGCAAGGCAATTGAGAGATTTGAACGCAGCCGGAAGCTAGCTGTCAAAGGGCACATCTCCGGCCGATTTATAAAGCATTTGATGAAGGCCAATGGCGGTAGTTTCAGTAAATTAAAATCCAGCTAAGTTCTGGGGCCGGGGTATAAGGCTGTTTTTCTTTGCCGTCATCTCGAACATATATGCGCATCAAAGCAGAAATCTGGGCCAAGGCCTATATCCGACGCTGTTCCAGCAATGATGCGGCCGCCGTGATGGTGCGTCGTGGGCATAGCGACGGCGGCGCCATTTTTATCAAGATCAATTATCTCGACGGTACCGTATGTCTGTACGGCCCCGCGCCTGCGGGTATGGACGCCAGCAGCAATGACAGATACTGGATGCGCGCTTTGGGCAAAGACACGGTGAGCGATGTGGATGCAGACAGCTATCTTCAGCGCCAGGTGGAATTTGACCCGGATATATGGATTATCGAGGTCGAAGACAGAGAAGGACGTCATTTCCTCGACGATGCACTGTTGGAAGACTGAGTCTCCATCTGTGCCAAATACCGACGTCCGTTAGTAATTTCTTAACCATAAGAAGGCCCTAATTGACCTACGTTCGCATCAAAGTGGCGTAACTGGTTATCGCGTCTCTATTGGAGAGTCCCATCTGTTACCCGCAAGACTAGAGGTCTGAAAAATGGTCACGATCCTGGAATTCCGCCAACCCGATATCGACAGGGCAGGACAGGATGCCGCCCCGTCATCCGTGAAACAACCGGAAGGACGGTCCGCAGAGATCATCATCTTTCCCGGAGTCAGGATCGAACGCCACAAGGAGCCGGAAATGTCGAGTGCTGCACCAAAAACAAGAAAGCGTGCCAAACGGGCTGCCCGGAGAAAATCGTAACAGGTCTATCCAATATCTTGCTGTAATGAGTTTGTGCCATGAGTCGAGTTGTAATGCCGTGTAATCTTAGTGTCATTGGTGATCACAGCGCATGGCGTATCCCGATTGCCGTGTTCTCGCTCCCTTCCCAAATCGCAAAATTTCTGATGCTGCCCACCTTGCTTGCACTGCTATTGAGCGCGTGTGCAACAGAAGGTGATTTCGGGCGCACCCGTCCGACGGCATTCACCAAGGCAACCGATGAGATCCTGCTCAACACAAACATTCTCACCAGGGGCTTGACCTGGCCTGAATTCACGAGAGACGAAAATGTGTTGCGTGAAGCGGGTCATCGGTTGGGACGGTCCTTGGACCGTCTGCCAAAAGGTGAAATGAGACCATCGAAAATATCTTATGACGCCAAAATGAGTGGCTATGGGACGGGGCATTGGGTGCACAATCCTGAAAGTCCCTTGTTGGTGATTGATCGTGAAATAGGTTCAGACCACCAGGCCTTGACGCAGTTTGGACATTACTCGCAACGGGTCCTGGTCAATGACAGTCAAAGGTTGGATACATTGATGAAACGCGACCGTGGTCTTCGCGCCAAGGAACGAGACATGGCCCGTGCTCGCCTGCAAGAGAATTTCGACTATATTCAATCGGTCTTCGAGGATTTCGGCAGGCGGCTTCAAGCATACCACTATGCGATCGAGGAGGTGCGTGCACACGAGTCGGACGTGGTCGTTGTCGAAGTGCGTGGTTCACTGGATCATCTGCGTGATCGTGCAGGGTCGATCAAATACGAGCTGGAACATTTTTTCCGTGCTGCCATGGCGCGCAGCGATGCACGTCCGCCGATGGACGAGCGTGACTTACTGAGCCGTGGTGACCGCATGACAGACCGGCTAAATTCTCTGCGAGACTTCCCCTATAGACGGCCTCCCACAACTCATTCGGAGAGTTATTACGGCCAGCCTCCAGCTGACCACCCGAGTCCTTCTTTCAAGTAGATAATCTGGACGTTTTACCGGTTGAAGTCGGAACCTGGCAAATTTCTGGTGCATGCGCCGCGCTTCAGTGCGGCTTCCGTCTGCACCGCGTAGCTGGGCCCCAACAGAGGTGCACGGATGACAGCAATTCCTTCGCGTACCGGTGAGTCGACAACGACAAGATCTTCTATCTCATCCAGCAGGCTGGCGCCGGCCTTCACGCCCACCTCATTCCGGGTGGAAATGATAATCTCGATCTGGCTGCGCTTCAGTTCACGGCCATTGATGGCATAAAAGTTTTCCCCCCTGGGTGTGTAAAAAGCAATTGACCATAAATCGTCGAGTATCTGAGTGCTGAGCCTGACGGGCCCATTATCCAGGTTGAAACGGCACACGCCATAACGGACATCTGACGCCATGAGTGGCAAGCTTTGATGAGAAGGGCTAGCCGCGGGCAGGACCACCATCTTGTTGGCTTCAGACAATGCTGAAACCCGGGCCCAGGCATTTTTTGGAGCAAGGTAGGGCAGACTTAACACTGCGGTGATGTGAATGAGCGCAGCGAGAAAAATAATGCCGAGGGCGCTGACAATGGCTGTTCTCATCGGCACACAATCTTGCGAATGGTTGGTAAACCTCTTTCTGCCGCTGCCTTGTCGAGTACGCTGTCTGCGTCGCGCAGGTCATAGGCGCGCAGCACCAGCTTCAGGCTGCCCTGTTTAGCTGTTGGCAACCAGTTCCCAGGGCGTGCACTTTGTGCCAGGACAATACGAAACGACCCGTCGGCCCGGCGTGCTACATCGGTCCTGTTAAAAGCGTGACGCCCTGCTTTATTGGGAATGAGCCGTCCTGTCCCGTCATAGATGGCAAGGCTCCACCAGGCCGCATTAAGTGGACGCCCTTCAACCACATATTCGCAATTTGCAGACAGGGTGTTTCCTTTTTCATCGCTATTGGCAAAAAAGTATAGCGCGCTTGTCGCGGTGATTGGCAGGCGCCCGGCACGCGCCATATGCGCCTTGGTATAAGGGTCTGCATCCGGCTTGCCGGCCGATCGCCAAACTGACCAGGGGCCGACATGGCTCGTTGTGAGTGCGGAGCCTTCCTCGATCATGTACCACGCGGAGCCAAGGCCCAGGGCAAGGGCGGCTATGAAGATAAACAGAAGATTCAGGAGTAAACGCACTGTTATTGCCGCAAGCTTGCGCGCTGATCTGGATTAGTCGCGATCCCCGGGGCTTCATGCGAGGTCGGCTTGGATGGAGGTTTAGTTTGAGGTTGCGGCTGGTTATCCCGCGAGAGTGGAATTTTTGCGGAATCTTTGAGTAACGTGCTGAGAGCCTGAAGCGCTTTTCGCGTTTTGGGTGGTATTCTTTGAAATGCGGGAGAAAGGCGGCCAAGTGTTGCATCAACCTGCCTCAGGGTCGCGACGCGCTGTTGCTCCGCCATCTGGGCCGGATGCACTGGCACTCCAGGAATTTTTGGGATGTTATAGGTGGCGTGGGCAAACATCATGAATTCTTTCCATGCCATGGCTGGGAGATTGCCCCCCGTCACGCGTGCCGTTGGTGAGTAGTTATCGTTGCCAAACCAGGTGCCGGCCACATACTGACCTGTAAATCCCATAAACCAGCCATCGCGCCAGGCCGAGCTTGTTCCGGTTTTACCGACCGCATGGGTAAAGGGGAGCTGGGCCCGCCGCGCAGTGCCGCTGGCAACAACAAGTGCCAGCATCGAGTTGAGTTGCTCGATTTTCTTCCGCTCGAAAATACGGCGTGGCTTTGGAGCATCGCGTTCATGAACATACAGAAGCTTGCCGTGAGAATTGCGTATTTCCTCAATGGCATAGGGTTTAACGGACATGCCGCCATTGGCGAAGACAGCGTAACCGCCGGTATGTGCGACCAGTGTCAGGCCGGTATCACCCAGCGCCATTGAGCATGTCTTCTTTACATGGGTGTGGCCAATCTTGTGAACGTTGGCGAGCACCTTTTCCCGCCCAACGTCAAGCGACAACCTGACGGCCACGGTGTTCAGTGATCGCATAAGCGCGTGTTTCATCGGCATCGCGCCGCGATAACCTCCTGAGTAGTTTCGCGGTGACCAGCGTCCACAGGAAACAAATCCATCAACGACTGTTGATTCGGGTGTGTAGCCATTTTCCAACGCTGTCAGATACACATAGGGTTTGAATGATGAGCCGGGCTGGCGGTATGCGTGACTGGCACGGTTGAACTGGCTTTCGCCATAGTCCTTGCCACCGACCAGCGTGCGAACTGCCCCATCAGTTTCCATCGCCACCAGGGCTCCTTGGCCCGCGCGCCGAGCCCGCCCGTGGGTTCTCAAAATATTCTGAACTGCGGCCTCGCCTGCCTTTTGCAGGCCGACATCCACGGTCGTATGGGCAGTGAGGACAAACTCTCCGCGATCACGCATGATCTCCTGAACCTGCTCAAAGGCATAATCCAGGAACCAGTCAGGGCTGTAAAAATCGCTGCGGTCGATGATCTCGGCAGGATTGAGCCGCGCGCCGTGAACCTGGCCCTCCGTGAGATATCCCGCTTGAACCATGTTGGTCAGGATTTCGTTGGCCCGTGCCCGCGAGGCTGGCAGATCCAGATGCGGGGCATAGCGTGTGGGTGCTTTGAACAATCCGGCGAGCATGGCGGCTTCTGCAAGAGTGACCTCGCGCACTGATTTTCCGAAATAGAATTTGGTCGCGGCTTCAACCCCGAAGGCGCCACCACCCATATAGGCGCGGTCAAGATAAAGTTTCAGAATTTCCCGTTTCGAGAGGCGTGCCTCCAGCCAGATTGCGAGGAAGGCCTCGTTGATTTTTCGCTTCAGAGAGCGTTCAGGTGAGAGAAACAGGTTTTTCGCCAATTGCTGCGTAATTGAACTTCCGCCCTGAACCACGTCAGCGGCCCGGATGTTTTCAACCAGGGCACGGAAAGTCCCCAGAAAATCAATGCCGAAATGATTGAAGAATCGCCGATCTTCTGTAGCCAGCGTCGCCTTGATCATGTGATCGGGGATTTCATCCAGGGGAACAGCGTCTGAGTGGAGGATTCCTCGTTTGCCGATCTCATTGCCGTAGCGATCAAGAAATGTGACGCTGAACTTGCCGGCCGTTTGCCAAGCTGTACGTGTTTCCTCGAAAGCCGGAATGGCAAAGGCAAGCATAACGATCAGCGCGCCGGTGCCCATGGTGGCTGATTCCGAGACAATTTCGTTCAGCAGTTGCCGGTATCCGGAAAGCCTGAAGCGTGCAAAGAAACTGGAATAGGAACTCCACCAGTCGCGAAAACCGGCCCATGTGCCAAACAGACCGGCATCGATTGAGGAATCAAGCGCGAGCCAGTTGAAGCGCTTTTTCCTGCCTGTCGCCTTGAAAATCCAGTCGCGCACTGAAGACCCGCAATTGTTATGCTGGTGGATAAACGAATCCCCCAGCAATTGTCGTTACAGTTGGTAAGATTTATACCTGATTTTCAGGCAAATCCATGGCGAGTACAAGCAGGGAGTTGCGCCTTGATAGATAAGAGCGATCCATTCTGGCGCGACAAGTCTCTGCGCGAGATGAATCAGGAAGAATGGGAGTCGCTGTGTGATGGCTGTGGCCAGTGCTGCCTTATCAAGCTTGAGGATGAGGACACAGAAGAGCTCCTGCACACACGCCTAGCCTGCAAACTTCTCGATATCGGCGCTTGCAAATGCACCGATTATCCCAACCGCCATGCACGCGTTCATGATTGTGTCGTCATCTCGCCCGACACGGTCAAGACGCTCGACTGGCTGCCGCACTCTTGCGCTTATCGTCTAGTCGCCGAGGGCAAGGACCTTCACTGGTGGCATCCGCTTGTCTCCGGTGACCCCAACACCGTTCACGAAGCTGGTATATCTGTCCGGCCCTGGGCAACAAGCGAGGAGGGGGTGCCGGAGGGAAAAATGATACGGTTTGTCGTTAAGGATCCCTCAATCAAGCGCATTCTCACTGGAGAATAGATCGCTTGACCCACCAATTTGGATCTGATGCTCTCAATTTTTCAGAATATAACAATTTGAAATATTTATGGAAAACCAGATAAACAAGATTATTTTCAGAAAATAGGAAAATAATCCTTTACAGCGTAACGCTACTTGGGTATGTTTCCTCTAGATTTCGACAGTTGCGCGAGACAAGCGCGGCGCAGTCAAGATGCTGCCCAGGCATTTCCAGATAAGTGAATTCCAAAAAACAGGATCCGCGCGTGAGCGATGAGGACGAAACCGCTTGCCGTGCGGACGGCGCATCGCGGCGCGTGGATATCATTGACCGGTTATATGCAGCCCTGGACCAGAAGATGCAGGAAATCGAAACCAGGATTGAACGGACATCGCTCGTTGAAGGTGAAGAAATGAGTGCGGCGGATTGCGAGCGTGATGCCCGGACACTGACAACACTTGCCAAGCTCTATGAAAAGATCTGCGAGCTGGAGGGGGCTCCTGGCGGGAGGGATGATAAGGCTGGGATAAAATGGAAGGATCAGGAAATCGATGCGGATCGTTTCCGCCTCCAGATTGCAGCGCGCCTTGAGAGAATGCTCGCAGAGGAAGAAGACTGAAACGCATCTGGGAAAGTTTGAGTCTGCTGAAATTGACAGAATCTTGCATGATTGGGCACTTTGGGCCCGGGAGGACCAACTCCCTCCCAACTCCGACTGGACAACATGGTTGATATTGGCCGGACGCGGTTCGGGCAAAACCCGTGCCGGTGCGGAATGGGTGAGGGCGGTTGCGCTTGAGCAGAGGCAAGCCCGTATTGCCCTGATTGGAGAAACCTTGAGCGATGTCCGCTCTATCATGGTCGAGGGGGTTTCTGGTTTGCTGGGCGTTCATGCTGACCATGAAAGACCCAAATTCGAACCCTCAAAAAAACAAATCACCTGGAAAAACGGAGCAATTGCGCAGATTTTTTCGGCTGAGGATCCAGAGAGTTTGCGTGGCCCGCAGTTCAGTCATATTTGGGCAGACGAGGTCGCAAAGTGGAGATATGCGGAACAATGTTGGGACATGCTGCAATTTGGCCTGAGGTTGGGTGAGAAGCCCCAGCAGGTCGTGACGACCACGCCGCGCCCAATCCCCTTGCTCAAGCAAATGATTGAAGACGATTCCTGCGTGGTTACACGTTCAACCACATATGATAATGCGGCCAATCTCGCGCCCGCGTTTCTCGACACCATTGTCTCCCGATACAAGGGCACGCGACTTGGCCGCCAGGAACTGGATGCCGAGATTTTGGAGGATAGGCCGGATGCGCTCTGGCCCCGCGGGCTGATTGAGCAGTGCAGGGCAACGGCGCATCCACCGCTGGAGCGTATTGTCGTTGCCGTTGACCCGCCCGTGACCAGCGGCAAGCGGTCCGATGCCTGCGGGATTGTCGTTGCGGGTCTTGGCCCGGACGGCCGTGCCCATGTGATCCGCGATGCGACAGTAGAGCAGGCCGCACCTACCCAATGGGCGCGGGCGGTCGTTGCTGCCTATCACAGGGCAGGGGCTGATCGTGTGGTGGCGGAAGTCAACCAGGGCGGTGAGCTGGTTATGGCCATGATTGCCCAGGTTGATACGGGCGTTCCTGTTCGAATGGTGCGGGCAACCCGCGGCAAGTGGCTGCGATGCGCGCTAGCGGCGCGTGCATCGCTTTTTCCCCCATCAGCTTCTCAAGCGAACGTGACACACGCACCACCATTTCTCAGGTGCGGGGTCACAATGCGGCGTGGGATTCAATATGCGAGGGCCGAAATGACCGGTAACGATATCCGTGAAGCTGTAAAATGGTCGCTCATTGCGGTGGTTTTAGTTGCGTTGTGGAGCGGTGTCCTGGCCGTGCGAAAGGGGCGTGCCGCCGCTGTGCCTTATGGCCCAGGGTTTTCGGGCGTTCAGCAGCAACGCGAACAGGACACGAGGATTCCAGATGAGGATATACATCCCGTATGGGTCATCGTCGTTTACGAGGTCAAACAAAAGAAACTCATCGGGATCACCGAGTTCGTGTTCGCCTCTTACGAGGACTGCCAAACCGGCGCCGAAGAGGCCAAACAGGAGCTAGGACTCCATCTCAAACCGGTTTGTTTTTTGCGCTGGATGAAAATTGAGCCAAATAGCAGCTGACAACCCAACCTCCATTCATGTGTGGTTCATTTGGTGTAACGTATGGTAGATGCTGAAGAATATTCTTGAGGCATCATATGCGCGGTTGGAACCATTTTTTTTGGGCTTTTATTGCCTTGGGCATTTTGCTGCTGCTTGACCGTAGCTTGTCACACGTGCATGCGCAGACAAATTGTCTGACATTCGGTGAGGCACGGCAGGCCGGATGGTTTGCCGGGATCAAATTGCGACCCGCTGCCAAGGTTAAAAATGCGGTTGAGAAAAGCAAGGGCGGAACGGTGGAGTCCGTTCGCGTTTGTCCGGGTCCGGTCTACAAACTGACGGTCGTTCGAAAAAATGGTTCCGTGGTCACCGTCACGGTGCCAGCGGTGGCGCAGTAAGATGGTCGTTGATCGCCGAAACACACCGTTTAACGGCCTCGCAGTGGAAGATGTGCCATGCGGCTGTTAGTCGTTGAGGATGACCCTGACCTGAACAGGCAGTTGGTCACGGCTCTGTCGGAAGCAGACTATGCGGTCGACTCAGCATTTGACGGCGAGGAAGGGCATTTCCTCGGCGATACCGAGCCATATGACGCAGTGATCCTTGATCTCGGTTTGCCGCAAATGGACGGCATCAGTGTGCTTGAAAAATGGCGCCGGGATGAGCGCAAGATGCCTGTTCTTATTCTGACCGCTCGTGATCGCTGGAGCGACAAGGTCGCAGGCATGGATGCCGGCGCTGATGATTACGTTGCAAAGCCGTTCCATATGGAAGAAATCCTGGCGCGGGTCCGGGCGCTGTTGCGGCGATCGGCTGGCCACGCCAAGAACGAAATTGAGGTCGGACCCTTGCGGCTGGATGCCCGAACATCCCGCGTGACGGTTGATGGCGCACCCATCAAGCTCACCTCCCATGAATACCGGTTGCTCGCTTATCTCATGCACCATCAAGGGCGGGTTGTATCCCGGACAGAGCTTGTCGAGCATCTTTATGATCAGGATTTCGATCGCGATTCGAATACCATCGAGGTCTTCGTCGGACGTTTGCGCAAGAAACTTCCCTCCGAATTGATCGAGACGGTGAGGGGGCTGGGTTATCGTCTGGGAAGCGCGAGCGATGAGGCTTAATTCGCTCGCATTCCGCTTGTTCACAGCTGCAGCGGCATGGGCCCTCGTCGTTCTGCCCATCACCGCATTTGTTCTGATTTCAGTTTATCGCGGTGCCGTTGAACGCAATTTCGATACGCGCCTGAATGTCTATCTCATAGATCTCGTAACAGATGTTGCGGATGCGCGTAGCAATCCTGCTGCAAATCCCCCCTCCATAACCGATCCGCTTTTCAATCGCCCCTTTTCAGGCTGGTATTGGCAGATCACTCCCCTTGGCTCCCCCACCCAGCTTTTGCACACCTCGGAATCCCTTCTTGACCAAAGGGTTACTCTTCCAAGCGAAATCGGTATCGAAGCGGACGAAAACCTCACGCGGCATGCAAATTTGCAGGGTCCGGATAAAAACAGTCTGCGTGTTCTTGAACGTGAAATCACGATCGATGAGGGCAGTGCCGGAAAGACCGGACTTTCCATCGCGGTTTCTGGAAACAGTGACGAGATTGAAAAAACAATCAGCGAGTTTCGCACACTTCTGATTTTGGCTCTTACCGTTCTGGGATTGGGGCTTGTGCTCGCCACCTATTTTCAGGTGCGTTTTGGGTTGATGCCATTGCGGGCAATAGGCAGAGGCCTAACGGCCATCCGCTCCGGTGATGCCCAAATGCTTGAAGGTGATTTACCTACCGAGATTGTACCGCTTCAAAGTGAACTCAATGCGCTCATTTCGTCTAATCGGGCAATTGTCGAGCGGGCACGCACCCATGTTGGCAACCTCGCCCATGCACTTAAAACGCCCTTAAGCGTCATCACTAACGAGGCGGCAGGAAAGCGGACGTCCTTCGCTACCAAGATATCCGGTCAGGCTGAGATCATGCGCGACCAGATTACCCATCATCTTAACCGTGCCAGCATGGCGGCTCGCTCCGGTGTTATTGGCGGTCAGACCCATGTGCAGCCGGTGGTGAATTCTCTCGTTCGAGCACTGAACCGCATTTATGAGGAGCGGAAATTGACCTTGAGTGTGGAGTGTTCCAATGACGTGGTTTTTCATGGCGAAAAACATGATCTTGAAGAGATGGTTGGAAATCTGCTCGACAATGCCTGCAAATGGGCAAAATCCGACATTTCACTGACTGTCTCTGTGCCCAGGCACAAAATTGTCGTTGCTATCGAAGATGATGGCCCGGGGTTGCCTAAAAAGGAACGCCTTGCAGCTCTGAAACGCGGCAGTCGGCTGGATGAGACAAAACCCGGGTCAGGGCTTGGTTTGTCCATCGTTGCGGAGCTTGCACATCTGTATAATGGTAAGCTTACTCTGGAAAAATCAGAGAAAGGCGGGCTGCGAGCACGTCTTGAATTGCCGGGTTCTTAACCTTGCAAATAATCAGCGGCCGAATTTTTGCCTGAATTTTCGTATCTTAAGGAACAAAGCGAGAGTATCATTATATTGCGTTCTGCCGCGGCTGGGCTTGCTAAGGCCCGCTGGTAACGGATAGCACCTAAAAATTGCGAGGGCGATAACATGCGATTGAAGATCATCCTGGCCACCATTCTAATTCCTGTCACGCTGGCGGCATGTGGATCGGGCCGAAATTCACAATCAGGCACCGTGGTTGGCGCTGTTGCAGGCGGCTTACTCGGCAGCACTCTCGGAAAAGGGGATGGCCGGGTTGCCGGCGCCGTCGTCGGTGCATTTCTCGGCGGCGTAGTTGGCAATGAGATTGGCAAACGCATGGACGAAGTTGATCGCCGTGCGGCGATGGAGGCAGAGTATCGCGCACTTGAAACCGGTCGGGCAGGCACATCCATACCATGGCGCAACCCGAAAACAGGTCACTATGGCAACGTTGTTCCTAGCAAGCCGTATATGGCCAATGCCCAGCATTGCCGAACCTACACCCACACCATTTACATCAGTGGGCGCCCGGAGACTTTGAGCGGAAAAGCTTGCCGCAGACCTGACGGTACCTGGCATAAAATCAGTTGATGCTACTCAGCGATTGAAATCGGCCAGGCCGGAGTGTATGCGCGCCAATTCGCCACGTCTCGTTCACCTGTTCTTTAACGGAAGCAACTTGCCCGCGCGGCTCCGACGTGCTTATCCCTTTGGACTGACCAGCATAACGTCACCGGCGGCATAGGCTTGGGAAATGGCTCTCTGGATAATATTCGCAGGATTGACCGCGGCAGCGATGATCGCTGTCCTGTGGCCTTTTCTGCGTTCGGTTGAGCAGAAAATGGAAGCGGCGGCATATGACGCTGCCGTCTTCAAGGATCAGCTTGAAGAAATCACTTCTGAAAAAGAGCGAGGTGTAATCTCCAAAACGGAGGCAGAAGCGGCGCAGACAGAAGTTTCAAGGCGTCTCCTCGCAGCCGCCCGGGTCAATGAAATCAAGGCCAAGAACTCAACAGGCTCACAGGGCTGGAAACTCCCATCACTGGCATTGGCTTGCACGTTAATCTGCGTGCCCGTTACCAGTGTTGCGCTCTATCTTGTTTACGGTTCCCCTTCCTTGCAGGACAAACCTCTTGCGGACCGGCTTGAACGTTTTTCCAGTGCTAAGAAAGTCGATGCGCTGATGGCACGTGTGGAGGCGCGCCTGCGAGACCACCCTGAAGACGGTCGCGGATGGGAGGTCCTCGCCCCGGTCTATCTGAGACAACAGCGTTTTAAAGAGGCGGCTGATGCCTTTGAAAAATCGCTCAGACTGCTTGGTGAAACGCCTCAGCGGCTCCTCGATTATGGCAATGCACTGGTTCTGTCCAACGATGGTATTGTATCGGAGCCAGCTAGGCTGGCGCTTAAGAAAGCCACGGCAGGTGGAAAGTCATTTGTTCGAGCTCATTTTTGGCTGGCTGTCGCAAAAGAACAGGACGGTCGTTACACAGAAGCTGCTCAGGCGTGGCGCGATCTTTTGAAGCGGGGTGGAGAAAAAGCCCCCTGGCGCGAAGCGGTGCAGCAGCGCCTAGCCGCTGTTGAGCAGCGAGCAGGCGTGGCAAGCGGTGAAAAACCCGCGATGGCTCCATCCAAGGAGCCCGGTCCAGCTGTGGTGAAGGGGCCAAGCCAGGAGGATGTTGCCGCAGCGCAGGGTATGAGTTCCACTGACAGGTCAGCAATGATCGCGCAAATGGTTGCCGGGCTGGCGGAAAGACTGAAGAGTGATGGCGGTAATGTTGAGGAATGGAAGCGACTGGTGCGCAGCTATACCGTGCTTGGTAAACAACAAGATGCCATAGAGGCACTCGCGGATGCACGAGGGGCATTTACCGAAGATCCAAAAGCGCTCGCTTCTTTAAATGAGCTGGCAATATCACTGGGCCTATAAACCCTTATTGACCACAAGGAATTACCAGGGCCATGACCCGAAAACAGCGCAGATCAGTTTTAATTGGAGTGTGCCTCGCAGTGCTCGGACTTGCTGTCGGATTGGTCCTTTTTGCACTCGAAGACTCAATCGTTTTTTTCTATAGCCCAAGCGATGTGTCGCAGAAGAACATTAAGCCCGGTCAGCGTATCCGCCTCGGCGGCCTGGTCAAGGAGGGCAGCGTCAAACGCGGGGAAAATACGACAGTGCAATTCAGTGTGACTGACACGGCGAAGACGGTATCCGTCGTGTATACTGGTGTATTGCCGGATTTGTTCCGCGAAGGTCAGGGCGTGGTGACCGAGGGCAAGTTGGGCAGCGATGGTGTCTTTGTTGCCGATAATGTTCTGGCCAAGCATGATGAGAATTACATGCCCCCGGAAGTCGCCGAAGCCCTGAAGAAGCAGGGTGTCTGGCAAGGTGAGGGATCCAAGCCTAAGCCGAACTGATTTTCGGGTAAGGGCAGTGGGAGGAGTGAACTAACGTGATTGCCGAAATTGGCCATTTTGCTTTGATACTGGCGCTCGGTGTGGCACTGGCCCAGACCATCTTGCCTATCTGGGGTGCCCAGCAGCGTGATTATACGCTCATGCGTATTGGTGTCCCGGCTGCGCAGGCGCAGTTTTGTTTGCTGCTTCTGGCCTTTTTTAGCTTGATGGCGGCTTATGTCACTTCGGATTTTTCACTTCTGAACGTCTTCGAGAATTCCCATTCCGCCAAGCCGCTTCTCTACAAGATCAGTGGCGTGTGGGGTAACCACGAAGGCTCCATGCTTCTTTGGGTGCTGATCCTGGCGCTGTTCGGTTGTGCCGTGGCTGTATTCGGTCGCAACCTGCCACCTGATCTCAAAGCCAATGTGCTTGGTGTTCAGGGCTCTATCTCGGTGGCTTTTCTCATCTTCATTGTCACAACCTCCAACCCGTT
The DNA here is from genome assembly GCA_021775555.1 of Hyphomicrobiales bacterium. Lineage (GTDB taxonomy): Bacteria > Pseudomonadota > Alphaproteobacteria > Rhizobiales > Methyloligellaceae > UBA2767. The sequence continues at coordinate 63,107 of JAJFHP010000028.1, read as the reverse complement.
TACGCGAATTGATCCTGCACCCTTCGAGGGACGCGGCCTCAACCCGATCCTTCAGGATCCCGCGCTCTCATTTCATCCCCCCTTTCTCTATGCAGGCTATGTCGGTTTCTCCATGGCTTTTTCCTTTGCCATCGCAGCACTACTTACCGGCCGTGTTGATCCAGCCTGGGCGCGATGGGTCCGACCCTGGACGCTCGCGGCCTGGATGTGCCTGACGCTCGGCATCGCCATGGGTTCGTGGTGGGCCTATTACGAGCTTGGCTGGGGTGGATGGTGGTTCTGGGATCCGGTTGAGAATGCCTCCTTCATGCCGTGGCTAGCGGGCACAGCGCTGTTGCATACCGCACTCGTTATGGAGAAGCGCGACTCGTTGAAGGTCTGGACAATCCTGCTTGCCATCCTGACATTTTCCTTGAGCCTGATGGGCACATTCCTGGTGCGCTCCGGTGTTCTCACTTCAGTGCACGCATTTGCGGTTGATCCGGCGCGCGGCGTATTTATCCTCGGCATCATGGTTCTGTTCATCGGCGGTGCGCTGGCATTGTTTGCCGGGCGTGCACAAATGCTGCGTCAAGGCGGTATCTTTGCGCCGGTCAGTCGGGAAGGGGCTCTGGTGCTCAACAATCTTCTCATCTCCACGGCGTGTGCCGCCGTGTTCATCGGCACACTTTACCCGATGGCCCTGGAGGCGGTGACGGGTGCTAAGATTTCGGTCGGCCCCCCCTTCTTCAACGCTACTTTCGGGCCCTTGATGGTGCCGCTTCTGATTGCCATGCCTTTTGGGCCGTTCCTGGCATGGAAGCGCGGAGACATTCTGGGCGCATCGCAGCGCCTGTCGGTTGCCGCGATTGTCACAATGCTTGTCATCATAGCTGCTTATGCGCTTACAGGGTCGGGCCCCTGGCTCGCGCCGTTGGGTCTTGGTTTGGGTATTTGGGTGATTGCAGGTGCGTTGTCGGAAGTAGCTTTCAGGGCGAAGATGTTCCGGGCCCCCTGGGATGAGGTTTTTCGTCGCTTGCGCAACCTGCCTCGTGCAGCCTATGGCTCAACAGTCGCCCATATCGGCATAGGTGTGATGGTGCTCGGCATTGTCGCGACCACGGCGTGGCAGAGTGAGAAGATTATATCCATGAAGCCTGGACAAAGCACATCGATCGCTGGATATGATTTGAAATTTATGGGCGTTAGCCCGAACAAGGGGGCAAATTACAGCGAACAAATCGGTTTGCTGATCGTAAGCCGCGGCGGTGAGGAGGTGACACGTCTGTTCCCCTCCAAGCGTCTGTACGTGGCGCCCAAAACGGCGACGACCGAGGCCGGCATCCATGCCGCTTGGACCGGTGATCTCTATTCTGTTCTGGGTGATGAACTCAAAGACGGCGCTTTCGCTGTCCGTCTCTACTTCAATCCCCTGGTGAGATTAATCTGGATTGGCACGCTGATAATGTTTTTCGGTGGTCTGTTGTCGCTGACCGACAGGCGCTTGAGGGTCGGTGCACCCAAACCTGCGCGCGCTGGTACCAGCCCGGCGGCTGCTGAGTAAAGTTATGGCTCGTCAGCTCATTTTGGCTCTGTTCGCGCTCATCCTGGCGCTGCCGGTGACCTCGATTCATGCCGTGGAGCCCGATGAAATTCTCAAGGACCCGGTCCTTGAAGCCCGCGCCCGTGACATCTCTCTCGATTTGCGCTGCCTGGTATGTCAGAACCAATCGATCGACGATTCCAATGCGCCGCTGGCCAAGGACTTGAGGGTTCTCGTACGCGAGCGTCTGGTCAAGGGCGAATCCAATACCCAGGTGATAGATTTCATCGTCGGGCGCTATGGCGAATTCGTGTTGTTGAAACCCCGTTTTGCGCTGCATACCCTGCTGCTGTGGATTGCAACACCGCTACTCCTGTTCGTCGGCATATTCGTTTTGTACAGATCCTACAATCGCCGAACCGTTGAAGCTCGCTCGCGCGCTACCGAAGGGCTATCAGAAAAAGAACGGCGGGAGCTGAAAAAGCTGCTGAAAGAGACGTGATCTCTCCCCCCTTGCCCCACACTCCCTCCTGACCCATCTTAAGCTGGCGAATGCCCCATCCCAAGGAGCCGGCTTATGTCCTTATCTGAAAAACTCACCTTCCCGGGAAGCTCGGGAGAAGCACTTGCTGCGCGTCTTGATATTCCGGCCGGTAATCCGAGCGCTTATGTGCTATTTGCCCATTGTTTTACCTGCTCAAAGGACATTTTTGCCGCCGCGCGTATTTCCGAAGCTCTCGTCGAGCGAGGCTTTGCCGTCCTGCGCTTTGATTTTACCGGACTTGGCGCGAGCGAAGGTGAGTTCGCCAACACCAATTTCTCATCCAATGTCGAAGACCTGAGAAGGGCTGCGGACTATTTGCGCGAAAACCATTCCGCGCCTGAAATTCTCATTGGCCACTCTCTGGGCGGAGCAGCTGTGCTCGCAGTTGCAGGAGATGTACCCGAGGCAAAAGCTGTCGCCACAATCGGTGCGCCTGCTGAAGCGGATCACGTGGTTCACAATTTTGGCGCCAAGATCGATGAGATCGAACAAGACGGTGTCGCGCAGGTCAAACTCGCCGGGCGGAACTTCACAATCAAGAAGCAATTCTTGGATGATCTGAAGGCACAGAAAATGGAGCAGCGCGTATCAGAAATGGGAAAGGCGCTGATTGTGTTTCATGCGCCGCTCGATGCTATCGTCGGCATTGAGAACGCTGCGGCTATTTTCAAGGCTGCCAGGCACCCCAAGAGCTTTGTCTCCCTGGATGATGCCGATCACCTGTTGAGCCGGAGATCCGATGCTATCTACGTAGCCGATGTTTTAAGCGCCTGGGCCACACGCTTTATTACGGGCGAAGATGCCAAGGCGGTACTGCCTTATCCTGGTCCGGAAGGGCAGGTGAGTGTCGCGGAAACCAGGGGCGGCAAGTTTCAGGCTGAAGTGGTATCAGGGACACATCGCCTGCTGGCCGATGAGCCGGTGAGCTATGGAGGGCTTGATACGGGTCCAAGTCCTTACGATCTGCTCTCTGCTGCTCTTGGTGCATGTACGTCGATGACTCTGCGCATGTATGCGGATCGCAAAAAAATTGATCTCGAGCGAGCCTCAGTCCATGTCCGTCATGGCAAGGTCCACGCTCAGGACTGCACCGATTGCGGGGAGGGGCGTGAAGGAAAGATCGACCGCTTCGAGAGGGAGCTGGTGCTTGAGGGTAATCTTGACGAGGATACACGCAAACGGCTCACCGAGATTGCTGACAAGTGCCCGGTTCATAAAACACTGGAGCAGGGTGCGGTTGTCGTGACCACCCTGAAGGGTGAGAAATAGTGGTAATCTGGGATCAAATGAATGTGTGCCGCTGGTTTACAGCGCAATGCCGCCTCAATCTTACGAAACTTTAATACCCTGGAAAGTGTCGGGTAAGGTCTGCTTTCCTATATATACCACCTAAGAGGTCCTGAGTCGGCACGGTGTCAGGCTGCCGGCAGACAAACGATCACTGAATAAAAGATACATATCGAAAAAGGTGAACCACATGATCGATCCCGCAACGACCCCGCCGCAAGCGCGTTCAACGAAGAAGCTCATCAGCGAGAAGCCAGTGGCTTTCCTGTTGGCCGGTGCCCTTGGTCTGGGCCTGCTTGGCACGGCGCTCATACCCAATTCCCCCGATGCCGTTGCGCAGACGAACGCAGCGCCCCGTGGAGTAATGACGCCTTATGGCAATGCACCTTCCAGCTTTGCCGATCTGGTGGAGAAGGCGCGCCCGGCAGTTGTTTCCATTCGGGTCAAAGGCGGCTCCATGCAAAAGAAAGCCGGCCGTAAGCCGCCTGAATTCAATATGCCGGACTTGCCCGACGGTCATCCACTGAACGAGTTTTTTAAGAATTTTCGCAATGGCAAACCTGGACCGGGTGGCAAACGCCGACAGCGTCCTTCGCTCGCCCAGGGCTCCGGGTTTATCATTTCCGATGACGGTTACGTAGTGACCAACCACCATGTAATTGACGATGCCAGTGAGATCACCATCACCATGGACAATGGCGATGAGCATAAGGCTGAAGTCATCGGCTCCGACGAGCGTACCGATCTGGCGCTGCTTAAGGTCAAGTCGAAGAAGAAATTCCCGTATGTGGAGTTCTCCGACAAAACCGCGCGCGTCGGTGATTGGGTGCTGGCAGTTGGCAATCCCTTTGGCCTTGGTGGCACTGTCACGGCAGGTATCGTATCGGCTCACAAGCGTGATATCGGTTCAGGCCCCTATGACTTCCTGCAAATTGACGCAGCTGTGAACCGGGGTAATTCCGGTGGCCCGGCCTTCTCTTTGGATGGCAAGGTGATCGGTGTGAACACGGCGATCTTCAGCCCGTCCGGTGGCAATGTAGGTATTGCCTTTGCGGTGCCGTCAAAGTTGGCAAAGTCCGTCATTTCCCAACTCAAGAGCGGGGGCAAGGTGGCTCGCGGCTGGCTTGGAGTCACAATTCAGAGCGTCAATGAGGACATCGCCGACAGCCTTGGCCTCAAGGAGCCCAAAGGCGCGATGGTCACCAAGCTGGCAGACAAGAGCCCGGCGGCCAAAGCCGATATGCAGGTGGGTGATCTGATCATTGCAGTTGATGGTGATAATGTTGATGACTCCCGGGATCTCTCGCGCAAGATTGCGGGCTTATCCCCCAACAAGAATGTCCGAGTCACCGTCCTTCGCGATGGTAAAAAGCGCGATCTGAGCGTTGAACTGGGCAACTTCCCAAGCGGCAAGAAGCTCGCGGCTCTCAGGAAAGGTGATACGAAGCCTGCCATTGCCGAGATGGAAGATCTCGGCCTTTCGCTCGCGCCCGTATCAACCAATCCGGGAACAAAGGGCAAAGGCGTTGTCATCACCGAGGTGGATCCGGACTCCAAGGCGGCCGAGAAAGGCCTTAGGGCAGGCGATATTATTCTCGAAGTTGCCGGCAATAGTGTGAGCAATCCGGACGATGTTGCCAAAGGTGTGCGCAAGGCCAAGGACAAGGGCCGCGCTGCTGTTCATATGCTGGTTCGCTCCGGCGACAGCCAGCGCTTTATCGCCCTTCCCCTCAAGAAGGTCTAACCCCTCTAGACCGACAGGCGGCGCGGGCCTATAACCCGTGCCGCTGTTTCCCCGACCCATGATCCAACACTCACATATTCACACCGGGCAAAGAGTTCTGGAAGTGCCTGCATCTAGGCTACACTCCGAATCCATGCGTGTATTGCTGATAGAAGATGACATTGAGACGGCCGCGTTCCTCGTCAAGGCTTTGAAGGAGGCCGGCCATGTTTCTGATCATGCATCCGATGGAGAAACAGGACTGGGACTGGCAGAAACACTGACCCATGATGTGCTCGTGGTTGACCGGATGCTACCCAGGCGCGATGGCTTGTCGATCATCGCCAAGCTCAGGGCCGATGGCGTACAGACACCGGTGCTTATCCTGAGTGCGCTTGGTGAGGTCGATGACCGGGTAAAGGGCTTGCGCGCCGGCGGTGATGATTACCTCACAAAGCCTTATGCTTTCTCCGAGCTTCTGGCACGGATTGAGGCGCTTGCCCGGCGCACATCACCAGAAGAGGCAATTACCAAATACACTGTTGGAGATCTTGAACTCGACCGCCTCACTCACAAGGTCGTTCGTGGCGGTCAGTCTATCCTGCTTCAACCACGGGAGTTTCGTTTGCTCGAATATCTTATGAAGCATGCGGACCAGGTGGTCACCCGGACCATGCTGCTGGAGAATGTCTGGGACTATCATTTTGATCCCCAGACAAATGTCATTGACGTGCATATCTCCCGTCTGCGGGCAAAAATAGATAAGGAATTCGACACACCACTCCTGCACACCGTGCGGGGAGTTGGGTATTCTATCCGTGTCGAGCGTGCTTAAGCTTTTTCGCACCACAACGTTTCGTCTTGCCCTGGTCTTCATGGCGCTGTTTGGCACTGCGGCGGCCTGCGCCATTGGATATATCTATTGGCAGACGAATGTGCTGCTAAACCGTCAGCTTGAACAGACAATCGAGGCTGAAGTTCAGGGCCTGGCTGAACAATACCGCGCTGGCGGGATATCCAATCTGGCCAAGACAGTGGCCAACCGCAGCCTGGCTGCAGGTAACAGCATCTATCTCGTTACCGATAGCGAAGGTGACCGGATCACCGGAAATCTCACCTCCATCTCCCGTGATCTTTGGAACAAAGTTGGGCGAGTTGAATTCGTCTACAACCGGCCCGGTCAGAAAGGGTCTGAATCGCGCCTGGCCCTGGTTAGCGTGTTTCGTCTCAAGGGCGGGTTCCGGCTGATTGTCGGGCGCGACATCGAGGATCGCCGAGTGTTTGAACGGGTGGTGCAATCCGCATTTATCCTCGGGCTTGGCTTTATGGCACTGGTTGGTCTAGGCGGAGGATGGCTTGTCAGCCGTTCCCTGCTTTCACGCATTGATGCGGTCACCGCCACAAGCCGGACCATCATGGAAGGAGATTTGTCCGGCCGTGTTCCGGTTGTCGGATCGGGGGATGAACTGGACCGGTTGTCCGAAAATCTCAATGCCATGCTGGACCGTATCGAGCAGCTCATGGTGGGCATGAGGGAGGTTTCGGACAATATTGCCCATGATCTGAAAACTCCGCTCAATCGGTTGCGCAACCGCGCCGAGGCGGCATTAAGAGAAAAGGGTGGTGCAAAGCCCTATCGTGCAGCACTAGAGCGGACCATAGAAGAAGCCGACGACCTCATCAAAACCTTCAATGGCCTGCTCTCAATTGCCCGGCTGGAAGCGGGTGCTTCACAAGGCGCAATGGAGGAGATCGAAGCGGCGGCGCTGATTCGTGATGTTGTGGAGTTGTATGAACCAGCGGCTGAAGACAAGGGATTGTCCCTGAGAGCAGAATCAGCCGAAGGGGTGCGTCTGGTTGCCGACCGGCAGTTGATCGGGCAGGCCTTGGCCAACCTGATTGATAACGCCATAAAATATGGCGGTGGAGATATCCAGGTGTCGGCAATTGATACTGGTGCCTCGGTGGAGATCGGGGTTGGGGACCATGGCCCCGGGATACCTGAACAGGATCGCGCACGTGTGCTCAAACGTTTTGTCAGGCTCGAGGAGAGCCGTTCTCGCCCTGGAAGTGGGCTTGGCCTTGCTCTGGTGGCGGCGGTTGCCCGGTTGCATGGCGGTGAGGTGCGGCTAGATGACAATGAGCCGGGTCTTCGCGCAGTCTTGTCTTTGCCCCACAAGACCAACCACAATGGCAGTGTCGGCGCGCAGTAGTTGTTCCTGCTGGCCGGGCTGCCAATCATGGCGCACCAGGGGGATGGCTTGGTAAAGTTCTATCAGCGCATTAGCGACGTTCCGCCGGTTTATGACCAGGACAGGGCAGGGAGCGCACTCGAGGACCTATCGGCAGCAATCAAGGATGACGAGCGATTAGAAGAGCTCGTCCGGCTGATCAACAATGAGGAGAAAGTCCGAGGCCTGCTCGCATCTGTCTGCGGCACCTCGCCATATCTAACCAGCTTGCTCCTGCGTGACCCTGAAACCCTCCTTCACTGCCTCACCCGTGATCCGAGTGACTATTTGCGCCAGTTGGGTGAACAGCTGGACGTAGATGCAGCCAATGCTGAATCGCAGAAGATAGTGATGGCATTGCTGCGCAACTACAAACGCCGCATCGCGCTCGCAATTGCACTGGCGGACATCGCGGGCGTGTGGTGCATCGACGAGGTTACGCTGGCCCTGAGCGAAGCAGCAGATCGCACCATCGCTTGTGCGGTAAGGCATCTTCTCCAGCGAGCAGTCCTATCGGGCGACTTGCAACCCGCCAATCCCGCCTCTCTGGAAGATGGCAGCGGCTACTTTGTCCTTGGCATGGGCAAGCTTGGCGCCGGAGAGTTGAACTATTCCTCTGACGTCGATCTGATTGTTTTCTTCGATTCCAATCACACATCACTGAAAGAGGGCCTTGAGCCTGCACCCTTCTTCGTTCGGCTGACCCGTGATCTCGTGCGCCTGCTCCAGGATCGTACCGCGGAAGGTTATGTCTGGCGGACCGATCTCAGGTTGCGTCCTGATCCGGGTGCCACCCAGCTCGCTCTCTCAACCGACGCGGGCCTATCGTACTATGAGAGTTTTGGACAAAACTGGGAGCGCGCCGCTCTTATCAAGGCTCGGGTGATTGCAGGAGATATTGAATCCGGCCAGGCATTCCTTGAGCAACTCAGCCCGTTCATCTGGCGCAGATATCTGGATTTCGCCGCCGTTGCAGATATTCACGCCATGAAGCGGCGGGTCCATGAATTCAAAGGCCATGCGCATATTGCCGTTGCCGGGCATGACGTAAAGCTCGGTCGAGGAGGCATACGTGAAATTGAATTTTTTACACAAACACAGCAGCTTATATCTGGTGGAAGACAAAAAACATTAAGAACCTTGAAAACCATGGTTACGCTGGTGCGCCTTACGGAGCATGGCTGGATCGACTCGGAAACGGCGGTTGGTCTGAGCGAGGCCTACAGGTTTTTGCGTACGGTCGAACATCGTCTTCAGATGATCAGTGATGAACAGACCCACACGCTTCCCAAAAGTTCAGAAGAACTGGAGCGGGTTGCCTGCTTCTGCGGCTACAAGGACGCTGAAAGTTTTTCAACCGATTTGGTCGTCAGGCTGACAAGGGTGCAGAGTCACTATGACGAGCTGTTTGCGCGTCTGCCTGCCATGGGTGACAAAGACCAGGAGCTTGTTTTCCGTGGAGTTGATGAATCACCAGAAACGATTGCAGCTTTGCGGGAGAGCGGATTCAGCGACCCTGCCGCCGTTACCGAAATCATACGTGGATGGCGGTCGGGCCGTTATGCCGCCACACGCAGTCAGCGCACACGAGAAGCCCTGAGTGAAATTCTGCCAGAGTTGCTGGAGGTCCTTTCAGCGACAGATGCCCCCGGTACAGCTCTAGCCACCTTTGACAGGTTCGTCTCGGAGTTGCCGGCAGGCGTACAGCTGTTCTCAATGCTGCGCTCCAACACCAGCCTGCTTCGTCTGATCGCTGATATCATGGGTACGGCCCCCCGGTTGGCGCGTGTTCTGAGCCGGCGTAGCAGTATTATCGATGCAGTGCTTGATCCTGGTTTCTTCGGGGACTTGCCTTCAATGGATACACTCGGTGCTTTGATTGTTCAGGATCTTGGCCAGGCGAAAGACTATCAGGACTGTCTAGACCGGGCACGTCGGATAGGCCAGGAACAGGCTTTTCTCATTGGCGTGCGTATTCTTTCCCGAACCATCGGAGCTGACCAGGCTGGCGGTGCCTATGCTTGTCTGGCGCAATCCCTCATTCAGTCTTTGCAAGACCGGGTGGAACAGGAGCTGATCCGGCAGCATGGGCAGATCAAGGGCGGAGGAGCGGCCGTAATCGCCATGGGCAAGCTGGGCGGCAGAGAGATGACTGCAGCCTCCGATCTTGATCTCATTATCGTTTACGACTTCGATGTGGATGCCGGACCATCAGATGGTGAGAGGCCGCTTGCTGGAGGGCAATATTTTGCGCGGTTCACCCAGCGGCTTATCAGCGCCCTGTCGGCACAAACTGCAGAAGGAAGCCTGTTCGAAGTCGATATGCGGCTGCGCCCATCAGGTCATTCGGGCCCTGTCGCCACGCATTTTGACGGCTTTGTCGATTATCAACAGAACCAAGCCTGGACCTGGGAACATCTTGCACTGACGAGGGCGCGGCTCGTATCCGGCCCGGAAGCGCTGGTAAAAAAGGTGGAGACCGCCATTCTGGACGTGTTCAAGGTTGAGCGCGACAGGACAAAAATCGCCACCGATGTTCATGACATGCGTGCCAGGATCGACAAGGAGAAGGGTACCGATGATATTTGGGACCTCAAGCAGGTCCGTGGCGGGTTGGTTGATCTGGAGTTTATTGCCCAGTTTCTCCAGGTGGTAACGGCCTGTGAAAACCCGGAAATTCTTGATCAGAACACTGCCCAAAGCCTTGAAAATCTTGCCTCGGCAGGCGTTCTGACAATGGATGATGCAAAAATTCTCATACCCGCGGCTGGTCTGTATCACAATTTGACTCAAGTCTTGCGATTGTGCCTTGAGCGTCCTTTCAATGCAAAAACGGCTTCACCAGGACTGAAGGGATTGCTGGCGCGCGCAGCAGGAATGCCGGACTTCGAAGCTCTTGAGCAGCATCTGGCGGCAACCGTGGCGTCGGTGCGGACTGCCTATGAGCGAATCGTTATTTAACAATCTGATTCCTACCTCATTTTTAGCGACGGACATGGGCTGTTTCATCCGTATGACAAACATGCCGCGCCATCGGGGTGCCGGTGCGGTGAATGATTGAATCAGGAGTTCTCAAATGGCTTTGAGCGCATTGAAATTCATCGGTCTTGCGGTCGGCGCGGTGGCGTTGGGCGTACTTAGCGCGAGTTTCGCATTTAGTCATATTGGCTCGGGGACCAGTCTTGTGGCGGTTGGTGAGCCGCGAAACTGGATGACCTTGAATGTCGAAAGTAGGATGACAAAGGATGCAATACCGGCTGGTATGCGCCATATTATGAGGAGACACTGACGATCACATATGCGGAGATGCATAAGCGTGCCATCAGACGAGGCAAGGCAAGCCGACCAGGCGTTGATGGCGCGGGTGTCGCAGGGCGATGCACAGGCCTATCAGCAACTTGTGGAGTCTGGCATCGACCGCGTATTGGCGGTGGCACGCCGCATGCTTGGCGACGAAATGGAAGCCGAGGACGTCGCCCAGGATGTCTTCCTGCGGCTGTGGCGTCAGGCGGACCGCTGGGAAGGCGGTCGTGCGCAGGTCTCCACATGGCTTTACCGGGTTACAGTGAATTCATGCATCGACCGGATGCGCGCGCGCAAGGAAGAAACAGTCGACGAATTGCCCGAGGTCGCCAGCGAGGCAACGCAACAAGTGACTCTCGAGGAAGAGGATTTGCAGAGCTATATGGATACAGCGCTTCAGGCGCTTCCCGAACGGCAAAGGATGGCGCTGGTTTTGTTCCATTACGAAAATTTGTCCATGAGTGCGGTGGCGGAGGTCATGGACGCCAGCGTGGAAGCGGTGGAATCTCTTTTGGCGCGCGGGCGCAGGACGCTAAAGAAGAGTTTGAAATCTCAATGGAAGGCATTCCTACCGGAAATGCCCGGGTGATGAGCTTAGAGATATGACGCAGGACAGAGACATCAAGAAGCAGATCGCCAGGCTGGAACAGGTGCTTGATATTTATGGCGCAAACCCGGGCCGCTGGCCCGTGGCGGAGCGTGCAGGTCTTGAAGTGCTCGTGGAAACGCAGCCTCAGGCTCAAAGGCTTCTGGGTGAAGCGCAAGCGCTTGAGCAGGTTATGGCTTCATCTCCAGCGCACAAGGCCAGCGATACACTGAAAGCACGTATCGTTGCTGCCGCTGTAAAGGATACAGAGCGTGAAGCGCGCGTGGTGCCTATTACGGCCGCGTCTGTTCGTTCCGGCCCTTCACTGGACAAACGACGTGCCAGGCTCATTTGGCCGGCCGCGGCGTTGGCTGCTTCGTTTGCCTTTGGGCTTTATCTCGGCGTAGCAGGCATTGGCGGGCAGACATTCGATGGCGCATTACAGATAGCCTTGATCAACGGCTCTGGAGGAGATGCTGATACCATTTCATGGCTGGATGACAGCACGGGGACAGAAGCAGAGGATTTGCTGTGAGTTCCGATACCGCGTCAAACAATAAGACAGGAAACCCAAAGAAACGGCGGTGGCTCTGGCCCCTGCTGATCATTTCTCTGGGGCTTAACCTCCTGTTTGTGGGTCTTGTTGCGGGCCGTATGTGGATGCATGGAGGTGGGTCGGACGGTCGCCATCGCATCTTCACCGGCGCAGTCGAGAAGTTGATGAAAGATTTGCCAGAGACCAAACAGCAACATGCGGGTGAGTTGCTGAAGCGTCACCGGACAACTGTGCGTGAGCTCAGAAAACAAATCAGGGAGCACCGCAGAGCGACCAAGGATGCCGTTCTGACTGAGCCGTATGATGAGGCAAGGGTTGCGAAAGCGTTTGCCCGTTTTAGGGAACTCAGAACCGGACAGCATCAATCCATGCATACAATGATGTTGGGTTTACTGAAGGGGCTTACCCTGAAGGAGCGCGAAGAGCTTTTGAACCACATCCGTGCCAGCTTCCGAAACCGCTGGCGTCACCGCCGTCCCGGGGGGCAGCGAGTGGGTGATCGTGCTCCCGCGCGTCAATAGTCTATGCCGCCTCCGAAGCGGTCTCGGACAAGATTGGCTTGAGGGGCAAGTGGCAGATAACCGTAGTGCCTTCTGATTCAGCACTCTGTATCTCGAATTTTCCGCCGTGCATCTCCACCAGCGAACGTGAGATGGCAAGCCCCAGGCCGCTACCGGCCCGGCTCTTTGTCAACTGGTTTTCCACTTGCTCGAACGGGCGTCCCAGCTTGCCAAGCTCGGTCTCGGGGATGCCAATGCCCGTATCTGCAATGGCGATCTTTGCGTAGCCTTTTGCCTTTGAAAGCCGGACCGTCACTTTGCCCTCATCGGGTGTGAATTTCACAGCATTGGAGAGCAGGTTCAGCAATATCTGTTTCACTGCCCTTTTATCGGCGCTCATTTTCAGTTGTTTCAGACCAGCACGTTTGACCTCGATGGAGCGCTCGCCCGCTGCCTGGGCCACAACCCTGATGCTGTCTTCGGCGATTTCGCCTGCATCCAGCGACGTGATGTCGAGGTTTATACGGCCGGCTTCAATTTTAGACATGTCGAGAATGTCATTTATGACCTCGAGCAGATATTTGCCGCTCTCGTGGATGTCGCGGGCATATTCTACGTATTTCTGATTGCCAACGGGGCCGAACATGCCGTTCTCCATGACTTCGGAGAAGCCAATGACGGCATTGAGTGGCGTTCTCAATTCGTGGCTGATATTTGCCAGAAATTCCGACTTGGCACGGTTGGCGGCTTCGGCGCGGTTTTTCTCAAGCGCGTATTTTTCCATCAGGTCGACAAGCTGCTGCTTCTGCTGCTCCAGCTCTCTCCTGGAATGCCGTAGATCGTTGATGGTGGCTTTCAATTCTTCTTCACTCTTGGCATGTCTCTGCTGGCTTTGCTTCAGCGATGTGATGTCGGTGCCAACACTCACGAATCCACCGTCATTTGTGCGCCGTTCGTCGATATGCAGCCAGTTGCCATCCTCCAACTGCGCTTCATATGTATGCGCCCCCGAAGTCTTGTCATCACTCACGGTATTATGGGTGCGTACAATGGGTGCTGTTGCTTCTGCAATAACCTGTTCATAAGGCGCACCTGGCGCGACGCCTTCATCACTGAGATTGTAAAATTGCTTGTACTTGCTGTTGCACATGACGAGCCGGTTGTCCGTGTCCCACAGGACAAAAGCTTCCGAGATGGCCTCTATGGCATCATGAAGACGGATATCAGCGACTGGCGCAGGGTGGGTCAGGGACTGGGTTTCGCTCTGCGGTGAAACGACGCCAATGAGATGTGTTTCTCTACCCAGGCCCTCACGGCTGAAAGCGCCTTTAAAGCGCAGAGGCATCCAGTGGCCGTCTTTGTGGCGTAGACGGAATGCCTGATTGAAATTTTCCTCTCCTGTTCGGAATGCAGTTTCAACTGCGCCATAGAGATCGTCGTCCGGGTGAACAGCGGCGGCAATGTCCTTGTAGGGCATCTCACTTTCCTGATCCCAACCCACAAGAGCGCACATGGCCCGGGAGACACGCACGTGCCCACGCGCTACGTTCCAGTCCCACAATCCAAGGCCGGATTGATCATATGTGATGTCCAGGTCCCGCTGCCTTGCCGACAAAGCGGCCTCGGCGCGGGTAGCACGATCAGAAAGCCAGCGGAAACTGGCGCCAATCAGAAGCAGCAGAATGCCCGTCGTCATTGATAAGGTGGTATCTACCGCCGCGTCACGCCGCCACTTTCTAAGTGCCATATCGGTCGGCTGCAAGAGCGTGATCTGAGCTTGAGTATTAGGTATATGCCGCAAGGTGACCAAAGCGTCGCGGCCATCGGCCAACGTGAGTTGCAGGACACCAGCCTGGGCGCCGAATGTTGTGACTGGCTGGTCCTTGCCAAGAATTTGAAGTAGCGCCTTGTCGTCCCTGTTGGCGGTTATGGGTGCTGTGGCCTTCACCGCACCTGATCCATCGGCCAGCAATATCCGGCGTCCCTCCAAGGTTGCCCCCGCGGGCAGGCTGCGCGCCAGCCGGTTTTGCCAATCACTCTGCTTCGAAGCGTTTGCGTTTTGAAGATTTGCCGCGATGGTGTCGGCGATCAGGGATATTTGGTTGCGGGCGCTATTGATCGCGGTGCGTTTGCCGTAAATGAAATGTCCGAACGTACCAGCCAGCAAAATCACGAAGAATAGGATCAGGAGATACGGAATAACCTGCCGCAAAGCCCGTTCAGTGAGATATCTTTCAAGGAATTTTACGCCGAACTGTTTAGTATTTTCGCGCACCGAGAACGTGATTCCGCCCTGGCGCACGGTCTGAGCCCGCGCCATTTAATGCCCCCTCTACAAGGTCCTCGTCCCATGAAACAGAAGACGTGCCGCATCTCCGAATCACTTACTCTATTGATTCGAAAACCGACTCTCTTGTCTAGAGAGAACATGTGGAGAACCTGTGGAAGGCTTAGCTTTGCGCGTTTAAAATCCAGTTATTTTCACGCTTTTCTAATCCAGAGTTTTTGTTACGATTTCAAATAGATCGCGTGATAACTTATCATGTGATGCTATGCGTTTCAGCTCTGATTCCGCCTTCAACTGCCGAGTTGATTCCAGCATCCTCCAGCTCTTGAATGCCCCCAGCATCCGGGCTGAGACCTGCGGATTGAACGTATCGATCTCAAGAACCGCATCGGCGACAAGTCGAAACCCAGCGCCGTCGGCACGGCAAAAGCCGATCGGGTTCATGTTGGCGAAGGCGCCAAACAGCGCGCGCACCTTATTCGGTGTGTTCAAGGAGAATAGCGGATGAGCTGTGAGTGCCTGAACCCGTTCAGGTGCATCGGGTAAATTCGACATGGCCTGCAGGGCAAACCATTTATCGATCACCAGGTGATCGTCCTTCCACTGATTGTAGAAATCCTCGAAAGAGGCTTCGCGTGATTTGCCCTCCAGATGGGTTAGCACACCCAGTGCGGCGATCTTGTCGGTCATATTTGCCGCCGTCTCATAGTGGGCACTGACACGCGTCACATCACTTGCTTCCCCCGAGGCCGAGAGCAGCGCCAGGGCCGTATTGCGCAGCGAGCGTTTCCCAGTATCCTCCGCTTCGGGAGAGTAGGGGCCTGTCACAGCATTGGTCTGGTAGAGTTCTTCGAGTTCCTCATGCAATTCCCTGGAAACTACCCCCCTGAGCCATTCACGCGCTTTATGAATGCTGTCCGGGTCGACATCCTTACCTATTTCACGGGCGACATCTGATTCACTTGGCAGTTTCAGGACCTCGGCGCGGTAGGCAGGTTCAAGATTCTCATCCCTCAAGATCGCAGCAAGGGCTCCAACAAAGGCGTTGGCTGGCACCGGGTTCTGGTCCTTGCGAATTTCAGCCACTGCGCTGATAAGAATGCGCAACGCATAGCTTTGCCCGGCCTGCCAGCGATTGAACAAATCGCTATCATTGGCCATGAGGAACTCAAGATCGTGTTCGCTAAGATGTGACGTCAGTTTGATAGGAGCAGAAAATCCCCGCAACAGTGAGGGTACCGGAGGGGCGGGGATATTGGCAAACCGGTATGTCTGACTGGCCTCGCGCAGATGTATAAGCCCATCAGTGATTTCCTCACCATTTTCGAGCTGCAATGGCAGATCATCGCCATTCTTTCCGAGCAGGCCGATTTTAATGGGCATATGAAGGGGCCGCTTTCTCGCCTGCCCGGGGGTTGCGGGGGTAACCTGGCTGAGACTGAGTTCCGCAACCTTGTCCTTCGTGCTGTAAGTCAGCGAGGCGGCTACCTCCGGCGTTCCTGCCTGGTTGTACCAGCGCATGAACTGGTCCAGATCCGTACCTGTTGCTTCGGCAATGCAGGAAATAAAATCCTCCACTGTCGCGGCATTGCCGTCATGGCGCTCGAAATAGAGATCAGTCGCGGTACGAAAGCCATCACGCCCGACCATTGTCTCGATCATGCGGCACAGTTCAGCACCTTTTTCATATACGGTTGCTGTATAGAAATTATTGATTTCAATATAGGAATCAGGCCGAACCGGGTGTGCTAACGGTCCGCTGTCTTCCGGGAACTGGTGCGTCTTCAACATGCGCACATCACTGATCCGCGCGACCGGCCTGGAGCGCAAATCGGATGTGAATTCCTGATCCCGGTAAACCGTCAGACCTTCTTTCAGGCACAACTGGAACCAGTCGCGGCAAGTAACCCTGTTGCCTGTCCAGTTATGAAAATATTCGTGCCCGATAACGGCCTCGATCGCCGCATAGTCTGCGTCGGTTGCGGTTTCAGGCCGTGCCAGGATCAGTTTGTCATTGAAGACGTTGAGCCCTTTATTCTCCATTGCACCCATATTGAAGTCGCTCACCGCGACAATCATGAACACGTCCAGATCATATTCGCGTCCAAAGCGCTCTTCATCCCATTTCATGGACCGTTTGAGCGATTCCATGGCCCATTCGCATCGGTCTTCTTCTCCGGGCTCCACATAGATCAATAGGTCGATTTCGCGGCCTGACATGGTAGTGAAGGTGTCAGCCACGCAGACGAGCTCGCCACCGACCATTGCAAACAGGTAGCTTGGTTTGGGGTGAGGGTCTTCCCAGACAGCGTAATGAGTGCCCGAATTATCTTTCTGGCCGGCCCCCACCAGGTTACCGTTGGAGAGCAGGACGGGTGCCATTTCCTTGTCTGCTTGTAGCCGTGTTGTGAAGCGAGAAAGCACATCCGGGCGATCCAGGAAGTATGTGATGCGGCGAAAACCTTGTGCCTCGCACTGGGTGCAAAAAATATCGCGCGAACGATACAGCCCTGAAAGTGCCTTGTTGGCCTCGGGGTTGCAGTATGTCGTGATCTCCAGCTCAAACGGCCCATCGCGTAATATTGGGATGATCAGATTATTTTGGGTAAGCGTGTAATCGGATGGGTCAAGTTTCCGGTCGTTGATACGCACATTGTCCAGCTCCAGTGCTTCTCCATCAAGCATCAGGCTGGTGGAGTTGGCCGCTGCATCCGGGTTTGGCCTGACAGAGAGCGTGGATCGCACCCTTGTTGCCGTGGGGTGAAGATTGACGTCGAGTGAGACGGTGTCGATCAAAAAATCGGAAGGCTTGTAGTCCTTCAGATAGATCGTTTGCGGTGAGGGGTCATCCATGGGGCGAAACAGTACGGTTTGTTGTTGTGGACCCGCTGTTTAGAACCAGTTTTCAACAAAGGCAAATTGAGGGTTGGACATTGGAGCGCTCCAAGGGTCACAATTTCGGTAACGGCTCGTGACAGTAAGCGTTTAAGCCGTGCTCTGGGAAAGGCCTAGGAGTTCATTTCGCATTGCAGATTTTCCTCCGGGTGGTGACGTCGGGCTCATGTGGAAAAAATGGAGCAAGCTCAGTTAAGACGTTTTTTTGAACACCAGACAAAACATGTCGTCCTTGGGATTACTTAAACGAAGCAAAATGTCCGCTTTGGATTATAAGAAGACATTCTAAGGGGTCACAATCTATGTCCACTTTTCCCCCGAAATCGGACATCAATCTAAATAGTCTGGAACATCCACTTATTGCCAATAGCAGACATATTGCTACCGTCCTCAATTGCCCCTGATATGCTCATGGTTCTCAGTTTGATCGAGGTCAATGACGCTGTTGGGCCAGCAGTGGAAGCATGCTGCCATAGATGAGTCCGTATTACTCTCATGTCTGGGAAACATGATCGTGTCAGACAGCCCATTGGATATATATTACCAGGAGCACGAACAGCAGGAGCGCGTGTTCGCGAAGCTCGAACAAATCGCAGATGATCTTCCTGATTCAGTTGATGGCTACATGGTTGCCGAAGTCTCTGTTTATCTGAAGCAAGATATGGCAATTCATATTCGCGACGAGGAGGATGGCCTCTTTCCTCTTCTGTCTAAGAGAGCACTTCCCGAGGACAATTTTGGAGAAATCATCGCTCAGCTCAAGAGTGAGCACATGACTGACGAGGGCTACGCAAGTGAACTATCAGATGCGCTTGAAGAAATAGCTCGCGGTGAACGTCCAAAAGATCCCAATGCACTGGGACATATGCTTCGGGCGTGTTTTGAATCTCATCGTCGGCACTTGGCGTGGGAGAATGCTGTTGTCCTCCCCCTGGCAAAGAAGCGGCTGACCCCGGACGATCTGGATGAGTTGGCTCAAGTGATGCAGAAAAATCGGGAAAATTCAAAACCCAGCTGAACAAAAGACGAGGTTTAATCCAGTACCAGCATAAAGCTGATCTTCAATCCCCTCCATATGCGTATACCCTTGGCACCGAGCGTGTGACTCCTGTTTCGCGCTAACAACGGACAACGCAGATTCCTTGCAGGTCTTACGGGGTTACCTGATTTGGTTGCCCGCCAGCAACATCTCGCAGCTCACCGCCTTGCTGCCAACCATGAGTCGAGGAGCTTGTTTTCATGGTGCGGAGATGACTGTCAACCCGGCAGGCCGTTTTAACTGTGCGGGTAACGCAGGTTGAAAGACCGGGCTCGGAAAAATAGTTTCCGGTGTTCAAAGGGGACCGCTCTATAAGCGTAAGCACTTCTAGAGAACAGGTCTAAGGAATGTCGAACGTGTTTCTCGACGGCCTGTTGAAGCTTTCCGACACTGGGAGAAAACGGCTCTCAGCCAAGATTAATATGTCGTTCCGTCTCGATCGCCCGCTCGGATGCATGTATTTTTAAGCGGAATGATTGCGACGAATATTTTCCCTTGCGCCGGACCTGCGCTCGCGAGGTTCCTTCTCGAGTGCGAATTATGGTAGCCATGGCTGTGCAGTTCTCGAACTTCGTGCAGTCATGGATCAAACTGTGTACAAATCCGTGCGATTCCATCCAATTGCGCGCACAAGCGCTCATGATATAGTCCATTGAAATGTATCCTAAGGCACTGAAAAATAACGAACATAAGTTTTCAGTCGCCCCGATGATGGACTGGACAGACCGGCATTGCCGTTATTTCCTGCGTCTGATTTCGTCACGTGCGCTGCTCTACACGGAAATGGTGACGGCCCCCGCTGTCATTCACGGTAAGCGGGAGAAACTGATTGGTTTTGATCCCGCTGAGCAGCCCGTTGCTTTACAACTCGGCGGGAGTGATCCTGATGAGTTGGAGCAAGCTGCCCGGATTGGCGAGGATTTCGGCTACGCCGAGATCAACCTGAATGTGGGGTGCCCGTCAGATCGGGTTCAGTCTGGCCGGTTCGGGGCATGCCTGATGGCCGAGCCCGAACTTGTTGCCTCGTGCGTTGCGGCCATGCGCGCTGCCGTCGGTATCCCGGTCACGGTTAAATGCCGCATCGGCATCGATGACCAGGACAGTGAGCAGGATTTGGAACGTTTCATATCAACGGTTGCACAGACCGGATGCGAGACGTTTATAGTTCATGCCCGCAAGGCTTGGCTTGACGGATTGAGTCCCAAGCAGAACCGTGATGTCCCGCCGCTCGATTATGACCGTGTGTACCGTTTGAAACTGGCACATCCCGAGCTGGAAATTTGCATCAATGGCGGCATTGAGACACTGGATGAAGCAGAGACACACCTCGTCCATGTGGATGGCGTCATGATGGGGCGGGCGGCCTATCACAATCCCTATCTGATGGCTGAAGTAGATGCTCGTATTTACGGTGAAGACTTTGTGGCACCAACGCGCGAAGAGGTGCTTGAGCGCTACGCCGCTTATGCCGAACATCATTTGCGCAACGGCACAAGGCTGCATCATCTCACGCGGCATATACTGGGCCTCTATCACGGCCAGCCACGCGCGCGTGCCTATCGCCGGTATCTAACCGAAGAAGCCGCCAATCCCGATGCGGGAATATCCGTTTTGCATACCGCCTTAGAGAATGTAAAAGGCTCACATCGTCCACACGCCGTGGCGGCTGAATAATTTCTGGACAGATCACATGACATTGGGGATGCCACTGAATGAGGTCCTGTGGCTCGTTGGCGTTCTGTTGGCGGCTGGTCTCGTCACCGGGGTTCTTGCCGGTATGCTCGGAATTGGCGGGGGAGGGATACTGGTCCCCATCCTGTTTGAAGTGTTCGCGGTTCTTGGTGTCGATGAATCAGTGCGCATGCATTTGTGCGTCGGCACATCCTTGGCCGTCATCATGCCAACCTCACTACGCTCTTTCTTTGCCCATAAGGCAGCAGGCGCAGTGGATATGGATATTGTCAGGTCATTTCTTGTACCGGTTGTCGGCGGTGTGTGCCTCGGGGTGCTGGTCGCCCGTTATTCCAATGAGAATGTCCTCAAAGCCGTTTGGGCCGGCGCTGCAACAGCCTTTTCCCTCAAGCTTTATCTCGGGGGAGACAAGTGGAAACTGGGAGATACAATTCCCGGAAACCCGCTGCGCGCCATTTACGGCGTTTTCATCGGCCTTGTTTCAACGCTCATGAGTATTGGTGGCGGTGCTTTCATCACCATGATGATGACGCTTTACGGCCGCACCATCCATCAGGCTGTGGCAACATCGTCGGGCTTCGGGCCGATGATCGCTATACCCGGAACGATTGGGTTCATCTGGGCAGGGTTAGCTGCTACCGGACTGCCTCCGGGCTCTATCGGGTATGTCAATCTTCTGGGTGCTGCAATCATTGCTTCGGTGAGTGTCCTCGCCGCACCGCTTGGTGTGCGAATGGCGCATGGCATTTCACGGCGCAAGCTGGAGTTCGCCTTTGCCACGTTCCTGGCACTTGTCGCGATCCGGTTCTTCTGGACCCTTTTGTAGTGCAACATGCTATATGGTTGCTCCGAAACGATAATGTAGTGATCAGAAAAGCGGAGCAATTTGCTCAAGCGACGTAATATCACACTCGCGACTTGCTGCGGGGTGCACGGCCTGCAGGATGGGCTAACGAGTCTCGTATATGTCCTTCTGCCGATCCTGGCGCAGTCCTACGGATTGAACTATTCGCAGGTCGGAATCATCAGAGCCGCCAACAGCAGCGCGATGACGCTTTTTGAAATCCCCTCTGGCATGCTGTCAGAGCGCATTGGTGAGCGCACGCTGCTCAGTTTTGGACTGGTCTGCGCGGGGCTTGGCTATCTTTCTCTTTCGGTGGCGAATTCATTCCAGCTGATATTGCTCAGCCTGTTCGTGGCCGGTTTTGGTGCAGCATTCCAACACGCCTTGTCCTCTTCGGTGATCAGCTCGGCATTTAACGGTGGAGAAAGGCGCGCTGCGCTCGGAGCGTACAATTCTTCTGGCGATGCAGGTAAACTGGCCTTTGTTGGAGTGTTCACTCTTGCAGTCGGATTGGGCTTCGCCTGGCAGGGGGTGGCGCTGGGCTTTGGTATAATTACGCTACTTGCGGCAATGCTCCTGTTCGCCATTTTCACCCGCCTGGAGGTTGGAGGTCGCCCGCCGGTTTCTAATGTCCAAGCAAAGGCTTCAGCCATAAATGGCTGGGGACTACGCGACCGCACCGCATTTTCCGCACTGGCAGCGATTGTCTTCGTGGATAATGTGGTGCAGGGAGGGTTCCTGACCTTCCTCGCATTCCTGATGATAGAGAAGGATGTGCCGACGAGTCTTGCAGCCTTTGCCGTCGTTCTAACTCTGGCCGGAGGCGTTTTGGGAAAAGTTGGATGTGGGTTTCTGGCTGGCAGGCTCGGTGTCATCCGTTCGCTTGCGCTGGTGGAATGCCTGACCGCAGTTGGGATTATCATGGTTCTTGTCGCCCCGACGCTGACGGCGTTTTTTCTGCTGCCGGTGCTTGGAGCAGCCTTGCAAGGCTCTTCCTCCATTTCTTATGGAACCGTGAGCGATCTTGTACACGATGATCGCCAGTCACGTGGTTTCGCCCTGATATATTCGGTGGCCACCACGGCGATGATCTGTGCGCCTATTGCATTTGGATTGATAGGCGACAGGTTCGGGTTAACCCCGGTGATGCTGACATTGGCCTGTGTCACCTTGGTGCCATTGCCGCTTAGTCTGCTATTGAGAACGTCTCTGAAGACATCCTAGATCCGCGGCTTTGTGTGATTATTCAATGCGGAGATTTTTTAGCAATGGACATTTTGTTGGCGCGACGTTGCCTGTAGCGTGTCACAAAACCCAGGCTCAGCCAGTAAGCAAGACACCCGCTGATAGCGGCCCATATTACGGAGCCGGCGAATAACGGCACGCCGAATGCGTCCCAGAGTCTGCTCAATTGGGTTCCCAGTTGGCTAGGATTTTCAACCGCATCATGCTCGGCCGTCATAACAGCCGATTTGAAGTTTTCATATCCAAGCGGGTCGGAGAAGTTTCCCAAGAGCGTCTGACCGGTGAGATAAAACAGGTAGAAGGCCGGGATCACGGTGAAGATATTTGTCGTCCAGGTCCAGGCAAGTCCGTTAACAAGGCAGAAATTCCAGCCGAACAGCCACCGGGACACGAGCCATGTTGCAAAGACAAGACCCATGTGAATTCCGAAAAACGGCGTCATGGCCCAAATCATACCAACCATCACGCCACGCGCCACATGCGTTGGAGGCTGCTTGTTGCGCAGCATCGGAATATGCAGGCGATAACGCACAGTGCGTTTCACACGTTCGAGGAATCCGAATTTCCTTGGCGCGCTCATTTCGAGGTCCATACCCGATCAACAGTAGTAGGCCAGGCCAATCCTGAGGCTGAGTTGTATCAAATACAATAATTGGTTGCAGTTCACTTGTGATTAAGAGCATGGGACAGGAGGACCGGGATTTCCCCGGCCCACTTGTACCTTTTGAAAATTACGCGGCTATGGCGGCCTTGGCGCGGTCGGCTTGTGTTTCCCCGGCATAACCCCAGTTTGCACCTGGTAAATCGTGAATGACCACATATGTGGCTTCAGGCAGCGCTCCTAAAACATTGACCAGAAGCTTGTGACCTGCAACCACCATGGCGGCCTTTTCTGCGTCCGAATTTGTACCGGCAGTTATCTTGATATCCATATGCGCGGCGGTCGTATTGGTTTCTGACACGATCTCACCGCCAATCCCCCAATATTTGGCATCTGCAGCTTCAATACGGACTGACGTCAGCTCACCTTTCTTTCCCATAATTTTTGTCATGTGACCGGTGGTTCCGGTGACAATTTGTTGGATTTGTTCACTTGTCAGTGGCTCACCGGCAAAACGGATGTTGATGTAAGGCATATCAGGTCTCCTGTTTGAGGGGATTGAAACACCCACCATAGAGTCAAATGATTGATTATAAAAATTGGTATATTAAAGCAATCAGTTTAGTTATACTAAACATTATGAGAGCCAATCTGGACATGGACTGTTTGCGAACTTTTGCTTCTATTGCAGAGCTGGGCACTTTTGCGCGTGCGGCAGAGAAGGTCGGCCGATCCCTGTCGGCCGTGAGCCTCCAGATCGACAGGCTGGAGGCTCAAATTGGGGTTGGGCTGTTTCGCAAGGAAGGACGCCGTCAGGTTTTAACCGACGAGGGGGAGCGCATGCTTCTCCATGCCAGGCAAATCCTGACGGCAAATGATGCGGCGATTTCCGCTCTTTCGCAGAATTCCATTACCGGACCTGTGCGACTCGGTATTTTGCAGGATCTGGCCGAACAGACCCTGGCGGGAGTTCTTGGGGAATTCACGCGTGTGCATCCACAGGCACGTCTTGATGTGCAAGTGGAGCGCAGCAAGGTGTTGATTGATGCGGTGGAGGAGGGTGATCTTGATATGGCGATCACCTTCGAGATCGAGACACGGCTCTCAGGAGAGGAGCTGGCTGAAACCCAAATGGTTTGGGTCGGGCCACGTAATAGCAGTGTGAAGGATCAAACTCCTTTGCCGCTTGTTCTGTTTGATGCGCCTTGTTCCTTCCGGGAAGCTGGCCAGAAGGCCCTTGAGAAAGCCGGTAAAGATTGGCGCATTGCGCTTGCAAGCCCTGGTCTTTCTGGTGTGCGCGCAGGCGTAGAGGCTGGACTTGGGCTTACGGTCCGAACCAAGGCTTTCATTGCTGAGTCTGGTGGAGCACTCGTGGAAATCAGTGGAATGCCCAAATTGCCCCGTGCCCGTTATATTCTTCACGCAGGCTCTGACCGGTTGTCGCCCGCAGCTGAGCATTTGAAAAATATGTGCGCCGAGCGGCTTCGCTTTTTATAGAAGCGGCAATACATTTGTCTCAAATCTTCTGATTATATTCTCCAACTTCCGGCTGAGCCGAGAGGTAGCCGTCGATGTCTGAAAAAATGGCTCGCATATTTTCTTCTGATGTGGGGCTCTCGACCACGACAACCAGTTCAGGCTTGTTAGATGAGGCGCGGACCAGCCCCCAAGTGCCATCTTCAAGAACGATGCGGATGCCATTGACGGTAATCACATCGTTTATGGACTGGTTTGCGAGCGTTCCGCCCTGCGATGCAATATCAGAGAAATGGCTAATGGCACGGTCAACTACATCATATTTGATCTCGTCCGCGCAGTGCGGCGACATTGTGGGAGACTGCCATGTCTGTGGCAGATCACGCAGCAAGTCCGACATGGAATTGCCTGGACTGCGTTCAAGCATGTCACAGATCGCCAGCGCCGAGATGAGCCCGTCGTCATAGCCCCGACCCAATGGCGGACTAAAAAAGAAGTGGCCTGATTTTTCAAAACCCACCAGTGCGCCAGTCTCATGTGAATAGCGCTTCATGTAGGAGTGGCCTGTTTTCCAGTATTCGCACGTGGCGCCGTTGGCCTTGAGAACAGGATCGGTCATGAAAAGGCCGGTCGATTTCACATCGGCGACGAATTTGGCGTTGGCATGTTGCGCTGATAAATCCCGGGCCAGCATGACACCAACCTTGTCGGCAAAAATGGGCGTTCCTTCATTGTCGACAACACCACACCGGTCTCCATCTCCGTCAAAGGCAAAGCCGACATCGGCACCGGATTCAAGAACCGCTTTTTGGATTGCTTCCAGCATCTTCATGTCTTCTGGATTGGGATTGTAGTTCGGGAAGGAGTGGTCCAGGTCACAATTGAGCGGGACGACCTCGCAACCCGCCGCTTCGAGAACCTGTGGTGCAAAAGCGCCTGCGGTTCCGTTTCCACAAGCCGCAACAACCTTTAGCGCGCGGGTGAGTTTCGGCCGATCGCACAAATCCTCAATATAGCGATCATATATTTCAGGATGGAATATGTACTGTCCACCACCCGGTGTCTGTGAGGTTCCTGAAAGCACGATCGCTTTAAGTTCGCCTATATCGTCCGGACCGAAGGTGAGGGGGCGGTCCAGCCCCATCTTGATGCCGGTCCAGCCATTATCATTGTGGCTCGCAGTGACCATGGCCACGCCTTTCACATCCAGTTCGAACTGGGCAAAATAGGCTGTAGGCGAGAGCGCCAGGCCGATGTCATGAACTTCCATACCGCCGGCCAGCAAGCCGGAAATGAGGGACTGCTTGATCGAGGCAGAGTATGAACGGAAATCATGGCCAGTCACGATACGGAGCGGCACGCCGCGCCTGCGAAATAGCTCCGCCAGCCCCATTCCGATGGCCTGCAGCCCCATGAGGTTGAGTTCATCGGGGTAGAGCCAGCGCGCGTCATATTCGCGAAAGCCGGTCGGCTTGATATAGGGGAGTTGTTCGAACTCGAGCGTATTCGGAGTCAGGTCGTTTCGCGGTTTGGGAAACATCAGCTTGGCCTCAGCGAAGGATTAAGGTGTCTAGATAACTGAACTGGCCCAAGCCAACAATCGCTTGTTCCTGCAAGCGATCAGCTATTCGACAAGCACAAGTTCACGTCCGCGTAACTCAAAGCGCTCCAGCTTGCGAATAAATTCCATGCCCAGCAATGTGATGTGCAGTTTTCCAGGTTCTGAGATCGAACCCCGCAAATCAGAAACTTCCACGTCGCCAATGCGAACATTGTCCAGATCCACAGGTGCCATGCGTCCGATTCCGTTCGCGGTTCGCGTGGTTTGAGTGAAATCACTTGTGTGGGGTCTCAGGCCCAGACGTTCCGCATCTTCATATGTCAGGGCTATCTGCGTTGCACCGGTATCCACCATGACCGCGATTGGCCGGCCGTTGATATAGGCGCGGGCGAAGAAATGGCCATTGCGGCCGGCGGTGAGTGTCACGGAGCGTTCAAATCCCGAGGTATTTTGTCGTGGCGTAGGGGCAGGGTCGTTTAAAACTGTCTCTGGATTTGAGACGGCGGTGGCGATTGTTTGGGAGGCAAAGCCACGCAAATCATCAAAATAATAAACCCCGGAGAAGCCAAAAAGGGCAACGCTCACCCACAATATGGCTTCTCGTATGAAATGTTTTACGCCCGAATTATACGCCATCGTCACTGAACTCCAGGAGTTGACCTTCACGTGTTTTTAATGGACCTGCAGGCCCGCTCAGACACTAGCTTCGCAAGGTCAGAAAATCTCCAGAGAACTCATAAGAACGTAAACGGCTTAAAAAACTCATACCGAGCAGGCTTTCTCGCAAAGCACCCTGCTTGGCGATGAGCGTATCCACATTGTTAATGCTAACGGGTCCGATGGAAACATTTTTCAGCCGTACCCGCGCGGCAAAAGAGGTCCCATTCGCTGTCTGAACGGGAATTGAGTAACGCAAACCCTTGAGCTTGATGCCCGCCTGAGCGGCATCGGATTGGTTCAGCACGATGGTTGTTGCGCCGGTATCGACAACCATGTCGATTCTTGCACCATTGGCCTTGGTCTGGGCCATGAATTGCCCATCTGCCTGTCTGCGAATGCGCACGGTGATGGATTTTGCATCTCCGGTCTCAAACTGGATGGGCGTACCCGGTAGGAGTTCACCGGCTATGCGGAGTGCGATGGGCTTTACCTGATCGCGATAGCTGTAACCGGCAACGAGGCCGAGGGCCAACAGGCCCCAAAAAACAGCATCCCGTACCGCGCCACTGAACCCGCCGCGATAGCTTCTCAGCATCGGAATACCTAGAAAGATAATCAATGCGAGGGCAGCGACAATTCCCGCGAAGTCGGCATTATCAAACCCGGCAATCGATCCTGCATCATGACTGACAATCAGCGCGATACCGGCAATCACCAGCATTCCAAGCCCAATCCACGCACTCATGCTAGTTTTGCTCCGTCGGGAAATCAGCTGTGGGGAGTTTTTCCGGCATAGCCGCTATTTAGGAAGTCGTAGCCGACAAAACAAATGCATCCACCGGAAATTTTGAGTTCTGGCGGCGATTTAAGCGATATTACGTTGTGCATGGCGGGTGTTATGGCGCTCACGCCATGCACCCTGACCCTCAGCGGAATGTTCCTCCGACTGTGCTTCTCCGGGCTCGCTCAGGCGCGGCAAGGCTTGCATCACCCGCTCGCGCGGCAATGTAATCGTCACCAGCGTACCCTGGCGCAGCTTGCTCTTGATATCGAACGTCCCACCATGCAATTCCACAAGTCCCATGACAATAGGCAGTCCGAGGCCGGTACCGCCCTCGGCGGTTTCATGGGCAAGTGAGCCCTGGCCAAAGCTTTTCAGCACACGCGGGATTTCATCTTCCGGGATGCCGGGACCCGTGTCATTCACGCTGAGATACTGACCGCCCGATTCCGTCGTTCCGATGGTTAATGAAATGGTGCCATCGGACGGGGTAAACTTGATCGCGTTCGAGAGCAGGTTGAGGCAAACCTGCCTGATTGCCCGTTCGTCAGCCCATATCTGCGGCAGGCCTTCCTGGAAATTCTGGATGATTTTGAGCCCCTTCTTCTCGGCTCTCAATTTCTGCAGGCGGGTGCAGTCTTCCACCACATCCGCAAGCGTGACGGCTTCCTCCTGAAGCTCGTAGCGGCCGGCCTCAATGCGCGACAAATCAAGAATTTCATTGATAAGGTTGAGCAAATGCTGGCCACTTTCGTGAATGTCTTTGGCATACTCCTTGTAAGTGGGAACGGAGTGCGGGCCCAGGATTTCCGCCTTCATCACCTCCGAGAAACCAAGAACGGCATTCAGCGGCGTGCGCAATTCGTGGCTCATGGTCGCAAGGAAGCGCGACTTCGCGATATTGGCTGATTCCGCGCGGCGGCGTGCCTCGTCGGAAATGGATTTGGCTTGCTCAAGTTCCGTAATCAGCAATTCTTTTTCCGCGCGGTATTCGAGCATGGTCAGCACGGTCGTGTTGAGACCCTTCATCAGGAATACGAAGTACATATGTACTCCCACCGCCATCGCGGCCATGGCCCAGTAGAACGGCGTGTCGAGGAGTGCGAAACGAAGCACAAGCGCGACCGTCATCGGAATTGTGCCTGCATAGACAATGGGCATTACCGTCGAGGCAAACATCATCCGCATGGCGATGACAACAGTCATG
This sequence comes from Hyphomicrobiales bacterium, assembly GCA_021775555.1. GTDB lineage: Bacteria > Pseudomonadota > Alphaproteobacteria > Rhizobiales > Methyloligellaceae > UBA2767. The sequence continues at coordinate 34,567 of JAJFHP010000028.1, read as the reverse complement.
CAGGCAAACAGAAACATATGCGCTGAATGATCGTTGCTGCCGATGCTGATGAAGGCCACGCCTGCCCAAGTGACGCCATATAAAAACTCGGCAGCCATGAGTTTGGATCGCCATTGGAGGATATTTACTTCGCCACGTGGTCGTTTGGTGAATTCACGGCAGAGCGCCAGCAATATGCCTTTCGACACCAGAACCGTGGACAACCACAGGATTAGCTCGTTTGCTGGTGCCCAGAACATGGAGGCGAGAGCGACGATAACGGCAAGTAGCGGGATGGCGAGGGATGCGCTCAACTCGTTCTTCACGAACATGAGCAGCAGCTCATAGTCAAATTCAGGCCGTGTATCCGACTTGTAGGTCAGCCGTTCGCGAGCGTCCTGAACGCTACGCGCGGTCAGCCTGGCAGGGCCAGTGGGCTGTTCAGCTTCACCCAACAGGGCGGGGTTAGATCCCGTACTCATTAAATCAACGCGCTTTTACTTTGCCCGACACTTCTGTTCCAGATACGGGCTGGCCATAACCATAGTCTTGGTGCCGTCCGCGTGGACCAAACCCGTTCATGGTCGAGTCTCGGGTGAAAGTCCTAAATTCAAGTTTAATTTTTGAGGAAATCGTCCGTTTTTGGCGCACTTATAACCGGTAATCTGCTTCGCTATGACAACATGGGTCAGGGAATGATGTTTTATCGGCTTTTTGAGTTATTTCTATGAAGTTCCGCGATCGCCATTGCGCCAAACCATTCAATCGGCCACATGTCGTCCATGAACAGTTTGCTCCGAAAATCGCGGCGAAACCGGTCCCTCGATATCATTCTGTTTGCGGCCATCGTGCTTGCCATTCTGGCTGTAATTCGCTTCCTGCCTGAGCCGGAACCGGTGGAGGTTTCAGGGACAGCCCGGATCATTGACGGCGACAGTATTATTGTGAACGGTGTTGAGATACGCCTGCTGGGGATCGATGCCCCGGAGCACGCGCAAAACTGTATTCGAAGCGGGACGAGTTGGCCGTGCGGTGCGGAATCCACGCGTAAACTCGGAAACCGGCTGCGAGGCCAAAAGGTAATATGCAAGGGCGGTGAGCGTGATGTTCATGACCGGCTACTGGCCGTATGCCGGATGCAAGGCGATGAAATCAACCACTGGCTGGTAGAGCAGGGGTGGGCCTTGTCCTATCACGCATATCCAGGGGCTGAACGCGTGGCAAGAGCGGCGAAACGCGGCATCTGGTCGGGAACCTTTATTCGCCCGCGTGCCTGGCGCGAAGAGAACCGCTAATGTGAGTGACAAATGGTGACCCGGGGTGCCGGGAGGAGTGAGCAGATGAAAATTATTGAAGATGGCCGCGCGCCGAACCCGCGCCGGGTTCGGATTTTCCTGGCTGAAAAAGACATCGACATTGAGTATGAGCAGATTGATATCACTGAGTTTCAGCATAAGACGCCGGACTTCTCGGACCTCAATCCGCTGCAACGCGTACCCGTACTGCTGCTGGATGACGGCAATGCGATTTCTGAATCCATGGCCATCTGCCGTTATTTCGAAGAGCTTCAGCCCGAACCCCCGCTCATGGGCACCGGACCGTATGTCAAGGCCAATGTGGAGATGTGGCAGCGGCGCATGGAACTCAATCTGCTGTTTCCCGTGGCGCAAACCTTCCGTCACCTCCATCCAGCCATGAAGGAGATGGAAAAGCCGCAAGTTGCGGAATGGGGTGAAGTGAACCGACCACGGGTACTGACCATGCTTTCGCTTCTTGATGCTGAGCTGTCGGGTCGTCAATTCATAGCTGGTGATGAATTCAGCGTTGCCGATATCACGGCCATGGTGGGTATGGATTTCATGAAGCCCGCCCGGATCGAACGGCCCGAAAACCGGCCAAGCCTTGAACGATGGCATAACGAGGTTTCTGCACGACCCAGTGCCGGGGCCTAGCAGGAGGTCCATCATGGGTCGTGTTCTAGAAAAATTGCTGTCGGATATCCGCCTCTGCCGCTATTGCGTGGAGACACCTGATGCCCTGCCCTTGCCGCATGAGCCGCGTCCGGTTCTCCAGATCAGTTCTACCGCGCGCATCTGTATTGCCGGGCAAGCACCGGGGACACGGGTTCACGCATCTGGCGTGCCCTTCACCGACCCTTCGGGTGATCGTCTGCGGGACTGGATGGGTGTGAATGAGGATGAGTTTTACGATATGTCCCGGATCGCGATCATTCCCATGGGATTCTGCTTTCCGGGACTGGATGCAAAGGGTGGCGATCTGCCGCCGCGTAAGGAATGCCCAAAACTGTGGCGGAAAAACCTGTTCGAACAATTGCCTCAGATTGAGTTGATGCTTCTCATTGGCGGGTATGCACAAAGCTGGCATATGGGGCCCGCACGTGGCCGGACTCTGACCGAAACCGTCAGGAATTGGGATCCCGGTTCACTGAAAACACAGCGTCCGGCTTCGATACCGCTTCCGCACCCCTCATGGCGCAATAATGCCTGGCTGAAGAAGAATCCGTGGTTTGAAGAACGGATTTTGCCGGAACTCAGGAGCGCTGTACGTGCGCGGTTGTAAAGTTCCGGATATTGCTTTTGTGTATGCCGGTGCATAATAACATTTTTGGAATGAACTGCTAATGTGAGCGTTCTAATTGTGATAAAACGCAAAATTATTTATCAGAGCCTTGAATTGATAAAATAAAACTATCGATACCGGGGGTTGAAATGCTCGACAAAATGGACCGTAGCATCCTTGCTATTTTGCAAAAGGATTGCACCATGCCAGTAGCGGAAATTGGCCGTATGGTTGGCCTTTCCACGACACCGTGCTGGCGCCGCATCCAGAAAATGGAAGAGCAGGGCATTATACAACGCAGGGTGGCTTTACTGGACTCTGCCAAGGTCAATGCCGGTGTTACGGTGTTTGTGTCGATCTCGACGAGCCAGCATGAGCAGGAATGGCTGGACAGGTTTCATGAGGCCATTCAGAAATTTCCAGAAGTTGTCGAATTTTACCGGATGAGCGGGCAAGTGGATTATCTGCTGCGCGTGGTCGTACCTGACATCGAACAGTATGATATTTTTTACAAGAAGCTTATCGCCAGCATCGAATTGAGCGATGTGAGTTCCAGTTTCGCGATGGAGCAAATCAAGTTCACCACCGAGCTGCCGTTGGATTATGCCGAGAGTAAATCCACGAAATCTTGATTTGGGGAGGAGGTTTCGTTAGTCAGTCTCGACGTGCGTGCCGCTGGTCAGACGTGCATGGCCGCGCATGATGGCAATCTTGTCGCCATTCTGGTTGGTCATCGCCACATCGTAGAGCCCGCTGCGGCCCCGCCTCCAAACCTCGGTTGCCCGAGCTATAATCTCTTCACCCACTTCCGCAGGTTTCAGGTATTTGATTTCGCATGACGCTGCCACTGCACGGTCATTGTAAGAGTTGGCGGCAAAGCCAAAGCACGCATCAGCCATTGTGAAGAGAACACCCCCATGGCACTGACCATGCAAGTTCGACATGTCCTTGCGGACCGTCATGCGCATCGTTACAGCGCCATTCGTTATCTCTGACAATTCGATGCCCCAGTGATGCAGAACCGGACTGTTCTCCATCATGTGCTCACCTACACGGGTGGCGAGGGCGTCGCTGCAACGGTCCTGATTGGCCATCACGTCAGTCCCGCTCCAGTAATGTTATGAGGCTTGAGCTGTCCCAGCGATTGCCTCCAGCGCGCTGAATCTGGGAGTAATATTGTTCAATCATCGCGGTCACAGGCAGGCTGGCGCCATTGCGACGTGCTTCATCAATGCAAATCCCTAAATCCTTGCGCATCCAGTCGACTGCAAATCCATAGTCAAATTCGTCGTTTGTCATGGTCTCCCAGCGGTTCTCCATCTGCCATGATTGCGCTGCGCCCTTCGAAATTGTGTCGATGACTTTCGGGATATCGAGGTCGGCTGTCTTGGCGAAATGAAGCCCTTCTGCAAGCCCTTGAATGAGACCGACAATGCAGATCTGGTTTACCATCTTGGTGAGTTGGCCAGACCCGGCAGGGCCCAGAAGATTGGCTGCACGGGCATAGTTGCGGATAACCGGTTCAGCTTTCGCGAACACATCCTCATCGCCCCCAACCATGACCGTAAGGGTGCCATTTTCAGCCCCGGCCTGTCCACCGGAGACGGGCGCATCGAGAAAGTGCACACCTTTACTCTTGGCGGCTTCATAGAGTTCACGTGCGATACCTGCCGAAGCGGTTGTGTTGTCGATGACAATTGCGCCAGCTTTTAGGGTGTTGAAGACACCCTCAGGACCCAGGGTGACGTCACGCAAGTCATCGTCATTACCCACGCAGATAAAGACATAATCTGCGTTCTGCGCAGCTTCAGCGGGTGTTGCTGCCGTCCCGCCTCCATATTGCCCGGCCCATTTGTCCGCTTTGGCAGCCGTGCGGTTGTAAACCACAAGATCGTGCCCGCCCTTTTCCCTGATATGCCCGGCCATGGGATAACCCATGACACCAAGTCCGATCCACGCCACCTTGCTCATTCCACGCATCCTCGCTCATATGTGATTGAAATTCACACGCGGTTCTATCGGATTGTGGTCTTAGCGCAAGGGTGAGGGGGTCAAACAGGCTCCGCGATGGGAAGCGCGTTAGAATGTTTCACCTGAGAGAGAGCAAAACTCGACTCGATGCTGGCGACACCTTCAATCCGGGTCAGCGTCTGTTTCAGGAACTGCTCATAGGCCGAAAGATCTCTAGCGACCACGCGCAACAAATAATCACGCGGTCCGGTCATCAGGTAACATTCCACCACCTCCGGGCAATCACGAATGGTGGCCTCAAAGCGCTCCAATGCTTCCTCGCGTTGCATTTCCAGCTTGACCGAAACAAACACACTTACGGGCAGTCCAACCTTCTGCTGATCAACCAGCGCAGCATACCCGCAGATGATTCCACCCTGCTCCAGAATCCTCAACCTGCGCAGGCAGGGGCTAGTGGTGAGCCCTGCTTTCTCAGCCAGGTCGGTAACCGGCAGGCGGCCATTTTCCTGGAGCAGGGCAAGAAGCCGACGGTCTATGGCATCGAGTTTCATATTGGTGTATTTCTCGTGAATATTAGATAATAATAGCAGATATTGCCATATATCCTAATATTTTAGCAATATTTGCACAATATGGCTATCTTGAAGTGTCTAAGATGTCATGAGTCGGGATACCAATATGCAATCACCGGAACATGGCGGATATATGAGGCAATGGTCATGAGTACACAGCACGCCAATGTTAACGAAACCAGCCAGTTGATCTCTAAAGAATCGTTATCATTGCTGCGTGATCTCAAACGTAAAATCCTGTGGCTTTCGAGCTGGACGATCCACAATGCCAATCACTTGCGCGACAATGGCGACGGGCTGAAAGTCGGCGGACATCAGGCGTCTTCCGCGTCCTGCGCCAGCATCATGACTGCACTCTATCTCCATGCGCTCCGGCCAGAAGACCGGGTCGCTGTGAAACCCCATGCGAGCCCGATTTTTCACGCGATTCAGTATTTGCTCGGCAACCAGAGCCAGGAAAAACTGGAGAACTTTCGCGCATTCGGGGGCGCGCAATCCTACCCCTCACGGACCAAGGACGCGGACGACGTCGATTTCTCGACAGGCTCTGTGGGCCTGGGTGTCGCTATGACGGCGTTCGCCAGCCTGGTGCAGGATTATGTCCACGCCAAGGGGCTCGGGCGCAACTGGCCAAAGGGGCGCATGGTGGCTGTCGTGGGTGATGCTGAGCTCGATGAAGGCAACATCTATGAATGTCTTTTGGAGTGCTGGAAGCATCGCATCCGCAATTGCTGGTGGATTATCGATTATAACCGCCAGAGTCTTGATGCGGTCGTGTCGGATCGATTGTTCAACAAGGTCGCCGGACTATTCGAGACTATGGGCTGGGAAGTCATCACTCTCAAATATGGCCGCAAACTGGAGAGGCTTTTTGCCGAGCCGGGCGGGGACCGGCTGCGTGAATGGATAGATTCCTGCCCGAACACACTTTTTTCGGCTCTCGCATTTCAAGGAGGCGAGGCGTGGCGACGCCAACTGCAGGCAGATTTGTCCGGCGCGGATCATACACTGCAACTCATTGCCCGCTATGACGACAACGAGTTGGCCGAACTCATGACCAATCTGGGCGGGCATGACCTCGAGACGCTGATCGAGGCCTTCGCCAGTGCACCAACCAACAAGCCTGTGTGCTTTATCGCCTACACGGTGAAAGGGCATGGACTCCCCTTCCAGGGGCACAAGGACAATCACGCCGGGCTGATGAACGTGGCCCAGATGGAAACATTCCGAGATGCCAACGCAATTGCCGAGGGCCAGGAATGGGACAAGTTCGCTGGCCTGCGCCACGAGGCCGATGCACTCCAGGCATTTCTGGATGCGGTTCCCTTTGCCTCAAAAGGATCGCGGCGTCTGCAGGCGGAGCGTGTTAGCGTTGATAAAATCGTACTCCCGAAAGCATCAGGACCAGCATCGACCCAGGAAGGTTTCGGGCGCATTCTGTCGGATATCAGCCGCAGCGATGGCGATCTTGCCAAGCGCATCTTGACCACATCACCTGACGTGACCGTCTCGACGAACCTAGGGCCGTGGGTCAATCAGCGTGGACTGTTCTCACGTGAAGAGCGTGAGGATATCTTCAAGGAGCGGGGCTTGATGAGCCCGCAGCGTTGGGAGATGGGCCCCGGAGGCCAGCATATCGAGCTTGGCATCGCGGAGAACAACCTGTTCCTGATGCTGGCGGCAGCGGGGTTGTCCCATTCGTTGTTTGGTGAGCGCATAATTCCCATTGGCACTCTGTACGATCCATTCATCCAGCGTGGTCTAGATTCGCTCAATTATGCCTGTTATCAGGACGCCCGATTTATCCTCGTCGCGACCCCGAGCGGTATAACGCTGGCTCCGGAGGGCGGTGCGCATCAGTCCATTGGGACACCGCTTATCGGCATGGCGCAGGATGGCCTGGCATCCTTTGAGCCTGCCTTCCAAGATGAGCTTGCCGTCATCATGCAGTGGTCGTTCGACTATGTGCAGAAAGAAGGTGAGGAGGGTGACAGTGCGGAACAACCAGGCTGGCTGCGCGACGAGAAAGGCGGGTCGGTATATTTGCGCCTTTCCACGCGGCCGATCGAACAACCAGCCCGAGATCTGACGCCCGGGTTGGAGCATGAGATCATTCAGGGCGGCTATTGGCTTCGCAAGCCGGAGCCTGGCGCAAACCTCATCCTCGCCTATACCGGCGCGGTTGCGCCTGAAGCCATTGAGGCCGCGGGATTGCTGGCGGAAAAATACCGCGGGCTTGGAGTCTTGGCGATCACATCAGCCGACCGCCTGTCCGCTGGCTGGCACGCCGCCAATCGTGCGCGCGAAAGAGGCGAGAGACAGGTCTCAAGCCATGTTGAGGATTTGCTCGGCCAGGCGTCCCGCGATGCAGGGATTGTAACGCTGATTGACGGACACCCGGAAACCCTATCCTGGCTTGGTGCCGTGATGGGTCATAAGGTTCGAGCCCTTGGTGTTGAACATTTCGGCCAGGCGGCCTCCCTTGGCGAGTTATTCGCACATCACGGACTGAATGCGGATGCCATAATTGCTGCGGCAAAGAGCGTTCGGGCGCGACATTGAGGTCATAAACATATTTTGAGTGCTCCTTGCCCAACGGCAGGCGGTATGGCATCAGTTTTCAAAGCTTCAAGTTAAGTGATTAGAAAACTTGCTACTGAGCCTGCGCTCAAAGGCTGACCCAATGTCGGGACGTATATTCAATGTTCTTTTCTTGTGCACCGGTAACTCGGCCAGGTCCGTTCTCGCCGAAGCTATTCTCGGTCGCGAAGGAGAAGGGCATTTTAAATCCTTTTCAGCCGGCTCTCAGCCCTTGGGTAGCGTGAATCCCTATGCCCTGGAATTGCTCAAGAGTCTGGATTTCAGAACGGATGATTTCCGGTCCAAGAGCTGGGACGAGTTCGAGAGACCTTCCTCACCACTGATGGATTTTATTTTCACGGTGTGCGGTAACGCCGCCAAAGAGGTCTGCCCTGTTTGGCCGGGGCATCCTGCAAGTGCCCATTGGGGTGTGCCCGATCCTGCAGCCGTGACGGGGAGTGATGAAGAGAAACGAAAAGCCTTTATGAAAACATTCCAACAGATGAACGCACGCGTCTGCGAATTTATCAATCTGCCTCTGGACAAGCTTGACAATTTATCTCTCCAAAGCGCATTGGAGACCATCGGTCAACAGAACCAATCAGCAGACGAGCTTTCCTGAGATGAGTACATATAATCTACCCCGCCGTCTTGTGGCGGAGGCACTGGGCACCGGCCTGCTGGTTTGCACCGTGGTCGGTTCCGGTATCATGGCAGACAAGCTCACCGATGATACGGCCTTGGCCCTGCTCGGAAACACGCTGCCCACCGGGGCCATTCTGGTGGTCCTGATTACGATGTTCGCGCCAGTTTCAGGTGCACATTTCAATCCGGCTGTGAGTTTGGGATTTTTTCTCAATCGAACCTTTTCAGCCACGGACACAGCATTTTATATCGCCGCGCAAATTACCGGCGGGATTCTTGGCACGATCACGGCCCATCTCATGTTTGATCTTGCCGTCATTCAGGTCTCGCTTAATGCACGCACGGGAGGTGCGCAATGGTTCGCAGAGTGGGTCGCCACATTCGGATTGATGGCAACCATTCTCGGGGCAATTCACTACGGGACTAAAACAGTGGCATGGATGGTAGGGCTGTATATCACGGCTGCCTACTGGTTCACCGCGTCCACATCTTTCGCAAATCCAGCAGTCGCAATCTCCCGCGCTTTCACCAATACTTTTTCCGGTATTCGCCCCATTGATCTGCCGGGCTTTATTACCGCTGAACTGGCCGGTGCTGCCTGCGCGGTTCTTGTGATGGGCTGGCTTTTAAAGCCATCAGGCAAGGATTGAATAATCCCTGAAAAAAAGGGTGGCCGTAGAGGTGAAGTATTTTCTATGATCCCCGCCGAAAAGACGAAGTTGCATATGGGGGGGTAGGATTATGCGTTCAGTACGTTTTGTTGCGGGTGTAGCGGCTATTACCATGAGTGCCGCAATCGTTATGATGCCGGGTCAGGCAGAGGCTAGATGCGCCACATTCCAGGCCAGTCACAACGGCACCGATCTTTTCAATCTTGATGGCGGTGCCAAGACAGCAGCCAGGAAAAAATTAGAATATGCGGCTGAGCAGTGGCAACAAAAGTATCGGATCAAGAAATTGCGTTACGGCAAATTTAGGTACCGGTGTGACCCATGGAACCTGGATTATCTTTTGCCGCATCACAGATGCTATGCGAAAGCCCGTGTTTGCGGATAGTCGATGGTGCACTCAGAACTATTAGCTTAAAGGCACACAGCGGTGATCCTGATTTTACTTGGTATTACTGGGAGGCTTTCACCCTATGTGGCCACTGAGTAATCTGCTCAAGACCTTTGTGAAAAAGGGCCGTCTCACGGTCTTCGATGTGGATGGTTCGGAGCATATTTTCGGCAGCGGCGAGGAGGGGCTGGCTGTTGTTATGCGGCTCCACGACAAGTCACTGCATTGGAAACTGTTCCTCAATCCAGAGCTTCAGGCGGCTGAAGCCTATATGGATGGCGGGCTCACCTTTGAGGATGGCTCGGGCTGCTACGACTTGCTCTCGCTCTTCTCGGAAAATCGTGGTCCGCTTGCGAGCCACAAGGTGCAAGGGGCGTTACGGCGTGGATGGCGGGCCATGCGGCGGCGCCAGCAAATGAACGATGTGGATAATGCCAAGCTACAGGCGCGGCATCACTATGATCTCTCGACTGAACTCTATGAACTCTTCCTGGATGATGATCTCAACTACAGTTGCGGGTTCTATCGCTCGCCAAACGACACATTGGAACAGGCACAGCAAGCCAAACTCAATCGGGCCACGGCCAAACTCGGCATCAAACCCGGCATGACGGTCGTGGAAATTGGCGGCGGGTGGGGATCATTAGCGATCCGTCTGGCGCAAGAAGGTGCACAGGTAACATCGATCAATGTCTCACCGGAGCAGATTGCTATTGCGAGGAAAAAGGCATCAGACGCAGGCGTGGCCAAGAATATCGAGTTTGTACAGAAGGATTATCGTGAGCTTTCGGGCAAGTTCGACCGGGCCGTCTCTGTCGGTATGATGGAACATGTGGGCATTGGTCATTTCGATGAGTATTTCGGTAAAGTGCGAGATCTTCTGAAACCAGATGGGTACGCTTTCATTCATTCCATAGGCCGTATGACACAGCCTGGTACGACAGGGCCATTCTTCCGAAAATATATCTTTCCCGGAGGCTATGTACCGGCGCTGTCGGAAACATTCGAGGCGACGGAGCGCCAAGGTCTCTGGGTGGCCGACATGGAAGTGCTGCGGCTGCATTACTACTATACGCTGCGCGACTGGCGCACCCGTTTCACTGCCAATCGGGACAAGGCTGCCAAATTATATGATGAGCGCTTCTGCCGTATGTGGGAGTTTTATCTGGGGGCGGCAGAACTTGGTTTTCTGCACGGATCCAACATGGTGTTCCAGCTTCTTCTCTCACCACAGATGGATGCGGTTCCGGTTGATCGGAACTTTATTGTCGATGCTGAGCGCAAGATGCGACGCTAAAGCCGCTAGAGCAGACTGCCATAAACATTATTTTCAGGAGTTTATTGGGGCGTCGGGGAAGGCCAGCTGTTCGCGTGCGCGCCATTCATCGGTCACGTAATTGATGATGATCGATTTGCGGACACCCTCGATTGAGCGCGATTCAAAGCCGTGGAAGGTGTTATCGGCCGGAACGAACACCAGTGCTCCATTGGGCTCAAATGGTGAGCGGGCGACATGCTTCTTATCGCCGTTATAGATGTCGGTCCCAAGGTCCTTGTGGGCGGCATCCTTCGACATATAGAGCAGCATGGTGAAGTTTTTCACGCCGAGATCGGAATGAGGCTCCAGCCAGAACCCACCGGTGTCCTGTGCATATTCAATGCGTAGGTAGGTGCCATCCAGATTGGTTCCGAATTTGCGTTCAACCTCTTTTGTGACCCGCGTGTCCTGAAAGGCTTGCGAAAAGGCATCGCAAAAGGGATATTTCTCGCGGTTCGGGAGATCGAAATAGGTCCGGGTGGCGTTATGCAATTCGCGCTTGCCGGACACGCCTTCCAGATCGGGAGCTTCAAAGGGCAGGCCGAGAATGTCGTCCACGGTATCTTCGGGCAGACAGCCGGAGATGAACCAGTGGCGGTAGGGGATTTCGTTCTGTTCTGATTGCTCAAAGCTGTTGAGCAGAGTGCCTACGACATCTTCAGCTGTGCTGACCATCAAAATACTCTCCTCGCTCATTTCGAGCGGTTGCGAGCGCGTTGTGTAGCACCAGCACAAGAGAGAGCGCAATTGACCCGCTGTCGCAGGTCTTCTCAATCGTTTCTTGCAGAAACAGTTTTGGCTTCGGGCCTAGTTAAAATGCACCCATTGAATGTGGCTTTCGGCGATCCGCTCGCTGAGCGGCTCCGTGTTGTTGTCCACAGTTTGTTCACAGGGGGCCTGTTCGGTCCTCAGGCACTGCGCCATCAACTCAAGCAGCGAGGCATGGAGCTGGCGTTCGCTTTCCAGCTGTGGAGGATTGTTGGCTAGGAAGTCCAGTAGATCTGCATAATCCGGCATGGGTTTACCCGTTCTGATTCTTCATCACCCCAGAACGCCTTATGCGCTGAGTCCTGTGTCGAAACTTTGTCTTTATCGGGGAAACATCTGGACGGAAATCGACGTGAGGAGCAGTTGTGCGACTGTCTTAAACCTTGCCGGCCACGCCGCCGCAGTCTAGGCGAAGGTATCTGAGCACCCACATTCCCCTCTCAATTTCCCCTCAGTACAGGAAAGCCAGACTTGTGAGCTTGTTTATCGAAATTCTCACGACGGTGACGCTGCCGATCGTTGTCCTCATGGCGCTGGGGTGGCTTATCCAGAAAAAGCTGGTCCTTGATGTAGGCACCTTGAGCAAGCTGCTACTGAACGTCATTCTTCCCTGCGCCCTGTTTCATTTCCTGACCACTGCCGAATTGCCGCTACGTGAAGTCTGGCCAACGGTATGGTTTACAATCATCCAGTTTTTCGCCCTCACGGCAATCGGTTGGGCTATCGCTGCACTGTTGCGCGTGGAGAAAACCCTCCAGCCGGTCATCGGGGTTGCGGTTGCTTTTGCCAACACCGGTAATTTCGGCATGCCGGTGGCCCAGTTGACCTTTCCGCCCGACTATTTGCTTCACCAGACCATGGTCGTCTCGCTCCATTCAATCCTGATAATCCCATTTTGTGTTTTGGCCCTGGGTAGCAGGAACAGCGGGGTTGGACAGTCAATTCGTGCGCTTTTGACATCTCCCCTGATTTTATCGGTGGCAGCGGGATTGCTCATCAAGGGATTTGAATTTGAACTACCGCAGCTCATCTCATATCCGGTTAAACTGGTTTCCGGAGCCTATATCTCCATTGCCCTGTTCACTCTCGGTGCTCAACTGGCCGAGACGAGGTTTTCCCTGTCCCATGGGTTGGTGTGGCTCGGGGTTGGAATGAAGATGCTCCTTGCACCCGCCCTGACCTGGGGCTTTTTGTTCATGACGGGAATTGAGCCGCAACTGACAAACCTCCTTGTCGTCGCAGCAGCAGCGCCGGTGGGTGTTTTGCTGGCAATTTTCTGCACCGAATACAGGCGTGGGGCGGAGATGGCCGGAGCTCTTGTGCTTGTTTCCACGGTTCTCAGCCCGTTGATCGTGTCGGCATGGATATGGCTCGTGCGGTTTAATTCGTAACAAGCGCCTGAATAGTGAGCATGCTTTGAGGTGTAATTCTTATTACGTGAACTTGCGTTGTGTCCGGGGCATCTGACGACTAGTGTGTGCGCCAAAATCCAAAGGGCAGGAGAAATTGAGAATGATAGATTTTTACACATGGTCGACACCGAATGGACGCAAGGTATCGATCATGCTGGAGGAGTGCGGGCTCGAGTATAAGACCCACACAATCAACATCTCTCAAGATGAGCAGTTCGCGCCGGATTTTTTGGAGATTGCGCCAAACAACCGCATTCCGGCCATCGTCGATAATGACAACGGATTTTCGCTGTTCGAGTCCGGCGCTATCCTGATGTATCTCGCCGACAAGACCGGAAAGTTCTGGCCGCAGGAACATGATGCCAAGTGGCGCACAGTCGAATGGCTGATGTGGCAGATGGGCGGTGTTGGTCCGATGATTGGTCAGGCCCATCACTTCATCAAGAATAACAAGGGTGTCAGCGAATATGCGGAGAGACGCTATCTTGAGGAAGCCAACCGGCTCTATACCGTTCTCGACCAGCGTCTTGAGGTGAATGAATATATGTCAGGTGGCGAGTATACCATCGCAGACATCGCGACCTGGCCCTGGATTTCCCGCTTCGAATGGCACACGGTAGATATAAACGAATATCCAAATGTCGTGCGCTGGTACAAGGCAATTGCGGCTCGCCCGGCGGTCGAAAAGGGGTATCATATTCCGGTTCATCAACCCGATGGCATTCCGCAGCCGTAACATCAGCTCAAGAATAAAAGGCATATCCAATGACAGGTACCCATGATTTTTACGGCGTCATTGCACCGGTTCTGACCCCGTTCGGTGAGGATGGAAATCCTGATGCGGCGCGTTTCCTGACCCATGCCAAATGGCTGCTGGAGGATGGCTGTACGGGTTTGGCCCCTTTCGGTACTACCGGCGAAGCCAACTCGCTGGGTCTCGAGGAGCGTATGGGTTTGCTAGACACGCTGATCGATGGCGGGGTGGATCCAAAAATTCTGATGCCAGGCACAGGGCTGTGTGCACTGTCCGATACGGTGACGGTTAGCCGTCACGCGGTAGAGCGGGGCTGCGGCGGCGTCATGGTGCTTCCGCCCTTTTACTACAAGGCCGTCAACGACGATGGCCTCTTCGCCTATTATTCAGAGATGATCGAGCAGATTGGTGATGATCGTCTCAAAATCTACCTCTATCACATTCCACCAGTTGCCCAGGTCGGCCTGTCGGTGGAGTTGGTCGGACGTCTTATCAAGGCTTATCCTGATACGGTCGTTGGCCTGAAAGACTCCTCTGGTGACTGGGACAACACCAAGGCCCTGCTTGATGCCTATTCGGGGTTCACAATTTTCCCGGGCTCGGAAATCTTCCTCCTTGATGGTATGCGCAATGGCGGAGCCGGGTGTATAACGGCAACCGGAAATGTGAATGCGCGCATGATCCGCAATGTCTATGACAATTGGGAAACCGACCAGGCTGATGCGCTTCAGGAAGAAATCACCAGCTTGCGCATGACCGTTCAGGCACGGCCCATGATCCCGATGCTCAAGGCAATCGTTGCGCATTACCGGAACGACCCGGGCTGGACAAATGTGCGCCCGCCGTTCCTGCCGCTCGATGCGGCAGAAGCACAAGCGGGTATTGCAGAATTGTCCGAGCAATATGGCTTTGAGCTGAAAGCGGCGTAGGGCTTAAGCGCTACTCGGTCATCCATTCGCCGCACTTGGGACCGGGGCTATTGCCCCAGGGCATGATTGGAACAGTTGAGGTTGAGTTTTTCGGGCTGCCCTCGATCAGCTTGTCAGTATAGATGAGATAGACCAGGACATTGCGCTTGGCGTCACAACCGCGAACAACCTGTACTTTTTTGAAAAAGAGTGAGCGGCGGTCCCGGTAGACTTCAGTTCCTTGTTCGAACTTCTTCTTGAATGTTACAGGTCCGATCTGCCGGCAGGCCAGCGAAGCATCCGATAACTCTTCGGCAACACCGAGCCAGCCGGTCCATCCGCCTTTTTCAGGAATGGTAAAATGGCACGCTACGCCATCGACAACAGGATCATCGATGGCGTAGGTGGCAAGTTTGTGGTCCGGGGAAAGCAGTTTCCACACGGTGGTTTTTTTGAAAATCAGATCCGGCTCATCTGCGGCGGAGGCTGGTGTGCTGAGCATAAGTAAAGCCAGCATCCCGGTTATTGCAAAATGCAGCATTTCAATTGGTCCTTTCGCGGCATTTCAAGCCGGCAGGTGAGTTTCTGATTTCAAAGTCACCTGTGCAGATAAGCCTTCTCAGCTTGCTTTCAACGCGGTGTCTTCAGGGTATCCATGGCCGGAGCTGATTTGGCCAGCCGGACAAGGTTGATGAACTCAGCTCGGTAACCGAACTCGTCCTGACCCTTGGAGCTCTGCGCAAGGGCAATCACATCGTCATAGTTGTACGAGCCGGTATATTGCCCGCCCTTGAGCATTTGACCGAAGGCGGCGACGGCAGTTGAGAAACGGGCCTCAACGGGAGCCGCTTTGATTGACGCAAATTCAGATCCTGAATTCACCGGCGTGGTGATCAGTTTGCTTTTCGTATCGCTTGGCAGTGTGTAGCGGATTTTCAGGAAGCCATATTCATCGGTTTTCCCCGTCGTGACTTTTTTTGTCGACGTACCGTAGCGAAGCATATCGACAGACGGGGACTTGCTTCCCTTTGGGGTGATCTCGTAAATCGCGGTGACCCTGTGGCCGGCACCGATATCACCTGCATCCACCTTGTCATTGTTGAAATCCTGACGCTTCAACATCCGTGTTTCGTAACCAATGAGCCTGTATTCAGAGACCGTGTACGGATTGAACTCGACCTGAATTTTCACATCCTTGGCGATAGGGAACAGTGTAGAGCTTGCTTCCTCGACCAGGACTTTCCTGGCTTCGTTCAGCGTGTCGATATAGGCGGCGTTGCCGTTGCCGTTTTGGGCAAGTGTCTGCATCAGGGCGTCGTTATAATTGCCTCGGCCAAATCCCAGCACGGAGAGGAAAACGCCGGTTTTGCGTTTGCGCTCAACAAAGCTTTTGAGTTCATTGCGGTCGGTGATCCCCACATTGAAGTCACCGTCAGTTGCGAGGATGACCCGGTTCACGCCGTCTTTCCTGAAGCTCTGCTGGGCCAGCTCATATGCCTGTCGAATTCCTTCCGCGCCGGCAGTGGAGCCGCGTGAGTTCAACTTGTTGAGGGCTGCGAGGATTTTTGTCTTGTCCTTGACCTGCGTTGGTTCAAGCGCCGTTCCAGCATTGCCCGCATAAGTGACGATGGCCACCGTATCGTCCGGTCGAAGGGTCTCCAGCAACAGCTTCATCGAGTTTACGACCAATGGAAGCTTGTTGGGGGCGTTCATGGAACCCGAAGTGTCGAGCAGGAACACCAGGTTGGAATGTGGTTTCTCTGTTTCTTTGACGTCAAACCCGGCGATGCCGATATGCATGAGTTTCCGGTCTGCATTCCAAGGGGAGGGGTATACCGACACATTCGCTTTGAAAGGAACGGATTTGCTGTCCGGCTTGGCATAGTCGTAGGGGAAATAGTTGATAAGTTCCTCGACCCGCACGGCGTTTTTCTGAGGCAGGACATTTCTGTTCAGTGAAGAGCGCATGAAGGAATAGGACGCCGTATCAACATCGATCGAAAAGGTTGAAACCGGAGTTTCACTCGTCAGTTTCACCGGGTTAGGTGCAACAGTTTCAAACTGGTCGCGGCCCTGGTCCACGTAAGTTCCAGGGGGTGGGCTGTCCGGGAAAACAGGTGCTCTCGCAACAACGGTTCCATCTGGACGGATTTTGAGTGTACGAACCCGGCTTTCAGACCTGTGGCCGGCACCACGGCTCATCTTTTTTTGCTTCCGGGCTAAATTTTGCGCAGGCGCGCCAATAGACACCTGTGGAGCAGCGACAGGAGCCGTTGGTTGGGGCTGGGTTTGCAATTCAGCAACAGGCGCGGGCAGAGCAGCTTGTCGTGCATCGTCATCGAGTTCACGCTTAAGGGTGGCAACTTCAGATTGATCTTTTGCCTTGCTGGATGGTTTTTGCCCTGAAACTCCATCGATCAGATTATCTTTGGAAATTTTAGGAACAACGGGCTGTTTTGAATCAAACGGATCGTTCCAGTCGCGTGTCTGGATATAGCTAGCGCTCAAGGCGGCAACCAGCATGACGCTCAGGCTGGCACCACCTACTAATGCAGGGTTTAGTCTCATGGGTCGTCTCCCGATCAAGGTTTCATAAGCAGCAATTGCTGTGTCCTTGAGACGTGTTCCCAGCCCGGTTCCTTGGTGCCCGCGCAGATTTTTTTCATCAAAGGCCGCCATGGCCTGCTCAATCGCGACTTTCTTCGCGGCCTTGCGAGGGCTGATGTGAGGCTGCTGTTTGAATGCAGCCTTAAGCTTTTTAATGTCGTCAGTCATCGATGGTTTCCACCATGGTCTTCAGTTTCTTGCGTACCTCATGCATGCGCCACGACACGGTGCTTTCTGCGCAGCCGAGTGCACCGGCGGCTTCCGAGTGACTTAAATCTTCTCCCAGAACGAGAATCGCCGTTTCCCGCAATTTTGGCTCAAGCGACGCAACCGCCTCGTTTAGCCAATCGAGCCTTTCAACATCATGGCGCTGGTCGGCAGCGTCCTGTTCACGAAAGACCGCAAAGTTTGCCTGCAATTTCAGACTCGATTTCTGTTTTCTCAAATGGTCGCGGCAAGCGTTGATGACCACTGAATAGAGCCATGTGGTGAACCGGCTTTTTCCGCGAAATGACCGGAGTTTTTGAGCTAAACCGAGGCAGACATCCTGGGCAATGTCCTCCGCGTCTTCTGCGTTAAGCGTGAAGTGGAAGGCATATCTGTAGGCGGTATCATAGTGCCGCTCCAGTAGTTGCTGGAACGCCACACGGTCACCCGCGCATGCCTGTCTTGCCAGTTCACGATCATCATCAGTCATGGGTCTTTGACACTATGACGTGTGAAAAATGCGATTCCTTGGGCCAGCGGTAAAAATTTATTAAAATTCAGGTCGAGCTATTTCTGATCTGGCTCAAAGTCATTCGTGGTGTGCTGGCTTCAGGATCAACTTTGAGTTCGATGAGGGAGGGACTGTCTGCATTGATTGCCCTGTCAAAGGCAGCGGCGAAATCTTCCGTTTTTTCAATCACTTCCCCATTCGCACCATAGCTGCGTGCGAGGGCTGCAAAATCAGGGTTCTGTAATTCTGTTCCGGAAATGCGATCCGGATATTCGCGCTCCTGGTGCATCCGGATGGTGCCATACATGCCATTGTTCACAACGATCGTGACGATAGGCAGATCATATTGCATGGCGGTCGCCATCTCCTGGCCATTCATCAGGAAACAGCCATCCCCAGCAAAGCAGACAACTTTACGGGTTGGGTTGGCGAGTTTTGCGGCAATTGCCGCGGGCAGGCCATATCCCATTGAGCCTGAGGTGGTCACAAGCTCGGTGCGATAACCCCGGTAGCGGTAATAACGATGCACGAATGCGGTGTAGTTGCCCGCGCCATTCGTGACGATCGCATCATCTGGAAGCACATTGGATATGTGGGAGACGATTTGCTCCATCTTTACATCACCGGGCGTCTCTTCCGGAACGCAAAAGGCTTGATAGTCTGCATGGGCCTTGGCAGCAGACCCTTTCCACGCGATTTTGTCCGGAGCCCTGATATCCCCCAGTCGCGCTGCAAACCCCGCCAGGGTGGAGAGAACCGGAACCTCGGTGCGGTAAACGCTGTTCAGCTCCTCCGCGCCCGGATGAACGTGAATTATTTTTTGTTCGGGGAAAGGGGGCTTCACCAGCGCATAGCCGCCAGTGGTCATCTCTCCAAGCCGTGGGCCCATGACAAGCAGCACATCCGCTTCCTTAATGCGCTTGGCCAGACTGGCGTCGATGCCAATGCCCATATGACCCGCATAGTTCGGGTGGCGGTTGTCGATATAGTCTTGGTACCGGAAGGCGGCTGTAACGGGTAACTCCATACGTTCGGCAAACTCGGTCACCTGCTCGCGCACCTCGTTGCTCCAGCCCGGCCCGCCAATAATCATGAGTGGGCGCTTGGCCTTGATGAGCATTTGCGACACCGCTTCCATATCGGTGTCACTTGGATGGGCATGAGCGATTGGTGCTTGGGGGATCAGTGGCGCTTCACTTGCGGCACTCAGCATATCCTCCGGCAAGGCCAGAACGACGGGACCGGGGCGGCCAGACATGGCTGTGTGAGCCGCACGCGCGACATATTCCGGTATCCGGTCGGTATCGCGAATCTCGGCCGCCCATTTGGCCAGCGGCGTGAACATGGCTGTAAAATCCACCTCCTGAAAGGCTTCGCGATCCTGCATGCTGCGGCCGACCTGTCCGACAAACAGGATCATTGGGGTTGAATCTTGACGCGCAATATGAACGCCGATGCTTGCATTTGATGCACCGGGTCCGCGTGTGACGAAGGCGGCTCCAAGTGTCCCGGTCATTTTGGCATGGGCTTCGGCCATAATGGCCGCGCCGCCTTCCTGGCGGCAGATAATGGTCCTGATATCGTTCTGGCCGTGAAGTCCATCAAGCGCTGCAAGATAGCTTTCACCGGGCACGCAGAATGCGGTATTGCATCCTTCTTCGCGCAATTGATCGACCAGGATTTGTCCGCCGTGACGCATATTCTTCTTTTCTCCATACATCTGAAATGCCCGATACTTTCAGGCTTTGATTATCTGTTATTAATCATCGAAAGATAAAACGGAACCTCGACAATTGCGTTTCTCTATTTCGCTCCCCATATTCACAAGATGCGCACGATGTTTTTCAACGGCGGGCGTCTGGATTTTTAGCGAACTAGCGGATTTCAGCTTTGCCTCATTCATGGCGATAAGTTGGCGTAGCAAATGATGGTACCGTTCGTTCGAGATATTTTTCATGCCCGGAAGCACGGCTTCGGAGGGAGGATGCAAATGACTACACCTATCAAACTCAAGAGATTTTCCTACGGCGGGTTGCTTAGTACGGTGGCCGTTTCCGCGATGTTGTTATTGGGCAGCGCGCCTAATGCAGACGCTTGGCATCAAGGCCGCGCACATACCTTCGGCGGTGTAGTTACGGGCGGAGCTGTTGGTGGCATAATTGGTGGTGTTGTCGGGGGTAAAAAGGGTGTCATTCCAGGCGCCATTATTGGTGGTGTTGTCGGTGGTGCTGCTGCCAATGCACGTCGTCAGCCTCCTCCGCCTCCACGCACAACTTATGCTCCAGCTTATAACTGCGGACTGGTGTGTGGCATCCAGAGTTCCCTGATAAAGCTTGGATATAATCCTGGGCCAGTTGATGGCGCGTATGGCAAGAAGACCGCTGATGCGATCAGCGCTTTCGAATATAACAACCAGCTGCCCGTGACAGGCCATGCTACTCCACAGATTCACAATTACATGAAGCAACTTGGCGGCTAAACGCTGCTTCTGGTATTTGTGACAAGTTCGGGTGTCCGGGGCTCTGTTCCCTTGGACGCCCTTCTTGTTAGTGCCGGAGTTTTGTATTGTTCGCGAAGCAATTGATTGCCAAAATCATGTCGAATGTCATGAACCGGTCTAAATACCCAGTTTCAATCTCTGGACCCTAGGGCAGTTCCATCCCATTCAAAGAATCATTGGTTTTTAGGAGAATCCCCATGAAAAGTCTGTTTAAAGCCGGCATCGTTGCCAGCGCACTGAGTGTGGCTTCGGTAGCCTCAGCCTCTGCCGGTCCGGTTGAAGACCGCAAGGAGCTGATGAAGGCCGTCGTAAAGTCAGTCAAGATTGCGGTTCCCATGGCCAAGGGTGAAGTGCCATTTGACGCGGCCGTGGCCGCAGCAGCGATGCAGACAATCAATGAGGTTCCAGACAAATTCGTGAAGCTGTTCCCAGCAGGCTCCGACAAGCATGAGAAGACTGAAGCCTCGCCCAAAATCTGGACAGACATGAAGGATTTTATGGCGAAGGCTGCTGACCTTAAAGCCGCCAGCAAGGCAACCAAGGACGCAGTAGGCAAAGGGCAGGATGCTTTCAAGGCCGCGGTCTTCGGTTCACTTGTGAAGACTTGCAAGGGGTGCCATGACACCTATCGCATAAAGAAAGAGAAAAAGAGCTAGCTCTGGTATGGGTGGTACAGTCCGGTGAAGACTGGTCGCCGCGGGGAAGGGGGGAGTCATGCGTTGCGTTGCGTGGACAGGCTCACTGCTTGGTCCTCCAAGCATGCGTGTGCGTCTCGCTCTCATCCTTTTGTGTTGGGGATTTGCCAGTTCGGCTTCTGCCGCCGATCTCAAAAATGGCCGGACCATGTTTTACGCTGGCGGCTGCGCCTCTTGCCATGCCGCACCGGCCACGTCAGCCTGTGACAACCCGAAGATCAAGGACAAGCTCACACTGTCCGGCGGTCGCTGTCTGAAGACACCCTTCGGCACCTTTTATGTGCCGAATATTTCGCCCGACAAGGAAAGCGGGATCGGTGGCTGGACGAACGCTCAATTCATCAAGGCCATGAAAGATGGGGTATCGCCAAAGGGTGAGCACTATTATCCTGTCTTCCCTTATACCTCTTATCAGCGAATGCGCGAAAGCGATCTGCTGGACCTCAAAGCCTTCATAGACACTCTGCCCGCAGCCAAATCCCGGGTGCCCGGTCATGATCTGGCCTTGCCGTTCCGTCTGCGCCAGACGCTCGGGTTCTGGAAGTGGATGTTTCTTGATGGAAAGTCCTTCAAATCCGACCCGAAAAAAAGTGCCAAGCTCAATCGCGGAGCCTACCTGGTCGAAGGACCGGGCCATTGCGGGGAATGTCACTCACCACGCAATCCACTCGGCGGTGTCATCACGGATAAACGGTTCTCCGGTGGGCCAGATCCGGAAGGCAAAGGCGTCGTACCCAATATCACTCCGCATAAATCCGGAATTGCAGACTGGAGTGAGGCGGATATTGTTATGGCGCTTGAAACTGGCCTGACTCCCTCCTTCGACAGCTTTGGAGGCACCATGGTCAAGGTGCAGGAGAATATGGCAGAGCTGAGTGCTAAAGATCGTGCGGCAATCGCCGCCTACATTAAGTCTCTACCCTCAATTCCCAGTTCAGCCCGGAAGCCGGGCAAGCCATGAAGTTTTCCTGCCTATTGATGGTGTGCCGGGTGCAATTCCGGCATATCTTCGCCGCGGCCATTTTGTTCACAGTGTTGTTTCCGTTACATGCGGTTGCGCAGGATCGGGCGTTGATTGTCTCCATTGATAAATATACAGACAGCAGACTGTCCGGTTTGCCGGCGGGTCTGGCCGAGAATGATGCTGCATCCATCCGTAAACTTCTGGTAGAAAAGCTTGGCTACAAAGAGGAGGAGATCAAGCTTCTACGTAACGAACAGGCGACGAAGGCGGCCATATTATCTGCGATCGAAAAATGGCTTGGATCACCTACACTGAATCAGAAAAAGCTGGTTGGTCTGGATGAAAGCGGTGCTCTGAACAAGAAGAAGAAAAAGAAACAAAGGAAGAAGAAGAAAAAATACGTCCCTCCGCCAAAATCCTATCGCTCCTTTTTCTATTTCTCCGGCCTTGGCTACTTTCACTCAGACAATGATGGCGACGAGACTGATGGTCTGGACGAAACGCTCATTCCTTATGATGCCACGGTCAACCCCGTTGGCGGGAAGGATGAACTCAAGGGCATGATCCTGGATGATGAGATAGCTGAATTGCTCGGAAAATTTTCAGGGCGCCACATGACGCTTGTACTGGATACCAGTCATGCAGGGATCGTCACCCGTAGCGGAAATCTTGCCGGCAAAGGCTTTTCTCGCACCCGCGTGCCGCACATCAAAGGCGCAGTCAGGAGCATCTCTGGTGGCAAGATGAAGGAGCACAAGGGCGAGGGTGCCTTTGTACATGTGAAGATCCCGCGTGGCAGCCTGAATGTTTGGTCCGCTGCATCGCCAACTCAGACAGCGTTGGTTGCAGGTGAGGATGATGCCCCGCAGGGGCTTTTCACCTTGCTCTTTGTGGAAGGTATTTTTGATGGAAAATCCGATACCAACGCCAATGGTATTCTCTCAAGTGCCGAATTATTGCGCCATGTGAGTGAAGGGTCTGCCGCCTATTGCTCGGCGTTCAAGGATCGCTGTGAAATGGGATTACGGCCCCGGCTTGACCCGCCAAGTGCTTATAGCCGGCCCGTATGGGTTGACCGAAAGAAGGTCACCCGCGCGCGTGAACGGCGACTGACACTTTCCCGTCTCTCAGATTTTCTTGGAAAAGAGAGAGAGGGGAATATCGAGATCAAACAGATCCCGTCCTCTCCCTTGCATGTTGGCGCAGGTGATATCCGATACGAGGTTCTCTCACCGTCATCGGGATATCTGGTTTTGTTGAATCTCACCTCCCAGGGAAAACTATTTCAGCTCTATCCAAACCAGTTTGCCGGTAGCGGAAAAGAGGGGCTCGCAGGCATGCTTCAGGCAAACAGGCCGCTTGTGGTGCCGGAGGAATCCTATGGCGTAAAGTTCAGTGCCACTGAGCCAGCCAAGGGACATATCATTGCGGTTGTGACACCCGATCCAGTAAAATTCGACATCTCGGTTTCCGACCGGGCGATTGCTTCGGTCTCTCCAGATGAAGCACTCTCAGTCTACCTGTCAGGACTTGCGGCCGCCTTGAACCACCCCTTAAATATGGATTCGCTCCAGAGCAATACGGGCACTGCGCGATGGTCGGTTAAATCACTGCCCTACGAGATTTTGCCCGGGGACGGTCAAAATTAACGCAATCGCAATCACGGGGTTCCGGATTGCCCGCACCTTGAGCTATCATTCGTTGGAATGGGGTCTGCTGATCAGGCTCCGCGGCAATGAGGGTTAATATGTTGCCGAAGTAATGCGTAGGGAGGAGGCCATCATGGGCACTCGGTCCGTGTGGTTGAGTATAATCGTGTTTGTAGCAGCCCTATTGGCGGCGCTCACTGTCTATTTGTTTACCGTTGTAGCTGCGCGAGCTCAGGCACCAGGTGCGGAACCCGAAACCCAGGTACCTGGCCAATCCATCAAGCTGGCCCAGTCCTATCTTTATCCCTATTACCCGCAAGTGAAGCGCAAGAAACGGCGTTATCGCCGCCGCCGTTATCAGGCCGTAAACAAGTGCGCTCCCCCCTGGACCTATTCGCGCGGATTACAGCGCTGCATTTGTGTTGCTGAAGGCTATGGCGTGTCAGACGGACAATGCGTGAAGATCGCCGAGGTCTGCCAGAAGAATGCCCAGTGGTCCGAAACTGATCAAAAATGCCGGTGTCAGCCGGGTTTCGTTGAAAATGGCAGCCAATGCATCGACCCGAATGCTGACGTGGTGACCTACGGACCGGGCGAGGGGATACAATGCCTGTGGCCAAGGGTAAAATCCGAAGATGGAATAAATTGCGATTGTTCCATTGGCTATCGCGAGGAAGCGGGTCAGTGCATCCGTGACGACAGTCCAGTGCAGGGGACGCGCCGCCGTGCGCTGGCCAACGAATTACTCACCAACAATGTCGCTATCGTACAAAACTGCCTGAAAGAGGCCGGATATCTGCGTACCAATGTTCAAAATTCCATGGGCCGCAAGGCGTGGACTGCCTACTGGTTCTTTAAACAGGACTATTCCATTGGCCGAACGCCAAAAGGCGTTTACGACGCGAAGGCGCAGCACAAGCTTTTCACGCTCTGCCCAACTGTGGGCAGGCAGCTTGCCACTTTGCCCGCCGCCAGTGGTCGTTATTTACAGGGGCCGGCGGCCGGAGCGCCTTTGCCCGCAGGATTATTGCCAAATGCAACCTTGTCCAACAAACTCTTGCCGCAGAAACAGGCAAGCCTGCCATCACCGGTCGCGTCAGAAGTAAAACCTGCCCCCGAGGTCAGGGCTCCAGTGAAGCGGGTCTATGCCCGGCCAGAAGCCGGCTGCCTTCCAGGAGATCTCCACAAGCTGATTGTTGGAACCTATGGCGCGAGAAAAGAACTCAAGAAATGTACGCAAACCTGTATCGCCATGCCGGCAAATATCACCAGACGTGAAATGGAGGAATATGAGAGCAAGCGCGGGGTCCGCTGGTGTCGGTCCTGCATCGAAATTGGATCACAATTGCCGCTCGATGACATTCTGCGCATTGAACGAGGTGCAAATGTCCAAGTGTGTACGCGCCCGCCATCCAGGCTGCCGAAGTGGAAACCCACGACCACTTCGAAGCGTCCGGCCTACACCAAGGTGCGTGCGCTGTATGGTCAGTTTCCACGCGGCGTCGATCATGAAAAGGACATCGCGGTTGTCATTGGCAACGGGAGTTATGCAAAGGGACTGCCCGTTAATGCCAGTTCATATGCCAATGCCGGGGCTGTCCATGCCTTGTTGAAAGAGCATCTTGGATTTGCCCAGGAGAATATCATTGATTTGCGTGATGCCACCGCAAAGGATTTGACTCGTGTGTTTGGCACCAGTGAAGATCACAAGGGAGATCTGTCCCGGCTGGTGAGCGATGATACCAAGTCAAGACGCGTGGTGATTTATTATGCCGGCCATGCGGGCACAAAAGAAGACCGTACCGATAGCTATCTGTTACCGGTTGATGCGGTTAAATATCGCGAAGAGCATTCCGGTTATGCCATGTCTCTGCTCTATGCCAATCTTGAAAAGCTTGGCGTGAAGTCAGTCCTGCTGTTGCTCGAAGCGGGCTTTGGACGCGATCTGAGCGATTACCTGTTTCCACCAAACTTGCCGGAATTGCAGGTCAGCGCCTTGCCGAAAAAACCACTGGCGGGATTCACCGTGCTCACCGCATCCGATGGTGACCAAAAAACCCTTGATGATCCGAAATTTGGTTTCGGGCTGTTTACCCGTTATTTGATCGAAGGTATGGCTGGACGGGCAGATCTTGCTCCGATCGGAAATGGCGACCGTAAAATAGATGCGGTTGAACTCTACTCCTACACTTCGCACATGGTGCGATTGGCAGCACGCAAGTCATTTGGCTTGCTGCAAAAACCCGTATTGAGCAAAAGCGGTAATCTGCGCATCAACAGCGTTCAGGCTCAGGGGCAATAGATATATCACGGCGCATCGTACCTCAGACTGTTTGCGCCCCGTAATACAATGTCACCACATGCCGGGCTTCGGCAAAGAACAGCCATCGCTCGATGACCATGCCAATGGCCATACTGGTGAAAGCGGTTACAGATCCCAGGATGGATAATCCAACACTCGCATTGAGCGTCAGAACCAGCACTGTCGTGGCGATGGGAAGGGTAAACCCAAACAAGACGGCCAGGAGCCGCAAACGCACTGCGTGTTTGCGTGCCACTGCAAAACCCATTTCCCGCATGACATAGTTGGGTTGGGCATGCGGCGGCTCCAGTGGGCGCACCTTGCCAATGGTGCCAAGCCCCGTGGCCTGCTCGGCCGTATGGGTCCCCGGCGCGCCGTCTATGCTTCGCCAGTAGAGCAGTTTTACCAGGCAACCGGCGGTAAGCGACACAATTGCTATATACCCCGCTATCTCAGCTGGCTGACGAAACAGGTGCAGCACCATGTTGAGCAAGACGCTACCACTCGCAATTGCCAGCAGAAGGTAGAGCGGTGCGATGAGGGGATGATGCCAATTTGGAATCGTCTTGAGCGATGCATAGATCATGCCCGTGCACCAGACAGTGACAATGGCGCATATGCAGGTGATCCAGCCAGCCAAGTTCCAGGGTGGCGAAATGTTGCCAAAAATAACCCACCCAAACGCGAACAACCCGGCTGGGGCATAGGTAAAGGCAGCAATGATGCCTTCGCGCGAAAGCCAGGAGGTGCGCCATTGCGAAAACGCGCGCCATGCTCGTTCGGGGCGGCCGAGATGAAAGGTCGAGGACAGCAGGCCGAGCGTTATCAGGGCGAAGGCGATGCCGAACAGGGCGAAGCCGAGCCAGCGCTCTGGCTGGATCACGCCAAGCAAGGCCAGAAGCGATCCTAGTGCCAGAAGCCCATATCCGGCCCCGGATGCGGTCGTAAATAGTATAACGGAATAAGCTGGATGCATCTGGAGAACCGCTTTACCGCGACAGGACCGTATCGGCCCAGGCGAAGAACTTGTCGGCTGTGGAAGTTGTGCCGCTACTGGGTTCTTTGCCTTGCTGCGCGTTGGGGCGTGTCGGTGTGTCCGTGGTAGCTCTACCGTCTCTGGCCGGGCGCGGCGGGAGATATTTATTCACTGGCTTGTATCCCATTTCGGGCATGAGATCGTAACCCTCACGCTTTGCGACGAGTTTGGAAACATCACTTTTAGGGTCGCCAAGGTCTCCGAAATGACGCGCACTGGTCGGGCAGGCGCGCACGCAGGCCGGGATGCGATCTTCTTTCGGAATGGTCTCGTTGTAGATCCTGTCCACGCAGAGCGTACATTTTTTCATCACGCCTTCAGCGTAGTCATATTCACGCGCACCATAAGGGCACGCCCAGGAACACAGCTTGCAGCCAATGCAGGTATCAGGATTGACGAGAACGATACCGTCTTCTTCCCGCTTGTAGGATGCACCTGTCGGGCACACGGTCACACAGGCCGGTTCCTCGCAATGCAGGCATGAGCGGGGGAAGTGTACGGTGCGGCCATCATGTCCTTCGCCGGCCTCGTAGGTGTGAACCCGGTTGAGCCAGGTGCCATGCGGGTCGGCACCATAGGGGTTAAAGTCCGTGAGCGGGGCGCTATATCCGCTGGTGTTCCACTCCTTGCAACTGGTCACGCAGGCATGGCACCCCACGCAAATATCAAGATCGATGACGAGGCCAAGCTTCTTGTCCGTTTTTTCCGGTAGCATGGTCATTTGCGCGTATCCGCATTCGCATCAGTGTCTTTGAATTGGGCGCCAAAACGCAAGACGTCCGGCAAGTCGGTGTTTAGTGGGGTACCGATAGGCTCAAACATCGGCCATGTTTCCTGCGTGTCCTTGCCGCTCACTTTCTCGATTTTTATGCGCAGGTCGTACCAGGCGGCCTGGCCGGTCACCGGATCAGAGTTTGAATAGCGATAGCCGCCACCGCGTTCCGGCAACAACTCATTGATCAGATGATTCAGCAAGAAGCCCCGTGTGGATTCGGGTGCATCATTCTTAAGCATCCATGCGCCCTTGCGTTTGCCGATCGCGTTCCAGGTCCAGACCGTATCCGGGTTCACGCCCTCCATGGTCATGACTTGCGCCCTGACACGGCCGGTATGGCTGGAAATCCAAACCCAGTCATCGTCCCTGATGCCAAGTTCTGCAGCACGGGCCCGGCTCATATAGAGCCGGTTCTGTGCCGTAATCTGCCTCAGCCAGGCATTTTGCGAGCCCCAGGAATGATACATGTGCATGGGGCGCTGGGTAATGGCGTAAAGTGGGTAGTCCTCACCCTTTAGCATCTCGCCTTCAAGGGGCGGATACCAAAAGGGCAACGGATCGAAATATGTCCTGATGCGTTCGCGGTGTTGCTCCGGTGGCACGGCTGTGCCGTGGCCATCGGCCGCCAATCTGAATTTCTGCAGCGTCTCCAGATAAAGCTGGAAAATCACTGGCGTGGGAGACTGACGGAATCCCATGGAGACGGCAAAATCCAGATAATCCTTGTTGGCATGCTTGAAATATTTCTGGCTGGGTTCGAGTTCATGGAACCAGAAGCAGTCATTTTCGATATATTTATCCAACTGGTTCGGATTGGGTTTTCCTTTGCCGAATGTCTCGCCATTTTCGCCGCGCCAGCCGGCAAGCGGACCCAACCCGGGCTTGCGTTCGTGGTTGACCATGTAATCGGGATAGCCGCCGGGATATTTCGCACTGCCGTCATAATTGACAAAACCCGGCAGGCCAAGCTGGGCACCAAGTTCTATCAAGACCTCCTGGAAGGGCCGCACGTCTCGGTCTGGCTCAACCACCGGCTGACGAATTGAATCCGCTGGCCCGTCGGCTTCCGAAATTGGCCGGTCCAGAAGCGAGATACAGTCCCAGCGCTCCAGATAGGTCGTATCAGGCAGGATAAGATCGGCATATGGAACTGTCTCTGAATAATAGGCATCGGAATAGATGATCTTCGGGATCTTGTATTCGCCGCTTTTCGGATCCCTGGCGGTCAGGTGTTCGAGGGTATCCGGCACATTCATCGATGAGTTCCAGCCCATGTTGGCCATGTACAGAAACAGCAAGTCTATGGGGTAGGGGTCGCCATTGGCGGCATTCGCGATGACCATATGCATCATGCCGTGGGCCGCGAGCGGTGCGTCCCAGCTGAACGCCTTGTCGATGCGTTGAGGCTGATCTTCTTCGTCGACAAGCAAATCATCCGGGCCGGTCGGGAAGCCCAGATGCGGGCCGCCCAGCGGCTCGCGAGGTGCAACCTGGCCAGGCTTGCCAAAAGGTTTCAGCCAGGGCGGCGTTTGCTTGGGATAAGGTGACTTGTAGCGAAACCCGCCGGGACAATCGATGGAACCCAGCAGGATTTGCAGAATATGGATGAGCCTGCAGGTATGAAACCCGTTCGAATGGGCCGAGATTCCGCGCATGGCGTGCATCGAAACAGGGCGGCCTATCATCTTGTCGTGCTTGCGCCCGGCCCAGTCTGTCCAGGGAATGTCGAGCACCACCTCTTCTTCAAATGCGGCATGGGCCAATTCTGCGGCGATACGTTTGATGTCCCTGGCAGGAACGCCGGTTTCTTCCGCAACCGCTTCCGGCGCATATTCCTCCGAGGCGAAGCGCTCTATGAGAAGCTGCAGGGCGGGAACAGCCTTGCGTCCACTGGGCAGATTGAATTCCCCGGAAAGTGCCGGAGTGATGTCCACCGACATCGCATTAACGAATTGCTTCTTCGTCTTGTCATAGGCCAGAGGGTTGCCCTGGTCATCCCTTGCGAACAAGCCATCGTCAGACCCGCCTTCATTCCGGATCACGAGCCAAGGGGCGTTGGTGTAGCGCACCTGGTAGTCGATATCGATTTTCTGCGCCTTGAGGAGTTCATGTATCAGGGCGCCGACAAAAAGACCGTCGGTGCCGGGCTTGATACCAACCCATTCATCTGCAATTGCGGTGTATCCGGTGCGCACGGGATTGACCGCAACGAATTTGGCGCCACGGTTTTTGAGTTTGCCGATCCCGATCTTTATCGGGTTGGAGGCATGGTCTTCGGCCACACCAAACATCATAAAATAGCGGGTATGCTCCCAGTCGGGATCGCCAAATTCCCAAAATGCACCGCCAAATGTGTAAAGACCCGCGGCTGCCATATTGACCGAACAAAAGCCTCCATGGGCCGCGTAGTTGGGGGTGCCATACTGGATCGCCCAAAAACCCGTCAGCGACTGGGATTGATCGCGGCCCGTGAAAAAAGCCATTTTCCT
Source organism: Hyphomicrobiales bacterium (assembly GCA_021775555.1). GTDB lineage: Bacteria > Pseudomonadota > Alphaproteobacteria > Rhizobiales > Methyloligellaceae > UBA2767. The sequence continues at coordinate 4,286 of JAJFHP010000028.1, read as the reverse complement.
GGGGTCCCGGTCGCGAACTTCACCAAGCCATTGGCTCGCAGTCTTGAGGGCTTCCTCCCAGGTGATTTCCCTGAATTCGCCTGAGCCCCTCGGCCCCACCCGCAGCAATGGCGAGGTGAGTCTTGCCGGAGAATTATGCTGCATGATCCCAGCAGCACCCTTGCCGCAGAGCACGCCGCGGTTGACTGGATGATCACGATTTCCTTCGATGTATTTAACCGTGCCATCTTTCAGATGGACCTTGATCCCGCATCGGCACGCGCACATGTAGCATGTGGTCGCCTTGACCTCATCCCCAATGGGTACGGATGTCGCAACCTTGGGCTGCATCGTGGGCCTCACACTTGTTTTCGGTCAGCATTGACAGCGCTGTTTTGGGATATACTCGATGCAGGCAAAGCAATAAAAGCCCGTATATCGAGACGATTTGTCTCGTATAGTAACACACTTCTCTGACCCTATTCAATGCCCGGCTTGGACAGGGTGATGCAATTGGGTATCAATCTCGGAAACAGGAAACCTGTATAACCGTCATGGCGGGGGAGACGATTACACATGGATGATACACAGCTCGACGCGACGGGTCTTAAATGCCCGCTGCCCGTCCTGAAGGCGCGCAAGATGATTAAAACCATGTCGGGGGGCGAGACATTTGAAGTGCTCGCCACTGATCCGGGCTCGGTGGAAGATTTTGAAGCCTTTTGCGCAACCGGCGGCCATGAGCTTTTGGAACAAACCCGAGAGGGGGATGTGTTCCGCTTCCTCATCAAGGTGTCAGGGGGAGTGTCTTGAAGGAGGGAGATGAGTTCTCTCCTGCTAAGGCTTCTTTTTAGGTTTCAGGGTTTCGATGAAGGCGGAGATGTTCAGAACATCCTGTTCGGTCAATTCCACAGGCTGGGCGTTGGGGGGCAGGTCGGGACGGAGACGCCCTATGCCCTTGATCGACAGGAAAGCCGGGTGCGGGCGCCGTGCATGAAAGGTCTCGAAACGTTCCTTGTAATCTGGACGGCGTTTGACCAGCAGCTGAAAGGACGGAGTTGACGAAATTCCACCACCGGGATTGAATTTGCCAACCACATGGCAGCGTGTGCAGTGCTTTTGCGCGACCGTGCGCCCCTTGTCGATATTGCCTTTCTCCTCGGCCATTATCGGAGTTCCGCCTGTGGTCAGGAACAAGGCTGTTACAACAGCAGTTAATCTCATGGCTCATTCTCCTTGAGGAGAATTATAGTCCGTGACTGGAGGTTGGGCAAAATTCACATAACTGAAAGGGGTTTGAAAATCTGTTCATTGCGTCTGGCGGTCATGACGCGATGAGACTAACTTCATCATCTATGCCGGTCATCCGGTCTCGTGCAATCCTCAGGAGTGAGTATGAAAGAAGTTGTAATTCTGGACGGGGTACGCAGCGCTATCGGCAAGTTCGGTGGCGGGCTGTCCAGCGTGCGCCCTGATGACCTGCTTGCTGAAGTTTACAAGGGGCTGATGGTGCGCACAGGCGTTGATCCGGTTCAACTTGAAGATGTTTATGCCGGATGCGGAAACCAGGGGGGCGAGGATAATCGTGATGTGGCGCGTATGTCCGTGCTGCTTGCAGGCTTCCCCAAGGAAGTCTCCGGTGTCACCGTGAACCGCAATTGCTCTTCTGCCCTTGAAGCGGTGAACCAGGCCGCAAAAGCTATTATCGCCGAAGAAGGGGATTTGTTCATTGGCTCGGGTGTGGAGAGTATGAGCCGCGCGCCATGGGCCATGAGCAAGCCGAATCGCACACCGCAGATGGGCCACCCGAAGATGTGGGATACGACCGTGGGGTGGCGGTTTAACAACAAGCGCCTTGATGAAATGTACCCGATTGTCTCCCTGGGGGAGACGGCGGAGAATATTGCCGAGGAGATGCAAATTTCCCGCGAGGAGCAGGACGCGTTCGCGGTGGAAAGCCACACGCGCGCCGTCGATGCGATAAATTCGGGCAAATTTGCCGAAGAAATTATCCCGATCCCGGTCCCCCAGAGAAAGGGCGATGCGGTTCTGATTGCCCGCGATGAACATCCCCGCTACCGCGAAAACGGCGATGGTAAGGTGGAGCTTGCAACTTCCGTTGAAGACATGGCGAAACTGAAAGCTGCTTTCCGCAAGGGCGGCTCCGTGACCGCGGGTAATTCCAGCGGCGTAAATGACGGGGCGGCCGCCTTGCTGATGTCCAGTGCGGACAAGGCGAAAGCGCTTGGCCTGAAACCGAAACTGCGCTGGCTCGGGTCAGCCGTTGCCGGGGTTGATCCCGGCGTTATGGGCTATGGACCGGTGCCGGCGACGGAAAAACTGCTGAAGCGCTTTCAACTCAAGGTCGAGGATATCGGTCTTGTCGAGCTCAACGAGGCTTTCGCAGCACAGACCATCGGCTGTATGCGCCGCCTGGGGCTGGATCACGCTACCACCAACGTCAATGGCGGGGCGATAGCGCTTGGCCACCCCACGGGGTGCTCCGGCGCGCGCATACTGGTGACACTCATGCACGAGATGGAACGCCGCGCCGCAGAGACACCACGGCCTTTCTTCGGATTGGCGACTTTATGCGTTGGTGTTGGCATGGGTGTTTCGACGCTGGTCGAATGGATTGGAGATTAACCGAATGAAACGCCCTCTTTCCGGTATCCGTGTCACGGGCCTTGAGCAATATATGGCCGGGCCATATTGCACCTTGCTGCTGGCAGATGCCGGTGCTGAAGTCATCAAGATAGAGCGTCCCGGTAGCGGCGACCCGCGCCGTGCCATGCCCCCCTTTGCCGAGAAAGGGGACAAGCGCAAGGCCGCGGGTTTTATGGGCTATAACCGCAACAAGAAAAGTCTGGCGCTTAATCTGCGAGAGGAACGCGGCCAGGAAATTTTCAGACAATTGGCACTGGCTTCCGATGTGGTGGTGGAGAATTTGCGTCCCGGTTCGATGTCGCGCATGGGCATTGGCCAGAAGGAAATGCGCGATCAGAACCCCAAGCTCATTTGGGCGATCATCTCAGGTTTTGGCCGGCTGGAGGGTTACAAGGGTCCCTATAGCGACCGGCCAGCTTTCGACATCGTGGCCGAAGCCATGAGTGGCATCATGAATGTGGTTGGGTTTGCAGATAAGCCACCCTCATGGACGATTTACGGGATGGCCGACATCTACTCCGGTCAGGTGACGGCTTACGGGATCATGCAGGCACTGTTCATGCGCGAGCGCACGGGCGAGGGGCAACTGGTCGACTCCGCCATGTTCGACAATATGCTGGCGCTCAACGAAGCCATGGCGGCGGTCTATTCGGTGGCCGGTCAAATTCCGGAACGGGGCAAGCTCAAGAATGTCTGGCCGCGTGGAGCATTTCAGGCGAGCGATGGCTATATCGCGCTCAATGTCCCTGACAATATTATCTGGGGCCGTCTCGCCACGGCCATTGGTCGCGAAGATCTGATCGAGGACGAGCGTTCTTCGACCGCGCCTTCACGCTCAGAAAATGCGGACTTCCTTCAGCCCTTGATCGAGGGTTGGCTTTCCACCAGAACACGCGAAGAGGCGGTCAACACCTTGAACGATACCGGTGTGCCCTGCGGGCCGGTGAATACAGCGGAAGATGTGTTCAATGATCCTCATGTGAAGGCCCGCGGTTCTATCCTGCAGGTGAAGGATCCGGATGTGGGTACTTTCGGTTTCATGCGAACGCCGCCGCATATGTCGAGTACGCCGGACTTGCCGGCCGAGCCAGCCCCCAATCTTGGCCAAAATACACGTGAAATATTACAGGATGTGCTTGGCTATGACGCAAAGGATGTGAACAAGTTGGCCAGCGACGGTGTGGTGCAGGTGGCGGACGATCAGGATTAGCGAATGAACAATATCTGGAAATGGATTGCCATCGGATTGGGCATCGCATTCGTCGTTCTGGCTATTTTTACCATTCTCGTCGTCAACGGTGTCATGGAGTTCAGCCTGTCGCTCTTTTGAAAAGGCATCTTTAGTTGATCAGATACCTGGCGGTGTAGTCTTCCACTTGTATCCAGCCCGCCCGAGCTTTTTCCCAAGTTCAAACAGCTTGATCATATAAGCCCTGTCGAAAGGTTCCTTGCTGGTATTTTTAAAATCTCCCGGAATATAGGAGAGCTTGAAGCGCATTTTGTTTTTGCGCGAGAAGGCATGGAGCCTGTACAGGTCTCCAATGCCCTGGTTCTTGATCAGCGTGGAAATTGAACGCGCTGCGATGGAGAGTGTCCGGTCTCGGACCGGCTCTGTCTCTGGACTTAATCTGCCATTTCGA
>JAJFHP010000027.1 GCA_021775555.1 Hyphomicrobiales bacterium | reverse complement strand
GCCTGTCTCATTGTCGTTCGCTGCCGTATTGGCAAGCTGGTTCATATCCACAGAGAAATTAAAGCCATTGCCCCGCCTGCGTTTTTGCCCGCCATCGAAATAGCCTCGATCCGCAAAGGCCGCGCCGTAGTCACGATCAAGCGGGTTATTCGAATCGATGCGCGACTGCGAGAAGCCAAGACCTGTCGGCGCTAAGGTCACGCCGTTGCCCTGCCCATTGCCGCCATTTGCCGGAAGATTGTCCAGTAGACTAGGCATTGCGGAATTGAAGGTGCCCTGGAGTGCTGCAACCGTGTTCGACTTGTCCTGCGCCGTGGGGCCGGTGGTGAGCCCCGGGCAATCGGGGTCGAACAGGCTTGGGTCGAAGGTAACGCGCTCGAATTCGCCGTTGGTGTTCTGATAAATGTTCCCATTACCTTGGCTAACGGTATCTTGCGAGAAAATGACGCTAAATGGGGCAGTTGTAGGCGTATTTGCCGTTGGGATAGGGAAGCCGCTTAAATCTTGGCCCGGTGCCACTATTGTTCCTATATTTACAGTTTCCATTATGAAACCGTCACCAGCGATAAAATATATTCTGGCGGCTCCATTGGTTGTTATCGTGACATCGACATTGAAATCAGTCCGCGGCACATTGGGTGTACAGGTTCCATCTTGCGCCAGGGTCACGGTCCGCGTCCCGGTAATCGCGGTGAAATCCGCATTGGCTGGTTGAGAAGCGCCCAAGAGGCACATACCGCAGGCGCCAACCATGACACCGCGTGCGATACGACCAGCCAATCTTGAGAAATCAAACCGCCGGCGCGATGCGGACGGCGAAACCTGTTCCCCTAACAAAACTCGAACTCCCCCCTAACAGTCATTTGCCCTGCAACGCTCTGGCGGCGCGTCAGGGACGGTGCGAAACCTAACATGGTTTCATTCAGAAGCCATATGCAAATAAAGCGCAAAGCCATTAATTTCATTCAGGATTATTACCCTGAGAGAATCGAAGCCATGCACACTCGTCTGCGCCCTAACTGTAAAAAATTCTGAAAACCAGAATAGCCAAATAATCCAAATAGCTTACATTCGGGATTTGAATAGTTAGGGTCCGCTGCCGGCTTTTGGGGGGTTTCGGGAATGGTCAATCTGCGAACGCTGGATTTGAACCTGCTGGTGGTGTTCGAGGCGATTTATTCCGCCGCCAACATCTCCCATGCGTCGAAGAAGCTCGGCGTCAGCCAGCCGACCATTTCCAATTCACTGGCCCGCCTGCGCGAGACGCTTGACGACCCGCTGTTCGTGCGCTCCGGGCGCGGGGTCAAGCCGACACCCAAGGCAACCCAGATGATCGGACCGGTGCGCGAAGCGCTGGCGATGATCGAGGGCGGGGTGAAGGACGGCGATGAATTCGACCCCGTGACTACGCGGCGGCATTTCCGCATCCTGATGATCGACCTGCTTGAGCCGCTCCTGATGCCCTCAATCATCCGGCGCATACAGGATCACCGCTCCATCACCCTCGAGGCGCTCCCGATTGCCACGACGCCTTTCATCGAGGGTCTGAACGATGGCAGCCTCGACCTGGTGCTCTCCGCTTTCTTCGGCGACGCCGAGGATATCGTGTGCGAGGCCCTTGTCTCTTCGAACCTCGTGATGGTGGCCCGCAAGGGGCATCCGGTGGTCAAGGACGAGTTGACACTGGAGCACTTCAATACGCTCGGGCACATTGCGCTGATCCCCCAGATGCGGGCCATGAGCCGGCTCGAAGAGGAGCTGCATCGCCTGAAGCTCGAGCGCCATGTGGTCTACACGGTGTCGAAATTCTGGTCCTTTCCCCACATCCTCGCCACCACGGACCTCATTGCCATCATGCCAAGCGGGTTCGCTGCTCTTGCGGCAAAGACCCAACCCCTGAATATTTTTCCACCGCCCTTCGAGATTCCCCAGCAAAAGGTCTACATGACCTGGAAGAAAAACCGCGAGCGCGACCTTGGCCATGCCTGGCTGCGCGGCCAGATCAAACAGGCGCTCGCGGAGAGCCTGGCAGCGGGGTGATCGCCCCTAATTGCCGAGCGGTATCCTGATCCGAGCAGTGGCGCTGGTGTCTTCAGCATTGGCCGCGAGATCGAGGGAGGCGAGCCCCACCGAGCCGATACCAAAAGCTGACAAAGGAGCACCGATACCACCGGAGATGGACCAGGCTTCCAGATCACTGTCGAAGGTGTACCAGTTCCCCTCCACCTTCAGCACCATGCCCGAAGCGTAGGCAATCTCAATACCGCCGCCGAGGTTTATGGCGTTGTCCCCGGAGGTGAAGGTGCCTGCCGTCGAGGTGGCGAAGGTGCCGTCATTCTCAAAATCCCACACGCCGTTAATTTTGGCGAAGGGCTTGAGCGTGGCATTGCCGCGCACAATCGTTGTGCCAACTGTTGGGCCATAGGTCAGGCGGCCAAGGGTCAAATCCTGGTTGGTGACCAGCGTGCCGGCGCTGTCGGTGTAATTATCCTGGTCGGTATCGATATAGCGGATGCCGACACCCGGCTCGATCCAGAAAGTGCCTCGCTCGAAGCGTTTGTCGATGCGACCCTCCAGCGTCACATGCTCGCTGTCGAAGCTGCCCGTCGCGGTGCCGATGCGGATGTCGTTGTCGCCTGTTTCATAGAGACCGGCGAGCGCCACCTTCAGCCCACCGCCAAGCGTGGTCGTCAGGAAAGCCCCGCCGCCATAGAACTCGCTGTCGAGTTCCGCATTCAGCGCATTGGAGTCCGCTTCGCCGTCGCGGTATCGACTAAGCACGCCGATGGTCGTCTGCGCACCCACCTGCATGGCTATTCCACTGGTGACAACCCAGAGGTGGCCATCCCTGTCGGCGTTGGCCTCGTCGTCGTCGAAGTCCACATATTCGCCCTTCACCCACGTGTTGAAGCGGGAACGGGATTGATAAGGAGCGTCTTTGGAGCCGGAGGCGCCATAACCCAATGTTTCTGCCCCATCCCCCACATCGTCATGCCCGGACGTCCTCAAATCGTCATACCCGGACTTGTTCCGGGTATCCATTAGGGCGGTTGCGGCAGGCTCACTATTGGACCCCCGGAATAAATCCGGGGGTGACGCAGAATGTGCAGCGCGGCTGTTGGCCGACCTCGCCAACGCCCGCATATCCACCGAGAAATTGAACCCGTTCCCCCGTTGGCGCGTCTGCCCCCCGGCGAAATAGCCCGTGTCGGCAAAAGCCGTGCCATAGTCCCGGTCCAAAGGGTTGTTGGTGTCGCCGCGGCCTAGCGAGAAAGCGAGACCCGTCGGTGCGAAAGTGACGCCGTTGCCGCCCTGCTCGTTGTCGCCGTTTACGGGCAAGTTATCAAGCAAGCCCGGCGTCGCCGCGTCGAAGCTGCTTTGCAGCGCGGCGACCGTGTTGGATTTGTCCGAGGCCGAGGGGCCGGTGGCGGGCGTCGTGAAAGTAACAGTTGCAGTGGTGATTCCAACATTGCTATCGGCAGCAATGGAGGTCGTCGTCACATCGAATGTATATGTTACACCACCGGTGGTTTGGACCCCAGAATGAGAATAGACGGGACCCGGCGGGTTTACGTTTGTCAGATTCACTTGCCGCTCACAGCGTGAGCCCACCACCGTCCCGGCAACGCCGGCAATAAGACACGATGCAAATGCGACGTCAGTGGCGCCTCCCCCCGCCCCCCTTTCGCGAAACTGGTAGATATCGATTCCACCGGTAACTCTTACACCGAAATTAAGAGTATTGCTGGGAGCGCCCGAAGCGCTCCCATCTTCGATGACACAAGGACCGTTCGGAAGTGTAAAGCTCACACGTGACGCCGAATTCGACGAGTTGGCCCCTGGACACGCAACGACGGTCTGCGCCTGGGCCGGAGCGACAGGGGCCAGTGCAAGCAGAGCCCCCAGCGTCAGCAGCGCCAGCAGGGCGCACGCCGGCAGGCGCGACAGGACGTATGACATAACGCTTTGCACGCGATTCCCCCCAAAGCATGATGTGCATTAAAACGTGCGCCCCCGAGCCGAAGTTCCGCAGAGGCGCTGAGCATTAATTCGTTTATTGACGTGCATTACCATTCACGTTGGAAATGACTTATTCGCGCTGCGAATGACCATCATTCACGCAAATTATAACGCGGTAAAACTTATAATTCCCTGTTTTTGCTCATCATCTGATTATATTATTTATCCATCATGGGCTTGGCAAATTCCGATTTCTGATATAGGTCATTCATGATATGAATTTACGGGACTTCGATTTAAATTTATTGTTGATTTTCAATGCGGTATATGCTGACCGCAGCATCACGCGCGCGGCAGAAAAGCTGGGGATGACTCAACCTGCAGTCTCCAACGCGCTCACTCGCTTGCGAAAACAGATTGGCGACCCGCTGTTTGAACGCTCCGGTCAGGGCATGGAGCCATCACCCGAAGCCCGCAGACTGGCGCCGGAAATTCAGGAAGCGATCCGGATGATTCGCGATGCGGTGTCTTTAACCGAGAAATTCGACCCTGCAACCAGCACACGCCGCTTCTTAATGATCATGCCCGATGCCATCGAATCGGCAATCATGGTGCCACTGCTGGCGGATATACCGGAGCGGACGCCAGGGCTGAATTATTCGCTAGAGCCGCTGTTCCCGAACGACTTTACGCAAGCGATTTTGTCCAAGACCGTCGATGTCGGGTTTTTCCCAAGTCCGGTGCTTGAAGAACGGGTGAGAACAGCTCTGCTGTTTTCAGAACCTTCCTGCATCGTCGTTCGTGCCAGCCATCCTGTATATGGTGGCCGAGAGCAATTCACACTCGACGATCTGTTCGAGGCGCAATTCATCGCCATCGCTCCGGAGCTGCGCATGCTCACCCAGATCGACCAGCAGTGTAATGTGCTCGGGCGAAAGCGCAGAATTGTCTGTACGACCAAGCGCATCTGGTCCGTGCCCTATATGGTGGCATCGTCTGACCTGGCCGGAATGTTACCGCGCAATATCGCCGAAACGGTCGCGGGCAAACTTGGCCTCCGCCTGTTTGACCCGCCCATGAACCTACCGCCAGAAACCTGGCACATGGTGTGGCATGAGGATTTTGATGGCAATTCAGCCCATTACTGGCTGCGCGGCAAAATTATGGGGCTGTTCGCAGGACAAAACGCAAAGTTGAAAGTATGAAATTTTGCCGCAAGCACTTATAAGACTGCCGGGGGGAAGTTGGTGTATGCGTAAATTTGCGGCTCGTTCTGCCGGGCTATTTCTTGCCGGGCACTTGGTGGTTTCAGCGCTTGGCTGGAACGGGGCCTTGGCACAGAGTCCCCAGGGCACCGGGCCAATTGGCGGCAACTCGGCCCTGCGTGAATTTCTGGCACGCGGACTTACCAAAAATCCCTCCCTCATCACCCACGGCCATGTGGATTTGACCTTCAACCATATTTCCGGCTCGGGCGCGGGGGCAAAATCTTTCCGTGTGTTTGATCCGCCGGGGCCGGCACCGCTGGCGCGGCGTTTCGACCCGACGATCTCCAGTTCGCTCAACGGGAGCGGACGCGACGATGGCGTGAACCGGGAAAACAAAAAGTTTGGGAAATATCTCACGCCGCAGGCGTTGCTGCGGATGCGTGCCGGCCTCAAACGGAACGGCTGGGCGGCAGGAGCGGCGGGACGCTTTGAGTTCAACGCCGATCAGGAGTTTGATCAGGAGTTGCGTGATTCCGCCGCCAGCCTGCAAAAGGTCGACGATATTGTCTCCCAGGCGCTTGTTTTCGTTGAGAAGGAAAACCTGCTTCAATTGACGCTCGGCATTCAGGACCCCCGGCCAATGTTCTATTCACTGGTGACCAGTGGCGAGGCCGGCTACCTGGATTACCCCGAACCCGTCCCTGCGGCCCGCGTCGTTGCCGATCTGACAAAGAATATCATTCTCACCTTTGCCCATGAATGGGAGCGCGATTCACTTGTATTTGCCCCCGCTTTCCGGACCCGGCTGGGCAAGGGGCTGTTTGTTGCCAGGGCCCGCGTGCGAACCGCCGAGCGGGACCCGACGCCGACTTTCAGGGGTATCGAGCGCAAGATCGCGACAACGATCCATGCTGCGGCCCTGCTTTATAAATCACCGCGCTGGAGATTTGCGGCCAACGCCTTCAGGCGGACCGGGCGAAAAGGAGCCGTGGTCGATATCAGGGAGTCTGGCGCCGGTTTGGCCTACCGGTTTTTCAAATCTTTCGAGATGTCCCTGGAGGCTGGCCGCCGCGACGTTCGCAAGAGCGGGTTGAACAATTTTGACGGTGGAGGCGGACCGCCATCATTCGCCATTACCACGGTTGCGGACGCCAATGTCTGGATGGATTTCCAGAAAGGGATCAATGACTGGGTCGGGATTGGTTTTGACTATGACATTAACCGGAACTGGGAGATCACTGGGGGCCTGAAACTGGAGCGGCATGACTTCGCTGACCCCACCCTCGCAGACCGGAAACGCACGACGCTCACGACCGCGTTGAGATACAAATTCTGAAATAGACTGTTGAGGTGGAACCGGTAAATTGAAACGCTCGAACACATATGCCCTGGTGATGCTGGCAGCTATTTTTGCCATCGCCCAGCTCGATCGTCATATCCTTGGCATCTCGCTTGATGCCATTGGCCGGGAATTCATCCTGTCTGACACGCAGCTCGGCCTGCTGTCTGGATTGATCTTCGCACTTGTTTTCGTGATGGCCGGATTTCCGATTGCCGCCTTGGCTTCAAAGGGCAACCGGCGCAACATCGTCGCGGCTTCTGCAGGGTTCTGGAGCCTGATGACTCTGGCTACGGGTGCGGCGCAGAATTTCACCCATTTGATTGTCGCAAGGCTGGGGGTCGGGGTCGGTGAAGCCGGTGCTGTTTCTCCAGCCCATTCCATGATCTCGGATCTTTATCCTGTGGAACGCCGCACCTCCGCCATGGCGACATTCGTTGTCGGCGCCAATATCGGGATATTGCTGGCGTTCCTGATCGGTGGGATCGCGGGAAAGATGTTCGGCTGGCGCTGGGCGTTCATCATTGCCAGCATTCCAGGAATGCTACTGGCGCTCCTGTTGCGTTTCACGGTGGCGGAGCCGCAACGCGATACAACCGGGCAAAAAGCGAGTTCACATAACTCGCTGTTCCTCGCAACCTTGCACACCATCTGGCATGACAAGGGCCTGTTTCATGCCATGTGGGGTCTCGCCCTGACGGGCATTGTGACTTTCGGTGCTTTGGCCTGGAACCCGGCCTTCATCATCCGGGTGCATGGGCTGAACCAGGCCCAGACCGGAATATTCCTGGCCCTGACGATCGGCATCATTGGCGGGCTTGGTACCTGGTTGAGCGGCCGCCTCGCCGACCGGCTCGGGCTTCGTGATGCCCGATGGCGAATTGGACTAGTTATCCTGGCAATCATTCTCGCCAAACCGTTTGCAATGGGTTTTCTGCTGATCGAGAGCCGTGTAGCGGCTCTGGCCTGTTTCGTTCTTGTCGCATTCGTCGCCGGTGTTTTCTGGGGACCGACCTTCGCCTTCCTGCATTCACGCGTTGACGTGCATATGCGCCCCATGGCGACGGCGGTTTTCATATTTTTCTTCAATCTTGTCGGGGTTGGTATTGGTCCCACGATTGTTGGTATCGCCAGCGATATGGTCTTTTCAGGGTTTGGCTCAAGATCGCTGGCCTATGCCTTGCTGGTTATGCAGCTCATGGGCTTCTGGGGGGCATGGCACTACTGGCAGGTGACCCGGCAGATGAAAAGCAAAGACTGAATCCGGTTGACGAGGTTGTGAGACTGCTTGCCATTCGCGCCTCTCCACCCTATCTCCGGGGCGGGCTGACTCTCGAAGAATCTGCTATGACTTCCAAAATCAATCTGTAAGGACGCGTGAGACATGGGCACTCGGCACGAAAAACTCATTATCATCGGTTCCGGACCAGCTGGATACACCGCCGCCATCTACGCGGCGCGGGCCATGTTGAAACCGGTCATCATCGCCGGCATCCAGCCCGGCGGGCAGATGACCATCACCACCGATGTCGAGAATTATCCCGGCTTCGCAGATGTGATCCAGGGGCCATGGCTCATGGAGCAGATGCAGGCCCAAGCCGAACATGTGGGCACCAAAATGGTGTCCGACACCATCGTGGAGGTTGATACCAAGCGCCGCCCGTTCTGGATGAAGGCGGACTCGGGCGCTGAATTTACCTGCGACACGCTCATCATCGCGACGGGCGCACAAGCGCGGTGGCTTGGCTTGCCTTCGGAAGAAAAATTCAAGGGCTTCGGCGTCTCGGCTTGCGCCACCTGTGATGGATTTTTCTATCGTGATAAAGAAGTGCTCGTCATCGGTGGCGGCAACACGGCGGTAGAAGAAGCCCTGTTCCTCACCAAGTTCGCTTCCAAGGTCACGCTGGTGCACCGGCGCGATGAATTGCGCTCCGAAAAGATCCTGCAACAACGGCTTCTCGCTCACGAGAAGATCGAGGTGATGTGGGACAACGTGCTGGAAGAAGTGGTGGGCACGGAAGAGCCACTGAGCGTCACCGGGGCAAAACTGAAAAACGTCAAGACTGGTGAAGTAAGTGATGTCTCCGCGCATGGTGTTTTCGTTGCCATCGGCCACAAGCCTTCGACGGAACTATTTACCGATCAGCTTGAGATGAAGCAGGGAGGCTATCTTGTGACCAAGCCGGACTCGACCGAGACCGACATCCCGGGCGTGTTTGCTGCAGGAGATGTCACGGACGACATCTACCGTCAGGCAGTAACAGCCGCAGGCATGGGCTGTATGGCGGCGTTGGAGGCGGAAAAATACCTGGCAGAGCAGGACTCTCTCAGCGAGGCTGCGGAATAACGCGCCGGTCAACGGCGATCCGGAATTAAAAAATGGATTGGGACAAGCTCAGAATTTTTCACGAGGCGGCGGAAGCCGGTTCCTTTACGCACGCGGGCGAGAAGCTGAATATGAGCCAGTCGGCGGTAAGCCGTCAGGTGAGCGCGCTCGAGGCGGAGTTAAACGTCACTCTGTTCAATCGCCATGCGCGTGGGTTAAAGCTCACAGAGCAGGGCGAGATGCTCTACCGCACCGCCCATGAAGTGTTCCAAAAGCTGCAGACAACGCAAACCAAGCTGGCTGATTCCAAGACCAAGCCGTTCGGCGATTTGCGTGTCACGACCACGGTGGCGCTCGGCTCATCGTGGCTGGCGCCGCGTATTGGTGAATTTATCGAGCTCTACCCTGATATCCGGGTCGAATTGATGCTTGAATATGATCAGCTGGACCTGACCATGCGAGAGGCGGATGTGGGAATCTGGCTGAAAGCGCCCACCCAGGGAGATCTCATTCAGCGGCGTCTGTTCACCGTGCACATTCATGTTTATGCCTCGAGTGGATATCTGAAACGGTTCGGCTTGCCTAAAGATCTGGCTGATCTCGACAACCACAGGATCCTGACATTCGGGGGTGTGGCACCATTGCAAATCCGCGAAATCAACTGGTTGGAGACGGCGGGGCTGGAGGGTAATGAGAAGCGTGATCCAGTCTTGCGCGTGAACAATCTCTACGCGCTGAAACGGGCCTGCCAGCGCGGCCTGGGACTGGCTATCTTGCCAGATTATATGGCGCGAGAGGAAACTGACCTGGTGCAGGTGCTGACCGACGTGGAATTGCCGGAATTTGAAACCTATTTCATCTACCCGGAAGGCTCACGGGAATCCAAACGCGTGAACGTGTTCCGTGATTTTCTGGTGGCCAAGGCCAGAGAATGGTCATTTTAGCACATGAATTCAGAAAGTTGGGCGTGCACACCAAAACTTCTGAGCTATGCAAAATTGCATAGCTGCCATGCGTTTCCAGCAATTGTTGCGGCGCAACAAAATCCTTAAATTCTTATTAATCGCAATCGCGATCAGAAGACACATAACCCTCCCAAGGTTGTCTTCTGTTGCCAGCGGCACAAACCGCTGACATTGGCGCTCCTCTCCCCCCTTGGAGCGGCAAGCATCCGAAGAGCCGGACCTCGCCAACAGGTCCGGCTCTTTTTTATTTCCAGAAGAGAAATACCCAATTCTACATATGCAGAGCTTCAACCGCCCATCAACATGACTGCGAGCGGGACCGGCATCACGGCCAGTGACACAATTGCGAGATAGCGGGGGAATGTGAACAGGCCACTTAATCCGGCCAGAAGCGCAATGCCACCCCCACCGCCGATAATGGCATTACCCGGCACATTGAGCGCAACGGCTATAGCGAAATAGCGATGCTTCAGAAGAGTTGGAACGATCCGTTTCGGTGCTTGGGCGATGAGAGTTTCAATACGCTGTTGAGCGTTCAAGCACTCGAGTTGATGGACCAGGCTTTCGGCCCGGCTCAGACCAAGAGATCTGAAAAACGACGCGATCAAGCGCATAGGCACCAAGCGACCGATCAAATAGGAAATCACCAGTGCTGCTATTGTGGCTGCATAAATAATCAATGCAACCTGGTGACCGAAGGCTGCCAGCAGGGCGAGGCTGATTTCCATGCCTGGAACGAACGGGACCGCCATCAAAGCCGCATAGAGGGCAATGCCTGCCATCACCACATGACGGGCATGGGACTCGGCTTCTGGGCTGAGGTCTACTCCGACGAGACCGATCAGCCATTGGCTTCCCCAATGACCAACCGCTAGCAGGCCACCATAGATCAGAAGCAGGATAACGAACCGCAACCAGCGCTTTTTGTTAGCAACGGTGGATGACTTGTACTCGTGGCTCATTCTGTGTTCCGCAAAACGTCATCAACCCACCACAAACATGATGATGCAGCAAGAGACGCTATGAACTAGAGTCTGACGGTCCTCAAACGCAGCGCATTCCCGATAACCGACACGCTCGATGCGCTCATGGCCGCCGCTGCGATCATGGGCGACAGCAACAGACCGAAAACCGGATACAGGATGCCCGCGGCAATCGGCACGCCGACCGCATTGTAGGCGAATGCGAAGAACAGGTTCTGCTTGATATTGCGCATCGTCGCTTCCGACAGGCGCCGTGCACGCACAATGCCGTTGAGATCACCCTTCAGCAGTGTGATGCCTGCGCTTTCGATAGCAACATCAGCGCCGGTGCCCATGGCAATGCCGACATCGGCCTGAGCCAGAGCCGGCGCGTCATTGACACCATCTCCCGCCATGGCAACCTTTGAGCCCTTGCTTTGAAGTTCCTTGACAATTTTGGCTTTCTGATCCGGAAGCACATCTGCGCGCACGTCATCAATACCAAGCATCTCGGCAATGGCCTTCGCCGTGCGTGCATTGTCACCGGTGACCATGACGATGTGCAAACCCTCAGCACGCAATGCATCCAGTGCGGATGGAGTTGTTACCTTGATTGGATCAGCAACGGCGACGACACCCGCCAGCTTGCCGCCGATCGCCACGTACATTGCTGTCTTGCCTTGCGTACGTAACTCATCGGCCTTGTCGGTGTGGGCCTTGGGATTAAGGCCAATATCACGCATCATCGACAGATTTCCGAGTGCAACCTCCTTGCCCGAGATAATACCTTTGACACCCATACCGGTTACGGCCTCAAACTCGGCAAGCTTACTGAGGGTTATCTTGCGCTCTTTCGCACCTTCCACGATGGCCTCGGCCAGAGGGTGCTCGCTACCGCGCTCAAGGCTGGCTGTCATCTTCAGCACGGCCTCCTCACTGAAGCCCTTGAAAGCAATGATATCAGTTAATTTCGGTGCACCGAGTGTCAGCGTTCCCGTCTTATCGACGATCAGCGTATCCACATCGGCAAAGCGTTCCAGGTTTTCCGCATTCTTGATGAGGACACCAGCCTGCGCCCCGCGCCCGGTTGCGACCATGATGGACATGGGTGTCGCAAGGCCAAGAGCACAGGGACAAGCAATAATCAACACAGACACGGCAGCGATGAAGGCGTAAGCCATCGCCGGATCAGGACCCCATATGGACCATGCAATGAAGGCCGCGACAGCTGCCACCACCACGGTTGGTACAAAATAACCTGCCACGACATCCGCCAGCTTCTGAATGGGTGCACGGCTTCGCTGGGCCTCGGCGACCATGGTAACAATTTGCGAGAGCATGGTTTCTGCAGCGACACGCCTAGCCTCCATGACGAAGCTGCCCGACTTGTTGAGCGTACCGCCGGTAAGCATAGCACCCGTTGTCTTTTCTACCGGAACGGCTTCACCGGTCAGCATGGACTCATCGACCGAGGAGCGCCCTTCCACAACCTCGCCATCAACAGGAATTGAATCGCCAGGGCGAATACGCAACTGATCACCGACGAGCACTTCATCGAGAGGAACTTCTTCTTCACTACCATCTGCGCTCACACGCAGGGCTGTCTTTGGTGCAAGATCAAGCAATGCCCGTATTGCCCCGCCGGTGCGCTCCCGCGCCCGCAACTCGAGCAACTGACCAAGCAACACGAGAACCACGATGACGGCAGCCGCTTCGAAATAAACACCAACTGCCCCGCCCTCCCCTCGGAAGGCCTCAGGGAAAATACCCGGCAGAACGGTCGCGATGAGCGAATAGAGATAGGCCGCACCAACGCCCATCCCGATCAGCGTGAACATATTGGGGCTTTTGTTTACGAGCGATGCCCAGCACCGCTCGAAGAACGGCCACCCACACCAAAGCACCACCGGTGTCGCGAGAAACAGCTCAAACCAGGGTGCTGTGCTATGCCCGAGCCACACCTTTATTGGCAGTCCGAGCATTGGACCCATTGCAATTATGAGCAGCGGTACAGTGAGTGAAGTGCCAATCCAGAAACGCCGCGTGAAATCAAGAAGCTCAGGATTTGGACCCTCATCTCCCGTGGGTATCCCTATTGGCTCCAGAGCCATGCCGCATACAGGGCATGTACCAGGTCCTTCCTGCACAATCTCGGGATCCATCGGGCAGGTATAGAGCGTGCCGGGTGGGGCTGGTTCGGGTTCTGGCTGCGGCTCAAGATATTTTTGCGGATCACCTTCGAACTTGGTCAGGCACCCGGAATGGCAGAAATAGTAATGAGCGCCCTTATGGGTCGTCATGTGCCTGGCGCCATCAATATTTACGCTCATGCCACAAACGGGATCAGTGGCGACCTCCGATTTGCCAGAATGGTCTTTGTGAGTTTGGGTCATTTTGTTATGGCTCAATATCCTGTATTCTTATACCCCCATAGGGTATATGGATCAGGGTGATATTCAAGTGGCAATTAAAATGTTCCAGGGGCTCCGGATAATATGAAACCACGTCACAAAGACTGTCTCACGCGGCTGTCACGCATAGAGGGACAGGTGCGAGGCGTCTCGAAGATGATCGAAGAGGAGCGCTACTGTATTGAATTGCTGACGCAGTTACGGGCTATCAGAGCAGCACTCGGCAAGGTCGAAACGGAAGTCCTGAAGGATCACGCGGACCACTGCATTGCAGATGCCATCAGCAGTGGCAGCGAAGACGAGCAGAGGGAAAAATTCAGCGAGCTGATCGAACTCTTTGGCCGCTACTCACCATGACACTGACAGCTTACATCCACGTGCTTTGCTTGTCTTCCATGCCCTTATACATGTCGGCAACATATTCCCCGTAACCATTGAAGAGGAGCGTCGGCACACGGATAGACGTGCCGAGCACCCGTTCGGTAGCCTGGCTCCAGCGCGGGTGGGAGACTTTCGGGTTCACATTGGCCCAGAAGCCATATTCACGCGCCTGGATCTGTTCCCAGAAACTCTTCGGCTGCTTGTCGGTGAAGGTGAAGCGCACGATCGACTTGATGTGTTTAAAGCCGTATTTCCACGGCACGGCGAGACGAAGCGGCGCTCCGAACTGCTTGGCCATGGGCTTGCCGTATGCCCCCGTCACCATAAAAGCCAGCTCATTGGTGGCTTCCTCAATCGTGAGCCCCTCCACATAGGGCCATGGATACCAGGCTGCTTTCTGGCCGCGCGCCACGGACGGGTTTTTGAAGGTTTCCATGCGTACATATTTGGCTTTCGACAGCGGCTTGGCGAGTGCCACGAGATCCTTCATCGGAAAACCTGACCAGGGGATGGTCATGGACCACGCTTCCACACAGCGATGACGGTAAAGGCGTTCCTGCAATGTCATTTTGCGGATGAGTTCATCAATTCCAAGCTTGAACGGCTTTTCCACGTCACCGTCGAACACCACCTCCCAGGGGCGGATCGGCAAAGCCTGCGCCGCCTCGGAAATCTTCTTGTGGGAGCCAAACTCGTAGAAATTGTTGTAGGTCAAATTGACCTTTTCCGGAGTCAGTTCGAGGGGGATTTTATATTTCGGATTGCGTTTGGCAGGATAAAGGTCTGCACTCGGATCAGCCTCGCCTGCCGCGAAAGCAAATTCCGGCAAGGCGCCCACGGCCGCAATTGAGCCGGCGCCGGCAATAAAGTTGCGCCGGTTCAGGAAAATATCCTCTGGCGTTACCAGGCTTTCGGGGATTTCCCAGCCCCTCGCAATCTTTATCAGCATGCTTCTCTCCCTTGCCTTCAAACCAGTGATAGGGTTGCATTGTCGGACGGGCAAGTCACCATTTGGAGACCAACACCATGGCACCGGTTCATAATTCTCTCACCGTCCTCCTGGCCCTGTTTATTGTATACGCTCATTCACGCCCTTCGGATGCAGCCGAACAGGTGTTGACTATCACCACCCAGAGCGGCGCCAAGATGCGCAGCCTGCTAAGTGGAGACACGGACGGGGCTCTGGCCAATCTTATCCTGCTGCCGGGCGGCAATGGCAAACTCATCATCAGCGGAAAGGGTGAAATCAAGAAAATGAGCAATAACTTTGTTGTGCGGACCCGCGCCCAACTCGCCGATGCCAAGTTCCTGACCGCGGTGGTAGACGCCCCATTTGACCGACGGAGCAAGAAAGGACTTCTGGGAGGATTTCGTGCCAGCGAGGAACATGCGTCCGATCTCGCCACGATTGCCCGCAAGCTGACCCAACTAAATGGCAAGCCAGTTGTCGTGGTGGGCACCAGCCGGGGCACCGTGTCGGCGGCCAACCTCGCGGCCCGAGCACCGAACGGGGTGGTATCCGCCGCTGTCCTTACCTCGAGCCTTGTCGGCAAGAGCAAGGCAGGCGCGTCACTCCTCGATCTGCAACTTACCGAGATCAAGGTGCCTGTCCTGTTCGTACACAACCAAAATGATGGCTGCAAGCACACGCGCCTTAAAGACGTGAAACCTGTTGTCGCGCAGATGAAAAAGGGTGGGGTTGCGACTGATTTGATCCTAGTCACCAGCAAGGCGAAAAAGTCAAAACCCTGCAAGGCCCTCTCTCCCCATGGCTTTCTTGGTATCGAAGACAAGGTGGTTGGCGAGATCGTTTCCTGGATAAAAAACATATTGTGATGCGACTGCCGGATGCCGCTTAAGAACTCAGCGACTTGGGGCAATCGCCTCGCATCCATGAGTAAGAAATCCTGAAATGGGCCAATTGCCGCCCGAATTCATCACCATTTGCCTCAGTCTCGGCAAAAACTCGCCCAACGGTTCAGCTATCTTCCCTCCCAGGGCACCATATAAATTGCCGGGGGGCACGGGGATAAATTTAGCGTCCGGGAGGGAACGATGGCGCCATTTCTTCAAGCCTTTGGCTTGGCCTTGATACTGCTTGTCTGGTCAGGGCCACTCACTGCACAGACACAAACTACAAGCAAACGCAGTACAATCGAAACGCACAATTCTACCGTCTCGCGTGTGAATGGAGGCCGAGTCGGCATTATATCCGGCGGCATCGGCGGCACTTATATCCGGATTGCCACGGACCTGGCGTCCGTCCTCGATGACGGTGACCGTGTGCGCGTGCTGCCCATCATGGGCAAGGGCTCAGTACAGAACATTACCGACATTCTGTTTCTCAAAGGCGTGGATATCGGCATCGTTCAGTCGGATGTACTGAGTTTCATGAAGCGCCAGGCGGTGCATTACAATATTGAGTCCCGCATCCACTACATCACCAAACTCTACAATGAGGAATTTCACCTCGTTTCGTCTAGCCGCATTAAAAACGTCAAAGACCTTGCCGGAAAGAAAGTGAATTTCGGCGTCAAAGGCAGCGGCACCGACATGACGGCAAGCACCGTCTTCAATACTCTTGGCATCCAGGTCATTCCCGTTCATTTCGATCAGGCGCTGGCACTGGAGAAAATAAAGAAGGGCGAAATCGCTGCGACGGTCTATGTAGCCGGAAAGCCTGCCCGTGCGGTCTCCGGCCTGAAAGCCAAGTCAGGCTTGCGTCTGTTGCCAGTACCTTATGGCGGGAAACTACAGCAGACATATCTCCCTGCCCGCCTGACGGCCCAGGATTATCCGGGTCTGGTGCAAAAGGGGGCCACCGTCGATACCATCGCCGTAGGCGCGGTGATGGCAGTGTTCAACTGGCGGCCAGGAAGCGCGCGTCACCAGCGCGTAGTTAAATTTATCGACGCCTTCTTTTCCAATTTTGGAAAATTCCAGACAGCCCCGCGCCACCCCAAATGGCAGGAGGTGAACCTTGCTGCAAAACTACCAGGTTGGACACGGTTTGCCCATGCCGGTCAGTGGCTTGCGAATAACCAGCCCCAACCCAGTGCCAATCTCAGGCAGGACTTCAAAAGCTTTGTCAAAGCTCAAGGGCCCCGCACTGCGCTTTCACAGCCACAACTGGAAACTCTGTTTAAGGAATTTGAGCGGTGGCAGCAGACCAAACAGTGAATGGTGACCGCAACAGCTCATCACCTTGCGCATCACGAAAAAGAAACACGTCCGAAGAGTATCGAGTACGGAGTAAAAAAATGACCAGCCAATCAGAAATCATTTTGTCGGACGACATCAAAACACCTGGTGCGTCAAAAGCCAGAAAGACACGCACACGCCGCGCTGCGGCACCCAAAAGGGCGAAACGCGAACCGGCGCGAAAAACGTCAAAACCTGCCAAACAGCTGCAATCCACCAGCGTAAGTATCGTACCAGTGATGACCTTGCGCGCGATCGACATCGTTGACGAAGCCACGCCCAAAACTACAAAGCAGAGCAAATCCGTTGAGGCAAAGGCAATATGTCCACATGTGATCCAGATGCCACCGTCACTTCCTTCGCTGGACCCTACAGATCTGCCTGCAAACAGCGATAGCGATACAAATACGAATGAAACTTTTGAGACGCCCACCGACATCAATGGCGAACCTCTTGTAACCGATCCGGAACTGCTTGAGTTGCTGGAACAGTTGAGCGTTACCATCGACACCGCAAACACCGTGCTGGAGGCAGCCGCAACACTTCCCGCCGAGGGAGAACAAAACGCGGCCGAAGAGATCGTAGCAAATCTTGCAAAACCGGAAACTGAGGAGATGTCGGACCAAAAAACTGAACCGGCCCCGGTATCTGAACCCGCACCTGGGCCAGTGCCCGCTCCTGAGACGGAAACAGAAGATTTACCACCCCTGGCTGCCCGGCTCGCTCCGGACCCTGCACTTGCTCAATCGCCAACATCTGCACCCGCCCCTGCCCCGCAAAATATCGGTATCGGCTTCGGTCTGGTAGCCAACACCGCACTTACCGGCCTGGTCTTTGCGGCCGGCGTGGCTTGGGTTCTGCACACCAATCCATGGCTGCTTGAGGAAGAACAAATTGTGCCGGTTAAACCGGGTGTTTCAGCTGCAAAACCCAAACCCAAGCTTCAGGCATCGCTGCAAAGCAAAGAAATGACCGCAAATTACGCCACCACCATGCCAAGCCCGGCAAAATCATCCTTCACCCCTCCCGATGAAGATCCGGCCCCTATGGAAACTCTTGCACAACCCGCTTCCGCACTTGCTGCGGCGCTCCAAGCGTCTGCCCGTGGTCCGGTCGGACAGCCCATTGCATTGAATATCCCCCTTCCCGATACGTCTGGCAGCGCGGAAATGTCTGTCATGATCCAGGGTGTTCCAGACAATGCAAAACTGTCATCCGGCAAGAATCTGGGTTCCGGAAACTGGCTGCTGAACGAGCCACAACTGAAGGATGTCACACTTACAGCAGGAAAGGGGTTCAAGCCCGGGAATTATGAGCTTGAGGTCATTCTTGTGAGAAGTGACGGCAAGGTGCCCGAGACGCGCAAGGTGCCCGTGTCAGTGGAGCCCTTGGACAAAATGAAAATCGTCAAGGCCCCACCTCAAGCGGTGAGTAAAAAGACAATTTTTGCAAAACCTGGCGTCGCCATTCAGGTGGCGTCCAGGCCTGCAAGTCCGCCCCCGGCAAAGGTGATATCGCAGCTCGCGCCGCAAGAGATTCGCATGCTTCTGACCCGCGGCAATGCACTCCTGCATGAGGGTGATGTGGCCGGGGCCAGATTGTTGCTCGAATATGCCGCCAACAGCGGCAGCAAACAGGCCATGGTCAAGCTGGGAAACAGTTTTGACCCGGAACATCTGGCGAAACTCGGTGTGCGCGGGGTTCAGCCCAATGAAGCCAGGGCCCTGCACTGGTATGACCGTGCGGCGAAATCCGCAGCAGCGCAGTAGATTTTTCACCCAACGTGGAATGCACATGATGGGCAACAAAAAGGGCCGGGAGACTATTTCCCGGCCCATTTTAGTCTGCAAATGAAAGACTGCTAGGCCGCCTCTGCCTTGTGACTGGCGAGTACCTGTTCGGCCAGCTTGCCTGTCAACTCCGCCAGGTGATCAAACGTTGCGGTAAAGGTACCAACGCCTGCTGTCGCGGAACGCAATTCAACGATCAGGTTGTGCAATTCCGATTCCGGCATATGGGCCTGCACCAGGTCCCAGCCATCCCAGCCGGTCCGGGCATCGAAGCCCAGGATCTGTCCGCGTCTTCCGGAAATGATCTGGTTGATCCGGGCCGTTGCATCCGATGGCACCGCAATCTCAACAGCCATGATCGGCTCAAGCAGTACGGGGGTGCATTGTGGCATACCCTCGCGCATCGCCAGCGAGCCGGCCATCTTAAAAGCCTGGTCTGACGAGTCGACGCTGTGATAGGAGCCGTCTGTCAGGCACACGGCCACATCCACGACAGGAAAGCCGAGAGGACCACATACCAGAAACTCTTTCACGCCGGTTTCAACCGACGGGATATATTGCTTGGGAACGTCACCGCCGGTGATGGTATCGGAGAATTCGAAGCCCGACCCGCGTGGCAGTGGCTTGATATCGATCACCACATCGCCGAACTGGCCGTGTCCACCTGATTGCTTTTTGTGGCGCCCGCGAACTTCTATCGATTTCTTGATCGTCTCCTTGTAGGGAACGTGTCTCGGACTGGTTTGACCGGCGATACCATATTTGCTCTTGAGCCGTTCAAGCGCGACACGCAGATGCATCTCGCCCTGCCCCCACAGGATCATTTCGCCAAGGTCCTGTGAGTGAACCAGGGAGATGGAAGGATCTTCCTCGATAATCTTGGCAATCGCCGCGGTCATTTTGACCTCGTCCTTACGCTCAATTGCCGCAAGCGCAAGCCCGAGGACCGGGGATGGTGGTGCCGGGGATTCTATGTTGACCGTCTTGCCCTTTTCACCGCTCAGAGTATCGCCGGTCCTGACTGTCTCCATACGCCCGAAAGCAACTGTCGCACCCGGGCCGGCATCGCTGCCCTTGACGGGGTCATGCCCCATCAGTGTGAAGATGCCGGAAATGCGCTCATTCTCGCTTCCGGTGTAGACCGTACTGCTGTCAGCGAATGTACCGGAAAGTACGCGCGCCAATGTCAGCTTGCCACCATGCTCGGTGTGAAACGTCTTCAACACTTGCGCGCATGACGGGGCGTCCGCAACGCCGAGACGTTCGACGGTCTGGGCAACAGAAGGGGCTTCATGACGCAGTGCCTTAAGCAGGCGCAAGATGCCGTTTCCATTCTCTGCCGCGCCCAGCAGCACAGGGCATATTTCGCCGTCTTTCATCTCCTGTGAAAGATCATCAAACACCTTGTCCCTGGGTGGCTCGACGTCTTCCAGCAGCTGCTCCATCAGCTCGTCATCATAATCGGCGAGTTGCTCCAGCATTGTGAAGCGGGCTTCCTTTTCACGCTTGGTAAGGTCTCCCGGCATTTCGATGACTTCGCTGGGCTGATGCTCGCGGTAAACAAAGGCGCGCTCCAGGGCCAGGTCCACGAAACCTGTGGCAATTTCATTCTCCCAGATGGGGATCTGCCTCAGCACCATCGGCTTGGTGCTCGCAGGTTGCAAAATGGGAAGGATATCGCGGACGCGTCCCTCCGCCTTGTCGATCTTGTTCAGAAAAAGGAAGTGGGGTATCCCGCTATCTTCCAGCTGCTTCAGGATAAGCTGCAGGGCGGGCACCTTTTTATCGTCCGGCTCGCATACCACGACGGCTGCATCGCACGCCGTCAGTGCCGCACTCCCCTCGTGCTGGAACTCGATCGAGCCCGGGCAATCAATGAATGTATATGTGTCTCCGAGAAATTCAGTTTGTGCGACATTGAGCTCGACGCTCATGCCGTGATCGCGAGCCTCCTGGCTTGCGTCGCCGACGGTATTCTTGTCGGCTGTTGTACCTTGTCGTGTTATGGCCCCGGTGCGTGCGAGGATCGCTTCCAATAGCGTCGTCTTACCGCTTAAATAAGGGCCTACCAGCGCAATACAGCGCGGACTATGACCTCCAGTGTCCTTGGCATCTGCCATTTTAATACCTCCCCTCAATGACTTACATAGATACTCTCTCCACAATTACGACGTACGCGGTACGCCCTCCTTGTATCGTGTCAACTGAGGGGAGTTCTGGCAAGTCCGGGTCCTGGAATAGTTAACCGGCAGCGGGTTGATCTTGATGCTTTGATCAGAAATCTAGTTGGCCTTGCCGCTCGCATCGAAGCCTTCCAGCGGGACAAATGTCTGATTGTTGAAGCACGAGGTTTCCCCACCTGGACCAACGAGCATTTGTCCACCCGCCCCTTCACATCGGCTCATTGGGCCATCGGAATGCCACAGAGCGAATACAAACAGGCCCATGGCAATCGCGAAGCACACCCCGAATTTGAGGGTTTTCTTGTCAACAAGTGCGCCCATCTTGAAACGGGTTACTCGGCCGGTGCCGTCTTGGCTCGGGAGCGGCGCGGACGTTTGGTTTGCTTTGCTTTCACCGCGGCTTTCTGCAGAGCGCGGGTCTCAAGAGGACCAACCACCAGGGTCAGCATGGGTGGCACGATCAGCAGGGTCAGCAATGCCGACAGCGACAAGCCGCCAACCACAACCGAGCCGAGCCCGCGATAAAGTTCTGAGCCGGCACCGGGGAAGAACACCAGCGGCAGCATACCGAACACGGATGTCAGCGTGGACATGAAAATGGGCCGTATACGATTGCGCGTCGCTTCGGTAATTGCGTCCTGCGGCGCCATTTTGTCCTCTCGTAAATGGATGAGCGTCTGGTGCACGAGAAGAATGGCGTTGTTGACGACGATACCGATCAGGATCACGAAGCCCAACATCGTCAGCATGTCGAGCGACTGCAGATAGAACAGGTTCAACAGGGCAAGACCCGCAACCCCTCCAGCCGCCGCCATCGGCACAGCGAGCATGATGACCAGTGGATAAATGAAACTTTCAAACAGGATGGCCATCACCAGATAGACGATAATCATCGCCACGATCAGATCACCAACCATGTGGTTCCATGTCTCAGTGAGCTTGTCCGCGGTTCCGGTGATGCGAAGCCTGACGCCTTCGGGCAAGCCTTCCGCGCGCAGAGGCTTAATCACCTGGGTATCCAGAATCTCTATTGCCTCCTCGAGTGGAGTTTCGAAGGAGGGAACCACTTCCAGCGTGACCGTGCGAAGCCTCTCACGGTGACGGATCGCGGTTGGTCCGGCGGTCATTTCAACCTTCGCGACCGAGGATACAGGAAGGATATGGCCCGAAGCCGTGACCACGGGAAGATTGCCCACACCCTGCGTCTCATTGATTTTGTTAAGCGGACCCTTGAGCATCAGATCAAGTCGGCTGTTACCGACCGTAACCTCAACAATACGCAACCCATCATTGAAGGTGTCGATTGTCTCGCCCAGCTCCACCGGCGTCATCCCATTATCGGCAAGCTTGATACGGTCAGGCAGCACGCGCACTTCTGGCGCACCGAGTTCCAGCCCCGGATTGGGACGAAACTGGTTGCCCTTGTGCAATGGTAAAACCTTGAGAATCCGGCCTGTTGCCGCAAGTGCGGTGGCCAATATTGTTTCCAGATCCGGACCCGAAACATCAAGTTCGATCTTGCGCCCACCACCAATGCCTCGGGCGAAAATAGACCGCTGGTTGATAATGGCGAATGTCCCCGGTTCCTTGAAGATAGGATTTTGAAGTATCGGCTTCAGCTCCGAGACCCTTGAGGGTGTCACGGCCGCGGCTCCAAGAAATGTCATTGCCCTGCGTGCCACGAAAAAGAAACGATCAATCTTTGCCGGCTGTCCCTCGACCTCTTCGGGACCGGAAACAGATTTGAGCAAGGGCCTGATATCTTCTTCAATGCGCTTCGCAATTTCCGTGGTCGTATCGAGATTGTACCCCGGAGGCGGGATAATAATTCCGAACATCAAGTTGCGGTTGCCTTCAGGAAGATATTCCAGCTTCGGCAGGAACACCCATGCAGCCATGCTACAGGCCAGAGATGTCGCGACAACGACGCTCACAGCTGCGATCTTGTTGCGCGTCACCAGTTTTGTGAACCCGACAATACCATCCACGAATGCGCGCGCCAGTTGATCAATGCCGGGAATTGAAACCCGCTTGAAGGCTTCATTTTCCTTGCCAGCACTTCCTGCAAGCAGGCGAGCCGAAAGCGCGGGGATCACCGTGATCGAGACCAGCAGCGACAGGATTACCGAAACTGAGATGGCCACGCCGATGTCCCGAAACAACTGCCCCACTTCAAGCTTCATCATCAGTACGGGAATAAACACCATCACCGTCGTCAGTGCCGAAACCAGCACAGCACCCCAGACCTGCTGGGCACCTCGATATGCCGCTTCTTGCGAGGTTCGCCCCTTCTCACGAAGCCGGAATATATTTTCCAGTACGACGATGGCAGCGTCCACCACCATCCCGACGGCAAAAGCAAGACCAGCGAGTGAAATCACGTTGAGGGAGCGTCCGAGCGCCGCCATGGCGACAAAAGAACCTATCACCGAAACAGGAATGGCAAGGGATACGATAACAGTCGCCCGCCAGGAGCGCAGGAACAGCATCAGTATGATGGCTGCCAGTGTGCCACCAATCCAGATATTCTGCCGGACAAGGCTGACGGACGATTTGATATAAACCGTTTCATCATAGACCTGCCGCAACTTGAGACCCCGCCCCGGCACGGCACGTTTGTTCAATTCAGCTATAGCGTCCTGAATACCGGTCATGGTCGCAATGACATTGGCGCCGGTTTCCCGCTCGGCATTGAAGGCCAGCGCTGGTTGACCATCCATGCGAATTTTGGCGTCTGCCTCCTTGTAGGAGAAGCCCACCTTGGCGATGTCATTAACGGTGACACGAGCCAACCCACCGGTTTGCGGGTCACGAACAGAGCGCAGGACAACATTGCGGATATTGTCCAGGGTATTGAGTTCTCCCTCTGTCCGCACGACGTAACGGCGCTTGCCTTCGTCAACATCGCCGGCGCTCATGACCGCATTGTTGCGCCGGAGCACATCGACAATGTTTGAGACCGTGAGCCTGTATCGCGCCAGAAGTCCCGGCTCAATGACAATCTCGATTTCACGTTCACTGGCGCCGTAGACATTGACCTGGCCGACGCCTTCAACGCGTTCGATCCTGTCCTTGATGACATCCTTGACGAAATCGCCGAATTCGTTGATCGGACGTTCATTTCCCGGTGCGCGGGAGACGATGAACCAGGCAATGGGGGAATCTTCCGCACCCGCAAGCTTGATGGTTGGTTCATCCGCTTCGTCCGGGTACCCGGTTACGCGATCAAGCCGGTTGGCAACTTCCAGCATGGCACGATCCATGCCCGTACCCACGGCAAACTCCATCTTGATCCTGGAGTTGCCCTGCTCGGATGAGCTTTCGATTGTAGACAAGCCGGCGATGCCGCGCAGCACGTCCTCCTGACGGATGACGATTTCGCGTTCAATCTCGGCAGGTGCAGCGCCAAACCAGCTTGTCTTCACAGTGATGACCGGCCGGTTCACATCGGGAGCGAGCTGAATGGGAATCGTCTGCAGAGCTACGATCCCGAACATCACCGCCATCAGCACAACAGACACCACGGCGATTGGCCGCTCGATTGCCGCGCGTATCAGGTTCATGATGAACCTTTCTCTACCCGCACCTTGGCGCCCGGCTGAAGCCGTTCGTTGCCGCGGATAACCACCACTTCACCTTGTTTCAATCCGCTCAAAACCTCGAACCTGTTGCCCAACGCATCCCCCAGAACCACAGGGCGTATTTGAGCACTATCCTTGTTCACCACATAGACGATGTCGCCCTTGGGCTGTTTTAGAACAGCGTCCTTATGGACCGTAACTACGCTTCGATCCTCGCTAATGGGAACATAGACAACCACAGATTGAGACTCGGCAAGTGGCCGTTTGGTTTTGCCGAATTCAGGCACCAGCCTTACAATGCGGGTTCGCGTCCGCGGATTTTCCGAAGGCAGGATTGCGCGGACCGTCGCCTTGTGGCGCGAGCCGTCATCGAGTTTGAAATCAACCTTGCGTCCGGCGGACAGGCCATTGAGGCGCGTGTAGGGTATGAACGCCTCGACTTCCAGTGAGCGATCGCCAATCAACCTGGCCAAAGGATCGCCCTTGTTCACATAAGCACCGGCCTCGGTGTAGCGGCGCATGACCACGCCCGCATAGGGGGCCCGCACAGCGGCATATTCCACATCGATCTGTTTGCGCTGCAGATTGGAACGCTTGATCGCGACATTGGCCCTGGCCCGCTCGACGCGCGCTTCAGCTACAGCGACTTTCTTTTGTGCGTCTTCAAATTTTGCCTGCGAGAATGCAACCGACGTGCTTAACCCTTTCTGGCGCCTGAGTTCGGTCTTCGCCACGTCCAGCTCTGCGGCCCAGGTCTTCATCTCTGCACCGGCCTCATCGAGTTCACTCTGAGTCAGGTTCAGTTCCGCCTTCAGGATTTCACCGTCCAGCACGACCATCACCTGGCCCTTGGTGACCCTGTCACCGACCTCAACATGAATACTTTCCACAGGAGCAGAAATCCGCGCGGCAATATCACCCATGCGCAAGGACACCAAGCGTCCGACAATCGGCACGGTCTGGGTAAAAGGCTCCGTGCGCACCTTCTCCACGCGCACGAGCATAGCTTCCAACTCTTGTGCAACAGCCAGTCCCGGCACACCTAGCCATATGACATGGACGGCAGAGAACAGGCCAACCAAGACGAAGGCCAGATGGCGAATGTTTTTCATATGACTTGGCATTGTTCAGATCATTCCAAAAGCGTCGGGCGGCAGCATAAGCGCAAGCTATTTATGTTCAACAGGATATTGTCACTCTTGGTACGAAGACGATGCTGGATTCCCTGCGCTCGAAATACCCCTTTTCTGCGTTTTCGTTAACCTCTGTACCGGTGTTTTTGCTCACTCCTTCGCGATCGCCAGCATCGTATCAGCCATTCAAGATAGTTTGATTGCAGTTTAGGCCTTCGCGGCAAAGCGTGTTTTCACGAAATCGTTTCGTGTCATGGTGGCAAACAGGACGCCAGTTCGCCTGGTTTGTAAAAAGCGAGTGATTCTTCATAAAATTGACTAATTTCCGCCCGAATCGCAGACCGATCGCCTCACTGTGGGCAAGAAATCCCATTAAAACTTTTCGTCAAGAAACGTGAGTTCCGGTGCTGGGGGTACGGGGAAGTAACGCGTATCGGGAGGGAAGAATGTCGTATCCGCGCCGCGCGCGCCAGTCGGGTTCACCGGCCGGTGCAAGCTGTCAGCTTGAGCCGCATTCCACCACATCTCAAATGCACCAGCAGCGGCATATTGTTTTGCGTAGCCGCATCTTCTCGCAACAGACGCGACGGAAATAATGATCCAGCCGCGTATCAGTTGTGTCGTCGAAATGCCGGTGTGTACCCCCGTGCCTCCGGCCGGATACGGCAATGCCGCTGGTGACGCCGGGTTTGCTCCCCCCGCATTCACATGGTCTGCAAAGGCCACGTGCCGCCTGGCCGCCAGCGGCACCTGCTTTCCGAAAAACCTCATCAGACCAGAAAACCGCACCGCGATAGCGAAAACGATAAAAAGCGTCAGCAAAACTTCCACCAAATTAGGCAAACTATTTTCAATTTTTAGGGCGCCGACCCTTCGCAGCCGCCCCCGCGCGGTGAACGGAGCCGGTACCCCCGCGTCAGCGTATCGCCCTGGGCTCAAATGCCGTCTCAGCCCAAGCCGCCGCCTGGCGCACATGCGCGCAAAGCAGGACCGATCGAATGTCTCGCGTCCGGGATCGGGGTGAACTCGCACACTCCACCCGTTGATCGACCTGCAGCGCGCACAGGCCGGCCTCCAGCGTTCCCCGCGTCAATGGTGGGACAATGGAGTGCCGGCCGACTCATAAAAATTAGCGCATATCGGCTGTCACGCCCGGGACAACCCCGTGCATCACACACCGGGTCGAAATGCGCCCGGGGCGTAGATGCTGGGGTCCCAGCGAAACGGCATGCGGCTTTTCATTCTTGCACGCCCACCGCCTCAATCGGCCTCCGGTCCAGTTCGTTGGGACCGCTTGCTCACCCTCACCTTACAAACGTGTAAACAGGTGTGCCGGCCAAGTTGACACTGAGATAGGGGTCAGTGGCGGCCATTCAACCAGGAGAGAGGCATGGTCGTAATTTTACGGATCCTCGGTTGAATTTGGAATCTACGGAATCTGGAGAAAAAGTTTCTTATACTAAATTTATGATTTAAATAGTTCATATAACTTTAATAATATATATTATTAAAATTTTTTTGCTTTATATCAAATAATTGCCGAAAATATGTGATCTGGTCCTTTTAGCCGGCCTTGAGGGCAATACCCTAATATGCGTCTTCGTTTTCAAGGGACTTGGTGGATACATCTATTCCATGCTGGGCCATCACGATCCTGGCAATTTCCTTTGCCCCTTGCCCGGCATGGATATCACTTGACACCTGGGCGGTAACGATTGCTCCTTCATGAAGAAGAGAAATCGCCCAAGCGAGACCATCGGAATCGCGCGCCCCCGCTGATGATGCCAAAAGGCGCAAATATTCCAGGATCAGTCGCTTATGCTCGGCCGCCAGCTGATGCACTGGATGGTTCGCCTCGGAAAACTCTGCCGTGGCATTGATGAAGGAGCAGCCGGTAAACGGCACCCCCGCAAAGGCCCTGCCCGCAAACCATTCATCAAGCGCGTCGAAACTTGCCAACAAACGCTCCGCCGGCGTGCCGCCGGTCTTCTCGATTGCGCTCTTGAACCAGATGCGAAACTGCTCGTCGCGCCGACGCAGTGCAGCCAGAATAAGCTCATCCTTGGACCGGAAATGCTTGTACAGCGTCATTCGGGCAACGCCGGCTTCCTGCAGTATCTTGTCGATTCCGGTGGCATGAAAGCCATCCCTGCCGAACAATTTCACAGCCGTTTCAACCAGATGCTCTTTCTTGCTCGGGCGGGCCATCATGTTTCTCCAATTAATAATATAGACCGGTCAGTCTCTAATAAGCTCACTATCACGTAAAAGTCAACAGTTGTAGCATTGATATATATACTGATCGTTCTATTTTTATTCTTATCGGCTGAGGGGCTCGTTCAAATGCCCCGCAGCTTTGGTCAAAACCGTGAACATATGAATCGACTTAGAAAAAAGGAAATCAGATCAATGCCCCGCATAACTCCCATTGACCCGAATACCGCCACGGGCAGGGCCAAGGACCTGTTGGATGGCGTACAGGCTGCCATTGGCGTTACACCGAACCTGTTGCGCTCCATTGCGCAATCTCCAGCTGCGCTTGAAGCTTATTTGGCTCTGTCAAAGGCGCTTTCGGGTGGCGTAATTTCTAGCGCCCTTCAGGAACAGCTTGCTCTCACAATCGCAGGTGAAAACCATTGCAACTACTGTGCATCGGCACACACGCTCAAAGGGCGCAACGAAGGTGTTGGTGAAGACGAACTTGCCGCCAACCTGCAAGGCAACTCCAGTGACCCGCATACGCAGGCGGTTCTCACACTGGCGCAAAACATCGTCACCAAGCGTGGATTCGTCTCGGATCAAGACTTGGCCGAAGCACGCCTGGCGGGTGTCAGTGATGCTGAAATCTCGGAAATCGTTGCAGGCGTCGCGCTGAACACCTTCACTAATTATTTCAACCATGTCGCCCAGACGGAAATTGATTTCCCGTTCGTGTCGGCCGGGGAAGCCGATGCAGCGGCAGCAGCCGCTTAACTGGCGGATGAGGGGCATGAAGCGTTCCATCCGCGCTTCATGCCCTTGCCGCACCAGATATAAGGAATTGGAACAATGTCACTTGAGATACGCGGCCTGAGAGGCCTTAAGAAAATCGCAACCGCGCTGGCTTTCAGCCTCACCATGGGTCTTGCCGCGATCACCCTCTCCGCAAATCAGGTGCTCAGCGCACCTGCGCAAACCACCCAGACCCAGCACAGAAGCATAAAGGTCAATGGGCTCGATATTTTTTACCGGGAAGCCGGCCCGAAAGGCGCGCCGACCGTCCTGCTGCTACATGGATTTCCGACCTCCTCCCAGATGTTCCGCAAGTTGATCCCGGCGCTGGCTGAGAACTATCATGTTGTGGCGCCAGATTATCCAGGCTTTGGTAACTCCTCCATGCCTGCGGTCAACGCGTTTGATTACAGTTTTGACAACCTCGCCAATGTCATTGAGGGCTTTACGCAAAAGATTGGCCTGAAAAAATATAGTCTCTACGTCATGGACTATGGCGCACCGGTCGGCTTTCGCCTTGCGGCGAAGTACCCGGATCGGGTGCAGTCCCTGATCGTGCAGAATGGCAATGCCTACGAGGAAGGCCTGAGAGATTTCTGGAAGCCGTTCCGGGCCTACTGGAAGGACCGCAATGCGCAAACCGCCAAACCGCTGGAAGGGTTTCTGAACATTGATGTCACCAAGTGGCAGTACACACACGGCACGCGCAACCCGGACGCCATTTCACCGGATACGTGGACGGTTGACCAGTATTTCCTCGACCGTCCCGGCAACAAGGAAATCCAGCTCCAGCTGTTCCACTCCTACGGCACGAACCCACCACTCTATCCTGAGTGGCAGGCATACTTCCGCAAGCACCAGCCACCCACGCTGATCGTCTGGGGCAAGAACGACAAGATTTTCCCGGCCGAGGGAGCGCATCCCTACAAGCGTGATCTGAAAAATGTTGAGCTGCACCTCCTCGATACCGGGCACTTCGCTCTCGAGGAAGATGGTGAAACC
Source organism: Hyphomicrobiales bacterium (assembly GCA_021775555.1). Lineage (GTDB taxonomy): Bacteria > Pseudomonadota > Alphaproteobacteria > Rhizobiales > Methyloligellaceae > UBA2767. The sequence goes on along the minus strand of JAJFHP010000027.1, from coordinate 24,488 downwards.
ATCGCCCGACTGATCAGCAGATTCCTAGGTAATAACCTGTCCTGAACACTGCCTTGAGGTCACCCCGTATCGGATATGGGGTGGCCTCACCCGATCTGTTTATGCTTGATTATATTCAATAAAATTCTGCTTCAGGAACGAGTCATGAATGATTTTGTCAGCGATATAGCTTTCACACCCTCAGTCAAAGCTGAGCAGGAAAAGCGAGGTTCGCGAGACGGTTATGTCAAAATGGCTGAAAAACGTGATTTTCAGAACATCATCACCGATGATCTGGGTTCCTTTATCACGGAGCGCGACAGCGTCTATGTCGCCACGAGCAGTAAGGATGGCCAGCCCTATATCCAGCATCGCGGCGGCCCGAAGGGATTCCTGAAGATACTGGATGAGCGCACCCTCGCCTTCGCCGATTATAGCGGTAACAAGCAATATATCTCGCTCGGCAATCTGGCCGAAAACGACCACGCTTATATATTCCTGATGGATTATCCCAACCGCCAGAGGATCAAAATCTGGGGGCGGGCCAAGGTCGTCGAAGATGATGCAGAATTGCTGGCCAGGCTGATGCCCGATGGATACAAGGCACGGCCCGAACGCGCGTTCATCTTCACCATCACCGCGTGGGATGTGAATTGCCCGCAGCACATCACGCCGCGCTATGACGAGGATATGGTACGCCGGGTGACTGAAAAGCTCACTGCGAGGGTTGGTGAGCTGGAGGCTGAGAATGTACTGCTCAAGGAGCAGTTGGCTTCAGCGGCGCGTTAGCGGCCCTGCCTCTCAATCCGGTGCGCCGGTACCGCGCAGCCATGGCTCCACGAAGCGACTCAGCATTATCCCCACAGTCATGGCAGACACGAAAATAAACGCCATAAGGGGATTGATGCCGAACATCGTCAGAACCGGTCCCGGGCAGATGCCGGCGAGACCCCAGCCGAGTCCGAAGATCGTGCTGCCCACTATGAGCGGCGCATCAATATCTCGCCTTGTCGGAACAAGTTGTTTTTCCGCGAACAAGGGCTTGCGCCCCTGAAGCAGCCAGTAGCCCGGCAAGGCAACCGCCAAAGCACCGGCCATGACCAGCAGGAGCGCCGGGTTCCAGGCACCCGTTATGTCGAGAAATCCGAGCACCACGGCAGGATTGACCATGCCCGAAATGGTGAGACCTGCGCCCAAAAGAAGCCCGGCCAGTAGCGCTGAAATGACTGTCATAGCCTGCCCCTAGAAAACGTGCCGGACCACGAACACCGTGGCCAGACCAACGCCTATGAAAATAAGTGTGGCCACGATCGAGCGCGGCGACAGCCGTGAGATACCGCATATGCCGTGACCCGATGTGCAGCCCGACCCGATTGCCGTACCCAGACCGACAAGCAATCCGGCGATCAGGAACACAGGGGTCGGCGTCTCGATTTGCACCTGGCCGGGCCGACCCAATGCTGCCAGCAGAATGGGTGCGGTGATGGTTCCAGCGACAAAGGCAAGCCGCCACGCCAGGCCATCGGACAAGCGGATCAATCCAGACCAGATGCCACTGACTCCCATCACCCGGCCATTCATGGCGAGCAGAACGAGAGCGGCAAGACCGATCATCGCGCCGCCAATCAGTGGCATAAGAATGTCACTTGCGCTCATATCCAGACGACCTTCCGTTGAAAGGGGTGGCCTAAGTCAGGCTTCCACAGAACCTCTGAATCCGCTGGCAAGCCTCTTCAAGAACATCTATCGAAGTGGCATAGGATACACGGAAGAATGGCGACAGTCCGAAAGCTTCGCCGTGAACCACTGCAACGCCCTCTTCTTCCAGAAGCGCTGAGACAAAATCTTCGTCATTTTCGATTTTTTTGCCTTTCGGCGTCGTCTTGCCCATGCAGCCCTTGCAGGACGGGTACACATAAAAAGCCCCTTCCGGCGTAGGGCACTCGAGTCCCTTGGCCTGGTTCAGCATGGAGCACACCAGATCGCGTCGCTCCTTGAAGGCTTCAGCGCGCTCGGACAGAAAGTCCTGAGGCCCCTCAAGCGCCTCGACCGCCGCCCACTGGCTGATAGAACAGGGATTTGACGTCGACTGCGATTGCAGTTTGCGGATGGCCGAAATCAGCACATCCGGGCCCGCCGCGTAGCCAATTCGCCAGCCGGTCATCGAATAGGCTTTCGACACGCCATTCATGGTGAGCGTGCGATCATAGAGTTTCGGCTCGACCTGCGCCGGAGTGGCGAATTTGAAACCGTCATAGACGAGATGTTCATACATATCGTCCGTCAGTATCCAGACCTGCTCATAACGGAGCAGAACATCTGTCAGCTTTTTCAACTCATCATGGCTGTAAGCCGCGCCAGAGGGATTGGATGGCGAGTTGAAGATAAACCATTTGGTTTTCGGTGTGATCGCGGCTTCGAGAGCTTCCGGTGTCAGTTTGAAACCGTTCTCTATCGTGGCCTCTACGAATACCGGTACGCCGCCACCAAGCAGGACGATGTCGGGATAGCTCACCCAATAAGGTGCGGGGATGACGACCTCGTCACCCGGATTAACGGTTGCCAGCAGAGCATTGTAGAGCACCTGCTTGCCACCCGAACCGACCGTCACCTGAGAAGGCTTGTAGTCCAGCCCATTCTCGCGTTTCAGCTTGTTGGCGATGGCCTGTTTCAACTCGGGAATGCCGTCCACGGCTGTATATTTGGTCTTGCCTTCGGTGATCGCTCTTATACCAGCCTGCTGGATATTCTCGGGCGTGCCGAAATCAGGTTCACCGGCCCCCAGGCCGATTACATCCTCACCGGCGGCCTTGAGTTCCATCGCCTTGGTGGAAACGGCAATGGTCGGTGATGGCTTTACGCGCTGAAGGGAGTCGGAAACAAAGCCCATGACAACCTCTTATATGTTGTAATTTGAATTCCGGGACACCTGTGTGAACAGGCCGTGGGCAACCTAGGCCCGGGCAAGAATTCTCGCAACAAAAATTGGCCAGATAACCATCTTAATGGCCATCTCTCAGGATTGCTGTTCCGCATCGTGAACCGCCACCCCCGCCATCACCAGCACAATACCCAGCAAATCCGTGAAGCTCGGCACCTGCGCTAAAACCAGCGCACCGATTAGCGTCGCGCTCGCCGGGAGAAGTGCCAGCAGCAATGCAAATGTCGCGCGCGGCAGCCGGGACATGGCCAGCTGGTCGCAGACATAGGGAATGACCGATGAGCAAAACCCGACGCCGATACCGGCGAGGATCAAGGGCAATGACCCGAAAACCTTGAGTGCCTCCATGAGCCCGATCGGCATCACGAACACAAAGGCAAGCATCATCGCCGCGCCCAACCGCTCGACGCCGCCGCTGGCGCCATTTTCAGAAATTTTATGCCCGAGGACGATATAGCCGACAAACAACGCGCTATTAAGGGTGGCCCAGAACAGCCCCCATGGCTCGACCGACCACTGGACATCAATCAAAATGACAACGCCTAGGATGGCGAGCGCTAACGCGAGCAAATTACGCCGCGTCCGCACGCCATAGAGTGCAACAGCCACCGTGCCGACAAACTCCATGGCGGCTACAAGACTCATGGGTAAGCGGTCGAGCGCCAGATAAAACGAAGCGTTCATGACAGCGAGACAAGCGCCAAGACCGACAAGCAATACTCTGGTGCGCATATCGGCGTTCAATAATGTCCGCCAAGGCTTTGTGACCGGCGCGAAGATGGCAGCCGCCGAGGCAATCCGGAGCCAGGCAACACCCAATACGCCAACAGAGGGGAAGAGAAGCACAGCGAATGCGGGCCCCAGATAATGAAATATAGCGCTCACACCGAACCACAAATGCGGCGGAACTGCATTGGCGGCTTGCGATAATCCGGGACGTGCAGCCTGGCTCATATGTGCCTCTCAAGCAGAATTTTTGAGGCTTTACTATGATAGGCTGAGTAGCTATTTTATATGAGATTAGTTAGGCTGTATTGGGATTTTATATTTTAACAAGGCATTATTACGAATGAAAACCCTACGATACAAAAATAGTGATCCTGACAGAATAGATGGGCTTATCCTGCAAACTCTTGTAAGGGATGCCCGCACCAGCACAGCAGAAATAGCCCGCAAGGTGGGTCTCTCCGCACCAAGCGTCTCGGAGCGGATCAGGCGGCTTGAGGAAGCCGGGGTCATCACCAGCTATACCGCAACCATCAACCCGCAAGCTTTCGGCCTTGAACTCACGGCATGGATTCGCATCCGGCCAATGCCGGGACAGTTCCACAAGGTTGCAAAAATCCTGGAAAAGCTGCCTGCTGTCGTCGAGTGTGACCGGATCACCGGCGAAGACTGCTTCATTGCCCGCGCCCATGTGAAATCGGTGAGTGAACTAGAAGTTCTAATCGATGAAATCGTCCCCTACGCCATGACCAATACGTCGCTGGTCCAGTCATCCCCGGTAAAACGGCGCCTGCCGCCTATCCCCAATATTGGAGAGGACTCATGATCCGCTGGTTGTTCATGCCTATTGGGTTTGTACTCGTGTTCATGGTGCTGCTGTGGCTGAGTAGCTAGGGCACAGGTCACTAACCAGACATCCTCACCATCTGTACCCGGGCAGAGTGATTGGCTTGGTGATGCTAATCCCCCGGTGGACTTTACTGACAATATCACCTGTCAGATATTGTCGGTATCTTAATATGCCGTTTCGACCTGCAGGACTACAATCCCATGAGCCTCTTTAGACGTCCCGTCCGCTTGTTCTTTCAGATTATCGGCGTTCTTACTGTTATAGGTCTGTTCGCGGTTGCGCTCGCTGTGCCGTTATTGCCTCGCATTCTTCAGGTTGAAGATGCTGTTCAAAAGGCCGATTATGTCCTTCCGCTAGCCGGTAACTGGCACCGTTTAATCAAAGCCGCAGAATTGTACAAAGCGGGCTATGCGCCAAAGCTGGCTCTATCTAACGCCCGGGTTCCTCCACCGACACGTTTCCACGAGATACGCAAGGCAATGGGTATTGAAGTGCCGGCCCCGCGTGAAATGCGCCATCGTCTGATGATCCATCTCGGTGTGCCGGAAAACGCTCTCCTGGCTTTCGGCGAAGGTCATATTTCAACATCAGAAGAGGCAGAAGCATTTCAGAATTTTCTCAATCAACAAATGGCCGGTTCACAAGCAGGGAAGCTGAAGCGGATTATTCTGGTCACCTCGCCATTCCATAGCCGGCGTGCGAAGCTGATATTCGAAGCGGCTATGCCAGATATGCGGTTCATGATGACATCACCACCCGAGGGCAGGCTAAAAACACGGTGGTGGCTCGATCAAAAATCAGCGCAACTCGCCGTTTCGGAAGGTTTCAAATTTTTGTTTTACCTTCTCGGTGGGCGCTTTCGATCCCCCGTGGCCCCCTCCTGATATATTCAGCAACCCATTGAATTCAATTATTTAATATCCAATAATCCACATTCTCACCCTGTCTTCCTTCCCTCCTGAACCATTGAGACAGACAGCAGAAATTACGCGCTTGAATTAACGGGACTTTAGAAAGCTCGCGGTAGGATGCTCCCACTTTCAAGGCAAGTGAGGGGCCGGTTCATGTATACGATCACCAATCCAGATGCTCTGGAGCCTATCCGCTTGCAACGCTGGGCCGCCTTTTCGGAACTTTGGATCCCGGCGCTGAAAAGCCACGCACCGCTTTTCATTCTGCTTGCCATTCACCTTATTTGCGCCGCCGCCATCACTGTCGTAACGCCGGGCCTGACACCTCCTAGTTTCATCACCTTGGCCCTGTCTTTTGTGACCTTTCTCGGCGTGATACTGCCGCTGAGTATCCTGTCGCTGCGTTTCTATCACCTGGCAACAGTGATCAAGCCGGAACACCCCATCCCAGCCCTTGTCAGAGATGTGTGGGACTTTCTTCGTCAGCCGGACCGGGCTGCGAACGGGTTAGCGATTGTGATTGTCTTCGTCTTCTTCATGAATGTGTTCGCCTATCTCAAGGGAGCGGTTCCAATCGTCCAGCCATTCGCTTGGGACACCACCTTTATCGCGTGGGACAAGTGGCTTCATTTTGGCCGCGCGCCGTGGGAGTGGCTGCACCCCATCCTCGGTTATGCACCGATCACACTGCTTCTGGTCGCCTGCTACCACCTCTGGTTCATGGTGATGTGGATCCTGGTGTCGGGCCTGGCTTTCGCCCGTATGCCCTCCGTGCTGCGTACGCGCTTTTTCCTGGCTTTCATGCTCACATGGGGCATCGGCGGCAATCTCATGGCGATTATCTTCTCATCCGCCGGCCCTTGCTACTATGCGTTGACTGGTAACTCACCAGACCCATTCGTGCCACTCCTCGGCTATCTCCATACTTTGAACGAAACATTTCCGGTCTGGTCCATCGATACACAAATGCTGCTGTGGGATGGCTATCAGGGCAAAGGGCTCCGGCTGGGCATCTCCGCCATGCCGAGTATGCACAATGCGGCCGCTCTCCTGTTCGCACTCGCCTGCTGGCATATCAACCGTAAGCTCGGGATTGCACTGTTCATCTTCACAGGCTTGATCCTGCTGGGCTCGGTCCATCTCGCCTGGCATTACGCCATTGACGGTTATGCGGGCATCGCTATTGCATTGATTGCATGGTGGGCCTCGGGAATCGTTGCTCGTAAATGGGAAGCAGGCGCGTGGGCGCAGGATTATGCGCGGGCACTCAGGCGATATGGTGATCGCAGTCCTAAAATCTCTGGATAAACACAACAACAGTGTCATTTCGTGTAGAGAGCGCTAAACTCCCAAGAAGCAATCATTTGGGGAGGAAGCGATGAAACTCACAAGTGAGCAACTTGCCGAATTCGACGAGCAGGGATACCTGTTCCTGCCGGAATGCTTTTCCGACGAGGAAGTCGCTGTTCTTCGCGCGGAAGCAGAGGAAATCTACAAATCAGATCGCAAGGAAGTGTGGCGCGAGAGTACCGGTGCTCCACGCACCGCATTCGCTGCCCATACCTACAATGAGGCTTTCGGCATATTGGGGGCACATCCCCGCCTGATCGAGCCTGTGGAGCAGTTGCTCGGCGAAAAGCTATACATGCACCAATACAAGGTGAATGCGAAGGCGCCGTTCGACGGGGAGCTATGGCAGTGGCACCAGGATTACGGCACCTGGGCGCGCGACGATGGGATGCCTGAGGCCCGCGCCATGAACATTGCCGTCTTCATGGACGAGGTTATGGCGATCAACGGACCGCTTATGATCATCCCCAAGAGCCACAAGCATGGTGTGCTTGATGCCGGCCATGACCTGGAGACGACATCCTATCCACTGTGGACTTTGGACAAGGCCGACATCACCCGGCTGGCGGACGAAGGCGGCATCATCGCGCCTACGGGCAAGCCCGGCGCAGTGCTGATGTTCCACGGCAATCTGGTGCACGCCTCACCACCAAACATGACGCCGTACCCGCGCAAGATCGTCTATCTGACGCTCTGTGCGGTCTCGAACCACATCACCAAATTCACCCGCGAAGACTGGATTGCCCACCGCGACTTTACACCCATTGAAGCGGTGGCGGATGACGCCCTGCTGGAATATGCGCGTAAATACAAAGTGGCCGCAGAGTAAGCCGTCACACAGCCATCAAAATAAGATGAGACGCTTGTTGAAAATATGGGAGGCAAATGTTGAAGAAATTTTTCATAGGTCTGGCTGTCCTGCTGGCGATTTTTGCAATCGTGGTGGCTTTGCAGCCGTCCAGCTTCCGTATTGAGCGCAACGCGAGCATTAATGCCGCGCCCGACAAGGTCTTCACCCAAGTCAATGACTTCCACAATTGGCAGGACTGGTCCCCGTGGGCCAAACTCGACCCCAAAGCATCATCCCAATATGCTGGACCGAAATCCGGCGAAGGCGCAAAATTTTCATGGGACGGCAACTCGAATGTCGGTGTGGGGGCAATGACGATCATGCAAAGCCAGCCGCACAAAAATATAGGCATCAAGCTTGATTTCGTGGAGCCGATGGCCGCAACCAGCGATGTTCGTTTCACCTTCAAGCCCAATGGGAAAAAGACAGATGTCACATGGACGATGGAAGGTCAGGCCAGTTTCATCGAAAAGGCCATGGCGCTGCTTGTCTTTGATCGCGATGAAATGATCGGGGGTATGTTCGAGAAGGGGTTGAAAAATCTGGATGCCGCCTCGCAGGCCGCGTCCAGATAACGTTACATGCCTTGGGAGGGGCATGGTTCTACCGGTGTCCTCCAGGATAACTGCATATATTTCTGCACTCTTGCCCCCCTGCCCCTTCATCCCGTAAATGGCACTCAGAACACTCAAGGGAAAATCCATGAATCTCCACGCCCTCGCCCTCGCCCGCATTGAAAAAGGTGAAGGCCCCGTACGTGTCGGCCTCATCGGCGCCGGCAAGTTCGGTTCCATGTTCCTCAATCAGGTTCCGACCAGCCCGCTCGAAGTGACAGCAATTGCTGATCTTGATCCCGACCGGGCACGTGCTGCGTGTAAAAATGTCGGTTGGGATGAGGCACGTATCGAGAGTGTGACGTTTCTTGAAGATGGCAGGGAACTGGCGGCACGTGATGATGTTGATGTTGTGCTGGAGGTGACCGGATCACCACCCGCGGGCATCGCCCATGCCCGAGCGTCAATCGCGAACGGCAAGCATATCATCATGGTCAATGTGGAAGCCGATGTTCTTGCGGGCCCTCTTTTGGCGCGTGAAGCTGAAGCGGCTGGTATTGTTTACTCCATGGCCTATGGCGACCAGCCCGCGCTCGTCTGTGAGATTGTTGACTGGGCGCGCGCCACCGGCTTCGAAGTTGTCTCGGCCGGCAAGGGAACGAAATATCTTCCCAGCTATCACGCCTCAACACCAGACACCGTGTGGGAGCATTACGGTCAGACACCGGAAGGCGCAAAGAAAGCGGGTATGAACCCGCAAATGTTCAACTCGTTTCTCGACGGCACGAAGTCCGGTATCGAAATGACCGCGATTGCAAACGCGACCGGCCTTAGCCCCTCGCCAGACGGGCTAGGTTTTCCAGACGTTCCGACCAACGAGTTGCAAAACATTCTGATACCTTCCGAGGATGGCGGCATTCTCCATCACAAGGGCCAGGTCGAGGTGGTTTCATCCATATTCCGCGATGGCAGTGAGATGTCGAACAATCTGCGTTGGGGCGTCTATGCGGTTTTCGAAGCACCCAATGAGTATGCCCGTGCCTGCTTTGCCCAATATGGTTTGAACACTGATCCGTCAGGGCAATATTCCTCTATGTACCGCCCCTACCATCTGATCGGACTGGAGCTTGGCATTTCGGCGCTGTCCGCAGTGCTGCGCAACGAGCCGACCGGCCAGACGCGCGATTTCATATCGGATGTTGTGTCGGTTGCAAAACGCGACCTCAAACAAGGCGAAATGCTGGACGGTGAAGGCGGCTATACGGTTTGGGGCAAGGCACAGCCCGCCGCCAAGAGCCTTCAATTCGGCGCCTTGCCCATCGGCCTCGCGCATGGTGTGAAACTTTCCCGGGACATCAAGGAAGGCGAAACCGTGCGCTGGGAGGACGTGTCGGCGGATGAATCCATAGAGGCGGTGAAAACACGCCGCGCCATGGAGCAGGCATTCAGCTAAGAACTCAACAACGATCTCTAGTTATTCAGAATTATTGTCTGGTCGATCACTAGCTTTTCCATCTGCCAGCATTCCAGTTTTTCATGATCGGGGCAGATCAGCCGCATGGCGATGCCGAATGCGTGAGGCTTGTAATTATTGCCGCCTGCATCCGCCATGAACCCGCCAACAACCGCCCAGTAGTCCTTGTCCGGCTGTGGGTGGATGTTGGCGATGTCAAAAGCTACATCAAAATAGTCGGCCGGTTGACGCTTGAAATGCTCCAGCACGAATTGCTGCGCGACACCGATGATCATGCTGTCAGATGGTTTGGCATTTGCCGTCTTGTTGTCGGACCAGGCACTCTCATGCACACCCCCGGCAAAGAGCAAACTCAGAAATACAATCAGCAACATGCGCATGGCTGCAAGTGTCATACGAGCCCGTGGAGCATGTCAAAACACGGGGATGTGAGAATCCCCGGCAGCGGGCTTAGTGTGCGTGTCCGTGTTCGAGTTCTTCCTTGCTCGCCTCGCGTACATTTTCGATCGTGACGTCGAAGTGCAGCACTTGGCCCGCTAACGGATGATTGCCGTCGACCGTCACCTCATCCCCGGAGACCTCAATTACGGTAATGAGTTGAGCTTGCCCGTCCGGCCCTTGCGCCTGGAACTGCATTCCGGCCTTGATTTCCGACGCTCCCTCGAAGGCGCTATGCGGGACTTTTTGAACCAGCTGCGGGTTCACCTGACCGTAGCCCTCATCGGGTTGAACCTCGACATTGAGCGTATCGCCAGCCTTCTTGCCTTCAAGTTCATTTTCAAGACCCGGGACGATGTTACTGGCACCGTGAAGATATTTCAGAGGATCCTGACCTTCCGAGGAATCCAGCTGTTCACCATCTGAATTGGTCAGTTTGTAGTGGAAAGCAACCACGCATTTTTCGCCAATATTCACAAATAATCTCCTGAATTAATAAGCTTACCGCACTCCGAAGTGGCGATTAAACCCTATACCTGACCCTGCTTATGTGACTTCGGGAAACGCAGTTCAACCCCCTGAACAGAATGGACCCTCCAAACTCCCATATTTGTGCCACACAAATTACGCTGGCCCGACACATTAAGGTAATAACTGCGCCGTAAAGACATGGTGAATGATTGCCTGCGAGTCTTTCTTCAAATGTCTGCAATTGAGGAATGAGAAATGAAACCCTCCCAAACTAACCGGTGCGCGCGCACTATCGTCAGAGACTTTCTTGTTGGCCTTGCCCTGTTCCTGACCGTGTTTACTCTGGCCATGCTGGATTCACGTGCCTCACACTCGGCACCCGCATTTTTTGCCAAACCCTTGACGGTTGCTCATAGCGAAGCATTCATCCCTGTGAAGATTTCAATGGGCACTTTGGGTATTCGGATTTCTGAAAACGGTGACACGGACTTCGAAACGTCAAATTCCACCATGCCGTTGCCAGGTGCCAAGAGGGTGGGTAAAGATTTTCCGGCCACGTTTCCAGCTGTGAAAAAAAATACAGCACTGCCGGGATCTGGGTCTGAAGATGAAGCCGCAGGCCAGAAATCAAAACTGGCCATGACACTCTCCAAGAGGAAAGCAGAAAGAGTTACTTCTTACGGCATAGCGGGAACGGATGACCGTACCTGGGTGCTTGGTGTGATGGCGTTTATTTTCGCTGCAATGACCGCATTGACACTGGGTCTGTGGAGGCATTTACGCCTTACCGTTGCCCCCCGGCGAGGTGGACGGCGTGTTTAAATAGGCTTGAGGCGCGCCTGCACGATGCGCAGCCTCCGAGATATCTGCCGCGCGGCCTCATCAGGCCCCTCAATGTCATAGAGCTGGATTTCACGATGATCGATCTGCGTGAGAACAAGTGCTCCGCCGCCAAAAAAACGCCCCAGCGGGCTCAGTACCGGGCGCACGCCGGACAGGCTTTCCAGTTTTAGGCGGCGCCAGCGCGGGCGCAGCCAGCCGCGCCGGTATAGTATTGCCTGACGCCTAATAAGCAGGCCAAACGACGCATAACGCAGATAGGCGCGCACCAGCAGGACCGGCACAATCAGCAGAAGCACCAGCAGCATCAACCGCGCCAATGCAGTATCTCCCTTGCCCGAAGCAAGCAGGAACAACCACAACCCGCCATAGAGAAGCGCGACAACGAGTGCCGGCAGAAAGAGGGTCCAGTGCGCTTTAAACCGCACGGCATCCTCGAGCCCCTGTGTCGTGTTTTGCGGTGTCATACTGCCTGTATCTTAGGTCATCCCGATGGCAGATTAAAATCGCGTTTCCAGGAGACTGGTACACGGCCCATGCGGTCCTCAACCTCGCGCACCATGGCCCGGTATTTGATACTCAGGCTCTTGCGCAAATCTTCCGGCATACGCGTCGTCTGCGAAGGATTGTAGCGTTTGTCCAGCCCCTCGTGATGGTCCGCATCGAAGCTGACATTGAGAAAATTGCAAATGCGCTTCAGCGCCACTGCACGGTCGGCATGAATGTCTTCATAAAATTCGATCAAAATCTGCTCAGGCTCAAAAACCACCTCAAGATCATCAAGGACGCGCAGATAGTCCGCAAGTGCTTCGAAGCGTTCCTCCTCCGTAATGGCAAGGAAGTCCGAAACGCTTAATGCGTTCTCATCGAGCTTGCGTACGCGGCACTGATGCAGCAGCTGCGACCAGGCGCGCGTGATGGGATTGCGCATGATGAAAATAATGCGCGCGCCCGGCGCCAAGCTTTTGAGGTGCCATAAACCAGCTTCGCCGATAAGAGCATATTCAGGCGTGGCTTCACCGGCGATCTTCTTGCCGCCGCGCTGGGTGAACAAGGACGCGTACCAGGCATCGTCGAGTGTCTCGCCCATATATGTGCGATACCATGCGTTCTGCGCCCGGTGCTCTCGCCACCTGCTCCACTGGGTCCACATACGCTGATGATATTTGCGATAGCGCGAGCGCCGCTTGCGCGGGCTTAGATGCTGCGTCAGTCCCGCGATATGGTCGAAATAGTGGATTTCCTTGACCGGGGTGACGAACACCTCATCATGGTGCGACAGCACACGTGCCAACCAGGTGGTGCCGGCCTTCTGCGCGCCAATGCATACGAAATAGCGCTCTATCACCGGACCTTGAGTCATCGTCAAACACACCCTTGTCGCCAAATCATTTCACATTAGACGGAAGTCTATTGCGTGCTAGGCTTTCATATTGCGAATCATAATCAGGAGCGAAAGATGGCCAGACTTACTCCACCAACCAAGATGATCTTCAACATTTCCGTCATCTTGGGAGTCATCGCGTTGGTCCTTTATTTCGTCAATGTGTTTGACGTTGCCGCTATTTCAATGAACCTCGCCTTCTGGATTGCTGCCGCGGCGTGGGGAGTGTTGATGGCTGGTGTCTGCATGAAGGGCGTCTAGGACTCACTGCGGAAGCACGAAACGCATTTACGGCGAGCCTTGCCCGGTTCGGGATTGTATTTCAGTCCCGGGTGCGTATGTGCGTTTGACCGCATAATTTAACGGCTGGCCTCGACAACCTTTTTGAGCTTTTCAAGGCCTTCTTCATAGTCCGCGCCAATCCAGCGATCGAACATCAGGCCCATCCAGCGCCGTATCGGATTGTTACCAACATCCGTTTCAAACAGCCAAACCACGCGCGTTCCGGCGCCTGATGGCTTGAGCTGGTAAGTTGCATTGGCCTTGCCCATTTCGCCGAAATCGAGTCTCACCCTTACAAAACTGTTTTCCTCGTTCTCCACGATCTCCTGAATCCCCCACCCGACGTCCGGGTGAGTGCTGTTCCACTCCATATGCGCTCCCTTGCCCTCTTCCGGCCCGGAGAATGTATATTTCGTTTCAGGGTCACGGCTCGCCCAGGGCGACCATTCGTTGAAGCGCCTGAGGGAGTTCACATATGGATAAACGTCCGACTCGGGCGCGTTGATAACCTTGGACCGCGCCACGTTGATCTGCTGAGGTAGCGCGAACGCCACTGCAACAAGCAAAACGGCCATAAGCACAACGCCTAGAACCAGTCTTTTCAGTGGGTGCATTATCCCCATCCTTTTTGCCTACGACTTTCTACTAACAGAAAATACGACTAGACTCATCCACGTCAATAAAATGGAGGGGACAATGAACCTCAGTGCACCGACTATGCCGATCTTTCTCGTCTCGCTGATCTTGGCAGTACTTGCCGTTCTCAGCGCCAAATTTCTATCTATTCCAGTCGTCAGCGGCAATGAATTCTGGGTTGCCGTGCTGGCATATATCGTGTTGCTCGTTGGAAACGTGGCCAAGGGTCTCTAGTTGTAATTCTAATGACGGTCCGGCTTTTGTGAGCGTGTCACTTGGCGCACCGCAAGGCCGGACTGTTTCTTTCCCGCGTAAAATCTTACTCACCATTGCAATAGAAAAAGGGAGGCCGGAGCCTCCCTCATCTGTTCCGGCCTATGCTTCTCGTCTAGGAAAAATAAATCCCTGCGGCGATCAGGAGAGCAAATCCGACTGCTGGAATGACCCAGGTATTCTTTTTAATGAATGTTGACATTTTTTCCTCCAGGTTTGCTGTTTTCAGGGCCGTGCACAGCCCTGTAAACCATGCCGGACACTACGCTCTTAGCCTTTGTAATCAATGCGTAAATTGGCCTACGCAGATAGTCTGTCAGACCAAGGGCGTAGGACATAGGGTGGAGAAAAAGTTTCAGAGGGAAATCTGCGGACGCAACCTTACAGCGCGGTCCACACACCATAGAAACCCGAAGCGATGAGGATCGTCAAAATGACTGTCCGGAAATATTTTTCGCTCAGATAGCGGGTAGCATAGTGGCCCAGGATTGCGCCCGCCACGACGAAAGGTGCGAGCTTTGCCGCCAGCAGCCAGCTTCCCCCACTCATGCCGCCCCACAGCGTATGCACCAGCGATACGGCGCCATAGGAAAAACCAAACAGCAACAACGTCGCGGCCCGGCTCACCTGCTTGCCCGCATGGCGCGCCAGCAGATACAGCACGACCACGGGACCCGGCATCGCGAGCGCCACCGACATTGCTCCTGACACCACGCCGACGGCAAGTTCAGGCACCGGTCTGGCGACGAATTCCCCCTCATTTGTGATCTGCGGAAGCGAATCAGTACGCCTCATTTGCCATTCGCGAATCAGCAAAATGACCGCAAACAGGGTAATAAGCGCCCCGACGACCAATTTCATGGAGTTCAGGTCCGCAGCTTTATAAGCCATTAACCCGATGGGAAACCCGACCATGCTGCCAACAATCAGGTGAAGAAGGAGCCGTCGCGGCGCGCCCTTGAGGAGGCGCTGCATCAACACCATAGAGATCACGAAATTGATGACCGCAGTCACCTGAATGGCGGAAAGCGACCCCATGATCAGCAGGAAAAATGGCACTGCCATGATGGCAAAGCCAAACCCTGTGGCCGCCTGAACCGTGGCGGCAAAAAAAGCGACCGCCGCCAGAGCAGCGAAACTAACAGCGTCCATCTGCCCTAGCTTCCCCCTGTTTCATTCTGTCAGATACTTATGCACACAGCTCTAGTGCCAACAAGTCAACGCTCACCTCTCGACCGCGTGCTCTCATTCCCGTATAGGCTCGCAGTTAAGATTAGGGCCGCGAATGGTGATGACAGGAGTGCACGCGATGACAAACTGGCAGGTATACCTTTCAGGTGAAATTCACACTGACTGGCGAGAGCAGATTGGGGCTGGCACCAGGGCCGCCGGGCTGGCGGTAGAATTTTCAGCACCCGTGACCAATCACGGATTTTCCGATGATTGCGGAGTAGCGATCCTGGGTGAGGAAGAAAATACCTTCTGGAAAGACCGCAAGGGCGCCAACATGAACGCCATCCGCACCCGCACGCTGATCGAAAAGGCCGACGTGGTGATCGTGCGCTTTGGCGATCAGTACAAACAGTGGAACGCGGCCTTCGATGCGGGCTACGCATCGGCGCTTGGCAAGCCCCTGATCGTCATGCACGGCCCTGATCATGCCCATGCACTTAAAGAAGTGGATGGCGCAGCACAGGCCGTCGCCGAAACCCCTGAGCAGATTGTTGCCATCCTTCGCTATGTTATCAACGGTGAATTGAACCCGGTGACCGGGACGCACGCTGCGAAATAATCAGAGCTTCGCCCTGGTTCAGGACATCTTCTGTTTCAGCTTGTGCGCGATCACGCCCAGCTCTTTATCAGGCATGTCACCAATGATCATGTAGCCATGGTCCTTGCTGCGCCAATGGACAATGTTGAGGCCTTCGCGCCGTTCAGACTTCATGCCATGCGCCGGCTTGCCACTCTTGATGATGCAGAAGGATACTGGTGTATCTCCATGCATGAGATAGGCCATCTGTACCAGTGGTTTTCCTTTGAAATTAAGCACTTCCACGCGTTTGAAATCCAGCGGATCAACGCTCACCTTGTCGAAGCTCAAATCCAGGCCAATATGGGAGAGGGCTGTGCGTAAATTCGCTGACTGTGCCTGTCCGTCAAGACTGGCATTCACCAGTGTTTCCTTCACAAACAACGCTTGGTATTCCGCGACGGCTGCCCGCCAGCCTCGCGCCGCAGGCGCCAGAGTGACCCGAGGTGGATCTCCGGGCATATCGACAAACCTGCTGGTAATGAGACCGGCCGCAAACACAGCAAAAAACGCAAATGCAGCGGCAAGCTTGCGCCAGCCGCCCCACGGCTCCCGGCTCGCCTCCTCCACCTGAGACACAATCGGTTCGATAACAGGTTCAGGTTCAGGTTCGGTCTCCTCCACAGGCGGGGGTGGGGGTTCTATGGCGAGCTGGAGAATCTGCTTCAGGCGCTTTTTCGGCGCCTCGTAGAGAAGCATATCGTAGGCCTCGTCGAACGGGCGCATACCCTGGCTCAACATCTCCAGCCGGGCATCGAGCCCGCGGTCCATTTTGACCTCGCGCTCCACATATTCGGACAAATCACCCTCAAGTTGCCCATCAAGATAGGCGACGAGGTCCTCATCCGTTACCGGTCCATGATCGCGCCAGTTGATCATCCGCGTTTACCCGTTTCCCGTCTGCCTTTCGAGCCTTCCTGATTGAGCTGCCCGAGTTTTGCCCGTCCGGAAGCCAGCCGGCTCATGATTGTGCCAATTGGCACATCCAGCGCCTCGGCCGCCTCCTTGTAAGTGAGCCCCTCCGCATAAACCAAAAAAATTGTCACGCGCTGCACCTCTGGGAGTGATTGCACTTCCTCTAACACCTGACGCGCCAGAATATTCGTTTCCACCTTTTTCGCGCCGTCGGTCTTCAGCACCTCTTCTGCATCGACAAAACCCGCCCCCTGGCGGATTTTTTGCGAGCGGAGTTCATTTTTCCATATCGAATTAAGGATCGTGTAGAGCCACCGGTCGAGCTTGGTGCCGGGCTGGAACTGGTGGGCGCGCTCCAGTGCGCGTACACATGTGGCCTGCACCAGGTCTTCCGCAGTATCGCGGTTGCCCGACAGCACCAGGCCATAACGCCAAAGACGCGCTAAATGCTCGGCCAGGCCGGCGCTTACTATGTCTTTGACGTCATCGCTCATCTTTTTTTGTCTTAATTACGAATAAATCTGCAGCTATGGTGTTTACCCAATACCAAACGCCGTCGAGGACCGAATTTCCTGAATGCGTCTAGCAACGAAACGAAAGGTACTGGATATGTACGCGACTCCCCAACCGTTTTCACGTCTGGCCGGAAAATTGCTGACAGCGACTTTTATGGGCGCTGCACTGTTCATGCAACCGGCTCCAGCCCAAGCAATGGGCGGAGGAGGAGGAGGAAGCAGCCCGGCACCTTCGACACCGGCCCCCGCTCCGGCCTCTGGGCCATCCTGCTCAACAAAAACGACACAATCTTCCTGCCTGGAACTGAGCAAATGCTGGTGGAAATCCAGTAGCAACCAATGCAAGAAAAAGAAAAACCAGTCCGAGCTCAACCTGAATGACAGGCGCTATGCCGAAGGTAATTTGCTGGCCAGGACAGGCGCCTATGAGAAAGCCATCGCGATCCTGAAGACGGCGGACCAGAGTGACCCGAACGTGCTGAACATGCTGGGCTACAGCTACCGCAAGAATGGCGATCTGAAGACGGCGATCGGCTATTACAAAACCGCGCTCGCCATCAACCCGGATTTTGTTCTGGCGCGTGAATATCTCGGTGAGGGTTATGTAAAGGCGGGCCGTCTTGACCTCGCCAGGCTTGAGCTTGAGCAGATCGGCAAGCGTTGCGGCAAGGGTTGCAAGGAATATGTCGAGCTGGCCGCAGTGATCGCCGGAACCGACACCGCCACCTGGTAGGCGGAATACATAAAATTCCAGAGGCTGAGAGGCCTCAAGTGTCATCGGCCGTCTTGTTTCTTGATCGAGGAAACGAGGCGGCCGTTTTTTGTGGCCAGACCCTTTCCCCTTTCTCCATACCGCGCCATAGTTTCTTTCATGCAAACCCTGTTCACGAACTCTGCCCAGGTTATCAAGGTGCGCTGCGTGGTGTGGGCCTCGATGCTGATATGCGCAGCAACGCTCTATGGTGGCTGGTCCATCTTCCAGAGTTTCGGTCTTTCTCCAGGTGACGGCGGTGTGTTGCGGCCCTTCGGTGAGCGGCTGGCATTCGGAATGTTCGTCGCCGGATTGGGGTTGGTTTTTGCTGCCGGGATGATGGTTTTTGCGAATATCTATGTGACCAATCTGGAGCGCGGCAGAGACAAGGTCATCATCGATACGCTGACACCGTGGGGGGTCGGCACCCGGCGGCACGAAATGGACATTGCGCATGTGGGTGCAGCCGCCTTTCACAAGGGCCGCACGCGAAGCTTTCGTGGCCCAAGCGTTAATGCGCCATGGATATCCCTGCGGACAGCCGGGCGCAGGCTGCCATTTGTGCTCGATTTGCAGGCGGAAATTATTGAAATCGGCCCGCTTTCGGCATTGGCTGAAGGGGCCGTTTCAGACTGGAAAGCAGACGGCGTTTGAGAAAACACGCGCCCTTCACCCAATTTTAGGGCCTGCCCGCTAGTATTCCTGAAATATTCACAAGTTGTTCTCGGGGGAGTGCGATCATGGCGGGATTGAAGACGACAGATGTCTCTCCCTTGGGCGATGCCCTGTTGCTGACAGTGCTTTTCCTGCCCTTTGCGCCCATCGTCACCACCCTCGATCTGCACATAGTCACCCTGGCCCTTGGCTGCCCCGCGGACAGCCCGCAGGCGTGTACATTCGCCGGGCTTGATTTCAACCATCTCTATGCGCGCTCTGCCCATTTGCTGGAATGGACCGCAAAATTCAGCCAGGCCGGTGCGCTGTTGCTGGTTTACATGCTGCTGCTTGGCGGGCTGGCGCAGTTTACGACGCAAGGGTTTCGCGGCCGCGTGGTGCGCACCTGCGCCGTCATCATGTGGGCCGGCGTGATGCCGCTCGTGCTGGCCCTCGCCTCTGCGATCACCCGTTCCCCTGAACAACTGTGCGGAAACGGTCCGTGCGATGCCACGGCCCTGCTTGCCAGCTTCGCCTTTTTTGGCAATGTCTTTTTCGGCTGGCTGGCGAATATCGCCGTTCCCCTCGCCGTTCTGGTGACGGCGCTGCTGGCCCTCACGCTGGGATACCGGGCGCTGATCGGGCGCATGGTGCAGTTGGCGACGAAGCGCAACTAGGCATCCATGCGGCAAACCATGTCTCCCCGGGTTGGTGCGCTGTGCAGTCTCATTGCCGCAATTAAGCGACACACCTAAGGTACTCTCGACACCCGCCTGAACCTGTAACCCTAGAGCGACCGGGAGGTCATGCATGGCCCTGAAATTCATTCTCTATGTCCTCGTCGCCATCCTGCTCGTCCTGGCGGCCGCGATCGTGACCGGGCAATTCGACGTCCATCCCCTGTTCGGACTGGCCCTGGCGCTGATCGCCGTGCTGGCCACCGCCTATGTGATCCGGAAGAAGAAGGGCTGAGGCGATTACGCCTCTCCATGCCGGCCCTCTGCCAGCCGGGCAACCAGCGCCTGCATCCGCAACAATAATTTTGCCCGCATCGGCAACACCCCCCGACACGCGCCATTGTGTTTCATCCGGCATCGCCCGGCCCGGCGGCAGCGCAGCTTTGGACAATGTTTGGCGAAGATGCTTGTGATCGTTCCGGTCTCCTTGTTGGGTAAGAGTGTTGGCCCTCAAGCAGCGAAGCGGTAGGGCAACCTAAAGCGCCCGGCAGCCGGTTGGCTCCGAGTGATGAAAGTGTCCCCACTCCCGTCCTCATGTAGCCGATAGGCGATAGGACACTAAGAAGTGGGACTGCGCGGAGCGCCAAGAAGGTGCGACTCCGTACTAAAGGGCACCTCATCGGCGCCCCGCGCACGGTTTCTTATCGAATTCCGCCCGGCGTCTTGACTCTTTTGTTGCGCTACCGCTTCGCTACTTGAGCGCGGTTTGGCACAACCAAATCACGTCCTCATGTAGCCGATAGGCGATAGGACAGACTAAAAAGTCTGCACTCTGGCGCGGGGGCCATAATACCCCCGGGTCCGGGACGGCACGCCCGGGAATGAATGGACCGTTAGTCCTTTCTTTCGCAGGAACCGCTCTCCACCCACATGAAGCAGACGGTCTGCAGCACGCATCCTCAATGGGTATCGATGGGGCGGAGAATAAGGGAGGTCTAGAGGGCGGGGATTAGTTTTTCGCCTACTGCAGTGCTCATGATGTAGCGCAGATAATGGCTACTTATCGTTCTTAGCCTAAAAAGTTCGCTTAAAGCGAATTTTTTCCTTGAATTATAGAACTTCATTCTCTATGTTCAAATTATGTGGAGGTGGAAGAAGTCTTCATATTCAGCACTGGCATTCGCCAGCGCGCGGAGAGCTTGAAGCTCTCTACCGTTTCTCCGGCAACGGTCCGGCCCCGGGAGGGGAAGGGACGCGGCGGGGCGAAGCAGACGCGATAGCAAAGACGGCTATCGCGTCTAGGCAAAAGGTGAAGTTGTCGGTTCCACGCTTCTGTTCGGCGAAGACCCTTGGTGGATTGTCTACCAAGGCGAACAGAAGGAGAAAGCAATTGAGTTTTTTTGAGGCCACATACCGACGACGGCGGCGTCGCGGGTTTTGGAGGAAACTCCGTAACCCACATACCCTTAGAGTCATCATTCGGATGGCTTGGTTTATCTATCGAATTCTTCGATGGCTGATTGAGGTGTTCGCACCTTTTGGGTAAGCCGCTAACCTAATGTCTAAGGATCGGAACCATGTTTAATGGAATGCAGAAATGTTGAATGAAGCGCTCAGACTAATGCGTGTTTTTCACGACCTAAAGCAGATTGAACTCGCCGAAAAATTGGGTGTGTCAAAATCGCATATTTCTGAAATTGAGAAGGGTACTAAAAAGCCTTCTCTCAATCTTATTGAACAGTATTCACAAGAATTTTTCATTCCAGCTTCTTCTATTTTGTTTTTTGCGGAAGAGCTCCCTAACGCAAAGAGTGGCGAGAAGGTCAGAGCGACGGTTGCAGAAAAAGTACTAGACATCCTCAAATTTGTTGAAAGAAAAGCAGATGCGGAAACGGCGTAAGGATGTGGACTATAGATTATGCGACTCTGCTCTTTTCAAAATTCGCAGCAGGAAGCGGCTCGCAAAAATTCTCTTAACTAAAACTAGCCTGATTTCTGAACTAACGGCTAAGGATGAACTCTATGTACGCCGCTGGAAACATAAGCAAAAAGAGCAATGGCTTAAGCAGCCACCAAATGCAGATGAGGAATTAAATTATCGCCCTATTGATATTCCTGATCCGCTTTTGAAAACAATTCAGGCACGAATTGCCAAGCTCCTTCGTCTAGTTACCCCACCGGATTTTCTGTTCAGTCCAGTAAAAGGGCGTTCCTACGTCGATAATGCAGCGAGACACCGGGGAGCACGAGCGTTCTGGCAACTCGATATTGCAGACTATTTCCCAAGCTGCACAGCAAACTCCGTTGCTCGATTTTTTGGTCGAGAAATGATGTGTTCACCGGATGTAGTGGCAATCTTGGTTAAGCTAACAACACATAAGGAATGTCTACCACAAGGCTCTCCTTGCAGCCCTATTCTAGCCTATTACGCTAATGGCCCTATGTGGCGTGAAGTCTTTGATTTGACGCAAAAATATGGATGTACATTGAGCGTATATGCAGACGACATCACAATTTCAGGGTATACCGTGCCTAAAAAACTCATTTGGGAAATTAAGATGTGTGTTCGTAAGCACGGACATAAACTGAAGAAGGATAAAGAGGTAAGTTTGATTCATAAGCCAGCAGATATCACAGGAGTTATTGTTCGTGATGGCCGTACTTTTTTGCCGAACCGACAGTTAGAAAAATTGGCCGAACTCAGGTCTGAACGTCGTAAAGTCCAAAGCCGACGGAAGAAGGATAAGTTAGATATAAGAATTTCTGGTAGATTGGCCCAGAGAAAGCAGGTTGAAGGAATCTGAGTTTCATAGCCGCGCATAGACATGGGAGAAGCGTCTGCGTTTCCCGTAGATGAACCTGAAGCCTCGACTGTGTTCCCAACACCCTCTGCTGAAATGGTGATTAGGATTTTTTGACCATTAGTCGGCAAGCCAATTCTCGATCATGCCAACGAGTGGCGAAAGATTCAGATACTTCGTACCAGCTACCGTCATTGCCAACGCCATGATTGGCCCCCATGCAAGAACACTGACATTCATGCCCCTGAGCATTCATACAGGCTGGCGCACACACTTCTTGGTGGCGATATGGTTGAACTACGTAGACACGTCCGTATCTCGCGAGTGATCGATCAACGAAATCGTTAAACCATGCCTTAGGAAGTTCCCAGTACTTGAGTTTCTTATTCCGCTTCGGCCTGTTTCGACGTCCGTTTTGTAACCATGTCCTGTTGCCTACCGCATAAGGTAGTCGAACTCTCAAAAGCTCTCCAGGTCCACCTCGCCGAAGCACAATTGGTATCTCGGTTTGATTCCAGGCTGCTCTTAATCGTTGCTCGGTGTCATCCATCGGCCCAAATACATTCGTCGCTGTGAGAACCCACGATTGCTCGATGCATCTCTCAATATGTCGGATGAAACGCTAGAATAAAGTGATTCGCAAATTCACCTCGCCCTCCCCACATCCTCCCCTCACCCATAATTTGCCTTTTCACCGGGAAGCTTTAGGCTCAGTGGAGACACGCGCTGCCGGGAACAGGAGGCTGACATGAAGCTCAGGACAAAGACACTTGTTTGCACAACGGTGCTGGCGCTCACGGCGCTGTGGGCCGGCCTGCCACAGGGCACGGCCAACGCCCAACCCAACTGCCCGGCGGGGACATACCCTGTGCCGGTGGGCAATGCCGGGCTGACGGCCCAGCGCGGCTTCCACTGCGTGCCGCGCGCGCCGGCAGCGACGACCAACTCCAATGTTGGCAGCGCCTACACCCACTCCATGGCCAACGGTCAACTCCAGGCCAAACCGGCGTGGAAGAACCCGCCCACTTACACCAACCAACAAACGCTCCCACAGGGATGGGTCGGCAACACGGGGCAGAAGAAACCGGCACCCGCGACCAACGTGCCCTTGGGCCAGGCCTACACCCACTCCATGGCCAACGGCCAACTCCAGGCCAAACCGGCATGGACGAATCCGCCCGCACAGCAGCCCAACGCAAACCAGGCAGGGCAGGGCTTCGGCCTCAAGTGGATCGGCAACGCGCGCAAGACGCGCCCGTAAGAGAGAGAGTTGTTTGATGCCTGACACCAAAACCTGCGCCGCCCTGTTTCTCGCCTTCGCGATTTTGCCTTTTGGTGTGGCCTTGAATATGCCCACGGCACTGCACGCACAGGGCCAGGTCAACTGCAAAAACCCGCAGACGCAAACGGAAATGAACATCTGCGCCGGGCGGGACTACAAGGCTGCCGACGTCGCGCTGAACCACGCCTACAGGTCAGCGCTGGTCGTGATGAAGGACATGGACGCCAACCTGCCGCCCAACCTGAAAGGCGCGGTGAAGACCCTGCGCGCGGCGCAACGCTCGTGGATCCCCTACCGCGACAAGGCCTGCGAGGCCCACGGCTTCATGGCGCGGGGCGGCAGCATGGAATCCATGCTGGTCGGCCAATGCCTCGCGGACCTGACGCGCCAGCGCACGAAGGAACTGAAGGACCTCGCCAAGGGCATCGGCAACTGACCCGGGCTGCGCAATGACGCCGCGCGCGTCTTACGGGTAAAGGGCAGGCATGAAACCGAAAAAAGACGATCCGGAAAACACCACGGAAAGCCTGTGGCCGTTGCCGCTTTTGCTCGTCGGCTTTGTTGCCGCGATCATCCTCGCGCTGATCGTGCTCAGTTTCGGTGGGCTCGGGCGCTAACCTCGCGCCCGGCCCCTCAAAGTATCACCCTACAGCTTCGCCCGGATGCCCGGCCAGTTGGCATCGCCCTTCTTGATGTTGCCGGGGATGTCCTGGACCCAGCGGCCCTGCACGCCTTTCGAATAGTTGAGATAGAGCTTGCCACCGACGACCTTCCAGGCGGCCGGGTCGATCTTCGCCGTTGAGCCCTTGCTCACCGCCCAGGCGCAATAACCGCCATATTGCGGGGCGAAGGCCGCCGGGCTGGCGGCGAAGGCGTCGCGGTTGGCAGCACTCGAGAAGCGCCAGGTGGCGCCGTCATGGGTGGCGGTGAACTGGGCCGACCCCTTCACCGGTCTGGACTGCTTGAAATAGGCGACCGGGTCATAGCCCTCGATAGCGATACCGCCTGACGCGTTGACGGGCATGGCCTCAGCGACCGTGCCGAGCCCGCTGCCGAGCCCTGTAATGAGCGGCGCGGCCAGCAGCCCGGCAAGCAGCACACGGCGTGTAAGATTCAAATTCTGC
>JAJFHP010000026.1 GCA_021775555.1 Hyphomicrobiales bacterium | reverse complement strand
GATATCGAACCCAAGGAAATGGACAGCAACCTTGTAATTTCGGCTCCCGTAGTGGGCGATATCGGGTCATGCGTACAGGCCCTTTTGGAGGGTATGGATGACGACTGGCCAGCGCCTCCCACCGACTGGATCAACGCGGTGAAAGAGAAAGTAGAGACGAACGTCTCCAGAATGGCGCCAAGACTTCAAAACAACAACGTGCCGATGGACTTCCATGGCGCGCTTGGCGTGTTGCGCACGATCATTGCCGAGCGGCCCGATGCCATCCTGGTCAATGAAGGCGCTAATACACTTGATTTCGCACGCAGTATTATCGACATGCACAAGCCGCGCAAACGTCTTGATGTGGGCACCTGGGGCGTCATGGGAATTGGCATGGGGCAAGCCATTGCAGCCGCCGTGGAAACAGGACATTCCGTGCTGGCGGTCGAGGGTGACAGTGCCTTTGGTTTTTCCGGCATGGAGATCGAAACCATCTGCCGCTACAACCTGCCGATCTGCGTGGTCGTATTCAATAATGGTGGCATTTATCGCGGGACGGACGTCAATCCAACTGGCGGTCCGGATGTGGCGCCAACTGTCTTCGTCAAGAACGCGCGCTATGACAAGATGATGGAAGCCTTTGGCGGCGCTGGTTATTACGCCACCTCCCCCGATGAACTGAAACGCGCAGTGAACGAAGCCATGGATTCTGGAAAGCCCGCCCTGGTGAATGCTGTCATCGATGAAAATGCTGGTACCGAGAGCGGTCGCATTGGCAATCTCAACCCGCAGAGCGTGGTTTCCAAGAAATAACCCAACTCCATCGAGGCAATTAATGAAGAACAGGTGCACGCAATGAAAGCTTTAGAAGGGGTCCGCATTCTGGACATGACCCATGTTCAATCAGGTCCTACGTGTACGCAGTTGCTGGCATGGTTCGGCGCCGACGTGATCAAGGTCGAGCGACCCGGCGTGGGTGATGCGACCCGCGGCCAGCTCCAGGATGTCCCTGATGCAGACAGCCTCTACTTCACCATGCTGAACCACAACAAGCGTTCGATCACACTCAATACCAAGTCTGAAAAGGGCAAAGAGATTTTCGAGGGCCTGATCAAGGCTTGCGATGTCATGGTCGAAAACTTTGCACCGGGCGCACTTGATCGCATGGGTTTCACCTGGGAGCGAATCCAGGAGCTTAATCCGCGCCTGATATATGCCTCGGTCAAGGGGTTTGGCCCCGGGCCATATGAAGACTGTAAAGTCTATGAGAATGTCGCCCAATGCACCGGCGGGTCGGCTTCGACCACGGGTTTCCTTGACGGTCCTCCAACCGTCACAGGAGCACAGATCGGTGATTCAGGTACCGGACTTCATCTTGCCCTGGGCATCGTGACCGCCCTCTTCCACCGTGAAAAATCCGGCAAGGGTCAGAAGGTCCTCGCCGCCATGCAGGACGGCGTGCTCAATCTGTGCAGGGTAAAACTGCGCGATCAGCAGCGGCTGGATCACGGACCGCTGAAGGAATACAGCCAGTTTGGCCAGGGCGTCGAGTTTGGCGAAGCGACCCCGCGTGCGGGCAATGACTCGGGAGGGGGACAACCAGGCTGGATATTGAAATGCAAGGGTTGGGAAACAGATCCCAATGCCTATGTCTATTTCATCACCCAGGCTGCCGTATGGGGGAATATCTGCGACATTATCGGCAAGCCGGAATGGAAAGAAGAGGTCGGTTACGCCACGCCACCTGAACGGCTGGACAAGATCAAGCAGATTTTCGATACCATCGAAGAGTGGACTATGACCAAGGACAAGTTCGAGGTCATGGAAATCTGCAATCCCCTGAACATTCCATGCGGTCCGATCCTGTCCATGAAGGAAATCTCGGAGGAAGCGTCCTTGCGCGAGACCGGTACGATTGTGGAAGTTGACCATCCCACGCGCGGAAAATATCTGACCGTGGGCAATCCCATCAAATTATCGGATTCTCCAAGCGACGTGACGCGCTCACCTTTGCTTGGTGAACATACAGATGAGATTCTCTCCAGGGTCCTGGACATGAGCGAAGATGACATCGCCGTGGCCAAGGCTGACGGAGCGGTAGGCGATGAAATGGCCGGTTCGAAGGTTGCCGCTGAATGACTGCCTGATGCATTATTGACGGTTCATTTGACCAGTCCAAACGAATATTCATAAAACCCTGGAAGGAAATTCCGGGGTTTTTTCTTATCCACGTCTCATTATACAAGACGATTGCGTTAAATTTCCGGAACATGCATATTGCGTCATCCCCCCTAAGCAAGGATGACTCGTCTTAACCCATGGCCAAAGCCAACAAAACAGATGCGCCCAGCGGCGCCACCGATCCGGGTACAAAAAAGCCACCAACCGAGGGCGATGATCAGCTTTTAAGGTTCGGGGCCATGGGCAAGGCCTTCTCAATTCTTGAAACATTGACCGGAAATTCACAGCCCCTTTCCATGGCCGAACTCGCTCGGGAAACGGGAATGACCAAACCCACTGCGCACCGCATCATCTCGGTGCTGGCGGAACTGGGATTTGTTGAACGTGACCATGGAAAGCGTGGTTATGTGGAAGGGTCCCGGCTGATCCAGTTTGCACTTGATACGCTCAAAGCCACGGCACCGCGCAACATGAGACATACGGTCCTTCGCACCTTGTCAGAAGAAACCGGTGAGACATGTAATTTCGGCATTCTTGCCGGCGCTGAAGTGATTTATCTCGACCGGGTCGAGGCAAAATGGGCACTGGGACTTCGTTTCGAGCCCGGCAGTCAGGTTCCAGCCCATTGCAGTGCCATTGGTAAGTTGCTTTTGAGCCTTGAGCCAGCTGAGCGCCGTAATGAATTGCTGCGCGCCATGCCTCTCACAAGCTTTACCCCAGACACCATCACATCTGTCCCGGCCTTGATGGAAGCGCTGGAGCGCATCCATGAAGACGAGATAGGCATTGATAACCAGGAATCGATAGAAGGTGTTGTTTGCATCGCTGTTCCTGTCAGGGCCGCTGATGGGGGTGCTGTTGGAGGTCTTGCCCTCTCGGCGCCAGAAGCGCGTGTCTCAATGGAAGAAGCTCTGCGGCTGGTCCCGCAGTTACGCCGTGCAGCTGCCAAACTGGGAAAGACATTTACACTGGGGCCATCATCATAGAACCCATCTAAACTGAATTGCTTGTGGATTCCCTGACCTGAAAGGGGTCTGACATTTCGTTGAAATCAAGACTCGCAAACACAACGTAATTAGGGTTTGCTAGCACACTAGATCGCGCCGAGGCGTCTTGCCTGCGCTTATGACCTAGAAGGTGGTTTGATGTCGGATCTCACCTGCGCGATTCTCATGGGATTTGTCGTGCTGTCGGTCAAACACACGATTGGAGACTATTTTCTCCAAACCTCCTACCAGTATCTGAACAAGGGCAAATACGGGCACCCAGGGGGTCTGCTTCACAGTACTCTGCAGGCGCTGCTCACGCTGCCCGTTTTCCTGGTCCTTCCGCCCTCTTCAGCCGGATTGGGAATAGCCATTATCTGTGGTGAATTTGTTGTGCACTACCACCTTGATTGGGCCAAGGAGCAACTGGTGAAGCGCTACGAACTCACCCAGACGGACCAAAGGTTCTGGTATTTGTTCGGTCTCGACCAGCTGGGCCATATGCTGACCTATGTGGCAATCATCGCCATTCTTATCACTTATTAGCCAAGATCAGATGAGTGCTGAAATTTCACGGTTGGCAAATTCAAGCCGATCGGAAAGCACACGCACGATGAGACGGTAAAAAGCTGCCGCCGCCTTTGGGTCTTCCTCCTGCATGCGTGCGAATCCTTTGCGCGTAAGCCTGTAAATTACGGTTGGTTGTTCCGCGATAACTGCAGCGGCCCTTGGCGCTTTCCTGAAAAAGCCCATTTCACCAACCACCGTCTGCGCCGCCATTCGCCTAAGCCGCGTTGAGTTGCCCTTCGCATCCGTGATGGTGATTGCGATGCTGCCCGTGGAAAGTAAATCCACCGAATTTGACTGCCCGCCCTGCTTCAGAACCACCTGACCTTCCTTGAAGGTGCGTCTGTCGAAATAAGACATTAATCGGCTCGGTTCCAGTTCACCGCCGAAAACATCATCAAGCCATTGCTCGAAACTGGCCTCGGTCGCCTCGGCGGACTCATGCCCGCTTAACAGTACATTCTCACACCATTCAAGCGCTTCATTGCGATCTGGAAATGCACGGTGGGGCCCGCTTTCCGTAACGATGCCGGCTGCGGTAAACGCATTCTGCAGCGACTCATTTAGACCGGCAAAGGAAATATTGGCTGCGCGTTCATCGCAGTAGTTCCTGAGCTTCACCAGGCTCAGAACCGCCGAGGTATCGAGACCCGGGACGGCGCTGAAATCGAGAACAAGAAATCGCACTTTTGGATCTGTCTGTTTGTCCATAGTGCGTTTAACGAACTCGAACAGCCCGTTCGAGGAGCCAAAGAAAATAAATCCGGACAACCACAGTGCGTGAATCTGCGCGCCGTGCTCCATGAGCAAAGCGGTTTCATGGGGCGAACGCTCGACGTTGCTTGCAAATTCAAGCCGTGTCAGGTGCCGGCGCACGACGCCAATGCGGCTGTAAGAAATGGCGAACAACAGGCACGCACCGATAATGCCGAGCACCACGCCGAGCAAGTAGCCCGAATAGACGATCACGGCCATGATCGCCCCGGCCAGCAGAAATTCAGTGAGTGAGCGCTGTGCAGGTGAGCGGATAAGTGCCTCGGCGAGGACAACCAGACCCAGATAGGCCAACAGGCCACCAAGAAGCGGCGTCGGGATATAACTCGCTACATCAGCGCCAAAAAAAAGCACTATTGCGCAGAACCCGGCCGCGGCAACACCACTCAAGCGCGATACCGCTCCGGCTTCCTGGATGAGAATACTGCCACTCAGCGAGAGATTGCCCGCAGCCCCACCAGCAAAACCGGCCACAATATTTGCCACGCCGTTATATCGCAGTTCCTTATCCAGATCGGCAGACTGCTGGCGCGCCACCTCAAGGCTGGATACATCCAGCAGGACCGATATCGCAGTAACGCCGCACACCGCGCCAATCTCGGCCGCACTGAACGCGAGTGAACCCCACTCGATATCGGTCTCTACAACGGCATGAATTGGCGTCCATAAATTTACGCCTGACATACCCTCCAGATACCAGCTGGAACGGCCGCCAATTTGCTCGGAAAACCCGAATATGAGCAAAACCAGATCGAAAATAATGACGAGGGAAAAGAAGGCAACAGGAAGCGTCAGAAAGCTATCGAAGACTTTTCGGCGTATATAAAAAACGCCAATAGCAAAACTCATACCAAGCAAAAATTGCGGCAAATGCTCAGATGCAAACAAGGATGAAATGGACAGGATTGAGATTTGCGGCGCAACCCCCGTCATCACCTCGATACCGCCTGTTACAAGCAGCCAACCAGAGGCGGCAAGAAATCCTCCAATAACCGGATAGGGAACAAAACGCAGCCAAATGCCCAGACGCAAAGACCCGAGCATGAACAGCAACAGCCCGGTCAGAAGCGTACTCGCGCTGATACCAATCAGGACATGAATGGTGGCCAACTCCGCGCTCATGCCTGTCGAGGCAGCGTGGGTGGCAATCGCAGTCGCCAGTACGCTCATAACGGCCACAGCGGGAGTGTCAGGGCCAGCGCCAGCAGGAGAGAGTGTACTGGTCAGAGAAACAATAAGACAGGTGATGACCGTACCGGTCAGAAGAGTTGACAGACCAAGGGTCAGTCCTCCAGCAAGATCACCCTGGAAAATGAGTGCGCTGAAAGAAATACAATAAGTGACTATAACCAGTGCAAAAACGAGACCGCTCAAGCCGTCCCGAAAGAGCGAGGCTACTCCAGCGCCATTCAGGCCCTGCGTGGGCCGGTGGCCAAGTTTGCGGAGTTGTATCAAGGCGTCAGCTCACATTCGAAACAGGATTACTCTGACATGAACCGCGCAAGCAGTGAATTTCAAGGGAAATATACCCGGTTGGCAGGTTTTGGAATTCCCAGGATCAATGTAAATTATGCTTCTGGTCCTTATAATTCCTTACCGCTTCGCCGAGCCACGTCCAGATAAGCCGCATTGTGGTCCAGGTTGCCCTGTCCGTTTTCAACCAGATTCTGGTAAGTTACTCGCGCCTGGCCTGTCATCGGCATCACAACACCGAATGATTTTCCAAGCTCTTCTGCGGTAAGCGTATCCTTTAGCTGGATTTGGCAGCGCCCGCCTGGCTTGAAGTTCCCTTCAATCATACGCTTCCCATGATTTTGCAGGATCGGGGAATCGGCGAAGCCGCCCTTTAGGGCCTCAATTACGGCACCGGGATCAGCGCCGCCTGATTCCACCAGCAGCAAAGCCTCTGCCACTGTCTGGATGGTATTCCCGACAATCACCTGGTTGGCGAGCTTGGCGAGAGAGCCTGTGCCCGCCGGTCCCACATGGGTCGAGCGGCCCATCACCGCGAAGACCGGCTGTAACTCCTTAAACGCCTCTGTATCGCCACCCGCCATAATTGTCATTTTGCCATCGCGTGCGCCTGGTTCACCCCCCGATACCGGGGCATCGAGATACCGCACGCCGCACACTTGCGATGCCTTTCCCTGGGACATGGCCGTCTCCATGGGAATTGAACTCATCACGAGCAGGATTGTCCCCTCACCCATCTGTTCCAGGATCCCGCCCTCACCCAGAATGACATCATCGCTGGCAGGACCGTCACTCACCATAACGATCACGATATCGGCGCCCTTTGCGGCGTCCGCCACGTTGGCGGCGATGTGTACGTCAAATTCCTCCAGTGGCTCGGCTTTCGATTGAGTTCTGTTCCAGGCCGTTACCCGGTGTCCGGCCTGGGCAAGACGACGGGCCATGTGCAACCCCATGATCCCCGTTCCGATAAACCCGATAGTGTGTTGCAAGGACATATTATTTCTCCTGAAAACATCTGCCGATATCATTCCCGTTTGCTATGATGAGATGAACACACACGCCAGTAAAAACATACCAACAGAAATTCAAGAACAAGAAAGGACGCGAAGGTGGGGACCTATCGTATCGCCGCAATTCCTGGCGATGGTATCGGCAAGGAAGTGATTGCCGCCGGATGTCGCGTACTCGAACATCTGGCGCAGCAGAAGAACGGTCTTTCGATTGAATTCAAAACACTGCCCTGGGGCAGTGACCAATATCTCGAAACCGGCGAAATGATGCCGAATGATGCACTGGACACCTTGCGCGGCTTCGACGCCATTTTTTTCGGCTCCGCCGGCGACCCGCGCGTGCCCGATCATATTTCACTCTGGAAATTGCGGCTGGCGATCTGCCAGGGCCTTGATCAATACGCCAATATCAGACCAACGAAATTGCTGCCCGGCCTCTCCAGCCCGCTCAAGAACGGCACGTCCGAGACCATTGACTGGTTCATCGTGCGGGAAAATTCCGAAGGTGAATATTCAGGCGCGGGGGGACGCGTTCATCAGGACCTCTCCAACGAAGTCGGGCTTGACGTCTCAGTCATCACGCGCAGTGGCGCAGAGCGCATCCAGCGTTTCGCATTTGACATTGCCCGTTCGCGTCCGCGCAAGAAGCTGACTTTTGTCACTAAATCCAATGCACAACGCCATGCCATGGTTTTGTGGGATGAGGTGTTTGAAAAAACCAGCGCCGACTACCCCGACATCAAGACCGACCGGGTGCTTGTGGACGCAATGGCGGCGCGTTTCGTGACAGACCCTGAAAGCATTGACACGGTGATAGCGACAAATCTTCATGCCGATGTGCTGAGTGATCTGGCAGCCGCTCTTTCAGGCTCACTGGGCCTCGCGCCCACGGGCAATATCAACCCTGAACGCGAAAACCCGTCCATGTTCGAACCCATTCATGGTTCCGCCTTCGATATTATGGGTCACGGCACCGCAAACCCGCTTGGTTCCTTCTGGTCCGCATCACTGATGCTGGACCATCTGGGTGAGCACGAGGCAGCTACCTTACTCTTCAGGGCAATTGAAACCGTCACAGGAGATGGTTCAGCACTACCGCGTGATCTGGGCGGCCAGGCTGGAACCGATGAGGTTACCGAGGCAGTTTGCAAGGCGCTTTAGGGGCGTCTTTTCCGGAGTCAGGGTGCTGTGACGATTCCAGTCCTGGGATCCCAGCCGCCGACATCAAGCGTTTCATCGATTGCCCACGGACCATCATTGCCTGGCAAAGGACAATGGCGTGCCAGCAATGCATTGAACTGGCTGCGCGGCATCAGCTGAAAACCTGCTTGGGAAAGATGTCCGGTATGGAATTTACCATCATTGAGGACGAAGCCCCATTTCTGCATGTGACAATTGAGTGTTGCGAAAGCCACTTTTGACGCGTCCCTCTGACGGGTGAACTGGGATTCGGTGAAGAATACCTGGCCTGCGGCGACGCCAAACGCACCGCCGGCAAGATTACCTTCCGCATCCCAAGCCTCTACCGAGTGCGCATGACCTGCCCTGTGCAAGGCCATATACGCATCGATCACATCGGGCGTCACCCATGTAAGTTTCGGGCGTCCCGGGCGTGGTTCACCACATCCCAGAACCACCTCTTCAAAGGCTTTATCGAACGTCACCGTGTAATGTTTATTCCTCAAACGGCGGCGTAAATTCTTCTCCATATGAAAATCCGACAGGCGCAACACCATACGCGTGCTGGGGGCCCACCATTTTTGTGGACCTATATGTGAAAATGGAAATAATCCTGCCCTGTAGCCCGCCATGAGGCTATCCACACCCATATCGTGGCAAATACCGGCGAGACCATCTGGATTGGAAAATGCCAATTCAGGATTTGGCACGCCCTCATCAACCTCGCGCAACCCCGTATAGTGGGATGCAACCATCCACAAAGTTGCAGGAACACCCCATGTGCGCGGCGGTTTCAGGCTCCATGCCACTCCCAGAATCCAGCGACGCAGGAGATCCGGCAGGACCTCGGGAGGTGTCGTTTTTATGTTGTCTGTGCCCTCATAGACAGACGTAGCTACTGTCGTTTCGCTGGTGGAACTCATCGCAGACCCCGGAGTATTTCTGGTTAGATTGAACAAATTGGGCACATATGCGTGCCGACTCACCGAAATAGCAGAAGGTCGTTAAATTTGATTTGCCACCAGCGCTAAAAATGCAACGCACCTATCCAATCAAGCCCTTCGGATAAGATTATTTGCCTAACATCTGAAGTCAAAATGAGTTTTAAAAGTGTTTGATTGCGGCTAAAATAGGGCGCAAGAATGGCAAACATAGTATTATTGTGTCATAATATAGTATATATGATTGATATATATCACTTATTCATGAAATAGGTCATATTAAATATATTATTTTAGAATTATAATTATTTTTACATACATGTTTATTAGATTTTCTTGTTGAGAAATTGTCATAATTTTCCTGTATTTACTGCCTCGCATTCTAGATATTCTGTGCTATAATTCCAAATGTTAATCGCCGAACAGGCGGGGGAATAAGACCAAGAAAACTAGAGACTCACCTTCTCGCCCTTCTGATCGGCCTAGCGAAGGAGGCAAGAGATGTCGTTTCCCTGCATTCCCCAAGTAGGCAAGACATTCCCGAAGCATTTCTGGCTAGGCTTAGCTATGGCAGCGTCCATCTGGACCATACTCGGCCTGGGCACAACTATCGGGTAGTTAGGCAACAGATTGAGATTCTTGCGGCCTGCAACGATGGGCCGTTTATGACAGACCAAAGGATACTGAAACTGCGATAAAGCAGATCAGGCATAAGCCAGTAAAAGTGCGTTCCAGTAACGCGTACCAACTTTCATCCCATCCGGTGGGCGCACCAAAGCACCCGCCGGATTTTTTTGCGCATTGTTATGAATGCATGCCTGTCTGATCAGCAATCCATGCGGCAAAATCCTTGTCGACAGTTCGTGGCTCGATCACAAGCAAGGCGGGCGTGTCATATGGATGCAACTCCTTGGTTTGTTGAAGAGCTTGCGCCTGACAACCTTTGCGGGTCTTGATCAGCATCACAACTTCGCCCTCCTCCTGGAGCTCCCCCTGCCATACATAAATGGATGTCATCGAGGGGATGATGTTGACGCAGGCTGCAAGCCTGGACATGACCAGCTCCCTGCCCACTTTCCTGGCGTCATCAGAGTTATCGAAAGTTGTATAGATCAGGACAGGATCTGTCTCGTGACCCATATATTACCCCCTTGCCTTGCAATTTGGGTGCGCGATGCGCCAAACACGCTCGCACGGGGTAGCGCCTTGCGTCTATAGTGCCCACCCATGGAGCCGAGAGTTGAACCATCATGGCAAACAACAAGAATACATTCGAAAATATCGCGTTTGTGGCCAGCGATCATCGGGATGCCCGGGAAGCGGCAGACAGGCTGATTTCTCATTATGGCAATGCAGATCCCGATGATGCCGATGCGATTGTCGCCCTTGGCGGTGACGGACTCATGCTGCAAACGCTTCATGCCCACATGAACACAAAAGTCCCGATCTATGGAATGCATCGCGGCTCAGTCGGCTTTTTGATGAACGACTATAACGAAGAAAGTCTGCGAGAGCGCCTTGCCGCAGCCAAGACAAGCGTCATTCACCCCCTGCGCATGGAGGTGCGCGGAGACGGGAACAAAACTCAAGAAGCCCTCGCCATCAACGAGGTCGCGCTGTTTCGCGCCTCGTATCAGGCTGCAAAGCTCAGAATCTGGGTTGATGGAAAATTGCGCATGGAGGAGATGATTTGCGACGGGGTTCTGGTTGCAACACCGGCGGGAAGCACAGCCTATAATCACTCCGCCTACGGCCCCATATTGCCGATTAACGCCCAGCTCCTGGCTTTAACTCCCATCAGCCCATTCCGGCCGCGGCGTTGGCGCGGTGCCCTGCTGTCGAATGATGCCAAGGTGCGCGTGGAAGTTCTGGAAGCGGATAAACGCCCGGTCAACGCCGTGGCAGATCACACCGAATTCCAGTCTGTTCTCGACATTTCAGTCGAAGAAGACCCCTCGATCGACATGCATATGATGTTCGATTCCGATCACGCCCTTGATGAGCGCATTCTGGCAGAACAGTTCCGCTACTAGTACGGAAAATATCGCGCATCTGATAGCCAGGGTTTAGTGATTGTTAAGCTTACAGCGAGACGATGGTCCAGGTTTCAAAATCTGAGTCAGCGGCGCACTTCACGCCGCACAGTTCCGAGTTGTTTGCGTATGGCCAAAATCGCGTTCGACGAGTTGAGATTCGTGGTCGCGGATGATAACGCGCATATGCGCCGTATCGTGCGTACCTTGCTGCGTGCTTTTGGCTGCCGTGAAATCTATGAAGCTGAAGACGGGGCTTCGGGCCTGGAAGCGGTCGAGGCCTACTCCCCCGATATTCTAAT
The DNA here is from genome assembly GCA_021775555.1 of Hyphomicrobiales bacterium. Taxonomy (GTDB): domain Bacteria; phylum Pseudomonadota; class Alphaproteobacteria; order Rhizobiales; family Methyloligellaceae; genus UBA2767. The sequence goes on along the minus strand of JAJFHP010000026.1, from coordinate 53,368 downwards.
CACAGATATCACAATGCCTATTTTCGATGGCATCGAGCTTACCAGAATGATCCGCAATCCCGAAGGGTGCCGCTCACCTTTCCTGCCGATCATTGTTTTGTCCGCCTACTCGGAAAAGAAACATGTGATTGCGGCACGCGATGCAGGCGCTACGGAATTCCTGTGTAAACCGGTTTCGGCGACCGCGCTTTACCGGCGCATTCAGAATGTAGTTGCAAATCCGCGAGATTTTATTCGTACCAAATCTTATTTCGGTCCTGATCGCAGACGCTATATCAATCCAAACTATTCGGGAGTGGAGCGGCGCTCTGGTACAGGCTCTGAAAATATCGTCGACCCGAACCAAGTGCAGCTGGAGGCCTAGATGGATCAGGAGAGAACCATGCAACCACAGCATACTGACGCCAGCTCTAAACAGGCTCACGAGGTCATAAAGATGGAAACCGACCTGCGCGACAGGTGCATCCGGCCCGGTGACGCCAACGACGCAGCGCAACAGGCTATTGCGAATGCGGAACAGGCACTGGATCAACTGTCGGTCAATTTCGACGAATGGATGGCAACAGAATCGGGCCATCTTACGGCTGCGAATGATGCGGCCAAGGCCGCATCCTTTACACCCGAATCCCTCGATGAACTGTTTCAGGCAGCGCATAACCTCAAGGGACAGGCAACCACGCTTGGTTATCCCTTCGCCGATGAGATCTGTGCCTCCTTGTGCCGGTTGATCGATTCATTGCCGGACAAATCACGGCTCCCAGGGATACTCGTTGACCAGCATGTCAACGCAGTACGCGCCCTTGTCAGTGAAAATGCCAAGGGAACAGACAATCCGAAGGCGTCGGTACTGGCGAAACGACTTCGCGATGTCACCAACGATTTTCTGGTTCAGGAAAAGTCTCAGATTAAATCGGCATAATTTGACCGAGCCAAACCGGGTCCCGAACTGCTGGTATCAGCCGTTCCGGCCCATCAAATCCCAGAAATTAGCGCCGAAATCATCAATTCTCGCGTTAAACAGGTCTGGAGACCGTTTGATGCTCCGCTGGGCGCTTTGCTCCAGAAGGCTTGGTGTGCGCGTACTGGCTCTGCGCCCTACTGGTTTGCGTTTGCTGATCCTGGCAGGCTCTACATCCTTCAGTTTAGCTCTTTCCTCGGCGAGGCTTGGTACAGGCTTTTCAGTCTTCGGAACCTCGATAATTGTGGTCCATTGACCGATGCTGCCGCTGTTTTGTGCATCACTCCTAGTCTTTTGAGGGATATTCAGATTGTTGTGTGTCAGGGACGCAATCTTGTTGGTGTTGACCATCGGTGAGCCCTTTTGGCCCAACAATCCGACTGCCTGTTTCGATGAGGCAGGTTCAATCACCTTTGTTTCAACGCCCTGCGCTGCAAGTGATGATCCCGGTCTTTCAATAACCGGCACCTGACGGGCCGACGTTTTGTGGATAAGCCCGATTGAATTCGCGGTATCGGAAACAGAGGATTTTATCGGCTCGGCAACAGGCTTTGATATTGCAGGAGTTTTGTTCTCCTGGATACTGGCAACATTGAGCGATGCAGCTCCCGTTTCTGCTGTGCCCTTGTTAGCGGCAATGGCTTGGTGTTTCGCATGATCTTTTACAAGGTTATTGTAAACCTGCTTCACGGTGCGCGGACGCCCACGGGAATAGAAGATCGGACGGTTTGCCCTTGCAGCCCTTGGGAAATGCTGGTCAGCACGCGCATTGGGCTTGCTTTCAGCAAGGGAAATTAGCTCAGAAGCACCGCTCGGCCCCAGGAAATGAGCGATGTAGAGTTCTCCCTGGGAAGGGCTTCTTCCAATCTGGGAGGCAATGAATTCTGAATTTTGTTGTGTGAAGGCACCCGCCATCATGGCAGAAACTTCCGGATTATGGCGCAGTTGAAGGATTTCCTGGCGCAGTTTGTCGTTGGGAACATAGTGGCGCCCGCTGCGCGTGGTGAAGATATGCGGTGTGTATTTATCAAGCCCGAACTTGTCACCGACATCCTTCACGGTCTTGAGCCAGGTGCTCTCAATAAACTGGAACAGCCCTGCCGCGCTGGAGGTTTTCGCTTTTGCGCCTTGCTTGAAAGCGCTCTCGCGAGCCGCGGTTTTCAAAAGGTAGGAAAAATCGGTTCCCGTTGCTTGACTTGCCTTCTTGATCGCATTGGAAATGCTCAATGGCGCTTCAAGTGCAGAAACCAGGGACATATCAGTCTTTCACTTCTTTACGCACACGTGGCCGACGTGGGCAAACCTGACGAGCCATATACTCAACCAATGCTAGTGAATTATGGTAAACGCTGCGTTAACCCCTGAGCCAAAAATGGACAGGTTATCAAGATCAGAGGTGGTCATATGAGCGGTTTTCACTTCGAGGAGTTCGAGGCAGGACAGGCATTCGAACATCCAATACGGCGTACAGTCACGGAAATGGACAACACCCTGTTCAGCGCCCTCACCTACAATCCCCAGCCGCTGCATATTGATCGGCACTATTGTGAAACCCAGACCGAATTCGGCCAGCCCTTAATGAATAGCTATTTCACCCTGGGGTTGATGGTAGGTATTTCGGTCAGCGATATTTCACTTGGCACGACTATCGCCAATCTTGGCATGACCGAAGTGCACTTTCCCGCGCCTTTGTTTCAAGGCGACACCGTGCATGTGGCGACCACCGTACTGGGCAAACGCAAAAGCAAATCCCGCCCTGACGCGGGCATCGTCGAGCTGCAACACGAAGCTTTTAATCAGGATGATGTGTTGGTCGCGACCTGCAAACGACAAGTTTTCATGCGCATGAAACCGTCAGAACAAGGGCATTAAAATGCGGTCTCTTCTTTTTACGCCCGGCGACAGTGACAGGAAACTGGCAAAGGGTCTCACCAGCGATGCTGACGTGATCCTCATTGACCTGGAGGATGCGGTTGCCAGTGACAACAAGACTGCAGCGCGTGAAAAAGTTGCGGACTTTCTTGACCAGGATGCTGCCCGTAAATCGCCGACGCCGCTCTATGTTCGTATCAACGACCTGGAATCTGAGTGGGCCAAGGATGATCTTGAGAAAATTGTTCCCGCCAACCCAGCGGGCATCATGCTGCCCAAGGCACGCTCGGTCGAAGATGTCGAAACGCTTACTGGCATACTGGATGAGCTGGAACAAAAAGCAGGCTTCGAACAAGGACAAATCTCTATACTCGTTCTGGCACCGGAAATCCCGCAAGCCCTGCTGAATATCGCAAGCTTTCAAACCTGTGGACCAAGGGTGAGCGGCATTACCTGGGGCAGCGAGGACCTGGCCACCAGTCTCGGGTCACGTTCCAGCCTGGACGATCAGGGGCTGTACCGGGCCCCCATCGAGCTTGCCCGCACGCTATGCCTATGCGCTGGCTCCGCCGCAGGCATACACGCGATCGATACCGTCTATCCGGATTTTCGCGACCTTGAGGGGCTTACGCGCAGTGCGGAACGCGCGGCCGGAGACGGCTTTTCAGGGAAACTCGCCATACATCCCGACCAGGTTCCGGTGATCAACGCAGCCTTCATGCCAACCGAGAGTGAGATCGCACACGCCAAGCGGATCATCGCCGCCTTTGTTGCGGAACCGGGTGCGGGTGTCATCAATCTGGACGGCGCTATGGTTGACATGCCTCATCTCGCCCATGCGCAAAAGGTCCTGGAAAGAGCTGGGCAGAGCAGACGAGAGGGCTGACTAGGGCCTGTCCATGGAAAAGACGGAATCCACCACCGTGTAGTCCATGTATCCGAGCCTCGCGATGGGGCGTAATTTGGTGACATCGACCTTGCCATCAACGATCACACTCTCATCAAGGTGTACTCCCACCACGTGACCGATGATAACAATATAGCCCTCCCGGCCATCCTTGCCCGGCAGGGGGATCGTCTTGAAATGCCTGCATTCGAAAGCAACCGGGGACTCAGCCACACGCGGCGGACTGACGAGCTTGCAGGATGCCGGGGTTAAACCGGCAAGTTCCATCTCGTTCACCTCCGGGCCGACAGATGCCGAGGTCGCGTTCATTTGGTCCTTGAGATCATATGTCGCCAGAGAGCATACAAATTCACCCGTCGCCTCGATATTCACCAGGCTGTCTTTTTGTCCCGCCGATGAAAACATCACGAACGGAGGAACATCAGAGATCGCGTTGTAGATTCTGTATGGCGCAAGATTGACGATACCGTCGTGTGACAGAGAGGAAATCCAGCCAATCGGACGCGGTGCCACGAGAGCCTTGAATGGGTCATGCTTCAGGCCGTGGGCGTTCTCATCAGTATCGTAAAACACGAAGTCATCTCCAATTTTTCACGGTGCGCGAGGCTACTGGCTCAATCCCTGCCTTCGGGGGTCCAGGAAAGAGTTATTTCATCGAGATTGGGCCGGTCGCGCTCTTCTGGTTTCTCTAGTGCGGTTCCGATATAGACGAAACCCGCCACGCGCTCACTCTCCTGGAGGCCAAGCGCAGCACACACCTGCTTGTCATATGCGTACCACTCGGTAATCCATTGGCCGGAAAATCCTGCTGCATTGGCCGCAATCAGGAGGTTTTGACAGGCCGCACCGGCAGAGAGCACCTGCTCCCATTCAGGCGCCCCCGGATTATCGACTGGCGAGGATATAACCGCCACAACGACCGGGGCGCGTAGAAATCGCCCAGCCTCCGTCTCAAGGCGTGTTTCACCGGCATCGGGTTCATTAGACTTACAAGCATCGGCAAGCACCTGGCCAAATGCGTCGCGTGCTCCGCCCTCAAACAGGATAAAGCGCCAGGGTACCAGTTTTTTATGATCGGGCACCCGTGCAGCTGCGGTCAGAATCTGGCGCAATTGCTGTGCGTCCGGTCCTGGCACCCCTAATTTGTTGGCCACGACAGAGCGCCGTGCCAGAAGCAGATTCAATGCAGTTTCAGACATTACCCAACGGATCCATCACTCAAGAGACGCTCTGGGTATCGCAAATCATCGGCACAAACAATGGGCCAAGGCTCCCGGGTTTAACTTTGCTCATTGACACCAAAGTGCCCCGGTTTGAAGCTAGCCGTTACCGTGGTAATTTGAGAATCGCGACGGCACTGCGTACCCTATGCGCCAAACTGCCCCAAAAGAGAATAACGGGAGACCATTGATGTTTCGCTCCGTGCTTCAGAAATGTCATGCACCGGCACTCATCATCTTGACGGCCATGCAGGTGGCATGGCCCTCTGTTGCATCTGCTCAGGACACGAATTCCAAACCCAATGTCATTTTGATTCTTGATGCCTCGCGCAGCATGTGGGGGCAAATCAAGGGCGTGAACAAGGTGGTCAGCACCCGCAACGTCATTGGCGGTATCGTCAAGGAACTCGAGGGACGGCTTAATCTCGGCCTCGTCTCCTATGGCCACCGCCAGGCGACCGGCTGTGGCGACATAGAAGTGATGCTCAATCCGGGTCCGCACAAGGCGACCGACTTCATCAAGGTCGTCAAAGGCATCAAGCCGAAAGGCTCAACGCCAATCGCCGCATCCCTGATCAAGGCCGCAAATGCTGGCCGCTACAAGGAGCGTCAAACCAGCCTGATCCTCATCGCCGACGGCCTGGATAATTGCAATGCAGACCCTTGCAATATCGCTTCCGAGTTAAAATTAGGAGGCAAGGATCTGACGATCCACGCCATCGCCTTCGATGCCAAGCAGAAGAAGAAACTCACAGCGTTGAGTTGTATTGCTGATAATGGCGGCGGAATCTTTGCCTCCGCAACGAATGAAACTGAACTGGCGGCAAGCGTGAAGGAGGCATTCGAAGTGGCAATGACGCCGCCAATGCCGAAGATAGCCGCCATCAAGCCCCAGCCTGTGGCAAGTGCGGCAAACCCAGTGTCCATGTCCAAAAACGATCCCCTGACAACGGGATCGGTAACTCAAGACCCGCCGCCGCAAACCATACCTGCCATGACGCCACAATCTTCTGAAACGGCACAAGTGCAGGCAACCCCGGACAAAACCTCGCCTCAACAGGCCCTTGCCAAAACAGGCGATTCCGTACCGGTAACCCTGTCTGCACGAACGGTCGAGGATGGCTCGATCATAAAGTCCGGTCTGGTCTGGTGGATTTACAAAAATGCGAAGACCAAGGATGGAAAATACCAGTTGGTCGATACTTTCCAGGAAGCAACGCCCACCGCCGCACTGCCACCTGGCTCCTACCGGATCGCCGCGGCGTACGGCAAGGTGAACCTTATCAAGGATATCGATGTGACCAGTGGGCAGGCGATACAGGAAAGTTTCATCCTGAATGCCGGCGGTCTGCGCCTGGGAGCCGTGACCCTGAACGGCACGACAATCCCCCCTAATTCCGTCCGCTATGACCTATTCGCGGATGAATCGGAATCTGACCAGTACGGAAAGCGCAAGATCGTTCTGCGCGATGCAAAGCCCGGCGTGGTCCTGCGCCTCAATGCAGGCGCCTATCAGGTGGTCAGCACATATGGCGATGCGAATGCGGTGATACGCGCTGATGTGACAGTAGAACCCGGCAGGCTCACCGATGCGACCATCAACCACTCTGCCGCCAAGGTTACACTCAAACTAGTAAACCAGCCGGGCGGCGAGGCCCTGGCCAATACCCAATGGAACATTCTCACAATCGGTGGCGACATCGTGAAGGAAAGCGCCGGAGCCCTCCCCTCGCATATTCTTGCAGCCGGTAATTACTCCGTACTTGCCCGCCATGACGGTAAGAACTACACGCGCGAATTCGTCATAGAGCCTGGCGAGACAAAGCAAATAGAGGTGGTGATCCAGTAAGGCCTGGCTAAGCCGCCTGAGCCTTGTATCCAGGCCTGAGATCGGGCGGCACTGCTTCATCTACCAGTGCAGCTATGGCTTCATCTAGTGGAAGAACCTTCTGGTCTTTGGACCCGAGACGGCGAATGGAGACTGTGCCCTCCTCCGCCTCGCGCTTACCGCACACGAACATCACCGGCACCTTGCCAACTGAATGTTCGCGCACTTTATAATTGATTTTCTCGTTGCGCAGATCCGCTTCACCACGCAGCCCTGCTTTTTTGAGCGCTTCAAGCACATCTCCAGCATAATCGTCTGCATCTGACACGATGGTTGCCACGACCACCTGGAGCGGTGCCAGCCACAACGGGAAATGCCCCGCATGCTGCTCGATCAATATCCCGGTGAAACGCTCCAGAGAGCCAAACATGGCGCGATGAAGCATGACCGGTGTGTATTTCTCGCCGTCCTGACCGATGTAAAACGCGCCCAGCCGCTCAGGCAGGTTCAAATCCACCTGTAGGGTCCCACACTGCCAGTCGCGGCCAATGGCATCGCGCAGCACATATTCGAGTTTGGGCCCGTAAAATGCGCCCTCGCCCGGATTGAGTTCATAATCCATGCCGGCAGCTTCAACGGCGGTTTTCAGCGCAGCCTCTGACTGGTCCCATATCTCATCGGACCCGACACGGTTTTCGGGCCGGTCGGAAAATTTAATGACCACATCTTCGAAACCGAAGTCACGGTAGATTGACAGGATCAGATCATTGACCTTCACGCATTCTTCCGTGATCAGTTCATGGGTACAGAAGATGTGCGCGTCGTCCTGGGTGAAGTGGCGGACGCGTAGCATTCCGTGCAGGGCGCCAGAAGGTTCATAGCGATGCACTTTTCCAAATTCTGCAATCTTTATAGGTAGTTCCTTGTAACTCTTCAGGCCATGTTTGAAGATTTGAACGTGCCCCGGGCAGTTCATCGGCTTGCAGCAATAAACCCGCTCATCGGGCGTTACAGTGGTGAACATGTTCTCCCCGAATTTCTCCCAATGTCCGGATTTCTCCCACAGGCCCTTGTCCATCATGTCGGGGGAGTTCACCTCGACATACCCTGCATCGCTCTGGCGGCGGCGCATATAGTTGATGAGCGCCTGAAACATCGTCCACCCCTTGGCATGCCAGAACACCGAGCCCGGAGCTTCTTCCTGGAAGTGAAACAGGTCCATTTCGCGACCAAGGCGGCGATGGTCACGCTTCTCAGCCTCCTCCAGCATGGTGAGATAAGCCTTGAGGTCTTTCTCGGACGCCCATGCAGTCGCGTAAATGCGCTGGAGCATGGGATTGTTGGAGTCACCACGCCAGTAAGCCCCGGCGATGCTCAACAGTTTGAAGGCATTGCCAACATGCTTTGTTGACGGCATATGCGGGCCACGACACAGGTCAAACCAGTCGCCTTGCGCGTATATTTTTAAGTCGTCACCTTCGGGGATCGCATCGACCAACTCGACCTTGTAGTCTTCTCCCATCTCCTTGAAGGTTTGTTTCGCCTTGTCCCGGGTCCACACTTCCTTGGTGAAGGGCGCACCACGCACGATAATTTCCTGCATCTTCTTTTCGATTTTCGGCAGGTCTTCGGGAGTAAATGGCTCCTCCCGGTCAAAGTCGTAATAGAATCCGTTCTCGATCACCGGGCCGATGGTGACTTGTGTACCGGGATAAAGTTCCTGTACCGCTTCAGCCATCACATGGGCCGCATCGTGACGAATAAGTTCCAGCGCGGCGTCATCGTCTCGGGTCACGATCTGGATTTGCGCATCGCGTTCAATCGAATCGGACAGATCGCTCAACTCGCCATCGACCACCATCGCCACGGCTTTCTTTGCCAGCGACTTCGAAATGGACTCGGCAACAGCAGCACCGGTGACGCCATCGTCAAATTCACGAGAATTACCATCGGGGAATGTCAGGGAAACCATTTTTCTCTCCTCTCAATCACTGCACACCAGGCAGGTAAGACGGACTGGAGCCCTCTTCGGGGACTCAGTGTGTAAGCTTGGAATGCGCGACTCTACGGGGTTTTGTCAAGGTTGCGGTCGATATGCGCTCCGCTCCACCGCCCATAGCGCCACGGCGCCCACCATGGGTGCTGTTCGAGCGAAATATCGGGAACAGGGTCAAATCCGCTCGGTCCCCATGGATTACAGCGGCACAGCCGCGACGTAGCGAGCCAGAACCCTCTCCATGGCCCGTTCTTGTCGATGGCCCGTTCTGCATATTCGGAACAAGTGGGCAGATACCTGCATTCACGCCCGGCAAAGGCCGATAATGTATAGCGATAGAGTTTGATGGGGGCCTTGAGCAAAGCTTTCATGGCCCGGTCCATTGAAACCATCATTCCGTGCCGGGGCCCGAATCCCCACTCCCCCTGTCAATGCGGGCCAGCAAGGCCAACGCCACCATCAGGTCCAGATGAGCGCCGCCTGCATTCTTGAACACCGTAATGTCGCTCTCCTTGCGCCCACCGGAAATTCCGCCTCCGGCAAGGTCATAGAGATCCCCCTCGATATCGCGTTCAGAAATGACACCGGATTTGAGCGGCGTGAGGATATCGCCAACACCTTCCAGCGCCGATGAAAGACAATCAACGAACAATCGCGCACGGCGCACAGTCTCGTCATCCGCCTCTCTTGTATCTTCGGAATAACCACCCACCAGGTCCACATGGACGCCGGGTTTCAACCAGGATCCTTTGACAATGGGTTGATGTGCCATGGTCGCCGTCGAGACGATATCTGCTTGCCGCACGCCATATTCAAGATCCGGTATCACCTGAACTTCGATGTCTTCATCCCTGAGCTTGTTCGCACATTCTCCAGCATGGTCAGACGTCCGGTTCCAAAGATAGATTTTTTCGAGACCCGGGCGCGCCAGCAGATGCGCTCTCACAAGCCATGGCGCCAGACCGCCGGCCCCTGCGATGAGAAGGGTTTTTGCATCTGGGCGTGATAAATACCTCGCACCCAGGGCGCTATCAGCTGCGGTCTTCCAGTATGTGAGCTCAGTTGCATCCAGTGCAGTCATTGGTGAGCCCGTAACGGCGTCAAACAGAACAATGACCGCCTGGACTGATGGGAGACCTCGTTCCCTGGGATTGTCCGGCACGATGGTGATGAGTTTGCTGCCCAATACCGTGCTGCCATCATGTGCTGAGCGGATCAGGTAGTGGTTTGCTTGCGGGCCGATCAATTCTTCTGTGAGTTCCGGCCTGACGCCCCTGTGTCCGGCCTCCAGTGCATCAATCAGTGCAGCGAGGTCGAGACCCTTCCGCAAGTCTTCTGACGAGACCCAGCGCAAGGACTAACCAGCCGGCGCTGGTTCTGGAGCCTCAGATGATCGGGTTTCTTCTATCTCGGCTATTGCTTCCTCAACGGCATCGAAAACCAGCAGTGTCGAGGCATGACGTGCCCTGAAGTCACGCACGGGTTCCAGAACTTCCAGGTCTTTCCATTTGCCGTTCGGAGGCGGGCCATCCTGTTTCAGCATTTTGCGCATTTTAGCCCCGACCTCGCGAAGCTCATCAGCGCTTGCGCCAATGACATTGCGCGCCATGATCGATGAGGCAGCTTGCCCCAGCAGACACGCCTTGACCGATTGCCCGTAATCCGAAACCACGCCCCCATTCATGTTCAGATCGACCGAGACAGTGCTTCCGCAAAGCTTGGAATGCGCAGTTGCAGTGGCATGCGGACGTTCCAGACGGGCACCAAGAGGGATATTCGCCGCAAGTTCCAGAATGCGCGGATTATAGATTTCGTCCAGATCGCTCATTTCGGTTTTCAACCTCATCATGTGGCCAAGCCCTTGCAGCTTAACGCCATGAACTATATATCCTGCGGCGAGTGTTTCGGCTGCACGAGGTTGATCCTGGAGCGCCGGAACAAGGCCGATACTTCCCTTGTCTCATATATCGGTATAGTTGCACATAATTCGCAAGGGGCGATTTCCGGTTATAATGAGACAATATAGTCGGGACAAAAGCCTGACAAATTGTGACAAAATGCCAGGCACCGCCTGACGGAGAAGGAATCCGATGGACGCAGTTGTCAAAAAAATTCGAGCTGCCAGGCCGCAACTTGGCACTGGGCCAGATGTTAAAAGGCCTGACAGGGCTGAAGCCGAAGAGGCTGTTCGCACCCTGATTTCCTGGGCTGGTGATGACCCCAAACGTGAAGGCCTGATTGATACGCCCAAACGCGTAGTCAATGCCTATAACGAATTTTTCAAGGGATATGAAGAGTGCCCGATTGACGTGCTCTCGCGCACCTTCGATGAAGTCGGCGGGTATGACGATATCGTTATGCTCAGGAATATCGAGCTCAACTCCCACTGCGAACATCATATGGTGCCCTTTATTGGCAAGGCACATGTCGCCTATTTCCCTGATGACAAGGTTGTCGGTATCTCAAAACTGGCCCGGGTCGTCGAAATATACGCGCGCCGTCTGCAAACGCAGGAAACCATGACTGCACAGATCGCCTATACAATTGACAGTGTTTTGAAACCCCAGGGGGTAGCTGTCATGATTGAAGCTGTCCATCAGTGCATGTCGATCCGGGGTGTTCAAAAGCCCAATGTGGCGACTATCACTACCCAGTATACGGGTCTGTTCAAAGACGATACGTCACAGCAGGACCGCTTCCTGATGCTTTCGCGTGGCAATGACTAGTCGCCTGAAAATCCGGGACAACAGGATAGGCCAGCATCATGCCTGATAGCCAATTCGCCGAACGCCGCTCGGTCGAGCAAGTTGAAGAGGGCCATGAGCTTGCGCCCAAATTCGATTCCGACGGCCTGATCGCAGCTGTCACCACCGATGCTGAGACCGGCGATGTACTGATGCTTGGCTATATGAACGCCGAAGCACTCTCCAAAACCATAGAGACCGGCGAGGCTCACTATTGGAGCCGATCCCGCAAAGCTCTCTGGCACAAGGGTGCAACAAGCGGCCTTGTGCAGAAGGTTGTTGATCTGCGCATTGACGACGACCAGGACGCGATCTGGCTTAAAGTCGACGTCGCCGGCTCCGGGGCGTCGTGTCACGTGGGTTACATGTCCTGCTTTTATCGTTCTATTCCTACAGGGGGAAAGCCGTCTCCTGAACTCGAACTGGAATACAGGGAAGACTCAAAAACCTTCGATCCCAACGAAGTTTATGGTGACGCACCAAATCCGACTCAACTCTGAATCCCGTTTCGGTCAATCCGGTTCTTACGCGCTTTAACCCCGACTTAAACACCTCATTTTATTATCTGGGAACGGATCGGCAGGGTTCCGTTCCGGTGGGCCGGTGAAGAAATCAGTGGCCACGAGTAGGAACGAAAAATATGAAGCCTAGGATAGGTATAGCGTTAGGTGGCGGGGCCGCCCGCGGATGGTCGCATATCGGAGTGCTGCACGCGCTCGCTGAAGCGGGTCTCTCACCAGATATTGTTGTTGGAACTTCAATCGGTTCCGTTGTCGGCGGTTGTTATGTGTCCGGCAAGCTTGATGAGCTTGAAGTATTTTCACGCAGCCTGACCCGGCGACGCGTATTCAGTCTGCTGGATTTCAATTTTGCCGGATCTGGGTTGATTTCTGGGCAGCGACTGTCCGAAGAGCTCAACGAACATCTGCAGCACGTCCATATTGAAAATCTGGAAAAGAAATATGTCGCCGTGGCGACCGAGCTCAAAACCGGTCATGAAATATGGCTCAGCAAGGGGCCCCTCGTCCCTGCCATGCACGCTTCCTATGCGTTGCCGGGGATTTTCAGGCCGGTCAAAATCAACAATCGTTGGCTGATCGACGGCGCATTGGTTAATCCGATCCCGGTTTCAGTCTGCCGTGCTCTTGGCGCGCGTATCGTCATCGCGGTCAATCTCAACTGGGACTTTTTCGGCAAAGGCACGGTTGTGCCCGACCAGGATGCTTTTGAAGAAGACAATCTTCCAGAAGCGGAGACACGGCCACCGCCCGGTAATGGCCGGGCAGCACAGAATTTGTTGCGCCGACAGTTTTTCGGCCAGGGCGGAGATGCGCCAGGCATCTCAAGCGTGATGATGGACTCATTCAACATCATCCAGGACCGCATAGCCCGATCAAGACTGGCAGGTGACCCTCCCGATATTATGGTCATGCCAATTCTGGAGGAAATGGGACTGTTTGACTTCCACATGGCGGATCAAGCCATCGCCAGTGGCAAGCAGGCAACCGAAAAAGTTCTGGAAGATATCGAGCGCGCAGTCAGCTTGCTCGCTGCCTGATTAATCGTCTCGATAAAAGGGCATCCTAGCCAGTAGCGATATAGTCCCGCATGGCGGCTGCTTCCAATTCAGCTTCTGCGATCCGCAGACGCACCACATCACCAATCGAAATCACTCCGATAAGCTTGCCGTCTTCGACAACCGGCATGTGACGGAAACGTCCATCGGTCATTGCCGCCATGATCGTGTGAATTGTATCGCTTTTCTGACAGGAGATGACTTTCTTGGTCATGCTTCTCGAAACCGGCGACTTGAGGATATCTGTGCCTGATTCTGCTATGGCACGGACCAGATCCCGTTCCGATACAATCCCTGCAATACCATCGTTACCATCACTCACCACGATACAGCCGATAGAATGCTCACGGAGCGTCTTTGCAATATCCAGCAGGGAGGCATCGGAATTTGCAGTGATAACCTGCCTGCCCTTTTCACCAAGGATGGTTGCAACATTCATGATTTCTCTCCTCTCTGATCCACCTCGGGCGGACCTGGCCATGACAGGTCCCAGCGGGCCGCGCGCTCAACAGGGAGAGGCATGGTGAGCGCTCCCAATGCCGCGCCCTAACATCGTCAGCAGTTCAACAAGCCCACCCAGGCCCGCAACTGCATCACATAAGTGTCATGATGGAGTGACACAGGGCCTGGCGCAACCAGATTTAATCTTCTTTATTAAAGCTGAATTTTCACAGGCTAGGGCTAATAGCGTATTTTTCCAACGCTTTTCGCGCCCCTGTCAAAAGCGCCAAAGGCGAACAACCCGCACAGGAATCCACCTATATGCGCCTCCCAGGCGATGCTGGCACCTGAACCATTCATTTGAAATCCACCAAGTCCGAACAGCAGGTTGAGGGCCGCCCATACTCCCAGAAACATGAGAAATCTGCCATTGGTGAGAGTTTCCCTTATGCCGGCAAGCGGTACTAACTCCAGATTATCGGGCAATGGCATGATCGTACGGCTGGCGCCGAACATGAAACGGATGGCGCCAGCCATTTGTCCCGATATGGCGGCAGATGCCCCCACGACTGGAACCAATTCGCCAAAATGAAGGGTGAGATGAACCAGCACACCGGCGATGCCGCACAGAATCGAGAACAACACAAAGCGCATATCTCCAATCCGCTTGGCTACGGCACTGCCAAAAGCCAGCATCCAGATCATATTGATGGCCAGATGGGTCATATCGCCATGTACGAACATGTAAGTAATGAAACTGGTGACATCGCTCCACTCACCGCCAGGAAGATCTGGCGTCGGCCCGGAATATCGGGCCGGAATGAAAGCGAGCGCCAGTAGCATCGTTTGGCCCGTCTGCGGTGGCAGGGTTACGCGAACCACATGCAAAACCACCAGTGCCAGGGCCGCAAGGACGACACTTGCCGGAATATTAAATATCGGCTGCCTGCTATTCATCGCCAATTGCCTCTGTTCAAAGCTGAAACTTCTGCCATATCGGGCTAAAGCCACGATCACAAGCTTGCGCTGTTAACCTTGCCACCGGCCTTTTCACTAAACTCACCGTCCATTTCCCTACATTGGCATGAGACCTGCTGAACCATTTGTCAAAGCACCGCACTGACGGGCCAAGTGTCTCAGAACGGGATCACGACGGCTTCCGCCGGACCGCGATGTGTAAATGGTAACAAGCGTCAATCAGAGGCATGTGGCATGAAGCACAAGTCGAGCAACGAACTTTTCGAGTATTGGAATTCCGTAAGGGACGGCCGTTTCGCGCCGAACCGGTTTGAAATCGAACCTGTAAAACTTGCCGATGTCCTTCCCGATGTCTTTATTCTCGAATGTCCCGATATCTCAACCTACCGGTTCCGCCTGGCCGGCACGCGAATATGCACGTCGCTGGGTCATGAACTGCGCGGTAATAATCTGCTCAATTACTGGAACGGCGACGACAAGGAAGCGGTTCACAATCTCCTTCACAATGTCGCCAAAGACGGAGCCGGAGCCCTCATCGAATTTGAATGCTCCAATGCGGACAGGGAACCTGCTGTCTTCGAGATGCTTGTTCTCCCGCTCGTTCATACAGGTGAGAATGTCAATCGCATGCTAGGCAGTATCAGCGCAATTACCCGGCCCTACTGGACGGGCACGCTGGAGCTTCGTCAATTGAAACTCATGTCATTTGACCTTATCTGGCCTGAAATACGCCCTGCCACCCCTGAAGTGGTTGAGCAGCCTGTGGTACTCGCTGAAGCCCACGCCCGGATACCAGGTGATGCCCGCCGGCGTTTCCGGGTGTTGGAGGGTGGTCTTTCCAGGCGTTCCGACTAGATTTCTTAAAGCCATATACTCATCGCTGTGAAGCTAAAGGCCGGTGCAACTATGCGTCGGCCTCATGCTGTTTAGAGTTTAATTAACCACAAATCACCTAGCATCCACTCTAATGCGGGGCTTGTCCCGCAAAGCGGACAGCCATGAGCACAGCTGAAATTCCCGGAATGATGCCTGAGAGCAGAGGGCAAGACATTGCCCTGCAAAGAGGCAAGCGCGCACCCATGCGCCACACACCCGACACAAAAGAGAATTCGGTTAGGTCCGCGAGGGACAGACGCAGGTTTCAACGCGTGAATGTTCCCCTGCTTGGTCGCTTCATGCGGGAGAACAAGCAGGAGTATCCGTGTCAGATTGTCAATGTGTCCGCTGGCGGTATTGCTGTTCGCGCCCCGATTGCCGGTGAAAAAGGCGAACGTATTGTATTATATCTCGACACGCTGGGCCGTATCGAAGGCAAGATCGTGCGCGGGAACCCGGAAGGATTTGCACTGCAATTGACTGCTTCTCAGTACAAGCGGGAAAAAATCGCAAATCAACTCACCTGGTTGATAAACAAAGATCGTTTATCGATGATTGAAGACCGGCAACACGACCGGATCATTCCAAAAAAGAATGCAATCAAGCTGACCACTGTCAATGGCACTTCATATGAGTCCCATATAGTTGATGTCTCTCTGGGGGGAGCAGCCGTTTCAGTTGACCCCAAACCGGAGGTCGGAGAGCTGGTAACGCTGGGCCTGACACCAGGACGTGTTGTGCGTCACAAAGACCACGGCATCAGCATCGAATTCCTCGAAATTCAGGATCCGGATTCCCTGAAACGCCAGTTCAGCTGAACTTTTTCAACCCTAAATCCAAAGTTTTTTGAGGCTGTTTCAAGGTCTGCCACACCATTGAAACAGCACCATATCCCGGCTTTGGGATATGCATCCCTATGCAGGATTTTGTCTTGTCTTACCGCCACCCAGGGTCATTTTTCCCACAAATCTGGGATTTCTGCCCATCCTGAAAGTGCATTCATCGGAGATATATTTTCGATAAAATTTTAGACAAAATAGATTTTCTAAAATTCTCGACAAATTTTATACTAATAATATTGAAATATACATAGAAACTATACTTGGTTCTTACAAGTATCTAAAACCATCTATGGGATAGTACCCCTCACAAACGAGACGGGGGGTTACAAATGAAACGGAATATTCTTGGAGCAGCATTTCTCGCATTGGGAATGGTTGCGGCAACAGGCGCCGAGGCAGAAATTGCTGCTTTGACGGTGGGACAGGATGCCAGTTCACCTTTTATGCGCGTCTACGGACGTTCACTACCGCCAATCGGTCATGTCGGTTTCTGTCGTCAGAACCCGGCAGATTGCAAGCGAAGCGGACCAAAGCGCGTCAAGATGAAATTGACGCTGGAGCGCAAGGCTGATTTACGCGCGGTCAATGATCTAGTCAATCGTATGGTCCGGCCTGTCTCCGACATGAAACTCTATGGCCGCATTGAGCACTGGACCTATCCAGCAGGCAAAGGCGACTGCGAGGACTATGTGCTGCTGAAACAGCGTTTGCTCATCGAACGCGGCTGGCCGGCAAGTTCACTTCTTATCACAGTCGTACGCGACGAAAACAATGAAGGGCATGCCATCCTGACGGCACGCACTTCGAGGGGTGAATACCTGCTCGATAACAAGCAGGCGGAAATCATGACCTGGAATAAATCACCCTACTCCTTCGTGAAACGGCAATCCGGCCGTGATCCGAAGGTCTGGGTTTCCCTGACGCGGCCGGGCCAGAGGCAAATCCAAAGGACGGCTGGAACGAGTCCTGATTTGATACAGGAGCATTTAAAGAATTAAACGGTAAACCCATGGGCCCGGGAATCATCCCCCCCATCCCCGACCACCGGGCCTAACTTTGAGCCGGCGTTCCCCGACGCCGGCTCATTTTTTTGGTTAATATCCGAGGTGCGGATTACTGGTCCTGTATGGCAAATCCGGCATTATACCTTGCATTGTTATCGACATAGTGCTGGGCAAGCGTTTTCAAATGCTCAGCATCTTCCACGCTCACCTCACGCACCACACGGCCAGGCGAACCCATGACCAGGGAGTTGTCAGGGATTTCCTTTCCTTCCGGTATCAGGGAATGGGCACCAATGATACAGTTCTGGCCGATCCGCGATCCGTTCAGCAACGTGGCACCAATGCCGATCAACGTGTTGGGACCAATGGTGCAGCCATGCAGCATGGCCATGTGTCCAACGGTGCACCCCTCCCCGATAACCATCGGGAATCCTGTATCCGTATGAAGAATGCAACCGTCCTGAATATTAGTGCGGGTGCCAATATCAATCAGGTCATTATCACCACGCACCACGGCACCAAACCACACACTGGCATGGTCCCCCAGCTTGACCTTGCCTATAAGGATTGCATTTGGTGCCACCCAGTAATTTCCTTGCGAAGGAAGTTCAACCCGCACACCATCAATTGTATAGAGGGACATCCCACGCTCCTTACCGTCAGTCGGGCGGCACTTTTGCACGAGTGGATGTAGTTGGATAGACAGGCTTTGGAAGGAATTATGGGAGAAGGATCAGATCAGCGTCTGGAGACGGAACATCATTTCCAGAAGAACGACGCCGGAAAAAAAGCTCCAGATCGTCGATATAAAGGTTGAAAGCGCCAACCAGAGCGGCGCGCGCCCCTCAACAACTGCGCCTTTGATGGCATTACGCATCACGATTACCGGACCGGCGAGTACCCGTGCTAATACGCCCAGAATTGCCTGCCCGGTCTGATCAACCTGCAAACCAAATTTCAGAGGGCGTCCCGTCACCAGTTTCCATGCGCTGGTGCACAGTCCTGCGGCGCAGAATCCGATCGCTGTAACATAGATATAAAACAGATACTCGGGCATGCGGCCTCCCGCGCCGCCATTCAGGCGCGCTGCCACAGTGCCGCATACGGGCCCTGGCCCGCATGTGAATTGTTAGCAAAAGGTTAACGCCTGAGCAGAGCTGGGACACACTTCAAAACGGAGAGTGCTGTTTTAGTCCTGCAAATCAAATTCGAGGATCGCCATCTGGAACTGGTATGACAATTCCCCTTCGTCGTCGTCGCGGAACATGACACCTATAAATTCATCACCGACATAAACTTCTGCTGAATCATCCTTGTTCGGGCGCTGACGCACCTCAATAGTATCCAGTCTGAACAGTTTGCGCAGGTATGATTCCAGACGCACGATTTCTTCGCGATTCACAATAGCCTCCTCAAAAGGATTTCAACCTTGAATGGGGGATTCAGTCGGCAAATGCAACAGCACTATTCCTGAGCTGTTTCAGATGTCTCTTCCAGAAGCTGGTTCATGGAACGAGCAGGCTCGGGACACCCGGCCTGGCCGACCACCTTGGCTGGAACACCGGCAACTGTCATCATCTTCGGCACATCTTTCAGAACGACGCTGCCCGCAGCTACCCGGGCGCAATCGCCTACCTTGATATTACCAAGTATCTTAGCTCCCGCCCCGATCATAACACCACGACCGATCTTGGGATGGCGATCATCGGCCGATTTGCCACTGCCGCCCAATGTCACGCCATGCAGGATAGACGCGTCATCGCCAACCGTGGCCGTCTCGCCTATCACCACACCCGTGGCGTGATCAATCATGATGCCCCTGCCAATTTTTGCTGCCGGATGGATATCAACACTGAAGATCCGCGACGACTGACTTTGAAGGTAGTACGCAAAGTCTAACCGGCCATCATTCCAGAGCTGGTGCGCAAAACGATGCGTTTGCAAGGCATGAAACCCTTTGAAATAAAGAAGCGGCTCTATCAGGCGGTTGCAGGCCGGATCCCGGTCGAACACGGCCGCCAGATCGGCGCGAAAAGACTCCGTAAGCCCGGGCTCCTTGGCCACAAGCTCTTCAAACGCCTTATAGAGGCGACCTGTCTCAATTTCTGTATGTGACAGCCTCTGCGCCAGGCGGTGGGCCATGGCCTGTTCAAACGTGTCCTGATTGAGGACAGTTGAATAGACGAAACTCGCCAGAACGGGTTCTTTTGCACAGAGCTCCTCAGCCTCCTCGCGGAGGCGAATCCATGCCGGATCGCAGGTCTTTATGTCGGGGGATGCGTTTGAGCGGCCCTGCGCCATTTTAAACTCCTGATTTCCAATGCTGTCCGCCCAGACAAGCGGAACGTCCGTGTCCTGCACAATAGCAAGAATGTCAACACTGCTCATGTCAACGCCATGACGCAAACAGAGTCAAAATTTACTGCTCTGATACGGCACATATGTGATACCGCTTCGCAAGGCACATCACCAACACAAAGACATAGAGATGAGCGAACACAATAACAAGTCAGACGGTCAGATTCGTACTGAACTTGATGGTGCAATATACTGGATTATAATCGATAATCCTTCTCGGATGAACGCGCTGAACACAGCAATGTGGGGCGCTCTTCCGGGCATTTTCTCTCAGGCGGAAGCGGACAATTCCATACGTGTCGTGATGATGCGCGGCGCTGGGGACAAGGCCTTTAGCGCCGGGGCAGACATTTCCGAATTTGGTACCGCCCGAACCGGCGAGGCTTCAAAAAATTATGACGATCTCAATCACGCGGCCTTTGGCGCGGTGATGAACTGTGCCAAGCCCACCATCGCCATGGTGCGGGGCTATTGCATGGGCGGCGGTCTGGAACTGGCACTGTGCTGCGATCTGCGCGCAGCGGCCGAAGGCGCAACCTTCTCCATTCCCGCCGCCAAGCTTGGCATCGGTTACAATCCGCGCTGGATACGCCCGCTGCTCTCGGCTCTTAGTGCCACCCAGGCCAAGGAAGTTCTCTTTACCGGGCGCCGTTTCAGTGATGAAGAGGCGTTGCAAATGGGGATGATTTCACGGCTCTTAAAGGCAGAAAATCTTGAACAGGAAACACGGGCCCTGGCGGGCATGATTGCGGACAATGCACCACTGTCCCTGATCGCGGCGAAACGCTGCATCGATGAATTTTCAGCCGCCCCTGAAAATCCCGATATGGACGCACTCGACAAGCTCGTTGAAGATTGCTTCGAGAGCGAAGACTACGCCGAAGGCCGCACCGCTTTCGTCGAGAAGCGCAAGCCTGTATTTCACGGGAAATGAAACCTCAGGGCCGCTTTTCCAGAAAAGCCATAACGCCTTCCTTATAGTTCCTGTCTCCAACCGCCTTCATATGGTCTCGACCTTCAATCTCCAGTGCCTCCGCACCGGGAATCAAATCAGCAAGATCCCGCGCCGAACCACCGATGACATCTTTCGTACCTACGGCCACCAACACTGGCGCATTGATCTCCTCCAGGGCTTCGGCCGTGATCTTGTCACGTGAAGCGCGGATGCACGCCGCCAGGGCTAGCAGGTCACTGCCCGTCGTCTCGGCAAACAGCCGGAACGTGCGTGCGGTTTCGTTCATCACGTCTTCAATCGAGGGTGCTTCCAGTGCATGTGCGATTGGTCCTGAGCCTCCGACACCGCGCACCATGTTGATGCCAAGCCCTGCAAAAATAGCGCTGCGCACCTTTTCTGGCTGGTTCAAGGTCAAAAAGGCGGTGATGCGCGCGCCCATGGAATATCCCATAACGTCGGCATGAGGGATTCCCAGATGCTCCAACAGACGCCCGGCATCCCCGGCCATCGTCGGTGCTGCATATTTTCCCTGATCATAGAGTTTTTCGCTCTTGCCATGACCACGATTATCGATAGCGATCACCCGACGGCCCGCCTGTGTCAGTGTCCTGACCCAGCCAGTTTCAATCCAGTTGATGGTGATGTTCGAAGCAAAGCCGTGAATCAGCAAGATCGGATCGCCCTCGCCTTCGTCAATATAGGCGATTTGCACGCCTTCTGAATCAAATGTCTGCATGTAACTTTCTGTCTCTTTTTGCTGCATCCGGGTTGCGCTTACATCTATCTTTTAGCCAGTGCAATCAGTATGCTCGCGCGCACATCGGGACGACAAAGAGAATCGAGCTGGCCCAATGGCAACCTCCACTGTACCCCACTTCTGTAATGATGCCGGTGTTTCCCGAATACGTATTGGCATCGGTGAATTCCAATGCATGGGGGCAAGCCCTCCCCACGATCATCCACATATCTTTCTCGATATGGGGAGCGAGAAGGAAATCATCTGCCCGTACTGTTCAACAGTTTACGAGCGTGATGACTCGCTCTCTCCAGGCGAATCAGACCCACCGGGCTGCCGCGCCAGCGCAACATCCTGACCAGGCCGGATGGCCGAAACTCTCATAGATGACCGCATCCTGATCGCCGGAGCCGGCATTGGCGGGCTGTCTGCCGCCATAGCCCTTGCCCGGCGGGGAATATCGTCGCATGTGCTGGAGCGCTTAACGTCATTCTCCAGCGAAGGCGCAGGAATTCAACTGGGACCCAACGCCACGAGAATCCTGGCCGACTGGGGTGTTCTCGACAAACTCTCCTCCAAAGCGGTTGCGTCGGAAGGACTCCTCATTGGTGACGGCATGACCGGTGAGCAACTTACGAGCGTTCCGTTTGGCGAAGTGGCCGAGAAACGCTATGGCGCGCCGTTTCTACTTGTGCACCGCGCGGACCTTCACCAAGCCCTACTGGACTCTGCACGGAAACTGGAAGGCATCGAAATCACGATGGACTGCGATGTCAAAACCTATGAGCAGTTTCCAGATGAAGTTGCACTCAGGACACTCAAGAAGTCGTTCCGCGGCCGGGCGCTCATCGCAGCCGACGGGCTGTGGTCAACATTCCGCCAGCAGATAGATAAAGGCGCCACACTCAGCTTTACGGGCAAAACCGCGTGGCGCGCTTTGGTGAATCCCGACACTTTGCCCAAGGAATTGCGGGGACCAAAAACTGGGATATGGCTGTCCAAGAACGTTCATCTGGTTCACTATCCGGTTCGGGGTGGCCAAAAAATAAATGTGGTCGCGGTTGTCAATGAACATTGGGGCAGCAGGGCAGAAGGCTGGGACCAGGAAGCCGACCCGCAACTGCTTATGCCTGCTTTCGCAAATTGGCACGAACCGATTGCGGATTTTGTAAACGCCGCAAAAGCGTGGCGCAAATGGTCTCTGTACCACATGCCCCCGCTTCGCGCCTGGACACAAGGTTCAGTCACGCTGATCGGCGATGCGGCACATCCGGTACTGCCATTTCTCGCGCAAGGCGGTGCGCTGGCAATCGAAGACGCATCCGTACTCAGCGCGATATTGGCGCAACATGACAATGACCCCTGGCGCGCCTTTCGCCATTTCGAGTCGGCCCGTATCGAGCGGACGGCCCGCACGGCCTATGAATCACGCAGGATGGGCAATATCTATCACATGGGCGGCATGGCACGGCTGGTGCGCAATTTCATTATGCGCCGAAGTTCCCCTCAATTTCTGTTGAAACGACTCGATTGGCTTTACCAATATCCTGGCGGGGCTCAATATTAGTAACGCGCTGCGCTGGTTGCGGGCGCCGGTGCTGCGTCAATCGCAATTTCCGTGCGCACGACTGATCCAAGAGGAACCTCTGTTTGCAGCATGGCATTGCGAGAATAGCCCTCGCCTGTAAATTGGAGCCGCACGCGGCGCTGAGGCGCTGGGCCGCCACCCGTCTGAACCAGAATATCGTGGTAGGCGTTGGTCATAACTCTGTCTATCTCGACCGGTGGTTTGACGCGCACTGTTCGGGAAATCACCCTATAGCCATGCTTGAACGACTGGAACACAGCCAATGAGCATCCGGTACGGGTACACCAGTCCTTACCCTGGAACAGGACAATCGCCTCACGCGACCCGTTCCCGTTCAGGTCGGCACCAACAAGACGATAGGACCCTTTGGCTCTTTTTTTCGAAATCCGGTAATTCTCAATTGACCGGCGAACAAGCGGTTCATCAAGTGGTCCCAGAACAGAGGTCTGAACACCCGCTCCGGTAACCGGCGAGCCACCCAGCTGAACTGGTGCAGGTCCGGTATTCGCTATTCCTGCAGACGGACCATTGCGGTTACCACTTCCACCGCCGCAGCCACTGAGAAGAAACACCAATACAATGCCTGCTACGGCCAGGGGGGGGCCGACTGGTCTGATTTTGTTAGAACAAACGCCCATTTAGTTGAAAAACCTCCAAACCGCATATGCCGGCCTATATTGTCTTTTCCGGGGCCTCCAGCCTCTGAAGCAAAGACATATAATATTATCGCGGCAATGTGGAGAAGCAGAAGTTACATTGCGGATGAGAAGACTTATCCGTGCCAGAAAGCACGTGCAGCCCTTTTCACCAGTTCTGAAAATGAAAAATTTATCTGGACGATACGATCTCCCCGCCTGATTACACCGCAGCGTCCATTAGAGAGGAGCTTGCAGACAAGCGGCTTGTCGCCATCGGCTCCAAGGAATTGCAAATGACTTTCGACATTTGCATTTATCGCTCAACTCAGAAAACACGCCCTCAACTTATGCAGTTTTGGTCATGTGTTGACTCTCTTTCTAAAATCACTAGTGAAGCTGCTGAATAGTAAGGCCAACTCATTGACTTCGATGGCCAGAGGGGAGTCAGCTGATCTGATATTTGTCAAAACAAACTCTCATGGCCTGAGCCATCACCATGTCTTATGTTTGGATTCCGTTCTGGGTGATTTTTCCAGAACCTTCTATGTCCAGGGAATAAAACTTGGGAAAATATCGATGCGGTTCTGTATTGCTGCTGTTGATGGACATTCAATTTACACCGAAAGCACACAGGAGGTAGGCTACTTGCGGTGCTTGCCCAATCCAATCTTCTTTGCAAGCACGGAACGTGTGGCTGCATAATTGGGAGCGACCATCGGGTAATCATACGGCAACCCCCATTTCTCGCGATATTCTTCCGGAGACAAACCGTAGTGCGTCCGGATATGCCGTTTCAACGACTTGAAACTCTTCCCGTCATCCAGGCAGATAATATAATCCGGCGTGACTGACTTCTTGATCGGCACCGCAGGAGTCAATTCCGGCGCGGGTGGTTGGTTGGACTTGGCGGATGCACTTATCATCGCGTCACAAACAGTGCTTATGAGGGTAGGCATCTCTGAAGCCACGACAGTGTTGTTGCACACATAGGCGGCAACTATGTCGGCTGTTAATGCAACCAAAGCATTGGAATGCGTTGTATCTGTCATATTAGCGGAGCTCTCCTGATCAAACGGGCCAATTAGATATTCGAGCATTTTGCAGCTCTGCGAGCAATATCAATCGGGTAGAAATCGAGATTTTCCACCTCAGGCACATTTGAGCATTTTACACTTTGCCAGACAACAGACCAAAAAAGCTGTCGCTCAACCATGTCTCCTGAATGATACGATTCTGAATATCAGGATTTGGATTCTATCATTTCTTGGTCGAGATCGTTAATCGGGAAATCCATAACATTGTTATTTTGGCATTTTTCCCAACCAACACCAGCTGGTTCACCATCACCACTCAGCCCATCATTTTCGAGAATGAAATTAATGGGCTCTACCCAGTCCGAGCAAAGGTCGGCCTGTAGCAGCTGGTCAGCCTTGGTGAACCAGGGTTGGGACAGCACCCGCCCAACCCGTGTGCTCAGGTCCGCCGACAATATCAAATACTTTATTGAGTCAGAGCTTCCAGTGCTCAACTGGAATTCCCCAATTTCCTGATGCGGGTTAGACGAAGTTTCATAGATTTCCTGATGATCAAGCACCGACTCCACATGCATGGTGTGGTCATTGTCCTCGGAGTTCCTGTCTGTCCAATCTGAATCCGGCAGCCCCTTCGCCCACCTCAGAGCCTTACTCGTAGCGCTGTTGCGGTTCAAAGCCTGAACCTCAATTGTGGCTGATTGGAAAACCGGACGAACCAAACGCACTGTATAAACCTTGGTCACTGCTTCTACCTCACAAAACTAACCCCGGTTGTTTCACCATATTCTGGCTGATACTAGCGGACCGGTGTTGATTGTTATTTCTTGCAGTCCTTTAATCGTCATTTGGAAATTAAATCCACAATATGGGATGATAGATGATCTAAGTCTGAGACGACTTGAACAGAATTTCACTTAGCTGCTATCCTTTCCACGCATGACCTCATTCATCATTGTTTATTGTTTATTATTCAGGCGCTTATAAAAAATGAAACAAAAACGCTACAAAGGCGAAAATTTTGAAATAGCTTTCATCTGGGGGGACAGGCTGACTTTCCCACAACATACCCACGATGAGTATGTGCTCAGTTGCAATCTTTCTGGAGATGAAAAACTGACACTTGATGGCCGCGAACTCGAAGCGGCTGAGAATTGCACAACGCTATACAATCCCGGTCAGGTCCAGGCAGGCGATGGAACAGATTGCCTGATCAGTCTTTACCTGGTTCCTCATTTCTTCGAGAGCGAGATGCTTTCAACGATAAATGCTGTCTTTGAGAAACCCATTGTAAATGACAATGAGCTTCGCAGATCATTTTCCTCTCTTATCAGCTTCACATTTGATGAAAGCCCGAATTCTGAAGCAGAAGAACAGATTTTCAATGTTCTTGATATTGCTATATCAAGATACATGTTATTAACCACCGAAGTTATAGTTGATACAAGCGATTGGCGTATTAAGATAATTAAAGATATTCTTCTGGATGATTTGTCCAGAACACCCAGCCTGAACGAACTTGCAGACCGGGTATGTCTGAACAAACTTGCACTCCTGCGTATGTTTTCAAATGCAACAGGAGTGCCTCCCATCACCTGGCAGCGCCACAGAAGGGTAGCCAGGGCGCGGGAACTACTCAATCAAGGTATGTCCGCGGCACAGACAGCTTGCGAGATGGGATTTTCCGATCAGGCTCATTTGACGCGACAATTCAGCTCTGCATACGGAATTAGTCCCGCAAGATTTGCTCAACGATAATTCCATTCAAGAAGGCTCATGACAATCACAGCTTAGTCAAATCAATAAAAGTGGGCGAAATGGCCTGCGACAATTGGTGAGCTAACCAAGGGGGTTGTCGATGAAATCCGTTGATCAAAGCATCCATAAGCACCTTTCATCTCAGCCCAATCAACTTACAAAATTCCTGTCAGAGGAGTTTCGCTCTAGCGATATTGCTGTGATTGAAGAGTTGCTTCCGCACGATCTGAAGGACGCCCTTCATCACGAAGCCAATGACTTGCTGGAAGCATCGGCGCGGCGCAGAGACTTGGTGCTGGAATCCACAGGCGGAACGCCACGCGCATATGCCAGCGTCGACAGAAACACAATCTCTAAGGATGGCAACATCATAAAAACAGTCTTCGAGTCGGATGCCGTAAGGCAATATCTTTCGATAATTGCTGGTGAGCGGCTGCATAAAGTGCCCTACCAGGCAGAGGAATACATCATCAACTCACAGGAAAAATCCGGCGATACACATGGCTGGCATTGGGATGACTATACGTTTGCCCTTATATGGATTGTTCAGGCACCCGACTATCTGGACGGTGGTAGAGTTGAGTATGTGGCTGCTACGGACTGGGACAAGAAGAATCCCCGCAAAGGACTGTGCGATGTGCTCGCCAATCGTGAAGTGAGAAGCCGGCATATCGACAGCGGGTGCTGCTATCTGATGCGGGCGAACACCACCCTGCACCGTGTGGCCCCTTTGATGGGCGATACGCGCCGCACAGTGATTGTTTTCACCTATGCATCGGAGGCTGATCTCACCGACCCCAACATTTCCCACGAGACTATGGAACAGATTTACGCAGCAGAATTGCAGGCTGCGTAAAACCGAAGACGCGGCTGTCAAACTGAAAGATTGGGGTCATGAGGCGATAGCGATAACGCATGACAGAAGCACTGCTACTATTCGCGATCACAGAGCTGGTCCTCAGTCTATCGCCAGGCCCGGCGGTCCTGATTGTTATGTCACAGTCCTTGTCCAGCGGGTGCCGTTCAGGAATCGCCGCTGCTATGGGAATCGCGCTGGTCAACATTTTCTATTTTATTTTGTCAGCAGTCGGCCTCGGTGCGGCGCTTGTCGCTGCTCCAACTTTGTTTCTGATCATTAAATATGCCGGTGCTGTCTATCTTTGCTGGACCGCATTCGAGATCGTCCGCGGGATCATTCACGCTAGCCCGGATGATCAATTGGCCCAAGAATTTGGCAGGACAGCGGGCTCGTTATTCTCCAGCATGTGGCGGGGGATACTCATCCAGGCTTCAAGTGTAAAAAACATCATCATTTTTGTTTCAATAATTCCGCAATTCATTGACCCGGCAAAAGACACACTCAGTCAGTTCATCGCGCTTTGCTTTGTTTCCTTCATCGTGGAGTTTCCTGTACTCGTCGGCTATGCGTTCGTCACCGCAAAACTGACCAACGTGGTGAAATCAGGCAGGACCATCAAATATCTGGACGGCTTGTCAGCGGCCCTGCTGATCGGTATTGCCGGAAGCGTCGCATTCACGTCCTGATGCATTAGGTCTCAGTACTTCCGGCTTGCACCATCGATATTGTGACCTAAAGCGGGGATTGCTTCATCATCAGATCGATGGTGCAAGCCATGCACTTCCTCAGCCGCCTATTGCCAGCAATTGGAATACAAGAGTGGTCAGAAATTTTTGATATATGTATTGGTGCGGACGGCGGGAGTCGAACCCGCACGGGAGGTTACTCCCTCGGGATTTTAAGTCCCGTGTGTCTACCAGTTCCACCACGTCCGCTTACACATTGCTGCATGAGATAGCCGTGCCACAGCCCCCTGCCAAGTACATATCAACGAAACACGGCTCCGGAGATGCTTATCCGTCACTTTGTTGGGCGTCCACCACGGCCAGCGCCGTCATATTGACCACCCCTCGTGCGGTAACCGATGGTGTGAGAATATGTGCCGGCTTGGCCGCTCCAAGCAGCACAGGACCGACAGGAAGCGCATCCGATAAGACCTTGATCAGTTGATACGAGATATTGGCCGAGTCGAGATCCGGCATGATGAGGATGTTGGCCTCGCCTGAGAGCTTCGAGTTCGGGAACAGGCGGTCACGATACACCTCATCGAGCGCCGCATCACCGTGCATCTCTCCCTCCACTTCCAATTCCGAATCCATGGATCGGAGCATGCCCACCGCATCGTGCATCTTCCGCGCGCTGGGACAATCCGAACTGCCAAAATTGGAATGCGATAATAGTGCGATCTTCGGGGTAATGCCGAACCGGCGTACATGTTTTGCCGTTAAAAGCGCCATTTCGGCTATCTCTTCCGCGTTGGGATCGAGAGATACATAGGTATCGGCCAGGAAATAAGCCCCCTTTGACAGAATGACGAGGCTCATTGTGGAGAAATCCCGTACACCCGGCGCCATACCGATCACTTCATGAATATGCTGCAAATGGCGTTTAAAACGTCCATGCAGGCCGCAAATCATGGCATCGGCCTCACCGCGCCTCACAGCCAGGGCTGCAATCACCGATGTTCGTGTCCGTACCATCATCCCGGCGGTTTCAGGCGTGATGCCCTTGCGGCAGGTCAGATCGTAATAGGTGTCGACATATTCCCGGTAGCGGGGGTCACTTTCCGGGTTAATGATTTCAAAATCCTTGCCCGGCCTGATGTTCAGGCCGAAGCGTTCTATTCGGTCCTCGATGACTTCAGGACGCCCGACCAGGATGGGAATGGCGATGCCGTCTTCGAGCGCCACCTGAGCCGCGCGCAGGATGCGCTCATCCTCTCCTTCAGCGTAAATGACACGTTTGGGATTGCTTTTCGCGCTTTCAAACACCGGCTTCATAATGGTGCCGGAGCGAAATACGAACCGGGTGAGCTGTTCCTCATATGCATCGAAATCCTCAATGGGACGCTTCGCCACGCCTGTCTCCATGGCGGCGCGGGCCACTGCAGGCGCAATCCTCAGGATTAGTCGCGGATCAAACGGCGATGGAATGAGATAGTCCGGTCCAAAAGTGTGGACCGCACCTTCATATGCCTTGGCCACCACATCAGATGATGCTTCATGAGTAAGTGATGCTATGGCCTCCACGGCGGCCATTTTCATTTCGTCATTAATCGCCGTGGCACCAACATCCAATGCCCCCCGGAAGATATAAGGAAAGCACAAAACGTTATTCACCTGATTGGGATAATCAGAACGGCCGGTGCAAATCATGGCATTCGGTGAGGCCTTGCGCGCTTCCTCGGGATCGATTTCCGGATTGGGGTTGGCCAGCGCCAGAATGAGCGGCTTCTTGACCATGCGCTTGACCATATCCGGCTTGAGCACACCGCCTGCGGACAGTCCGAGAAACACATCCGCCTTTTCTATCACCTCCCCCAGTGTCCGTTTGTCCGTGTCCTGGGCAAATTTGGACTTCCACTCGTCCATCTGCTCCTTGCGGCCCTTATACGCAACACCCTCGATATCTGTGACCCAGATATTTTCTGTCTTTGCTCCCAGCGCCACCAGCAAATTGAGGCAGGCAAGTGCCGCCGCCCCTGCCCCGGACGTCACGATTTTGGCTTTGCCAATAGGTTTTTTGGCGAGTTTCAACGCATTGCGCACGGCGGCGCAGACAATAATCGCGGTGCCATGCTGATCGTCGTGGAAGACGGGTATATTCATGCGAGCCCGCAGATCTGCCTCGATCTGAAAGCATTCGGGCGCCTTGATATCTTCAAGATTAATACCGCCAAATGTTGGCTCCAGGGCTGCAACCACGTCGCAAAATCGCTCCACCTCGAGTGCATCCACCTCAATATCGAACACGTCGATACCGGCAAATTTCTTGAACAGGACTGCCTTGCCTTCCATCACCGGTTTAGAGGCCAGTGGCCCGATGGCACCGAGACCAAGAACGGCCGTACCATTGGTGATAACGGCGACGAGGTTGCCGCGGATTGTGAGATTTGCTGCCTGTTCCGGGTCTGCAGCAATCGCATCGCATGCGGCGGCAACGCCGGGCGAATAGGCCAGCGCAAGATCTCGCTGGTTCACCAGCGGCTTGGTAGCCACGATTTCCAGTTTCCCGGGTGTGGGATGTGAATGGTAGATTAGCGCGCCGGTTTTCAGATCGTCCGATACTTCCGACATATTGCTCGGCATGCCACTTCCCCCTCTTAAGTACGCTGCAGATGCGCAGAATCAAGCTTAGGGAATTCGCTATCGCGAATCCATGACTTAGCGAGTCAGGTCTTCGGCACGTTCAAACGGATATGCAGTTCTTTGAGTTGCTCGGATGAGACTGTGCCAGGTGCGCCCATGAGCAAATCTTCGGCCTGCTGGTTCATGGGGAACATGGTCACCTCGCGGATATTCTCGGTCCCGCACAACAGCATGACGATGCGGTCTATGCCCGGTGCGATGCCGCCATGAGGAGGAGCGCCATATTGTAAAGCTCGCAACATGCCGCCGAATTTGTCTTCCAGGACGCCTTTATCGTAACCGGCAATGTCGAATGCCTTGACCATGATCTCCGGCAGGTGGTTCCGGATCGCGCCGGATGACAACTCGATGCCGTTGCACACGATGTCATATTGCCAAGCCAGAATGTCCAGCGGATCTTTCGTCTCAAGCGCCTCAAGGCCACCTTGCGGCATGGAAAAGGGGTTGTGAGAGAATTCGACCTTCTTATTCTCCTCGTCCCACTCGAACATGGGGTAATCGGCAATCCAGCAAAACTCAAACTTGTCTTTGTCCAACAATTCCAGGTCTTCACCCGCTTTCGTGCGTGCCCGTCCGGAAAAATCGGCAAAATCCTTCGGGATGCCAGCAACAAAGAAGACGGCGTCTCCATCTGCCAGGCCCAGCTCGTCACGGAGTTTTGCGGTTGGGTCCTCGCCTAGGTTTTTTGCGATTGGGCCAGCCCCTTCCCCGTCACGGAAGAAAATATAGCCAAGGCCCGGCTGCCCCTCGCCTTGCGCCCATGAATTCATTCGGTCGCAGAAGGCTCGGCTTCCCCCGCCCTTGGCTGGGATCGCCCAGACTTCCGCATTCTCGAACCAGTCTCGCCCGCCCTTATGCTTGTCGAGCAGGCCGGCAAAAATCTTGAAATCACTGCCGCGGAAATATTCCGAGACGTCGCTCATTTCGATCGGGTTTCGCAGATCCGGCTTGTCGGTTCCATAAAGTCGCATGGACTGCCAGAACGGAATCAACGGGAATTTCTGCGTAACGGGCTTCCCCCCGCCAAACTCTTCAAACAAACCACGCAGCACGGGTTCAACCGCGTTGAAAACATCGTCCTGCTCGACGAAGCTCATCTCAATATCGAGCTGGTAAAATTCCCCCGGAGACCGATCCGCGCGTGCATCTTCATCGCGAAAACAGGGCGCAATCTGGAAATAGCGGTCAAACCCGGAAACCATGACCAGCTGTTTGAATTGCTGCGGTGCCTGGGGAAGTGCATAAAATTTCCCGGGATGCATACGTGAGGGAACGAGGAAATCACGCGCGCCTTCAGGACTGGAGGCGGTCAGGATGGGAGTCTGAAACTCAAAGAACCCGGCACCCGTCATGCGCTTGCGGATGGACGAGATGATTTCCGCACGCTTGATGATGTTGCCATGGATGGTTTCACGCCGCAGGTCGAGGAAGCGGTATGTCAGCCGGGTGTCTTCCGGGTAATCAGGCTCGCCGAACACCGGCAGTGGCAACTCACTGGCCTCCGAGAGCACATCGAGTGATGAAATCCGAACCTCGACATCGCCAGTTGGCATATTCGTATTGATTGTATCGTCTGAGCGCGCATCGACCTTGCCATCGATGCGAATAACCCATTCGGAGCGAACGGTTTCAGCCGTTGCGAAATTTGCATTTTCCGGTTCGATTACGCACTGGGTGATACCGTAATGGTCGCGTAAATCAATAAACAGCAGACCACCATGATCGCGCACCCTGTGAACCCATCCAGACAGACGCACATCGCTGCCCACATCATTCTTTTTCAACTCACCACAATTATGTGTTCGGTATGCGTGCATGACCCGTCCCGATTGTCCGATCCACGGCTAAAGCTTACGCCAGAAACTGCCTGAAAACGCGACTGACTGGCCGCGCGCGAAAAGCGCATGGAGGGCCGTATTTGTCAAGGTGTGGAACTGCCCAGCCTGTCATCGAATGTGTTCAGGAAAATTGTCCTGTTTGATCACAGTCAATGACACCATGTCGTCTGGCCCTAGTCTGGTAGCCATAATATGGCAAACCGGCCAAAAGCCTGAGGAGGTAAAGCCATGTACGCAAAAATTTTAATCCCCATCGACCTGGCTCATGCCGAGAAAGGCAAGGTCATGATTGATATCGCCAGGAAACTGGGTGGCAAGAATGTGAAAATCACACTTATCAACGTGATTGAGGACCTGCCGGCATATGTTGCGAATGAGCTGCCCGGCGAATTGACCCAACACATGAAAAAGAACGCTGAAGTCGAGCTTGAGGGCATGGCGAAAGCGGCGGGTTTACGAGCCGGAATCGAGATCCGGTCCGGTCGTCCTGCGACAGCCATCCTGGAGGCCTCCAAGAATTTGGCCGTCGATCTGATCATAATCGCATCACACCAGCCTGGACTGCAGGACTACCTGCTTGGCTCAACCGCCGCCAGCGTTGTGCGCCATGCCAAACGCTCGGTTCTGGTAATGCGCTGATCTGCAGTTAAAATTCACATGAGAGCGAAATTTAGAGATATCACCCAGTTTACCTCGGATTCATCTGCCTTTGCTAGGATTGCTAAGATTTCACCATGGAGTTACGGCGATGAAAGACGGCAACCGCAGATTAAATGTCCCGCGGCGAGAAACGGATGACAGACGCTCGGGTAAGGACCAACGTTCCCCCTCGGAAAAACATATGGCCGGTGAACGCCGCTCAGACGAAGACCGCAGATCATCGACTGATCGGCGCTCGTCAAGTTAGTCTCGTCTAAACTGGGCGACCATATCTCTGTAAAGACAAGACGGCGCCGACGAAGAACCGCGGCGTGGGATAGCGATGATCTAGGATCTGACAGGATTGCTAGTCATTCACCTGGTTGAGGAATTCAATACCTGCCATATCGACATCGCGCCAAATCACACGGCCGACAAATGTCTCATCCATCCCGCGAATGCTCAGTACCAGTTCATCTGGAATGATATCCACTTGATCAGAGATGACCTTGCAGCCGGTACGGCTCGTATCCTGAATGGAGCAATGCGAGATTACTGTACCATCCAGAGTACAAACATCGGCCTGCAAGAAAACGCGGCGGCGTCTCTCCTGGCGTCT
Source organism: Hyphomicrobiales bacterium (assembly GCA_021775555.1). Lineage (GTDB taxonomy): Bacteria > Pseudomonadota > Alphaproteobacteria > Rhizobiales > Methyloligellaceae > UBA2767. Next base: position 19,739 of record JAJFHP010000026.1, on the reverse strand, counting down.
TTCTGACGGATTCTGCATATACACCTTCCTAGTGGAGGATATTCTCCAACTATTGTGTAAATGTTCGATAAATCTAAAATAAACACGTTAAGCTTTTGTAATCTATGATATTTTCCAGAAAACCCAGCAATAAACAGGCAAAGTTGCGCTGGACTGCGCGACAATCGTAACAAGCTGCGCTATACCGGCTGCCAATGCGTGTAATAACAGACACAAAAAACCTGTCCCAAGCCTGCGCCAGCCTTGGGCGCGCCGAGTTCGTCGCTATCGATACTGAATTCATGCGCGAAACGACCTTTTGGCCTGACCTGTGTCTCATACAGATGGCCGCAGGTGAGGACGAAATTATTGTCGACACCCTGGCGGACGGAATTGATCTGGCGCCGTTCTACGAGCTGATGGCCGATGAAGACGTTACCAAGGTCTTCCATGCCGCTCGTCAGGACATCGAGATCGTACACCACCAGGCCGGCATCATCCCCACGCCGGTGTTCGATACACAAATCGCAGCCATGGTGTGCGGCTTCGGCGAGTCCGTCAGCTACGGTATGCTGGTGAAGAAAATGCTGAATCAAGAGATCGACAAATCCTCGAGATTCACCGACTGGAGCCGGCGCCCTCTCACCAACAAGCAATTGACCTATGCCATCGGCGACGTCACCAATCTCCGCGACCTCTATCCGAGCCTCAGGGATCAACTTCATCAAAACAAACGGGAAAACTGGCTTGATGAAGAAATGGCTGTTCTGACCAACCCGGGCACTTATGAAAGTCATCCGGAGAATGCCTGGAGGCGTCTGAAAATGCGGGTTCGCAACCAAAAGGCGCTGGGCGTCATGATAGAACTCGCTGCATGGCGCGAAACTGAAGCTCAGCGTCAGAATGTTCCACGTAGAAGGGTTTTAAAGGACGAAGCGATCTACGATATTGCCGCCCAGGCCCCAACTTCAGAAGCCGAGCTTTCGGGCTTGCGCTCGGTACATCAGGGGTTTGCGCGCTCGGCCAAAGGCAAAAGTGTCATCGAAGCAGTGAAGCTTGGGCTTGAACGCGATACGGCCACGCTTCCCTCAATTAAACGCAACGAACCGCTTCCACCGGATTCCCTTGCTATCATGGACTTGCTACGCGTTCTGCTCAAAGCGGCGGCCGGGCGCCATGGCGTCGCAACGAAACTCATTGCCACGGCCAGTGAACTGGAGGAGATCGCGCGTAATGAAAATACCGATCTGCCATCGCTGAAAGGATGGCGCAGAGAACTGTTTGGTTCCGATGCCATCGCTGTTTGCCAGGGACGGCTGGGATTGTCGGTCGAAAATGGCCGCGTTGTGACCTTTGAGAAAAATCACCCGTCCGAGCCAAACGACACTACAGCGGAACTTGAAGAAAACGTGGTCCATAAAGCATCCCAGACCTAGCCACGAAACGCTGATAGAGGTTTATTTCAAGCGATCACAGGCTGACTCGCCTCGACTTCAAGACGTATCTCCGGCTTTCTGCCAAGTTCCCCCGCTAAAACGGCAAATCTCTCTTCCAGTCTTTCTCCTTCCAGGGCGACATATTTTTTTGGCAGATGCCATACCAGCTTGTCATCTTCATAGAATACAGGCGTCTTATTGATCACACCTGGCATGGCAGCCGAAACCATATAGGCTGCACGAACAGCTGCGCCCATAATGCGGGCACGGGAACGCGTGTTATCGTCAATCAGGTGATATAGTCCACGTGAACTGTCGGCCGATCTCAAGCCGCCATTTCCATAGTAGACAGACAGGGCCATGAACGCCCGTCCGGGGTGATCCAGGCCTGCAAAACTCTCCTGGGCAATCATGCTGAGACTTTGCACGCTGCGATATTCAGGATGGGTGCGCCAACCAATATCGGATACCAGGCACGCAGCATGACGAAGCCGCTTTTCTTTCGGCGTTTCCTTCGGACCCTGACCGCCAAAAAGAGCATCGGTCCATTTGCACAGTTCCCACGCATGTTTTGGAGAACGCGAACGCAACTGGGCCAGTTCGTCACAGGCGACGATGAGCGGGTCGCGCTTCTGCTCCTCTTCTTCAAGCGTGGAATAGAGCAACCCCTCGCGCACGCCAAACGCTGACACGATGAACTCTGAAGGGCGCATACGCTTTAGCAAACGTTCAAGCACTAGGGCGCCGTAAGGCAATGTTTCACGACGCGCCCGCGACAGAGACTCGACCCCCTCCAGCGATGAGGGTGAAAGATGGTCCACGACGCGGGCAAATGTCAGCGCCTCCTTCATCGGTATCTGGTAGGCGTGCATTACACTCAAAGGATAGTTTTTCTGCGACATGTGCAACCGTGCAAAAGCGCGCCAGGTTCCACCGACCGCGTAAAAGGGTCGTCCTTTGCCCTTTTCCAACCAATCGACCTTGGCCAACTCGGCATCAACAATCTTGCGTGCCTTCTTCAGACACCCGCCAGAACTGTCGATCAGGCGCAACCCGCCCAACGGCAAGGTCACGCCACCGGTTGCACCATGCTTTTTGTGAATACCGATAATCTCAAGACTGCCACCACCCAGGTCAGCCGCCATTCCACTGGCATCGGGAAAACCCGAGACCACGCCGGCTGCTGCCAGATGAGCCTCCTCCTTGCCTGAGATCACGGAAATATCCGTTTTGAGAATTTTACGGGCACGATGGACAAAATCAGGACCATTTTCGGATTCGCGCGCCGCAGCCGTGGCAATCACGTTCATTCCAACGACACCTAACTGTTCGGCGATGGCGCGAAATCGTCGCAAGGCATTCAGCGCCCGCTCCACCCCGGGGTCATTAAGACGTCCTGTTGTTGCTAGGGAGCGACCCAGACCACAAAGAACTTTTTCATTGAACAGGGGTACAGGATTGCGTTTGGCGCTCTCGAAGACCACGAGCCGCACGGAGTTGGAGCCTATATCTATCACCGCAACCGGCTTGTTCTCTGGTCGGTTCCGGTCCTTTGGTTGCTTCACCAGGTGCTTACTCTTGTTTCGCTACCGCGCAAATCGCGGCGGGATATTATCCTTCAGCGATTCGCCCCTGCCGGAAAGACTCGGATTGGTCATGAAATATTTCTGGGCGTTGAACGGGGCTTCAACGCCTGTCTGGCTGATACGTTCCCAGCTGCCATCGGGAAGATTGCGCCAACTCTGCTCATTATCCTTTTGGTTGGCGACCATGATCTGATCCAGGATCTGCTCATGCACCGTCTTGTTGGAAATCGGTGTCATCGCCTCCACGCGCCGGTCCAGATTGCGTGGCATCATATCAGCTGACGATATGTAGACTGCCGCCCGGGGATTGGGAAGGCCATGGCCTGCACCAAAGCAGTAGATGCGGGAATGCTCAAGAAAACGGCCGATGATACTTTTGACTCGAATGCGATCCGACAGCCCCGGCACACCGGGACGCAAACAGCAAATTCCGCGCACGACCAGATCAATTTCCACTCCGGCCTGGCTGGCTTCGTAAAGCGTGTCGATCACCTCGGGATCGACAAGAGCGTTCATTTTCATCCAGATTGCTGCCGGACGCTCCGCCTTGGCATGGTACATTTCCTCTCGGATATGATCGAGAATTCGTGCACGTAGTCCATGCGGAGAGGTCGTCATGGTCTGAAGCTCGAAAGGTTCCGCATATCCCGTCACGAAATTGAATACGCGCGTCACGTCACGCCCGATCTTGGGGTCCGCCGTAAAATAGGACAGATCGGTGTATATTTTTGCTGTCACTGGATGATAATTGCCGGTACCGATATGGCAATAAGTGGTGAGATTTCCACCCTCCCGGCGCACAATCTGGCTCAGTTTGGCGTGGGTTTTGTACTCGAGAAAACCGTACACGACATGCACGCCCGCGCTTTCAAGGTCACGCGCCCACTTGATATTGGCTTCCTCATCAAACCGCGCCTTCAGCTCCACAACAGCCGTAACGGATTTGCCTGCTTCTGCCGCCTCTTTCAGCGCCTTGATAATCGGTGAAGCCTTACTGGTGCGATACAACGTCCAGCGGATTGCCATCACATCAGGGTCGGCTGCCGCTTGCCTCAGGAACTGAAGCACCACATCAAAGGACTCGTAGGGGTGATGGACAATAAGATCCTTTTGCCGGATCGCGTCAAAACAATCTCCACCATGCTCACGAATGCGCTCGGGGAAACGAATATTGAACGGCTCGTATTTTAACTCCGGCCGGTCTGTGACAATAAGTTGAGAAGTATCCTCAATCCCGATCAGACCCTTTTGAACGAACACTTCGCGATCGGTAACCACAAGCTCCTTGATCACAAAGCGCTGGAGACGCGCGGGCATGGAAGATTCAATTTCAAGCCGGATGACAGAGCCTCTGCGGCGGCGTTTGAGAGCAGACTCAAACAGTCGTACCAGATCTTCTGCCTTGTCCTGGACTTCGATATCGCTGTCTCGCAGCAATCGAAAAGCTCCCTGTCCACGCACCCGGTATCCAGAGAAGAGGCGGGTAACGAAGTGCGATATAACCGACTCAAGACGGATAAAGCGGATTTGCGGAGTTGCATCGCTTTGGCCGTCCTCTACCTCAGGCAAGCGCATGAAACGATCGAGTTGCGCGGGAATTGGCAACAGAGCGTACATCGTCTCTTTCTCTTCTTCATGCATAAGTTCCAGGCCAAGAGTGAAACCTTGCGAAGGGATGAAAGGAAAAGGATGTGCCGGATCGACGGCGATTGGCGTCAGGACCGGGAAAATGTGATTCATAAAATGATCTTCGAGCCAGTCGCGTTCACCTTGCGTCAGGTCTTTTGTTTCAATGACATGAATGCCGTTTTCGGCTAGTTCATTCCTGAGTTCAACCCAGAGTTCCTGCTGCTGAGATGACAGATCATCTACATATTCACCGATCTGCTTGAGTTGTTCTGAGGGTGTCAAACCATCCTGGCTTGGAGTCTCTATACCGGCCAGCACCTGACCACGCAGGCCGGCTACACGAACCATATAAAACTCATCAAGATTGGAGGCCGATATGGAGAGAAATCTCACCCGCTCAAGCAGCGGCTGTTTCGTGTTACCTGATTCAGCCAGCACACGGGAATTGAATTGCAGCCAGGAGAGTTCGCGATTGAAAAACCGCTCAGGATTTTGTGATAAATCCTGCGGCTTTTCACCGGCATCAAAGGTAATATTTGTTACGCGCATGTGACAACTCTAGGCACTGAAAGTAGCACCTGCATAAACATTAATCCGGTGGCGGATACTCATCTGTCTGAAGCCGTTCCAGAATTTCCCCGGCAAATTGCCGGGTGATTTTCTTGCCAGTAGCCAGTGCGGCCTTATCAATCGCCGCCACCAGCCCGCGTGCAGCCTCCATCGACCTTACCATACGCGTTGTCAGGAATTTGAGCACTTGCGGCTCAACATTCAATTGCCGATCGGAAAAATGCTTAAGAAGCACAGCGCTCAAAAGTGCATCGTCAGGCCCACCGATGGTGGAGACCGGCAAGCCCCGCAGACGCGAGATGAGATCCGGCAACTGAACATTCCAGCGCCCAGGCGGCACTCTTGCCGTTACCAGAATGCAAAACCCTTGTTCCCTGGCCAGGTTCAGCATGTGAAACAGGGCCAGTTCATCAAATGCAGTGCGATCCAGATCTTCGAGAATGACTCCCTTCTTATTATCATAATCCGAGACCTTACTTGCACTCAGTTGCGGAACATTAACGAACTCAGCACCCGTTTTATGCCGCCAGACATTGGCAAGATGACTCTTGCCGCAACCGCCTGGCCCTTCGATCAAATGGATATGATGGGGCCAATCCGGCCATGTATCGATGAGATCAACAGCCGCTGCATTGCAAGAACTGACGAGGAAATCATCAGCCCCCAGAGCGGGCCTGTGCGGGAGATCGAGAACCAGCTGCTCACTCATCGTCATTCCCGGATACGCTTAAGGTCCGTAACTATTTCTTCTTGCCGGAACGCCGCGTCTTGCCTTGATATAGCGAACTCTTGAGATAAACATGCAAGCCAAACCTGACCAATACGCCTATCGCGGCGGCGGCAGGAACCGCCAGCAGCAATCCTACGAACCCGAACAAATAGCTGAACACGAACAGAGCGAATATGAGCCAGACCGGATGCAGGCGGACACGATCCCCGATGATCATTGGCGAGAGCACATTGCCTTCGATCAGCTGGCCAATCATGAATACAGACATCACGGCAGCGACCAGATGCCACTCCGGCCAGAACTGAACCACCGCCACGACCCCTCCAACGACGAGTCCGACAGCAGGACCAACAAAAGGCACAAAGGAAACCAGCCCGGCGCCCAATCCGATCAGCAGGCCGAAATTCAGTCCAATCAACGTCAACCCGATGACATAGAAAACGCCCAAGGTTGCGAGCACGGTCATCTGTCCGCGCACAAATCCTGACATGACGTCATTTATATCATGGCCAATCTGATGAATGGCTTGAGCGTGATCGCGCGGCAGCCAATCGGAAATGTGCTGCATCATACGGTCCCAGTCGAGCAGGAGATAAAAAGTAACCACCGGCGTGATGACAATGAGAGCGAAGAAATTCACCACTGCAAGACCACCGCTCCACACGGACGAGAGAAGCTGACCAACCCAGCCGGCTGCCTTTTGCGCAAAGTCCTTGACCGAGCCATCCAGGCCCAGATTCTTACTGGTCCACTGATCGCCTAACCAGCGTTCAAGGTAACTCACGGCGAGATCACGAAGAGACTGGAAATACCCGGGAAGCCGCGATGCCAGATCGATGAGTTGGTCCACCAGCAATGGCAGGAGGAAGATCATGGAAAGGATGACCAACAATCCAAACACCAGCACGATGACGATCGTCGCCCAAAGCCTGGAGAACCCGAAATCTTCCAGTTGATCGGCCAGCGGATCGAGGAAATAGGCAATCGCTGCACCCACCACGAAGGGAAGCAGGATATCTTTCAGCACAACCACAAAAACAAGCAGTGCGGCCATCGCTCCAAGCCAGAACAAAGTTTGTCTACTTGCACTCATGAACTGGTGACAGGCTCCTTGCGCCGCCGCATTTCAGTTTTGCGGAGTTTATTTCCGGCTGGCCTGCGAATGGATTGCCGGGGCTCTTCATAAGACGCCATATGGGCAAGCCAATGCACCAGATACGTGCCTGCGGATAGAGCTGTCAAACTGCCTGTAACCCAGACCATCACCTCGACGTGCCTTTCCAGACCCAATGCAAATCCCAGATCTCCCAGTACCATTGCTGCCAACATGATCTGTCCTACAGTGTTGGCCTTCGAGATCATCAGCGGGCGCATGGGTACGGGGCGTGCCAGCACCAATGACAATAGGATGGCGCCCACAATAAGAATATCGCGGCTGACCACGGCTATGACAAGCCAAATGGGCAGATGTGAGAAATGGCCAAGAACCATATAGATGCTTACAAGCAAGGCCTTGTCCGCGAGTGGGTCCAGATAAGCCCCAAGTTCGGTCTGCCAGCCATAGCGCTTGGCGAGAAATCCATCCAGACCGTCTGACACGCCCGCAACAATGAACAGCAGAAACGCCATCTCCATTCGCCCATCGAGCATGAGCCAGATCACAAGCGGCACCAGGAATATCCGGAACAGAGTTATGATATTGGGTATGTGCAAGCTTTCGCTCCCCCGCATTTCAGGCCATTTACCAGCGGCCCCTCTCATAGACTCAGTTTAACCTGCGAACGTAACTCCCTCTAGGGTACTGATTTCAAGGTCAATTGCTACGCAAAATCAATGATCCACTCCCGCCATGCAAGGAGAGCCCATGGGATACAAGCGCCTGAGAGAGACGTTCCGCGCCGCCGGGAAACTGGAACGCCACCTGGGCTGTTCTCGCAGAAAGCGATTTGACATCAAGCCCATTAACGCCAGGCACTCTGACAAGACGCGCACGTATATCGCGCCATTGTCTCATTCCGGCGAATTCCACCACCACACCGATGCTTGTTGGAGTTGAATCCTCCCCCGTCCCTCTTTCAACTGCGTGGGAGAGTTTCCAACGGCCTTCAATCACGCCAAGCGTGATCTCTGACGCGCGTATTGCTGCGGACTTCATGTCACGCTTGAAGACGGGATCGTTACGCGTGAGCGAAACCGATCCCACCCGGTCGACGCCGAACAGGCGTGTTGTCAGAGTTTGGCCATCCGCCGTTGGTTCTGCAATGGCCAGAACCAGTTTCCCTGCTTTGTATTTGTCGCGTAGCTCGACAAAGGCCTGTACATCACCGCCAAGCAGGTTTGAGAGTGATTCCATGGTAAAAGAAGGGCCTGCTCGGGCGAGACGCACCGGTACGATGGCATGGGCAAGATCCAGCGCGTTCCACGCAATGCGCCATGGATCGCGACCCGTATGGTTGATCTTGCCCTTGTCGATATATACCGGCAACACGGCGATGGGTTCAGCCTGCTGATCGGATATAGAAACGCCCTTGCCTCCCAGCAGTTTACGCACCGCATCGGGGCTGAAGGTAAAATCCAGAGTGGCCAGATACCGGGTGGCGGAATTTCGCTCGCGGCGCACGGAAAAACCTTCCAGCATGTCTTCGATTGCCGCGGCCTTGACCACGGGAAGCTGGTCTGAGCTGTTGAAGGGCGCGATGCGCCGGAACACCGTGTGCAATGCCCGGCGCTTTGCCAGTGCCAGCGCCTGTTTTTTCGCCGTAACAGCGTCTTTGGCATTCATGCTCACCGAAAGTTTCGCCACGGTGTAGACGCCCGATTCCTGAGCGCCGGCTGGCACGCAAACAGCGATCAGCAGGAGGCACAAGGCGTGCGGCCAACAGGCTCTGAATATTGCAGAATCACATCTCATTTGCTGAGAAGATATACGGGATAATGGGTCATTTAAATGTCCAAATGGTCCGCTTCCTGCTCCCTGTCACCTGTTGACATTCACTCAATAGGCTTTCATGCCGCTTGACGTAACGCTTATTGCCTACAATGAAAGGCGTGCAGGAGCCCTTCTAGCGCAAGGACCAGACGAAACAACAATGGCGAATAGCAATTCACCTGGAAAAAAAGACGGCCTTACCTATGCAGGCTCCGGCGTGGATATCGATGCGGGTAACGCGCTCGTGGAGGCCATTGGCCCCCTGGCTGCCAGCACCAAACGGTCCGGCGTCATGGGAGCTATCGGTGGGTTTGGCGGTCTGTTTGACCTGAAGGATGCGGGTTTTAAAGACCCCGTGCTGGTGGCCGCCAATGACGGAGTTGGCACCAAGCTCAAAATTGCCATTGAAACCGGGCATCACGAAACTATTGGTATTGATCTGGTTGCAATGTGCGTCAACGATCTCATCGTTCAAGGCGCTGAACCATTGTTTTTCCTGGATTATTTTGCATGCGGCGCACTCGATTCCAACATGGCTGAACGGGTGATTTCCGGTATCGCAAAAGGTTGCAACCAGGCTGGCGCCGCGCTCATAGGCGGTGAAACCGCTGAAATGCCGGGGCTTTATGCCGCTGGAGACTATGACCTCGCGGGATTTGCGGTTGGAGCCGCGGAGCGGGGTCATCTTCTGCCGCGCGCTGATATCGAAGAAAGTGACGTGATGATTGGGCTCGCCGCATCGGGCATCCATTCCAACGGCTTCTCACTCGTACGAAAGGTCGTGGAAAAAACCGGGATGAAATGGGAGGCGCCAGCGCCATTTGCTCCGAAATCTTCCCTTGGAGAGGCGCTGCTGGAACCAACACGAATATATGTGCGAGCTGCACTCAATGCCATTCGGGAAACTGACGGCGTCAAAGCCCTCGCTCATATTACTGGCGGCGGACTGCAGGAAAATTTACCTCGTGTTCTTCCTGAAGGTTTGGGGGCGCATGTTGATTTGGGCACATTCAAGACGCCGGCTGTCTTTGAATGGATAGCGAAAGAAGGCGGCGTTTCCCCGTCAGAGATGCTGCGCACCTTCAATTGCGGTGCCGGGCTGGTGCTGGTGGTTTCAGCCGATAGCGCGGATGATGTGATCGCCAGTCTGACCAAGTCTGGAGAGGTTGCTTTCCCGCTTGGGGCTCTCGAGCCGCAAAAGGGTCAGGAACGCGTCCGCTTTTCTGGAAATCTGGACTATGTGTCATGAGTGCCCGCAAGCGTGTCGGAGTGCTGATTTCAGGGCGAGGCAGTAATTTATCCGCATTAATAGATGCATGTAATAAACCGAATTACCCAGCTGAAATTGTTCTTGTTATTTCAAATCGCCAAGATGTTCCCGGGTTGAAAATCGCGCTCAAGTCTGGCATTCCGATGATGGTTGTTGACCATAAGAAATATGCTGACCGCGAGACCTTTCAAGTCGATCTAGATGCCGCCTTGCGCCATGCAAATGTCGACCTCATTTGCAATGCCGGGTTCATGCGCCTGCTGACAGAAAAGTTCGTTGAAGACTGGCGCGACCGGCAACTCAATATCCACCCTTCCCTGCTTCCTGCATTCAAGGGCCTTCATACCCATGAACGTGCCCTAGAGGCGGGGGTGAAACTGAGCGGCTGTACTGCGCATTTCGTTCGAACGGAAATGGATGCCGGACCGATCATCGCCCAGGCTGCCGTACCAGTGCTGCCTGGCGACTCTGCCGACGATCTGGCCAAACGCGTGCTGGAGGCCGAACACAAGCTCTACCCGCTGGCGTTAAAACTAGTGGCATCGGGTGAAGCAAGTGTCAAAAAGGAGCAGGTGGTCTTCAAGAACCGCCAGACAGTTCACGGTCCATATATAGCGCCCTGGTTTGATTAAGCGGCGTTAGGCCGCATCGCCATGATGCAGCGCAACACGCTAACCGTAACTGATCGCCTATATGGACAATGCGAAACGGCAAATGGTACTAGACTGAGCCTTGCTTCTTAGGGAATTGCCGTCATCTTAGGCAATAGGCACGCATGCAGCATCCCGCATTGAAGGGTTATTGAAGGGCACTCCATGACAACCGCGTATTCTCATGCCCATGGACTTGGCGACGAGCAGAGCATCTGGTTCAAACTCACACCGCTGATGAACTCTGACAATCCGATGCAGCTGCTCCAGCGGCTGGCGGACAAATATGGCGGCGTCATCCCGATCAATCTGAAAAACCAGCGTGTGGTTCTGCTTTCAGATGTTGAGCATTTCAAACGCGTGCTGGTTGAGAATGCCGACAACTACACGAAGTATTTTGACGGCATGCGCCCCGTATTTGGAAAGAGCATGATCACCGTCGATGGCGCCTTATGGCAGAAAATCCGCAAGCCCCAGCAGGCCGCGTTCCACCCCAATATGTTTGAGGTCTATTTCCCATTCCTCATGGATGCGATCCGCGCCAAATCAGACATCTGGGCCGAATATGCCAAGACCGGTGAAACGGTTGAAATGGTCGAACAGACCTGGACCCTTGCCGCTGACATGGTTTGCAAGGCGCTATTCGACCGCGAGATGCCGTTCAACCCGCATTTCGTGTTCGGCATGGTCAAGACCTACACGGACGTAATGAATCACAAGGAAATCCGTCTGAAGCAGGCCACTGGTGAACTTGAAGAAGTGACCGATGCCAAGGCCTCCAAAGCCATGGAACATTGGGCCAAGGTACCGGATTCGATCCTGGGCTCACCAATCATTGAGGACCGGGAAAAGACCCTCCTCAAAATGATCCTGGAAGCAGAAGCCGATCCGGATTTCCCTGAATTTGACCATCAGCAGGTGGTCGATGAAATGAAGCAGTATCTGTGGGCTGGCACGGAAACAACTGCTCTCACTCTGGCCTGGTGTCTTTATCTTCTTTCACAGAACCCCGGCGTCGCCGACAAAATCCGGGCCGAGGCAAACGAGATTTGCGGTGACAAGGAGCCCACATGGGACCAGGTCGCGCAGTTGAGCTATACGCGGCAGGTCCTGCAGGAGACCATGCGTCTCTATCCACCAATCTGGGCCCTAATCCGCGTAGCTGCCGGCGACGATGTCATCGAGGGCCACGAAGTCCACAAAGGCGACAAGATCGTGATGTGCACTTATCTTGCCCATCACAGCCCGAAATACTGGACCAACCCTGAAGAATTCCAACCTGAACGCTTTTCGCCCGAACGCATGAAAAAGCGTATCAAATATTCCTACCTGCCCTTCTCGGCCGGCAAGCGCGCCTGTATCGGCGGGGCGTTATCGCAGATCGAGAACATGTTGGCGCTTGTGACGCTGCTGCGCCGCTTCGACCCTGAATATGTAGGCGAGACTCCGGCACCGATACAGTCGACCGTGACGCTGTGCCCCAAGGGCGGGCTGAATTTCAAGATCAGGGACCTAGCCTAGGCTGGCGTTATTTCGGCTGCCGCGAAACCTTCCCCTCCCAGGCTTCGCGATTGAGAGGGAATGTCGGTTCACCTCCCCCCACAATGCTCATTACCTGATTAACCGCAAAACGCGTCTGCGCGGTCGCTGTTGAGGTGGTCAGACCGGCCGTATGAGGAGTGAAGATCACATTTTCATTCTTCAGCAGGGGGTGAGAGGCTGGCAGTGGCTCGGGAAAGGTCGTATCGATACCAGCTCCAAAAATATGCCCCGAGGCAAGTGCCTCCGTCAGGGCATCAATATCCAGGATCGCGCCACGCGCCGTGTTGACGACGATGGAGCCCTTCGGCAGGAGTTCCAGCTCGCGCTTTGATATCATTTCGCGGGTCTCATCGGTGAGTTCAGCGCAGATGCATAAAATACTTATTTGCTTCAGCATTTCATCGAGATCATCAACCATTTCCGCGCCGACGGTGAAGGGGATGCGCTTGTCCACATAGGGGTCATAGACAAGCACCCGGCAGCGGAACCCGGTTGTGAGTTTGCGCGTGAGCTCAGAGCCGATATAGCCAAGACCAAGAATTCCCACGGTGGAACCCTCAAGCTCCAAAAAGCCTGCATTGGTGCGCGCTTCCCAGCCAGAACCATCACGCGTGGCCCTGTCCCCCCATGTGAGTCGGTTCATCACGGCCAGCATCAGCATGATTGTATGTTCGGAGACCGGCTTGCGGCCAAACCCCAGATTGTTAACGACGAGAATCCCGCGTTCCGTCGCTGCGGGAATATCCACATTGTCTGTGCCAAAGCCCGATGTGGAAATGACCACCAGTTCAGGCGCTGCATCCATCATTTCAGCGGTGATCCGTTCAGGCGTTCTCACCCAGATGGCTTTAGCGTCTGGAAGCTCGGCCATGACGGCCTGTGCGTCGATTGAATCCACGACCACCAGATCAGCGCCCGCTTCTTCAAACCACTGATGGCCGGTCTGGTCGTACATCGGCATCCAAACGACAACTTTAGGTTTGGCCATGTCCTTACCCATTTCTCATAAATGCTCGTGTTTGAAGGTCCTGCTGGACATGCATGCCCGCAACCGTTTCAACTTCGATCAGCCAATCTGGGCTCCCTAGCGCCTCAACAACAATCAGCGTATTTGGCGGATAAAGCGGGCCTTCGAAGATTTTTGGGAACAACTCATCGCGCAACTCTCTGAAGGGTGTGATGTGCTCCGTACCAACCAAGTATGTTGTGAACTTTGCTACTGAATTAAAGTCCGCACCAAGGTCGTCAAGGATGACTCCAATCGCATCGAAGACCTCATGAAATTGGGCATCGAACCCGCCCCCTTTTGCAGCTGCATCGCTCGCAACCTGTCCTGCGATATAAGCCTGCTCACCAGCACTGACCCGCGCCACATGAGAATACAGGCTCGTCAATTGTCTGGCTTTCGGTGGATTGTAATATGTGACGTGCTTCGGCATGTAACTTTTCTCCACGACATATTTACTCAGGCAACCTCACTACCGCTTCAACTTCAATTCGAAATTCTTCCTTCACAAGCCGATCGACAATCAAAAGTGTATTTGGTGGATAGCTTGCTGCTGAGAACAGATTGGGAAACAACTTTTCCCGTAGCTCCATGAATTGCTCAATGTCGTCTGCATCCACCAGATAGGTTGTAAATTTCACGACCGAGTCATATTCGGTTCCAAGGTCATTTAAAATATCACCAATAGCTTTGAAGACACTGTTGAACTGGACCGCAAAGTTGCCCGGCGCTAATTGGCCGGCAATGAATACCAGTTCCCCGGAGGGCACTCGGGCTATTTGAGAATAGAGCCCGAGAGGTTCACCCGAGCTTGGCGGATTAGAATATGTCACCTTCTTGGTCATGGGTTTTCCCTCCTGATCCAAACATGATTGTCGTGGAAGGCGGCACCGCCAAAGGGGGCCGCTGCATCAGCTCCTGTCAGCGTGTTGATACCCTTCCCACCCTCAAATTTGTCGTTTTTTGGAATTGCCTCGACGATCACCACGCCTCTTTGAACACCCTCAAATGCGCGCGCCAGCAGTCTGATTTCACCACGCTCATTTCCCATCGCGATGCGTGCGCCTTCGGATATTCCAAGCTCGGTCAGGTCATCGGGATGAATCATGGCAGCGGGCGCCCCTTCCTTCGCCTGGGATGTCGGCGTCTCGGAGAATGTCGAGTTGAGGTAGTTGCGCGCAGGCGCTGTAACGAGGCGGAAGGGATGCGCCTCATCGGCTTCCTCGATTACTTCCCAGTGGTCGGGAAAATCGGGCATATCGTCTATCGGCCCGAGCGGCGTGGTTATCGCAAGGGTCACCTTGCGCCAATCGGGCTTGAAATGGAATTTCCCATCCGGCCAGCCAAAGCCGTTCACATAATGCGAAGTGTCAAAATCAGGCTGGCAATCGATCCATTTCTGTTCTTCCAGATTCTCCAGATTGCCCCAGCCCGACGCCTGCAATGTCCAGTCGATCAATTCGCGACTACTCATTTTAAATCCCGGATGCTCTGCCCCCACACGCTCGGCAAGGGCACAAAGAACATCATGGTTGGAACGGCACTCACCAGGGGGATCGATGAGTTTCGGCCCAAGCAGGATATGCTGGTGCCCGCCGCCCTGGTAAAAATCGTCATGCTCCAGGAACATGGTGGCCGGCAACACGATATCAGCCAGCTGGGCTGTTTCGGTCATGAACTGTTCATGGACGCAGACAAACAGATCATCACGCGCAAATCCGGCTTTCACCTTGTCCTGTTCCGGGGCAACCGCCACCGGGTTCATGTTTTGCACGAACAGCGCTGTCACTGGCGGCCCTTCACCGATATCTTGAGGGTCATTGGTCAAAACAGGTCCGATACGCGATTGATCAAGCATCCGCACGCGCGGATCTTTAGCATCCAACCCCTCGATCATGGATTTGTCCCAGTGATAGATGGCGTTGTTTCCAAAAAAAGCACCACCGCCCTCGTGTGCCCATGCACCGGTAATGGTCGGAATGCAGGTCACTGCATGCATGTTCACCGCGCCATTTCGTGACCGGGCAAAGCCGTATCCGCAACGAAAATAGCTCTTTGGTGTGTTTCCGATCAGCTGCGCGAAGGCTTCTATTTCATCCACCCGCAGACCCGTGATGGCAGACGCCCATTGCGGTGTCTTTTGCGCAAGGTGAGCTCTAAATTCCTCCGGGCAATCCGCGTATTTTGCGAGATAGTCCAGGTCCGCCAAACCATCACGAAAGAGCACATGCATGATAGCGCACGCCAATGCGCCGTCCGTGCCGGGACGAATTATGAGTGCAATGTCCGCCTGACGCACTGTGCCATTGCGATAGACATCAACAACCGTAATTTTCGCACCGCGCTCTTTTCGCGCTCGTGTGGCATGCGTCATCACATTGACCTGGGTACTGACAGGGTTGGATCCCCAGATCACCACCAGGTCCGACTTCGCCATCTCACGGGGGTCCGGCCCCATGAGTTGGCCTGCACCAGCCATAAAACCGGACTGGGCAAGCGGGGTACAGATGGTGTTGAAGATGCCTGAATAGCGCTTGGCGTGCCGCAACCGGTTGATGCCGTCACGCATCAACAGCCCCATGGTCCCTGCAAAATAATATGGCCACACGGCCGCCGGGCCATGGCGTTCTTCCGCTTCCAGCAGATTCTGCGCCGTGATGTCGAGGGCATCGTCCCAACTGACCGGTTCAAATTCAAGTGAACCTTTTGCACCCTTGCGCCTAAGGGGCGTCTTCAACCTGTCCGGATGGTGAATGCGTTCGGCATAGCGTGCGACCTTGGCGCAGATGACGCCGGCCGTGTAAGAGTTGTCCTTCGCGCCGCGCACCCGCCCGATACGGTTATCGTCCAGCAACTCAACGTCCAGCGCGCAGGTTGAAGGGCAATCATGCGGACAGGCGCTGTGGCCTATGGGTATGCAGGCATCCATTGGGAAACTCCAAGCAGAGGATCAAGATAGCATCAGTGGAATGCAACGCCACACTTTTGCGTTTGATCAATCAAGTGAAATGTCAAACTGTTTGCGCATTCCTGCTCTTCCAGCCTTCGTCAGGGTGACCGCGCGAGAACCCGGCACCCTCGAAAGCCAGTCACGCGCGTCCAGGTCCTCCAGGAGCAATGCTCCCAGCGCTCCGCCCAGATGCGGAGTTCGCTCACTCCAGTCCAGGCACCGGGTTGCGACCGAGCGGCGTCCCTTGCCTATTTTTGAAAAGTCGAGGCCAAACTTCTCAAGTCTTGTTCTGCCTTCGGGAGTAAACGCAAAAGCGTTTTCTGCTTGTGTGAGACTACCATCACTCAACAGCGATTGGGTTATTGCCACCCCCAATCGCCCCGCCAGATGATCGTAACAAGTTCTCGCAAAGCGCAAGGCCTCATCACGCGGTCCAGTTGGTCGATGTCGAGGCGCCCCATGCACCGCCAAAACCGCCAAAGCTTCCAACGCGTGCGCCACATGTACATTGGCCAGCCTGTAGTAGCGGTGCCGGCCCTGCTTCTCGACCTCAACCAGCCTGGCCTCCTTTAGCCGGGCCAGATGTCCGCTCGCGGTCTGAGGTGTAATGCCTGAGGAATAGGCCAATTCCGTCGCCGTCAGTGCCCTGCCGTCCATCAGTGCTGACAGCATGGCTGCACGACTTGGATCGCCAATCAGCGCCGCTGCCTCCGCTATATAAGGACCTTCGATCATAGTTCGGTTATAAACGAAATGTCATTCCTCGACAAGCATTCATGATTCGGTTACTGACGAATTATGAAAAACACAGTGCCTCCCGGCTTTACCAACCCCTCAATGCACCTTGAGTTTGCATTGCTTGCCCTGCTGTCACTTCTCTGGGGAGCATCCTACGGATTGATAAAACTCTCTGTCGAAAGCATAACCCCGGTAACCCTGGTCGCCATCAGGGTTATGATCGCAGCGACTGTCCTCTGGCTTGTTGTCATTGCGCGGCGGCTGACAATTCCACGAGGGATCCAAACATGGCGAAAACTCGTTGTTCAGGCGCTGTTTGGATTCGTCATACCGTTTACAATGATCACCTGGGGTCAGCAATATGTGGATAGCGGACTTGCAGGCATCCTCAATTCCACAACCCCGATTTTCCTGTTCCTTATCACGGTGTTCTGGACGCGTCATGAACATGTAACCCTGGAACACTCCCTGGGTGTTCTGGCAGGTCTGGGCGGGGTTTGCCTCCTGATTGGTGTGGAAGCCTTGCGAGGTCTCGGCGCAAATGTTGCCGGTCAGCTTGCAATCACGGGGGCAACTGTCAGCTACGCCATAGCCATGATCTATGGCAAGAGATTCAGGGAAATTACCCCAGAAGCAACAGCAGTATGTACGCTGTCAATTGCTGCGATGATCCTTCTGCCGGCCAGTTTCATCTTCGAACACCCATTGGACCTCACACCGACCAGGACCTCCATTTTGGCTGTCATTGCCCTGGCTGTGTTTTCAACGGCAGGCGCTTTCACGCTATATTTCAGGCTTGTGAACACCTTGGGCTCAGTCGGAACATCAAGCGTTGCCTATGCCCGCGCCGCCATCAGTGTTGTCATCGGAGTGCTGGTTCTGGGGGAAAACTTTAACTGGCAAATCGCAGCTGGTCTTGTTGCTGTCATCATCGGCGTTGCCGCTATTAACGGGCAGCTTTTCCACTTCGTCACGCGCACAGGCCGCACCTAGGGCATTAAAGCCAGATCCGTATCGGCAGTTTTGATGCCAAATCCGGTCAGCATACAATGTACCTGACCGCGATGGTGTGTTTGCTGGTTGAACAAATGGGTTATGAGTACCGACAAGGGTTTTGTGACCTCACGCCCCGCTGCTCCCGAATACCAGCTTAAATCACCTTCCAGATCAGCAGCCTCGATGCTGGAGGCCCAATCATTGATGACCTGATCGAATGCGGAACGTTCTCGCTTCAAATCCTCGTAAGACTCATATTGCAACGCCGAGCCAGGAATATCTGGTGAGAGCGGTGCTGGCGTTGCTGCGAACCGGTGCATCCATAATTGATCGGACCAAAGAATATGGTTGAGGGTGCCGTGGACAGATTTGAAAAAGGCTCCGCAATCTTTCTTGCGTTGCTCATCACTGAGCTCATCGCAGGCATCGTATATTCCGCCATTCATCCAACGGTTATATTCTGACATCTTCTGAATGTAGGCAGGAGTAATCATTGCCGCACCCTATCCGACAATTTCGTCCTCATCGAAGCATAATGCAATTTCCACTGCCGCGTTCTCGACACTGTCGGAACCGTGCACGGAATTACGCTCGATATTCTCCGCAAACTCTGCACGGATGGTTCCGGCGTCAGCTTCTTCCGGATTGGTAGCACCCATGACTTCACGGTTCTTTGCCACCGCTCCCTCGCCTTCCAGAGCCTGTATGACAATCGGACCTGATGTCATGAATGCGACGAGATCATTGTAGAAAGGACGCTCGGCATGGACTTCATAAAATTTCTGCGCCTGGGCTTCGCTCCATTTCACACGTTTTTGTGCGATGACGCGCAGTCCGGCTTCTTCAAGCTTGGCAATTATTGCGCCGGTGATGTTGCGCGCAGTGGCGTCAGGCTTGATCATTGAGAGGGTGCGTTCGATGGCCATAATGTAAATTCCTGCTTTCAAAATTAAGATTTGCCGTTCGGCAGTTGAGGCGCTTATAGCTCCCACCCATAACTCCCGCAACCATTGCAAACTCAGCTTTAGCCAATGGCCTGCCGGCATGCTATGAGCGCAAACCGTAAGTACTTCGAGATACACCCATGCTACACATCAATGACCTCACATACCGTATCGATGGTCGCTTGCTCTTTGAGAAAGCAACCGCCGGCATACCTCCGCGCCATAAGGTGGGGCTGGTGGGCCGTAACGGTGTCGGCAAGACGACTTTGCTACGCCTGATCTCTGGTGAGATTTCGCCAGATGACGGTGACATTCGCATGCCAAAAAAAGCCAGCATGGGGATCGTCTCCCAGGAAGCTCCCGGCGGTCCGGAATCGCTTATCGATACCGTGCTGGCAGCCGATACAGAGCGCGCCAGGCTCCTCGCAGAGGCTGATACGGCAAGTGACCCGAACAGAATAGGTGAAATACACACGCGGCTCTCAGATATCGGCGCGCATACTGCCCCGTCCCGGGCGGCGGCCATTCTGTCGGGACTGGGATTTTCGCAAGATGAACAACAGCGTCCTTGCGCGGAGTTTTCAGGCGGCTGGCGGATGCGCGTGGCTCTGGCAAGTGCCTTGTTCGCCGCACCCGATATTTTGCTACTCGATGAGCCCTCCAACTATCTCGACCTTGAAGGCACGCTATGGCTCGAGAATTTCCTCAGAGGCTACCCGCACACCGTTCTGATCGTCAGCCATGACCGCGATCTTCTGAACACGGCTGTTAACAGCATCCTGCA
>JAJFHP010000025.1 GCA_021775555.1 Hyphomicrobiales bacterium | reverse complement strand
TGAATTGGGAAGAAGGGCGCAGAGTTTGCCGTATGATGCGGCAGCGGCATCGAGGGCCTGATTTTTTTGCTGGACCATTCCAAGATTGAGCCATCCGTCCGCGAAGTCAGGGGCACTTTTGACCGCTTTCTCAAGAGCTTTCTCCGCCCTGCCCAAATCATTGAGTTCGGCCAGGGAAAGTGCGCACATATTGAGTATCTGAGGATGGTCAGGCGACTGTTTGAGAACACGCTTAAACCACTTGACCGCGCGCTTGTGGTCGCCTTGCCGTTGCAGCGCGACCGCTTCGTCAAATATTGCCTGAAGAGGTGCGGATGGAGTTCTTCCAGTCGGTTTGGCCGCCATTCTTCCAGCTCCCCGGACGCTGTTTTCTTGTTTCCCGCCGGTGAAGGTTCAATCTCTATGGGGAATATGCCATTTTGGCCGGGGCTCGGCAATCAATGACGGCCCAGTACCTCGAAAGAGATATCCCTGTTCGGATAATTCACGCCCGCCTGATGCCGAATTCTGTAAAGGGGATGAAGGCCACTTGGTCGCCTTCCTTCACTTGCGTTATATCTTCCCCCACCTCGATGAGGCCATCGGCCTCGCACAGGCCTGAAATCAGTCCCGAGCCATCGCGATCGAATTTTCCCGCCGACAGCGTGCCGTCATTGTTCTGCGTGAGAAATCCGCGCCAGAATTCGCGCCGTCCGGTCTTTTTCTTCAGCACTGAAAAAGCAGCTTTCAGGGGATAACGGGCTGGTTCCGGCCACGCGCCTCCGCCAAGACGCACAAGGGCCGGGCGCACATAGAGCAGGAAACACACGAATACAGCGACCGGGTTTCCGGGCAGGCCCAAATGCACACAGTCGCCAATTTGCCCGAAGGCCATTGGCCGGCCAGGCTTGATGGCGATCTGCCACATATTAAGTGAGCCGAGTGCATCGAGCGCGTCCACCACATGGTCTTCCTCGCCCCGGCTGGCACCACCCGATGTAATCACGACATTATATATAGAGGCCGCGTCCTTGAGGCTGGCCTGCACCGCATGAGGTGCATCAGGCAGCACGCCGAGATCAATACAGTCCGCACCTGCCGCCTCAATTAGTCCACGCAGCATGGGTGCGTTGGCGTCATAGACCTGGCCTGGTGCCAGCGTTTCCCCGGGGCGGACAATTTCATCACCGGTGGAGAACACACCGACCCTGGGTCTCTTGAAACAGGAAAGGGTGGCTTTCCCGGCGGACGCTGCACATGCAGCGTCTTGCGGGCGCAGGCGGCAGCCTGTGGCCAGCATCACCGCTCCTTGCTCCACATCTTCCCCGGACAGACGGCAGTTTGCGCCTTGCTGTAATCCCCCCGGAATTGTGACCCAAATATCGCCATCGCGGGTCTGGGCCTCGGTATCTTCCTGCATCACCACAGAGTCCATGCCTTCAGGCATGGCGGCACCTGTGAAAATACGTGCTGCCGTTCCTGGCTCGATCCGGTCACTCACAGAGTGTCCCGCCGCTGCGCGAGCGCTCACTTTTAAGGTGCTTCCACCGGTCGCGTCATAGTCCGGGAAGGCGAAGGCATAGCCGTCAACAGCGGCATTGTCATGAGCCGGGATATTTTGCGGCGCGATGACGTCTTCAGCCAAAATGCGCATGGGTGCTTCATCCACCGGCACCGGCTCGGCATCAACCACCGTCACCAGACCCTCACGCAGGATCGCAATCGCCTCTGCGTGCGTCAGGCGCTCAGAGTCATGCAGAAAACAGTCGTCACGAAGCTTTCGGGTCATTCTTTTGCAAGACCGAGATTAGAAGCGATAAAATCCGCGATGCCGGTGATGTCGTTTATGTCGAACCCGGGCAATGCGCCTGTGTCCGTTTCACCATCGCTGGCAACCGCCATGATCTGTGGATCGTTGTCCGAGAGGGCCTCCTGCGTCAAGGAGCGGGCACTGCGCGCCTCGATCTTGGGGTGAGGGCCGCCCTTGTATCCTTCAACCAGCACCAGGTCGCAGGGCCCGATATGAGAGAGGATTTCCTCAAAATCCGGTTTGTCCTCATCACGCAACTCGTGCATCAGCGCCCAGCGTTTGGGGGACACCAGCGCCACCTGCCGCGCGCCAGCCTCGCGGAACTTGTAGGAATCGCGCCCCGGATGGTCAACGTCAAAGCTGTGATGAGCGTGCTTGATGGCCGAGACCGCGTATCCACGCTGTGAAAATTCTTCCAGCAGCCGCTCCATCAGCGTGGTTTTGCCGGAGTTTTTCCAGCCGATAACTCCGAACACAGGGTGGGTCATGAAGCTGCCGTCTCCGCAAGGACGGTTTCGGCATGCGCTATATCATCCGGTTTGTTGGCGTTGAAAAAGGGGTCGATTACTGTCCCGCCGATGTGAACTTCAGGGAACGTAGCGGTCACGGTTGTATGTCGGTTGGTCCAGTCCAGCACCTTGCGGGTGCCGCCCTCAAGCGCGCCATGGAGATCATCTGCCAGCGCGGTTGGCCACAGCCCGAACACCGGATGCATGCGCTCATTCGATTTGGCGAGTGCAATAGCGGGATATTGTCCTCGGGTGGCATCAACCAATTTCTCAACGAGATTTTCAGGAAAGAACGGTGTGTCAGTTGCTGCCGTCACAATCCAGCGTGTATCGGGTGCATGTTCGCGAGCCCATGTGAAGCCTGCCAGCACCCCGGCCAAAGGTCCGGCAAAGCCTTCCACCGGGTCGGCAATAGTTGGCAGACCAAATTCGGAAAAGCGTTCCAGATCACCATTGGCATTCAGCACCAGCGCGCTTGTCTGGGGTTTCAGTCGCTCAATGACGAGAGCCAGGAGCGGTCTGCCGGCGAGTTCCAGCAGGCACTTGTCGCCGCCACCCATGCGCCGTGACTGGCCACCAGCGAGCAACACGCCAAGAACGGGCTCTGCACTATCAACCATCGCGGCGCCTCATACGGCTTCCTCTGCCTGGCTGGACTTGCGTGCATGTTTTGAGGGTTCGTCTTCAATGTTTGTGAGATCTGCGTCATAAATGACACGTTCCTGGCCTGCCAGCACTACGAAGCGCTTGCCGCGCATGCGGCCAATGAGCGTGAGGCCGGCCTGGTTGGCAAGATCAACGCCCCAGGCCGTGAAGCCGGACCGCGACAGCAGCACGGGAATGCCCATCTTGACGGTCTTGATGACCATTTCCGAGGTCAGACGACCGGTGGTGTAAAAGCTCTTGTCGTCAGCCGGTATATTGTTGAGCAGCATGTAACCGGCGATTTTATCCACCGCGTTATGGCGGCCCACATCTTCCACGTAAATCAGCGGTTTGTCTTCTTTGCACAAAACGCAACCATGGATCGCCCCGGCCTTGAGATAGAGCGAGGGTGCGGTGTTGATCTTCTTTTGCAGTGCATAGAGCCAGGAAGTGTGGACACGGGCCTGTGGATTGAGTTTTGCGTCCTCGAACTCTTCCATCAGATCGCCAAACACGGTGCCTTGCGCGCAACCCGACGTCTGCACCTTTTTTTTGAGCTTTTCCTCATAATCAGTTTCACGTTGCGTGCGCACCACGACGACATCAAGATCATCGTCATGCTCGATCGCCGTTATCACATCATCCGCACGCAGCATGTTCTGGTTGAACAGATACCCGGCCGCCAGCAGGTCAGGATGGTCGCCAATCGTCATCATGGTGACGATCTCCTGGCTGTTGAGAAACAGCGTCAATGGCCGCTCGGTCACGACAGAAGTTTCAATTTCCTCGCCATCCTGGTCGCGACCGCGAACAGGCGTTGAGAGTGCCGGATCATCCGGATTGGGCTGGACGGTATATTCTTTCAACTGAAACGGCTCCATCGCGTGTGGTATGATCCCGTGGCTTCAGATGAGAAACTAGAACTTGTGTCAGCTCACGCGCAAGCACCAGTGCCGCTATGCCGCAGACTCGCAGTCTAATTGTTGATCTGTGATAAACTGTGCTAAATGCCCGCCACCGAACCAATTGCAACAGGGCGCAGGACGAAAACACCTATGGCGAAAAAAGCTACGAAAACACAGGCAAAGAAGAAAGCAGCAGCTACGGGTCTGACCAAGGTCCAGATTCTTGCCGAACTTGAGCGGGTGAAGGGACCGGACCTGTCTGACAATATCGTTGCGCTCGGGCTTGTGTCCGAGATCGTCATAAACAAGGACAAGGTCTATTTCGCCATATCGGTCGATCCAGCGCGTGCCAACGATCTCGACCCCCTTCGCCAGGCGGCGGAAAAGGTTGTCTTGGAGATGCCCGGCGTTTCTTCCGCCACCGTCACCCTGACCGCGGATCGCGAGGCGGGTGCCGCACCTGCGCCGTCCCCCTCGGCATCACCTGCGTCCGCTGCGATGCGCGGACCAGGCGCTCCACCTCCGCCCATGGGGGGTGGAATGGGCGCCCCCGGTGCTGGTGCTGACCCTAAAGTCGCCGGCGTACCCGGCGTGAAACATATTATCGCAGTGGCGTCCGGCAAGGGTGGTGTCGGCAAATCGACGACATCAGTCAACCTGGCACTCGCGTTCCAGGCCAATGGCCTGAAAGTCGGTGTGCTGGACGCGGATATTTATGGCCCGTCCATGCCGCGTCTGCTGGGCATAACCGGTAGGCCGCAACCTGCTTCAGGCAATATCCTGAGCCCCATGGAAGGCTATGGGCTGAAGGTCATGTCCATGGGTTTCCTGGTAGAGGAAGACACGCCGATGATCTGGCGCGGACCCATGGTCATGTCGGCGATCACCCAAATGTTGAAGGAGGTGGCCTGGGGAGAGCTTGATCTTCTGGTGGTTGATATGCCTCCGGGCACTGGTGATGCCCAGCTTACCATGGCTCAGCAGGTGCCGCTTGCAGGAGCAGTTATCGTTTCCACGCCGCAGGATCTGGCACTCATCGATGCGCGCAAGGGGCTGAACATGTTCCGCAAGGTCGATGTGCCGGTACTGGGGATCGTCGAGAATATGAGCTATTTCCTGTGCCCCAACTGCGGGGAGCGTTCCGACATCTTCGGCCATGGTGGCGCGCGCTTGGAGGCTGAAAAGCTTGGGGTACCATTCCTTGGCGAGGTGCCGCTTCACATGGACATTCGCGAAAAGTCCGACAGCGGCCAGCCTGTTGTGATTTCCCAGCCCGATAGCGAACATGCGGGTATTTACCGGGATATGGCGGAGAAGGCATGGGCAGGTATCGAACAGGAAGATTCTGTCCGCGCCGCACCCGAAATCGTCATCGAGAGCTAAGCCGGAGTTTCGTAATATCTCAACGGAATCCGAATTTGGAAATCTTTTCCAGATCCACCTGCTTGATGGGTCAGGCGGCCGAAGCGGTTTTGCGCTTTCCTGCCGGCTTAGCCGGGGAGATTTTTAGCGCTTTGCTGATCCGCTTTTTGCATGTGAATGATCTAATTGGACGGCCATAGAGATAGCCCTGAACCTGTTCACAGCCCAATCCCTTGAGGATGCGGTTTTGCTCGGCCGTTTCCACACCTTCCGCGGTAATGATAACGCCAAGCGAGTGCCCCATGGCGATGATGCATTTGACGATGCCCAGAATGGCAGTGTCCTTGGTCATCGATTGCACGAAGGACTGGTCGATCTTGATCTTGTTGAACGGGAAGCAGGAAATATAGCTTAGGCTGGAATAACCGGTTCCGAAATCATCCATGGCAATCGAAACGCCGAGATCACGCAGGCCATGGAGATCTTCAGCCACCTTGCCGGTGGAACTGATGAGCAGGCTTTCGGTAATTTCAACTTCCAGCCGTTCCGGCGCCAGGCCCGAAATCTCAAGGGCGTCCTGGACAAGTTCGACGATATTGCCGCGCTTGAACTGTACCGGTGAGAGGTTGACCGAAACCTTCAAGGGTTTCGGCCAGGCAGCGGCATCCTTGCACGCCTGCCACAATACCCATTCACCGATTGGTATGATCAGTTCGGTTTCCTCGGCCAATGGAATGAAGAAGCCCGGCGAAACGTTGCCGTCCCGGGGATGGTTCCAGCGGATCAGGGCTTCGTAACCGCAAATGGTTTGCGTTTTGAGATCAACCTGCGGCTGGTAGTACAGTTCAAACTGGTCTGAATCTAAGGCGCGGCGAAGGTCGGCCTCGCAATCGCGCCGACGGAGAAAGGCGGTGTCCATGCTTTGTTCGAAGAATTTGAAGCTGTTGCCGCCATCCGACTTTGCGCGGCCAAGCGCCAGATTGGCATGGCGCATCAGGATGGTGGCCTCACCAGCTTGTTCAGGAGCCATCGCGCAGCCAATGGACAAGGAGTAGGTAACTTTCTCACCATTGATCCACAAGGGAGCGGAGAGAGATTCGCGCAACGTGGCGATGAACGTCACTGCATGCTCCTTGCTCTTGATACCGGACAGCGTTAAGGCAAACTGGTCCGAGCCAATACGTGCGGCATAGTCGTCATCCTGGATGTTGGATTTCAGCGATTCAGTCATATAGCGCAGGACACTGTCCCCGGCGCTATGACCCAGCGCGTCATTGATCTGCTTGAAACGGTCGATATCGATGATGACAACGACGAGGTGTCCCGATTTCTTCCTGTCTTCCCTCAGCGTGGAGTGCAGATGCTCGTTAAATGACTTGCGGTTCGCAAGCCCCGTCATCTCGTCATGAACAGATAGGTAGCGTATGCGCTCCTCTGCTTTCCCGTTTTCCTTGGTGCGGACAAGCACGAGGTACGAAGGGATACCGACACCGATCAGCAGCAGCAGGCCTGTCACGCCCGCAATGATCTTGAACGATTTTGTCAGGTAACTGGCCTGCTCGCCCTGATCCACGAATGCGATAATTGACCCCAGATAGCCATCTGCCGAGTAGAACGGCATCGCAACAGAGGCATAATTGGTGGTCGGAGTGTTTTTCTCAAAAGAATGCAATTGCGCGGTATTCTGCCGCAAACCCCGGTGATACCGGGTCACCGGCGAATTCAGCAGGTTTGAAATTGTTTCGAGCGGATGCCAGTTTGCTAGTCCGGCGGAATGGAACAATTTTCCATTTTTATCAAATACGTCAAACGCGAATACACGCGAAGACGTACTGCTTTTTTTCAGAAAAAACCTGTGGTTGAAGAAGGTGCTCCTGGCGGCTTCCGGATTGGTGTGCAAATTCTTGGTTAGTTCGCTGGCCCAGCGCTTTACCTCGGCTTCACCGTCATGCATGAGCTGGTTTTCTTTTACGGAGGCGGCCGACAGCATGCCAAGACCGAGCACGCAAAAGCCCAGCATGACTAACCCCATAATGGTCATGAGGTCGCATTTTAGCGACATAATTCTGGACATTCTTGTCCGCCCCCACTGCACTTAGACAGTTGGGTAAAGAATAGAAGATGCGAGTAAATATCCGCGTAACAAGCGTGCTTAACGCATGATTGAATTTGTGGGGTGTTTAGAAATCTTGAATTGTGCGAATGCGCCTGTTTTTGGCGAAAAAACTTGTCCCAGAACCAGTCCTGCGGATCAGCCGCCGGTGACGGACATGTGCCGGGAAACAGCGGGACGGCTGGTTCCGCGCTTGATGATGAAATCATGCCCCTTGGGCTTGCGTGAAATGGCCTCGTCGATCGCTCTCGACAACAGCTCGTCGCTATTTGATGCTCGAAGCGGGGCGCGCAAATCGGCAGCATCGTCCTGGCCCAGACACATGTACAAAGTACCGGTGCAGGTTATCCTGACGCGGTTGCAGGACTCGCAGAAATTGTGGGTCATAGGAGTGATAAAGCCAACTTTTCCGCCGGTTTCCTTGACTTCGTCATAACGCGCGGGTCCACCGGTTTTGTAAGGAATATCCTCCAGGGTCCACGTGTCCATCAACCGTGCGCGCACCACGGAAAGCGGCAGATACTGGTCAGAACGGTCCTCGTCGATATCACCCATGGGCATGGCCTCGATGAGGGTCAAATCCATGCCCAGTCCATGCGCCCAGCGGATCATGTCATCATATTCATGCTCGTTGACGTCTTTCAGCGCGACCGCATTGATCTTGACGTGAAGGCCGGCTTCGCGCGCGGCGTCGATACCCGCCATCACCTGGTCGTAATTGCCCCAGCGGGTAATTTCCTTGAATTTTTCCGGAATAAGCGTGTCCAGGGAAACGTTGACGCGTTTTACGCCACATGCCGCAAGTTGCTTGGCAAATCGTGACAGCTGGCTGCCATTGGTGGTCAGGGTGAGTTCATCCAGCACGCCCGATTTGAGGTGGCGCGAAAGTGCTTCGAACAGCCACATGATGTTCTTGCGAACCAGCGGTTCGCCGCCTGTAATGCGGAGTTTGCGTACACCCTTGTTCACGAATGCGGTGCATAACCGGTCCAGCTCTTCAAGGGTGAGCAGATCTTTCTTTGGCAGAAATGTCATATTTTCCGCCATGCAATAGACGCAGCGGAAGTCACATCTGTCCGTCACGGAAACGCGCAAGTAGGTAACGTGACGTCCGAAGGGATCTATCAGGTTCGGTGAATCAGCTGATGTGGGACCGGAAATTGCCATTACGCGTAACCTTTTAGCGTGTCAGCCTCACGCGGATTGCCAGTGCTGATTCTGTTTCCTGCATCGGCATATTTCAGCCGAGTTGCAGATCTGCTGACGATTTCATTCACCTTAGCAGCGCAGCGGTTCCGATCAAGCCCATACGGCGGTTGGAAATGCGCCCCCCAAAACATACCGGATGTTCTTTTTAAATGCATGTTTTCAGGACTCATTTTGAAATGAAATAAGCTTTTGATTTATAATGATTAAAAGACACTCTAAAGACTAAAATTTCAAGATTGAGATACCACATCCTGCCCGCGCATAGCATCTTTCACATATAATTGTTTCTCCATACGCCTATAGGTTATACATTGCCTTCAATGACCACGGCTTGCACACTGTGGAAGAGTGCGGATTTTACACCGTGCCCATGGGAGGAAATTAAAAGCGCATGCCCGTAGAAGAGGCAACGCGAGATATGGCTGACACATCAGCTAATGACCTCGCACAGGAAGATGTGATGCGCGCGCAGATGTACCGCTTTTTGGCGCGTCTTCTGGCGTCGCCGCCTGATGACGCTTTGCTGAAGTCTGTTGCTGGAATGGAAGGCGATAAGACTGATCTCGGCAAGGCGATGCTGTCCTTTGCAAAAGTGGCGTCAAAAACGGGCATTCCCATTGCTGAAGAGGAATATCATGACCTCTTCATCGGCGTGGCCCGCGGCGAATTGCTACCCTACGGTTCTTACTACCTCACCGGATTTCTTCACGAGAAGCCTCTGGCCAAATTGCGCAATGACATGGCCCGGCTCGGCATCGCACGCGGTACCAGCCACAAGGAGCCTGAAGATCATATTGCAGCACTCATGGACATGATGGCCGGACTGATCAGCGGCGAGTTCGGCGATCCAGCGCCACTTGCTGAGCAGAAAGCATTTTTCGAAGCCCATATTTCCAGTTGGGCAAGTCATTTCTTCGCAGACCTTGAGGCTGCGAAGTCATCAGTTCTCTACGCAGCGGTAGGAACCATCGGCCGGAGCTTCATGGAAATTGAAACAACGGCATTTTCGATGTCCTGACGAGGCTGGGGAAGGCGGATGTGGCGATAAGGCCATCCGTCCAATTCAAAGGAGGCAGAGCATGAAAGCGAAATGTGACCGTGCAGATGCTGATCGTCGCAGCTTTTTGAAGCTTGCGGGTGCAGGCGCCGTAACTGGCGGTGCAGTTCTCGTAGGCGGCAAGAGTGTGGCTGAAGCTAGCACGACTGCCGATGGTACTGGTCGTCTCTACAAAGAGACCGATCACATCAAAACCTATTACGATCTGGCCCGTTTCTAGCGATCCGGTAAGCAATAGGATTGGCCCTGTTTTATCGCAGGGCTCTGGCTCCGAACGTTTCGGGGCTCAACTTTTAGAAGGAGGAAGCGATGCTAAGGAAGAAGGTAAACGGGGTTGCGAATGGCCCCCGGTTATCATCTGCCATAAGCGAGCTGACTGGTGGCGCCGTAGATCGGCGTACATTCCTGCGTAATTCGGGACTGGCTATTGGCGGTCTCGCAGCTGTAACAGGCTTGCGCAGTGGTATGGTCACCAAAGCCGAGGCTGCATCCATGTCGAGTGGTGCGATCGAGATCAAGAAATCGGTCTGCACGCATTGTTCGGTTGGTTGCACGGTCTTGGCAGAGGTGCAGAACGGCGTTTGGGTCGGGCAAGAGCCTGGCTTTGACTCACCGTTCAATCTTGGTGCGCATTGCGCCAAGGGCGCTTCAGTACGCGAACACGCTCATGGTGAGCGGCGTCTGAAGTATCCAACCAAGCTCGAAGGCGGTAAATGGAAGAAGATAAGCTGGGACGACGCTGTTAACGAGATCGGCGACAAAATGCTCGCCATCCGTAAAGAGTCTGGTCCTGACTCGGTTTACTGGCTTGGTTCCGCCAAGTTCAGTAACGAACAGTCTTATCTGTTCCGCAAATTCTATGCATTCTGGGGATCGAACAACGGTGATCACCAGGCGCGGATTTGTCACTCAACCACGGTCGCGGGTGTTGCAAACACCTGGGGCTACGGTGCAATGACGAACTCTTACAACGACATCCACAACTCCAAGTCGATGATCTTGATCGGGTCCAACCCGACCGAGGCACATCCGGTTGCTGTTCAGCATCTGATGAAGGCCAAGGAGCAGAACAACGCTGCGCTGATCGTTTGCGATCCGCGTTTCACGCGTACTGCAGCCCACGCAACGGAATATGTCCGGTTGCGTCCGGGTACGGATGTCGCCCTCATCTGGGGCATTCTCTATCACATCTTTGAGAATGGCTGGGAGGACAAGGAGTATATCCGTCAGCGCGTATGGGGTCTGGAATACATCCGCGAGGAAGTGAAAAAATGGAATCCTGAAGAGACCCAGAAGGTCACGGGAATTCCCGGTTCACAGCTTCGCCGTGTTGCTCGCACCCTCGCCACCAACAAGCCAGGCACTTTGATCTGGTGCATGGGTGGCACGCAGCATACGACTGGCAACAACAACACTCGTGCCTACTGCATACTGCAACTGGCGCTCGGCAATATCGGCCGGACGGGTGGTGGTGCCAATATCTTCCGTGGCCACGACAATGTGCAGGGTGCGACAGACTTCTGTATCCTTTCACACTCATTGCCGGGCTATTACGGCCTCAAGAAAGGCTCTTGGAAGCATTGGGCGCGCGTTTGGGATGTCGACTATGACTATCTCAAGGGCCGTTTTGCCTCAGAGAAGCTGATGCAGTCGAAGGGTATCCCGGTGTCGCGCTGGGTCGACGGTGTGTTGGAAGCCAAGGACAAGATGGATCAACCGGACAATCTCCGGGCCATGGTGTTCTGGGGCCATGCCAACAACTCGCAGACTCGCGGCATAGAGATGAAGAAGGCGTTTGAGAAGCTTGATCTTCTTGTCGTCATCGATCCCTATCCGACCTACAGCGCGGTAATGCATGATCGCACCGATGGTGTGTATCTGCTGCCGGCGGCGACGCAGTTTGAGACTTACGGGTCCGTGACGGCGTCCAACCGTTCGCTGCAATGGCGTGAGAAAGTGGTCGAACCACTCTTCGAATGCCTGCCCGATCAAACCATCATGTTCAAACTCGCCACCAAGCTTGGATTTGCGAAGGAGATGTTCAAGAACATCAAGGTCGAAAATGACGAGCCGAATGTCGAGGAGACAACCCTTGAATTCAACAAGGGCATGTGGACGATCGGTTACACCGGCCAGTCACCTGACCGGATGAAGTTACACATGGCTAACCAGCACACCTTCGACAAGACCACCCTTCGTGCGAATGGCGGTCCGGCTGATGGTGAGTATTATGGTCTGCCATGGCCGTGCTGGGGTACTGCAGAAATGAAGCACCCAGGCACACCTAACCTGTATGATCCGTCAAAGCCTGTCGCTGAAGGCGGCTTGAACTTCCGCGCTCGTTTTGGTGTTAAAGCACCTGACAAGTGGGGCGGCGCAAGCCTGCTTGCCGAAGGTGGCAACGAGGGCGTGTCCTATCCTGTCGGCAACGAGCTGAAGGACGGGCATCCCGAGTTCTCCATGGCCATGCTCAAAAAGCTTGGCTGGGAAGGTGACCTCACGGCGGATGAGACAGCAGCCATTGAAAAAGTCGCTGGCGACAAGACCAACTGGAAAACCGACCTCTCGGGCGGTATCCAGCGCGTCGCGATCAAGCATGGTTGTGCGCCTTTCGGCAACTCGAAGGCACGGACCGTGGTCTGGAACTTCCCGGATCCTGTTCCGCTCCATCGTGAGCCGCTCTACACACCTCGGCGTGATCT
>JAJFHP010000024.1 GCA_021775555.1 Hyphomicrobiales bacterium | reverse complement strand
GGTCCGGCGCTCAAGATGGAAGCGCAGCGACAGGCGATGGAGATGTTCAAATGTCCTGTTTGCCAGCGCGCGAACCGCATTTTGACCAACGCGGACAAACAGCACATCACGCACCTGGGAAAACGCAACCATCAGCACTCGCCCCGCGCCATAAGCAACAATTAGCATTGCGGGGATGGCCGCGAGCGAAAGTGGTGACAGCTCAACAACGCCGGTTCCTGTTGCGCTGTTCGTCAGCCAGTCGACAGCCGCCTTATATGCGAGTGGCACGGCAACGGTGACAAGCTTGGCGACAATCAGGGCAATGAATGCAAGCACCACCCGAAGTTTCAGATCAGGACGCTCCGCAAGCCAGACGAACGGGAGCAGAGAGCGCAGAACATCGAAATGCCCTGCCCGTGCATCAAAAATATCCGTACCGGAAAGGCTGTGGTGGTGGTTTGCCATAAGCCTGCTAAATCTGTATCTGCGCCACAAATAATGACGGGGCAGCGGTACGATCCCCTGCCCCGAACGTCCTAGAGATAGAGACACACCTCGGGCGCGGCAAGCACACAGTATGTAATTCTCTTTCTTTTTACCTCGGACAAGGATTCCCGCAGTTCTATCTGATCGTCACAATTACGCGTTACAAACACATGCAATGTGCAAAGCCTTGACGACCTCCACCCCCCGGTGCCACATGCGCCCATGAACAGACATGTAAAAAGAATCTGCGTTTATTGCGGCTCGGGTCCCGGCCTCAACCCTGCCTATGCAGAGGCCGCTCGAACGCTCGGCCGCACCATGGCTGAGGCTAATATTGGTCTTGTTTATGGCGGTGGCAGTCTCGGGCTGATGGGGGAAATCTCCCGTTCCGTACTCGAGCATGATGGACATGTGACAGGCATTATTCCTGAATTCCTGAGTACAAGGGAGAGAATGCTGAAGGATGTCCAGGAGCTTATCGTTACCCAGTCCATGCATGAGCGAAAGCAGATCATGTTTGAAAAGTCCGATGCTTTCGTAGCACTGCCAGGCGGGGTTGGAACGCTGGAAGAACTGGTTGAACAGCTGACCTGGTCGCAGCTCGGCCAGCATTCAAAGCCTGTTATTCTGGGTGATATTGACGGGTTTTGGGCGCCGCTATTGTCGCTCATCCAGCACATGCGCGAAGAGGCGTTCGTGCGCTCAGGCCTGGAAGTGGATATAGCCGCGGTGCAACAGGCGGAGGACATCGTTCCCACGGCCCTGCGTCTTGCGAAAGACTCAAAGGCCCGCGATGAAGAGTTGGCAATCCCTGAAAAATTTTAACCCGTCGCGACTGCGGCAACGTTGCTACATCCTACCCGGTGGAAGCGGACCGATTGCGATGGGGTGCCGGGCCAGAACCGTTTCGCGGTAGACGATATATAGTCCAGCCGCGAATACAATTCCTGCCCCGATTAGCGTCCAACTTCCTGGCAGGTGACCAAAGAAGAGGTAACCAAACAGAATTGCCCAAATCATGAAGCTGTATTTGAACGGTGCCACACGGGCCGCTTCACCCCAGCGGAACGCTTCGATCATGAGATACTGACCGCTCGCCACAAGCACTCCACTCGCCGCAAAATACCCAAGATCGATCAATCTAATACTGACTGAAGCAAATGGCATGGTGCAAAGCCCAACCAACATGACTGTCAGGGTCGTGAACAATAACACCGCAGAGCTTGTCTCCGTTTGCGAGATACGTCGCGTCACCAGATCGCGAATGCTGCCTGATAAGGCTCCTGCGAGCGGGAAAAGCACCGCCAGTTGAATAACGCCATATCCTGGCCGGACCATGAAGAGAACACCCGCAAATCCGATCAACACAGCAACCCAGCGCCGGGCTCCCACCTTTTCACCGAGTATGAGCGGTGCCAGGGCCGTGATGAACAACGGACCTGTAAAGGTGACAGCGATTGCATCCGCTAGAGGTAAAAAACGTAGCCCTGAGACAAAGCAAAATGACCCCGCGACAACACAAACGGCTCGCAATGCTTGCCCCTTGAAATTTGCAATCCGAAGGATGCCGAACCCACGCGTGAAATATGCAAATAGAAGTATCCATGGCAGGACGAAAAACCCGCGCATAAAGAGCAGTTGTCCAACTGGATATGTAGCAGTGAGAGTTTTAACAATGGCATCGTTAAGGGAAATGAGAGCGGTTGCACACAGCATGCAGAGGATCGCACGCGAAGTATGGACACCCATCCCGCCCGCTGCGGCCTTGGCTGTCACAACTCACCCTGCATGAAGGTCATTCGACTCGGCATTTGCCGGACTCTAGGGCAATGTTTGGAAGGCGGAAATAAAATTAAATAAGCAGCAGCTTCTTTCCTGTGGAACAAGCTGCAACTAGGGCGCGGGAGCGCCGTCTCTGATCAATTTGTAATTGATGGAATCAAGCAAAGCCTCGAATGATGCATCAACGATGTTCGGCGAAACACCAACTGTGAACCATCTCTCGCCCTTCCCATCCCGGCTTTCCACCAGCACACGGGTTACCGCATCCGTTCCACCGGTCAGGATACGGACCTTGTAATCCACCAGTTCCAGGTCATCGATAAAGTCCTGGTATTTTCCGAGATCCTTGCGAAGCGCTGTATCGAGCGCATTGATCGGGCCATTGCCTTCTCCCACGCTCATCATGGTCGATCCGTTGACGTGCACTTTCACGGTTGCTTCGGACATGGTTACGAGTTCGCCAACCGCATTGTGACGGCGTTCGACCATTACACGAAATGAATCCACATCGAAGAAACGCGGAACATTGCCCAGCGTGCGCCTGGCCAGCAGCTCAAAAGATGCATCGGCAGCTTCATAGGCATAGCCGCCCGCCTCACGGCTCTTCACCTCATCCAGTAGATGGGTGAGCTTGGGGTCGTCCTTGGATGCCTTGATGCCGAGACGTTCAAGCTCACTGATGATGTTGGACTTGCCGCCCTGATCAGACACCAGTAAACGGCGCTGATTGCCAACCAGGTCCGGGTCTACATGCTCGTAAGTGGATGGATCTTTCAGGATGGCCGAGGCATGAATGCCGGCCTTGGTGGAGAACGCCGACTCGCCCACATAAGGTGCGTGGCGGTCCGGAGCCCGGTTGAGCAGTTCATCCAGCATACGCGAGGCATGGGTGAGCGTGCGCAGTTGCTCCGGTTTCACCCCGATATCGTAACGGTCGGCAAATTCGGATTTCAACATGAGGGTCGGGATGATCGATGTCAGGTTTGCGTTGCCGCAGCGCTCGCCAAGACCATTGAGCGTGCCCTGCACCTGCCGCGCTCCGGCACGTATGGCCGCAAGCGTGTTGGCAACCGCGTTCTCGGTATCATTGTGGGTGTGGATGCCCAGATGATCACCGGGCACAACCTTGGTCACTTCTGAAACTATTTCCTCGATCTCTGTCGGCAAGGTGCCACCATTGGTGTCACACAGGATGATCCATCGCGCACCGTCGTCGTAAGCGGTTCTGGCGCAGGAAAGCGCATAATCCTTGTCCGCCTTGTAGCCGTCAAAAAAGTGTTCGCAATCGACCATCGGTTCACGGCCGGCCTCCTTCACTGCTTTCACAGACTCAGAGATTCCCGATAAATTCTCTTCATTGGTAATTCCGAGCGCGACGCGTACGTGATAGTCCCATGACTTGGCAACCAGGCAAACGGAATCGCATTCGGCCCTTAGCAAATCCTGAAAACCTGGGTCGTTGGATATGCTGCGTCCGGCGCGCTTGGTCATGCCGAATGCCGTGAAGCTGGCATTTTTGTAGAGCCGCCTGTGTTCAAACAGGGCCGTATCGACCGGGTTTGCACCGGGATAGCCGCCCTCGATATAATCCAGCCCCAACGCATCAAGCGTCTCGGCGATAAGCAGCTTGTCCTCGAGCGAAAAATCGACGCCGATGGTCTGCACGCCGTCCCGCAGCGTGGTGTCGTAAAGATAGAGGCGTTCCTTGTCGCTCACCGCATCACCCTTAAATCATGCCCGCCAGATAAAACGCTACAATCACAGTAACAACGGGGATGACAATCTTGATCGTCACGAATCCCAGCCAGTATGATGTGGGGAAGTATCTTTCGCTCACCGCATCATCCTTAAATCATACCCGCCAGATAAAATGCCAGCAGGACCGCGAAGATCAGGACGATGATTTTAATCGCCATGTACCCCATCCAGTGTTTCGGGAATGGTAAATCTTTCTTGTTTATCGGATCGTTCATCGTGCGATTTCCCACGTTGTTCCCTCTGGACCGTCCTTTAATGCGACGCCCATCGCCGCCAATTCATCCCTGATCCGGTCCGCCTCGGCGAAATCCCGGGACTCCCTGGCTACCAGCCTTGCAGAAATGAGTTGTTCCACCTGCTTCTCATTGATTTCAACTGACTCAGGTCTCCAGTTCGTCCATTCCTGCGCGGTTTTGTTCAACAGACCCATAAATTGACCACATGCCTTCAGGCACTCTGCAGCACCCTTTTCGCCATGCACTGCCTCGCTGCGCAATTGATGCATCGCGGTCAATGCCTGTGGCGTGTTGAGATCATCCCCCAATGCTTGAAGCACATCGGCACTCAGGGTGCAGCCCGGCTCTGCATGTTCGGTTAATTGATACCAGTGGTCGAGTGTGCGCTTGGCTTCCCTCACTCCCGTCTCGGTCCAGTTAAATGGCTGCCGATAGTGAGTTGTCAGCATCGCCAGACGGATGGCTTCACCGGGCCACTCTTTCAGCAGATCATGGATGGTGATGAAATTGCCGAGTGACTTGGACATTTTCTGCCCCTCGACCTGTAAATAGCCATTGTGCATCCAGACTTGCGCCATCTTGTCGGTACCATGGGCGCAGCGTGACTGGGCGATTTCATTTTCATGATGCGGGAAGACGAGATCTACGCCACCTCCGTGAATATCAAAAACTTCGCCCAGATGCTGCGCAGACATTGCTGAACATTCGATATGCCAGCCCGGGCGCCCCTTCACATCAATGCTGCACGGGCTGTCCCACCCCGGCTCAGTGTCTTTGGATGGCTTCCACAGGACGAAATCCATCGGATCTTTCTTGTATGGTGCGACCTCGACCCGTGCGCCTGCTTCCATCTCATCCAGAGAGCGCTTTGAAAGCTTGCCATATTCCGGCATGGACGGGACATCGAACAATACGTGCCCTTCCGCCACATAGGCATTGCCGTTCTTCACCAGTTGTTCGATGAGCCCCTTCATCTGATCAATATGATCCGTCGCGCGCGGCTCCACGTCGGGCGGCATCACACCAAGTGCGGCAATGTCTTCATGAAACTGTTTCGTGGTGCGTTTGGTGATGATTTCTATGTCTACACCCTCTTCCGCCGCGCGGGCATTTATCTTGTCATCCACGTCCGTGATGTTGCGCGCATAGGTGACATGATCCTCGCCATAGACATGGCGCAGCAAGCGGTACAGCACATCAAATACGATGACGGGCCGGCCATTGCCGATATGGGCATGGTCATAGACGGTCGGCCCGCACACATACATCCGGACATTATCCGTATCGAGTGGTGTGAAGGCTTCCTTCTTGCCGGTCAGCGTATTGTAGAGCTTGAGGTCCAACAGTTTTCTCTCCTGTCGGCGGGGCGTTCAATAAAGAGATATACGAAAAATACGGGAGAACGGCCGCGCCAGCTTTTGCTAGGCGGTGATAATAATGCTGCAAATGATAGCAACCGGTATACGTGTCTGTCCCGTCATGGGTTGCGACAATGATGAAGATGAGTGATCAGGTCAACTCATTTGAAACTGAACCAGCGACTGAACCCTAGAGAAATGTCACTTCAATTTCGCCCAGCGAGCCAAAATCAGCCACGGCCTTCTGTCCCTTTTCCATATAGATGAAACCGGTACAGGTGCCTGTTGAGACGACTTCACCGGCGTTCAGATCAAGGCCGCGCCGCGACAACGCATTCACAAACCAGTCCAGAACATTGAAGGGATGGCCAAGCACATTCGCGCCCGTGCCTTCCCCTTTCACTTCGCCATCAATTTTCAAAGTGACTCGATGCCCGGCCAAGTCCCGTTCACGCCAATCGGAATAATCCTCTCCCAGAACAAATCCGCCATTCAGTCCGCAATCCGCTGTGGCCAGCGCCGCGCGGTCCTGCAGCAAGGTATCAAAGCGAGGTGAAATCAATTCAAACGCCGGGACTACGGCTTCTATGGCTTCTAGAATCTCGTCGCGTTCATATGGAACGCCGCGCGCAACAAGGCCGGAGCCGAACCGGAAGGCAAATTCACTCTCGATACACAAATGTCCAAACTCAGAAGCTTTCGGTGAGGCTGGCGAGGCAAATGTCGTCGGTGCGTAGAAAGGTCCGTAAAACGGCTCCTTCAGCCCATAGATTTCCTGGACCTTCAGGGCCGTTGCCCCGACTTTCCAGCCCACGACCGGCTCATCCCACACACGCATGAACGCATCTTGCATCGCGTAACCCTGCTCCATGGTCTGGGGAGTCAGTTCTCCCAGACCTTCAAGCAAAGTGCCATTGCTGCGCGCCACACCAATAGCGCTTGCCGCCTGTTCTGTTTGTTCCGGTGTCACGTGATGTGCTCCCTGACCGTTACGGTCGCTACATATCCCCTACCGGCAATGGTGAGGCAAGCACCGGGGAGTTATAGATTTCCAGACGCATGTAATCATTATGACGCTTGAACACCGCGCTCTGGCGACGTAAAGGTGCCTTATTGACCCATTATCAGGACGGGTCTCATAATCACTACACGGTATGAGTGGTCAGGTTGCCCTTGGATTTAAAACATGCAAAATCAGGCCTCCAGAAGGCCTTGGCCTGTCATGGCGGGAACTGCATTGCCGCAGTGTGTGGCTCTCTTGCCGTGTTCGCCCTTATCGGCATCTGGTCACTTGCGTACGCACAGCAGCCTTACCCCGCGCCATATCCGCCTCCAGGCGCCCGACCTCCGCCACCCAACTACCAGCAGGCCTACCCACAGCCCGGTTATCAGCAGCCACCGGCAAATCAGGGCCGGCGTCTCTCGTCACAGGAATTGCGATGCATGCAGTTAAGGCAGGAGTTGGCCAATGACTGGGTTCAGCGCGAACAGGGCCGCAATGATGGTCCACAGGTGGAAAAACAAATCCGAAAATATGACCGTATCTTCCAGACCAGCCGGGCCAAGGCCGAACGCAATGGCTGCTACCAGAGCAATTTTATTTTCGGGCGCTCTCTGGTGCGCACGCCCAAATGCCTGCGCCTCAATCGCAAGATAGAAGATTCCAGGCGCCAGCTTGAGCATCTTCAGGCCCAGCGATCAGCACGGTCAGGCGGGCAGAGCCGGCGTAAGAATGATTTGATCGCTGCCCTGGCGCGCGCCGGCTGCGGATCTCAGTACCAGCAGCAAACTCAACGGCGCGGTGGTGGTGGATTCATGAGCTGGTTCGAGCAGGATTTCTGGGATGCTCCACCGAGGCGCGGACTTGAGACATCACGCATCGAACCCTTTGCAACCTATCGCACCTTGTGCGTGCGTTCCTGCGATGGCTTTTACTTCCCTGTCAGTTTTTCAACACTGCCTGGCAGCTTTCCCCAGGACATCAACAAGTGCCAGACACAATGCGCGGCCCCGGCCGAATTATACGTTTACCGAAATCCGGGCGAAGAGCCTGAACAGATGGTCTCCTCCGATGGCCGGAATGCCTATAGCGATCACCAAAACGCCTGGCGATTCCGCAAGGAATATGTGAAGGGCTGCTCCTGCAAGTCGATTGAATATGATCCGAACGAGATCACCGCCGCGAACGAAAAAGCTGAAGAAGAAAATGCTCAAACCCAGGCAAAGCAAAGCGGCGCACAGTTCGACGACAAAACCAAACCTAAGAAAACACAATAATTTTCAGATATTTATAACTTTTCCCGGAACTGGTTTGTGATGGGGTAGCGCCGGTCACGGCCAAACAGTTTCTGCGTGATTTTCACACCGGGCGCCGACTGTCTGCGCTTATATTCCGCCAGATACAGCAACCGCTGAATTTCTGTAACAACCTTCTCGTCGTGACCACGTGCAACTATTTGAGATAGAGGCATTTCGTTCTCAACGAGGCATTCAAGAATATCATCAAGAACATCATAAGCGGGGAGTGAATCCTGATCCGTCTGGTTTTCTTTCAGCTCGGCGGTTGGTGCCTTGACCAGTATATTTTCAGGGATGACGACACCCTTGGGACCCAAAACACCATTCGGAAAATTCTCATTGCGCCAACGCGACAGCGCGTAAACCTGAGTCTTGTAGAGATCCTTGATCGGGTTGAACCCGCCATTCATGTCGCCGTATAGCGTGGCGTAGCCGACCGAGACCTCGGATTTATTGCCAGTTGTCACGAGCATCGAACCGAACTTGTTGGAAATGGCCATGAGAATGGTGCCACGGACGCGCGACTGGATATTTTCTTCCGCGATTCCCTGCTCAAGGCCCTTGAACAACGGCTGGAGGCTTTCATTGAACCCATCTACGGGCTTGTGTATTGGCAAAGTGTCATAGCGCACGCCAAGTGCCTTGGCGCACTCGGCCGCATCTTGAAGGCTTTCATCGCTGGTATAGCTGTAAGGGAGCATAACGCAGTGAACCGCGTCACGCCCTAACGCGTCGACGCTGATTGCAGCGCAAATCGCTGAATCAACTCCGCCAGACAAACCCAGCACTACACCAGGAAAGCCGTTTTTTCTCACATAATCTCTCAAGCCCGTTACGCAGGCGAGATAGTCGGCCCCCTCGCCTTCCTGAACAGACGCAAGCTCTCCAGGCTCGCAGTACCATGCACCATCACCCCGCACCCAGTTTGTGAGGACAATTTTCTCCTCCCAATCGGGGAGTTGGATAGCAAGTTCACTATTTGAATTGAGAACAAATGATGCGCCGTCAAACACCAACTCATCCTGTCCGCCTACCTGGTTGACATAAACGAGTGGAACACCGTTCTCCGCAACCCGGGCAGCGGCGATATTCATTCGCACGTCCATCTTGCCGGAGAAATAAGGTGACCCATTGGGTACGATTAAAATCTCAGCACCCGTCTCGACGAGGCATTCGCAGACCTCCTCGTTCCAGATATCTTCACAGATGGGGACACCGATTCGAATCCCGCGAAAATTGACGGGACCCGGCATAGGCCCTGCTTCAAATACTCGCTTTTCGTCGAACACACCGTAATTCGGCAGCTGTGCTTTTGTACGAACGGCTGCCACCTTGCCCCCATCGAGCAGAACAACGGCATTGTAGACATGCCCCTCTTCTTCCCATGGCGTGCCGATCAGCAGAGCCGGGCCGTCATCAGCTGTTTCTTTTGCAAGCTCTTCAATGCAATTGCGCGCGGCCTCCCGGAAAGCCGGTTTCAGGATCAAATCTTCCGGCGGATAGCCACTAATGAAAAGTTCGGTAAAAACCAGCAGGTCGGCTCCCTGGACGGCCGCCGCTTTTCTGGCCTCGCGCGCAAGCCTGCCATTGCCAGCAATATCACCAGCCACCGGGTTCAGCTGCGCAAGCGCTATTCCAAACTTGTCCGTAATATCTCGCGGCATGGGCAAAGATTACCGGTGCGCTGGCGTGGCGGGCAAGGGTTGCTGGCGCATATCAAACCCGCTCGTTGTATCCGTGTTTCAACCGGCAGACACGGATTTTTCAAAATCAGGTGCTTGCGAACGATCACGTTTCAGACGCCCGGCAATCAGGAATGCCAGTTCCAACGCCTGGTCTGCATTCAGACGCGGATCGCAAAAAGTGTGATACCGGTCCGACAAGTCCGTTTCCGTCACCTCGCGCGCGCCGCCAATGCATTCGGTGACATTCTGGCCGGTCATCTCCAGATGAACGCCACCAGGATGCGTCCCTTCAGCGCGGTGAATATCGAAGAAGGATTCAACTTCCTGCAAAATGAGGTCGAAGGGCCGCGTCTTGTAACCGGTCGCCGCCTTGATGGTATTGCCGTGCATCGGATCGCAAGACCAGACAACCTTCTTGCCTTCCTTCTCCACCGCACGAATAAGTGCAGGCAAATGATCGCCTGCACTGTCTGCGCCAAACCGGCAGATCAGCGTCAGCCGCCCGGCCTCATTCTCGGGATTGAGAATATCAATCAGACGAAGCATGTCGTCAGCCTTTAACGAAGGGCCGCACTTCATGCCGATCGGATTCTTGATGCCCCGCGCCCATTCCAGGTGCGCATGGTCTGCTTGCCGCGTCCTGTCGCCAATCCAGACGAAATGTCCAGATGTGGCGTACCAGTCCCCGGAAGTTGAATCGACCCGTGTGAAGGCCTGTTCATAGCCAAGCAGCAATGCTTCGTGGCTTGTGAAGAACTCCGTTGAGCGGAGTTGCGGCGTATTGTCCGGAGTCAGACCGCAGGACGCCATGAACTCAAGGCATTCTGAAATCCTGTCGGCAATTTCCTCGTAATGTTTCTCCGCAGGACCATCTTTCAAAAATCCGAGGTTCCACTGATGCACATGATTGAGGTTTGCATACCCGCCCTGCGCCAGCGCCCGCAGAAGGTTGAGAGTTGCAGCTGACTGGCGGTATGCCTTGAGCATACGCGTCGGATCAGGAACACGCGCAGCCTTGGTAAAGTCAATCTCGTTGACGATATCACCACGATAGCTCGGTAATTCCACGTCGCCTTGCACTTCAGTATCGGAGGAGCGTGGTTTTGCGAACTGGCCGGCTATACGGCCGACTTTTACAACTGGACAGCCGCCGGCGAATGTCAGCACGACCGCCATTTGCAGAAACACTCGGAAAAAGTCGCGGATATTATCTGGACCATGTTCGCCAAAACTCTCCGCGCAATCTCCGCCCTGCAGCAAAAAAGCCTCACCGTTTGAAACTTGGGCAAGTTGGCTTTTTAAATTGCGCGCCTCACCGGCAAAAACCAGCGGAGGAAATGTCGCGAGTTGCCCTTCCACGGCATCCAGAGCCGAAGAATCGGGATAATTTGGCACCTGTAAAATCGGCTTCGATCTCCAAGTGTCCGGGGACCAGGCTTTGGCCATAACTCAAATACTCCAAATCAGTTTCATCACGAGGGGCTAGCTTCGGCAAACGCTTTGCATTAGGTCATTCTTGCGAAGCGATCCGGCCAAGCAAATGTGTTGGTCGCTATATAGGCCATTGCCCGTAATGTGACTAGTACGTGCACTCAACTCCACTGCAACACAACCATACCGGAAATCATGCCAGTAACACCCTTCCTTGAACACAGCCACGACCCCCATGAAATTGAAAAACGCCT
This sequence comes from Hyphomicrobiales bacterium, assembly GCA_021775555.1. Lineage (GTDB taxonomy): Bacteria > Pseudomonadota > Alphaproteobacteria > Rhizobiales > Methyloligellaceae > UBA2767. Next base: position 10,054 of record JAJFHP010000024.1, on the reverse strand, counting down.
CCGTGAAGGACCGCGTATCAGCTACTTGCGAGACTGGGTATATGGCGGCATAGACGGAACGGTCACGACGTTCGCCATTGTGGCAGGCGCGATCGGTGCTGATCTCTCAAATCGATTCCTGCTTATTCTTGGGGTAGCAAACCTGCTGGCGGATGGTTTTTCCATGGCGGCGGCTAACTATTCCGGTACCAAGGCGGAAATCGAGGAATATAATTTTGTCCGCCATATGGAGGAACGCCACATAGAGCATGCCCCCGACGGTGAACGAGAAGAGATCCGACAGATTTTCGCGGGCAAAGGGTTCAAGGGTAAAACACTGGATTCTGCCGTTGAAGTTATCACAGCAGAGAAAGAACGCTGGATTGATACCATGATGACGGAAGAACACGGTCTTCCGCCAATCTCACGCTCTCCGGTTACCGCCGGCGTCATTACCTTCCTGGCATTCGTCTTTTGTGGCTTCCTGCCCGTTGCACCATTCACGATCGGCATGGAGGCCAGTGTTCCGGCGTCGGTATTCATGGCCGCGGTCACCTTTTTCCTGATTGGCTCCCTTCGTAGCCGGTGGTCTCCAATACATTGGCTTCGCACTGGGATGGAAACCCTGGTAATCGGCCTGGCTTCGGCCGGGGTTGCCTATCTGGTTGGAGATTTTCTGAAACAGATTGTCTGATGGGCCTCCTTTCCGTTCTGTTTCTGGCAACAATTTCGTGCCACGATAACCGCCATGTCCATTCCCGAACCAAGTTTTACGATCGGCATGGAAGAGGAATATCTGCTCGTCGACATTGAGACGCGCGATCTTGTTTCCGACCCTCCCCCCGATCTGATGGCCCAATGTGAAGCCGCGTTGCCTGCTGGACAGGTCAGCCCGGAATTTCTGCAATCGCAAATCGAAATCGGGACTCCGGTCTGCAATTCCGTGTCAGAAGCCCGCAAGGAATTGCGGCATTTGCGCAAGACCATTGCCGAGGTGGCTGGTGAATATGGCCTTGCTCCCATGGCCGCCTCCACCCACCCTTTTGCCAAATGGACAGCCCAGCAACACACCGACAAGCAGCGCTATCACGAGATCGCCAATGATCTTCAGGTCGTTGTCCGCCGCATGATCATTTGCGGGATGCATGTTCATGTCGGCCTCGACGATGATGAATTACGCATCGATATTCTCAACCAGGCCTCCTATTTTCTCCCCCACCTGCTGGCGCTATCCACATCTTCGCCCTTCTGGCAGGGTGAACAGACGGGATTGAGGTCTTACCGGTTGTCGGTGTTTGATGAACTCCCGCGAACGGGTCTGCCGCCGCAATTCGTCTCATTCAGCGAATATGAGCGGACTATTGCCGCATTGGTGAATGTTGAGCTGATAGAAGACGCCACTAAGATCTGGTGGGATCTGCGCCCGAGCCATCGCTTCCCGACCCTTGAAATGCGGGTGACGGACGTATGCCCGTTGCTGGAGGATGCACTTTGCATCGCCGCACTGTTCCAGTGTCTTTGCAGATACCTTTATCGGCTACGGAAAAAAAACCAGCGATGGCGCTATTATCAACCCTTCCTCATCACCGAAAACAGATGGCGCGCCCAGCGCTATGGCTTGTCTGAAGGCTTGGTGGATTTTGGTGAAGGCGAGGTCGTTCCATGTGCCAATTTATTGTCAGAACTACTTGAAATGTTTGGGGAAGATGCTGAAGCTCTCAGCTGCGAGAAAGAGATACAGCATGTGAAAACGGTGCTGAAACGCGGCACGAGTGCTGAACGTCAGATCAAATGCTTCGAGGCCGCGAAGACCAATGGAATGAGCGATGAAGACGCCCTGAAGGCCGTCGTTGACAGCCTCCTGAAAGAAACGCTGGAAGCGACTTAAAGCGAGACGCTCATCCCGCCATCGACGGTCAATCCCTCTCCGGTAATGAAGGAAGCGTCGTCACTGGCCAGGAACAAAGCCGCCTTGGCGACGTCGGCGGGCTTCACGAAGCGGTTCATGGGTGTGCGGTCCAGCAGCCCTTGCCGTACAGCCGGGTTGCGCAAAATGCGTTTCGTCATCGCCGTTTCCGCATAGCCCGGGCAAATATAGTTCACACGCACATTGAACGCGGAATATTCGACCGCCATAGCGCGTGACATGCCCGCGATTGCTGCCTTTGTTGTGGAATAGGCCGAGAGCTGGCGTACGTGAACACGCTCCATGATGGACGAGATATTGATGATGGAACTACCATCAGAAGCCCGCAAGAGGCCAAGCGCATCGCGCGACAAGCGCATGGCGGCAGTGAGATTCACATCCAGGATTTCCTGCCATTGGTCATCGGTGATGTGTCGGAAATCTTCTCGCTGGGTAATGCCGGCATTGTTGACCAACACATCAAGTTTGCCATTTGCTTTTTCAATTGCACCCAACAGGGATGCAACATCTTCCTTGTTGCACACATCCGAGAGAATGGGCGACATCGTGCCGCCCTCCTTGATGGCCGTTTCGGCTGTCTCATTCACACCCGCTTCGTCACGGTCGCCAGCGAAAACTCGCGCGCCCTGGCGTGCGAATTCCTGGGCAATGGCGCGCCCAAGCCCACTGCCAGCGCCAGTTACCAGCGCAATTTTGTGTTCAAGACGGCTCATTCAGTTTTACTCACCCTGCCAAACCTCTTTCATGGTCACCAATTCCTCCCCGGCGCTGGGATGCAGTGCCATGGTCGCGTCAAAATCTTCCTTGGTGGCCCCCATACGCATGGCGATGGCCACGGATTGCGCGATCTCCCCCGCATCAGACCCAAGTATATGGCAGCCAATCACACGGCCGCTTGCCGCATCGACAATGAGTTTCATTATCATCCGCTCATCACGGCCCGACAAAGTGTACTTCATGGGCCTGAACGCGCTCTTGTAGATATGGATATCTCCAAATTTTTCGCGAGCCTGAGTTTCGGTGAGGCCAACGGTTCCTATTTCGGGCTCCGAGAACACCGCTGTCGGGATGCAATCATAATCCACCTTAGTGGGTGTGTCGTTGAACACAGTCTCGGCAAAGGCGGCACCTTCGCGGATCGCCACCGGCGTCAATGCCACCCTGTTGGTGACGTCACCAACCGCATAAATATTATCGCGGGACGTTTTGGAAAACTCATCGACCACAATCTCCCCGCGTTTGCCAACCTCCACGCTTGCTGCTTCCAGACCGAGCCCTGATGTGTTGGGGGCGCGCCCTGTGGCATACATGACAAGGTCGGCGTCCAGCATCTCGCCGCTCGAGAGTTTCACGGAGTAAGCCTGTCCGTCTGGCGTGATTTCACTTACCTGTGCACCGAGACGGATATCAACGCCACGCTTGCCCATCTCCTCCGCAAGGCCCTCGCGCATATCATCGTCAAATCCGCGCAGAATCTGCTCGCCCCGATAAAGCTGCGTCACCTGCGAGCCCAGCCCATTGAAGATGCTGGCGAACTCAACCGCGATATAGCCGGCCCCCACGATCACGATGCGCCTGGGGAGAGTTTCGAGATGAAAGGCTTCGTTGGATGTGATTGCAAGTTCAGCACCGGGAATATCAGGCTTGAAGGGATGCCCGCCCGTGGCAATCAATATTGTTTTTGCCGTCACCGTCTTGTCCGAGCTCACAAGCCTGATGGTATGGGCATCCACCAGCTCGGCCCGCTCATGAAATGACACAGCATCCGCGTTTTTGAGGGTTTTCTTGTATAGACCCTCAAGCCGGTCAATTTCCTTGTCCTTGTTGGCGACAAGTGTCGGCCAGTCGAATTTCAACCCCTCCAACTGCCAGCCAAAGCCGGCAGCATCCTCAAACTCGCCAGCAAAGCGGCCAGCATAAACAAACAGTTTTTTAGGAACGCAACCGCGGATCACGCAGGTGCCGCCAAACCGGTACTCTTCGGCAATGGCAACCCGGGCGCCATAGGTCGCACTCATTCGCGCGGCCCGAACACCACCTGATCCGGCGCCGATAACAAACAAATCATAATCGTAACTGGTCATGGAGCTTCGCCAATTAATTCAATGCCATTCGCTCCCGCAATAATGGCTGCATGGGTCATGCCAATGAAAAGACCGTGTTCTACGACGCCGGGCAAAAGGGACAGTTGTGATGCCACTTGACCAGGATCATCAATCTCGCCAAATGCGCAATCAAGAATATAATTCCCGTTGTCGGTCACAAATGGATCATCTTCAGACCCTCGCACCGTAACCGGCCCCTTGCACCCGTTCATCCGCACGGCTTCATCCACCCTTGCCAGGGTCGTGCGCCATCCGAATGGAACAATCTCCACAGGCAAAGGAAAGACACCAAGCTTGGCAACCCGTTTGCTGTCATCGGCGACAACAACCATCCGGGTGGATGAGGCAGCGACGATTTTCTCGCGCAGATGAGCACCGCCTCCCCCCTTGATCAAACGCAGACTTTCATCGCATTCGTCAGCCCCATCTATGGTGAGATCGAGTGTGGGCTGCTCTTCCAATGTGGCGAGTGGAATATTCAGCCCTTCCGCCTGTGCACGCGTGGCTATTGATGTTGGCACACAAAGAACATCAAGCCCCCGGGCAACGCGTGCACCAATCAGGTCAACAAATTTAACGGCAGTCGATCCGGTGCCAAGACCCAGCTTCATGCCAGGCTCAACATAATCAAGCGCGCGCTCCGCCGCACGCAGCTTGAGCGTATCAATGTCCATGATGCCCCCCTGTTCCGTGCTTACCAGCCAGCTAGACGTCCAGCCCGCCCATGAAGGTGTATTTGATTTCCAGAAAATCATCGACACCATGGTGCGAGCCTTCCCGTCCAAGCCCGGACTCCTTGTAGCCTCCGAAGGGTGCAATCTCGGTTGAAATCACCCCTTCATTGACACCAACCAGACCGAATTCGAGCTGCTCCGAGACACGCCAGCACCGCCCCATATCGCTAGAGAAGAAATAGGCCGCCAGACCGGATGGCGTACCGTTCGCGATCTCAATGGCCTCTTCTTCCGTTTTGAAACGCGACAGGGCCGCGACGGGACCAAAAACTTCTTCCTTGGCTATCAGCATCTTGGTCGACGTGTTGGCGAGTACCGTTGGTTCGTAAAAAGTACCGCCCAACTCATGGCGTTTGCCTCCGGTCATGACCGTGGCGCCATGGCCAATTGCATCCTTGACATGGGTTTCGACCTTGGTCAGCGCGGTCTCATTGATCAGCGGACCCTGCACGACACCAACTTCGGTGCCCTGCCCCACTTTCATTTTCGTCACCTGGCTGGCGAGTTTTTCTGCAAAGGCATCAAAGATACCGTCCTGGACCAGTATGCGGTTGGCGCTGACACAGACCTGCCCGGTATTGCGGAATTTACAGGCAACGGCCCCTTGGACAGCCTTGTCCAGATCCGCATCGTCAAACACGATAAACGGCGCATTGCCACCAAGCTCCAGCGAGATGCGTTTCACGGTGCCCGCACATTGCTCCATCAGCAATTTGCCGACGGCAGTTGAGCCAGTAAATCCAATAGCTCGAACCAGCGGATTGGAGGTCAGCTCCTTGCCGATTGTTGGAGCGTCCCCCGTGATAACATTGAGCACGCCCTTGGGAAGGCCCGCTCGATCCGCCAGTTCAGCCAGCGCCAACGCGGAAAGCGGCGTATCGGGGGCGGGCTTGCACACGGTGGTACATCCAACCGCAATCGCGGGCGCGACTTTGCGCGTGATCATGGCCATGGGGAAATTCCAAGGTGTAATAGCACCAACCACACCGACAGGCTCTTTTGAGACAATAATACGCCCGTCATGACGGTGGGTCGGAATGGTCTCACCGTAAATCCGCTTGGCCTCTTCTGCGTAGAGTTCCACGAAGGCCGCGCCATACATAATCTCGCCCTGTGCCTCGGCGAGCGGCTTGCCCTGCTCAGTGGTCATGAGAAGTGCCAGATCGTCCTTAGCCTCGATAATCAGATTGAACCAGCGTCGCATGATAGCGGCGCGCTCCTTGGCCAGCAAAGCGCGCCAGGGACGGAAGGCAGCATTTGCCGCCTCGATTGCGCGACGCGTCTCATCGGCGCCAAGATCGGGTACCTTCGCGATTTCATCCCCAGTGGCAGGGTTCGTAACGGGTGATGCCGGTTCGCCCGTCCATTTCCCGTCGATGTAACACTGGTTTTTCAGAAGACTCGGATCATTCAACTTCATCTTATGCTCCTCCTCAGAGCCAACATGTTGGCCGGTCCGGTACGATGTTGAGGATAGGGATACTGCTGCTGCCTGCGGTAATGCAACCAAGCAGTATGAAAATACATATTTAAGCCGTGCAAAACTCATGTTTGGTCTCGATGGAATGCTGGTTGCGCAGCCTTGTTCATGCCCTGGGTGCGAACAATGTAAATGATGACTATTTCGGAGCGATTTGCATCCGCCTGGTCCACCGGAGCGCTGACCCTTCCGGATGGTTGTGCACTGCGTGCAATGATGCTGCTCACGGGGATTTAGCTAGAAAATTCCGACAATCAGCAAGACGCCGAACGCAACGACCACGCTTGCCAGCACCCGGTGAAGGCCCAGGGGCTCTTTCAGCAGGAATGCACCTATGAAAGCCGCAATGATGACGCTGGTTTCGCGAAGAGCCGACACATGGGCCATTGCGCCGAGATTGAGAGCCCATATTGCAAGCCCGTAAGACCCCAGGTTCAAACAGCCGCCAAGCAAAGGATACCGCCAGTTCCCGCGCAATATGCCAACGACACCACGACGCCGTCTTGCCAGGGCTATCGTGGCGATAGGCAGGGCACTCAGGATAAACAACCATCCAATATACCCGGCCGGGCTGCCCGAAAGACGCACCCCGATACCATCGACGACCGTATAGGCCGCAATCATCAGGCCTGTTGCCAGGGGATAGACGATTGAGCGCCACCCCCCCTTGAGACTCGATCCGCCAAAAAACATCAGGCCCATGATCCCACCTGAAACAATGGCGACCCCAGCAAGCTCCCTTCCACCCAAATATTCACCAGCGAAAAGGGCCGCACCTCCCGCCACCATGATTGGCGCCGAGCCCCTTGCCAGGGGATAGGCATGAGACAAATCACCGACACGGTAAGCCTCGATGAGGAACAGAAAATAGACATTGTTGAGGAGTGCCGAGAGGACAATATAAGGCCAGCTCTCACCTGCAGGCACCGGACCGAAGAGCAGCAAAATGGGTGAAATCAGGCCCGTTGTGCCTATTATCACCGCCATGCTCACCAGTCTGTCATCGTCAATCTTGATGATTGCATTCCAGGTCGCATGCAATACCGCGGCAACAAGCACCAGTATGACAGCGAATGTATCCATGCTCTATCCGGCCTTGAGGAAAACTCTGCAGACGTGGGTGGCGGGACCAGATAGCACGTGCCGATCACTGTTGGCGATTTTCCTGAATTGAATAGCGGGAAAAAGGGATCGATGAAGCTCGACCGTTTCCCTTTCAGCTGCGAGATAGAGGGGACACATCCCGTTTTGTCTGCTTGACAGCTTTTTATGCTCACGCCTATATCGCCGTGACCGTATCATGGGCGGTTAGCTCAGCTGGTAGAGCACTGTGTTCACATCGCAGGGGTCACTGGTTCAAGTCCAGTACCGCCCACCATTCATCGAACGGACTTCACTGCAACACTTATCCGCCGATCTGGGCTCCTGCCCGCTGTTTGAGCCGCCAACCGTTTTTCTTCAGGTTTGCAACTGCCCTCTTGCTTGCCGTGCCGGTAATCAGCATCTCAACCTTCGGTGATCCATCAAGCCTTTTGCGCCCCCTGTTGACCGATGACACCGTTCCGGCAAATGCTTTCGTCCAGGACAGATAGTCAATCGGGAAGACGCCAATCAGGCCGCCACCAGTGCGCGCCATGGGCACACCGCCGGGCGCAACGATGGAACTGACCGGCGAAATGCGTTCGTGATAAGCCGCTGTCATCTGGGCTCTGCGCAACACCAGAAATGCCTCTTTGTGAGAAGTTGCTTTCACTGCGCGCCGAATGAAATCACCCCGGTTCCCGACACCACCAAGGCGGTTGAGTGCATCAAGTAAAATGGCTTTTTCAGCCGGTGTGAGCCATTCACTGATATAAAACGCATTAACGCTGGACCGGTTCACATTCATGCCCGCCAGCTGGCCGCGTCCAATCTCTTCAAGTTCCGCGGCGGTGTTATCCCGCAATGTGGCGCGCAGTGACTCGCTGGTGCTGCCAACGCTGATCGCCACGCCCGCGCCTCCGGTCACAAATGCGAACCCAACCCCTGTTGCCGTACCGCCAACAGCACTTGCGGCACTCAGAGAAGCCAGCTGGTGGCGCAACGGCTCAAATTTCGTATAGGGATCAACACCAAATTTGTAAGCCAGCTTGCGCTTTGCTGTCCCAGCACCGGTCAGCGATCCGATTGTGCTTTCCCCTTGTGAATCCGTTTTGTTCATACCAGCACCAATACGCCCGAACATCCTGCCCACGCCTTTGAACGTATTCTTGACGGTGCGACCGGGTTTTGTGACCAGATCCTTGCCGGTTTTAAGTGGCTTCATTGCCGTTTGACCTGCGGCTTTCAGCATGGTGCCCGTACCGCTCTTCTCAGCAAGTTGGGCAGCTGCTGTAATTTCATGCACGCGAATTTTCAAAAGGTCCGTACTCTCGACGGTGTAATCGCCGAACTTCGTTTTCATCTGGTAGGTGTTGATGAATCCGTCATTCGTGACCCGGCCATCGATGGAATGATATGGACTACTCTGCAATTCGGGAGGGAGAACCTGGGCAGGTGAAAATGTGGGTGGCTGCTCGTAGCGTGCTTTTTGGCTCTGGGCTGGTCCGGACATCAAGAGAAAAACCGCTAAGGCCGGAATCAATATGGCTCTCGAACTGTTTCCAAACATATTCTTTAACATTACGCTTCCCCCAACATTAAGCAGCTTGGTGCCCTAAGCTATCTTACACACGCCCCTTCCCGCTATGATTTCTTTCCGCACACCGATGCACGGCAAACGGGAATATATGGTTATACTTGGTCTATGAGCACATCGCGTTACATAAGCATTCCAAGCACAGCAATCGCGATTCTCGCGACAGCACTGCTGGTGGCCAGCTGCGCTTCATCAGGCCCACGTATTGCTGTCCCTGATAAGCTGGTCAATCAGGCCAGCGTCGCAAACATGACCCTGATCCGGTTCTGGGGTGACCAGTCACCACCCAATCTGTCCGAAATTATAAAAGAAAAATATCAGCAAACAAAATCCTCCCGGCCAAAAATGGTCCGTAGGGGCGCTCGGCCCGTTCTGAATTTTCTGGCTATTTCAGGCGGTGGCTCGGACGGTGCATTTGGTGCCGGACTACTCACAGGGTGGAGTGAAAAAGGTTCCCGGCCCGATTTCGAAATTGTTACGGGCATCAGCACGGGAGCCCTGATCGCTCCGTTTGCCTTTCTTGGAAAGCGTTATGATCCAGTTCTGAAGGAAATCTACACCAGCTACACCACCAAGGACTTCCTCAAAAAACGCCCCGTTAAAGGTCTGATGGGTGGAGCCGCACTTTCAGATAGCCGACCGTTTCAGAGCCTGATTGCAAAATATGTTGACGCTCCACTTATGGCTGAAATTGCCAAAGAGCATGGCCGGGGCCGCCGGCTTCTCATCGGGACTACAAATCTGGATGCACAACGGCCTGTGATATGGGACGCGGGCAGAATTGCTTCCAGTGACCATCCCCAGGCACTGGAACTGCTTCGCAAAATATTCCTGGCTTCCGCGTCCATTCCCGGCGCGTTCCCTCCTGTCTTCATCAATGTCAATGCGGATGGGAAATCCTATCAGGAGATGCATGTGGATGGGGGCACCACGACCCAGGTCTTCCTGATGCCCGGCCAACTCATGGTGAAAGACATTGACAGGAAATATGCCATTCGGGCCAGGCGCAACGTCTACGTCATTCGAAATGGCAGATTAAGTCCAGAGACAGAGCCGGTCCGAGACCGGACACTCTCCATCGCAGCGCGTTCAATTTCCACGCTGATCAAGAACCAGGGCATTGGAGACCTGTACAGGCTCCATGCCTTCTCG
>JAJFHP010000023.1 GCA_021775555.1 Hyphomicrobiales bacterium | reverse complement strand
GCTCAGGTCCGCCGCATCTCCTGGGTCCGTAGGGTTTGGCTGGTCGGTGATCGGTTTGAGTGGCCTCCTCGTTAACGCCGCTCACCGGCCGGCCACCAAGTCAAATGACCAAGGCCCTCTTTGGTCCATTTGGCTTGTTGGTCAGTCCTGCAAACCACGTCGGATCTACCCCGCTACCGAATGGTTGCAGGGCTGGCCTTCATATCCATTTCAAAGATAAAACTATGCGGCGTGAGTTTCAGTGCGCCGCTGAAACCTATTTGATCTTGGTTTCCTTGAACTCGACATGCTTGCGCACGACCGGATCGTATTTTTTCATGGTGAGCTTTTCGGTCAATGTGCGTGCATTTTTTTTCGTCACATAATAGAAGCCGGTGCCCGCGGTGCTCTCGAGCTTGATTTTCAGGGTGGGGGCCTTGGCCATCTTTACGTCCTTGATTGAGCTGTTCGCTGTCGTGGCGTGCAACCTACTTCCCTCAAGCGGGAAGTCAAGCACAGCATGAAGTCATTGTCTTAAGAATTTGAAGGCTCAGCTTCACGATCGCGGGGGTTAAAGCCGTGCATATAGAGCGCCCATTGATGCCCCACCAACGCGCCCTTGATGAGTGGCAGTGCACTCATTGCCACGATGATGGTCGTTGGTAGCCAGAGCGCGGCATGAACCCACAAGTCCGGATGGAATGTCATTTCAACGGCCAGCACCAGGGGAACGATAACATGCCCCACCACTAGGATGGTGAAATAGGGCGGGGCATCATCGGCGCGGTGATGATGCAGTTCCTCACCACAGCTGGAACAGGCCGGGGCCACTTTCAGATAGCTTGTGAACAATGCTCCGATGCCGCAATTGGGACATTTCATCAGAAATCCGCGGCCAATTGCCTGAAGCAGGTTCCGCGGAGCATTTTCAGAAATCACAACAGGCATCACGGGTCATCCTATTATTCCGGGTGTGCAAAACTGCTTATCGCTGTCTTCTCCTGGAGGCACGGTTGCGTCCTTTTCGTTTGCGTGGAGATGAATGTTTTGCATCCTTGTGCTTGGACGCCATATACGCGCCTTCGCTCAGCATTTCAAACCTGAGAGCGCCAGCGCTCGGTACTGCTTCAATCAACCGCACCTCGACAATATCGCCCAGCTTGAAGGTTATGCCTGTCCGATCGCCAATCAAGGAATGGCGTCGTTCGTCATGGCGGTAGAAATCTCCCCCTATGGATGATGCGGGCACAAAACCATCTGCACCGGTTTCGGCCAAACGGACAAACAGACCGGTTCTTACGACACCGGAGACGCGGGCTGTGAACTTTGCGCCGATACGGTCCGCGAGATAACCGGCAATCAGGCGGTCCACGGTCTGCCTTTCAGCAGCGACCGCACGGCGTTCGCATTCGGAAATGGATTGTGCGGTTTCATCAATCGATGTGATTTCCCGGTCGGTCAAGCCGCCAGCCCCCAAGTCAAGTGCGCGAACGAGGGCGCGGTGCACGACGAGGTCGGCATAGCGGCGTATGGGTGACGTGAAATGAGCGTAGCGGCGCAGATTGAGACCAAAATGCCCGAAATTGGCGGCACTGTATTCTGCCCGCGCCTGGGAACGCAAAACCACTTCACTCACCAATTCCACCATTTCTGTTTTTCGGGCCTTGGCCAATATCAGATTGAACTGTTCCGGCTTGAGACGCCCGCTTTTGGGAAGGTCGATTGAAAGTGTGACGAGAAACTCGCGCAGTGCCTCAAGTTTCTCTTTCGAGGGAGCGTCATGCACACGATAAATAAGGGTAGACTTTGTTGCTTCCAGACTTTCCGCAGCGGCCACATTGGCCTGTATCATAAATTCCTCGATCAGACGGTGGGCATCCAGGCGAGGCGGTATGGTGATGGTGTCAACCTGGCCTTTATGATCGAGTTTGATTTTTCGCTCCGGCAGATCCAGATCGAGCGGCGCGCGTGTATCGCGGGCAACAGCCAGTGTGCCATAGACCTGCCACAGGGGTTTCAGGATCGTATCCAGGATGGGCGCCGTTACCTTGTCTGTCTGGCCCTCAATGGCGCCCTGAGCCTGAGTATAGCTCAGTCGCGCCCTGGAGCGCATAAGCCCACGCGTGAACTCATGCCCAGTTTTTACACCCATGGCATTGAACACCATCCTGACGCACAGACAGGCCTTATCTTCGCCCTCGCGAAGCGAACATAAAATGTTTGATATGCGCTCAGGCAGCATGGGCACAACACGATCCGGAAAATAGATGGAATTGCCGCGTTTTCGAGCTTCCTTGTCCATCTGGGATCCAGGATGGACAAAGCAAGAGACGTCGGCGATAGCCACGCGCACAATCCACCCTCCGGAATTATTCTTGTCCTCGTCCGGCGCAGCCCAAACCGCATCATCATGGTCTTTTGCATCTGGTGGATCGATCGTGACAAACGGAACATCCCTCAAATCCTGAAAAGTATCAGGTGAGGGGGAGGTGAGGTTCTCGGCTTCAAGCAAAACGGCCTCGGGAAACTCATCCGGGAGCCCGAGTGTATGCAGCGCGATCATGCTGATGGCGCCTTCTGATTCAGGATTTCCAAAAAGTTCCACTACGCGCGCTTTCGCCCGGCCTAAATGGCTGCTTTTCTCAATCTCATACCGGACGAGGTCACCATCTTTTGCCCCATTGGCGTCATGACGCGATACACTCCATTCGCGCAACTGTTTGCGGTCAATAGGGTCGATCACACCGCCTCCATCCGGAACGGTCCTGAATATCCCAAGCAAGCGTATGGCATCGCGCGGCAATTTCTTGATCAGCCTGGCTTCATAGGCCGCTCCATCATCGTCCTCGAGTTTGGTTAGCCGTGCCAGAATTCTGTCTCCAACGCCTGGCGCCTGGCCACGATCATCGCGACGTGAGAGCAGGATGACGCTGGGCGGGGCACCCTCATCTTCATCCCATTTTGCGGGTCCCCCGATAAGTTCCCCGTCTTCATCGCGGCCCGTGATCTCAATGACGGTGACAGAAGGGAGTTCGCCGGCTTTTGTGAGGCGTTTGCGGCGGCCTTTAATGAGGCCTTCATCCGCCATTTCCCTGAGCAGAAGTTTCAGTCCAACCCTGTCAGAACCCTTGATCTGGAATGCACGGGCAATTTCGCGTTTTCCAGCAAATGAAGGTGAATCCTGAATGAACTTCAATATGTCCTGCTTGCTGGGCAGGCCGGGTGAGGAGCGACGCGTGCGCTTTGCTCCAGGCTTTGCGGGTTTTTTCTTCTTGGGCACGCAGGATCAGCCAGCGCCTTACGACGCGGCCTCTTTGGAGGCAGATGACTTGGTGCCCTTGCGTTTTTTGGCGCCGCCCTTGGCTTTTGCCTTGGCAGGCTTTTTACCTTTTGCAGCTTTTGCGGCAATCAATTCCACCGCCTGATCAACTGTCATTTCTTCCGGCGTTATGGATTTTGGCAATGTCGCATTGATCTTGGCGTGTTTGACATAAGGGCCGTATTTGCCATCCAGGACCTGTACCGGGCCTCCATGTTCCGGGTGTTCTCCCAAATCCTTCAATATAGTGGCCTGACGTCTGCCGCCCTTGGTCTTCTTCTCTGCCAAAACAGTAACGGCGCGGTTTATCCCAACCTCAAAAACCTCTTCCGGCGTGTCGAGATTCGCATAAATGCCGTCATGTTGTACGAAGGGGCCATAACGGCCAATCCCGGCCATGATCGGTTTATCTGTTTCGGGATGATTTCCCACGATGCGTGGCAATGAAAGCAAGGCCAAGGCCTTCTCCAGATCTACCGTGTCCAGCTCAAAAGTTTTCGGTATGGATGCACGTTTGGGTTTTTCACCATCGACAGTTTCGCCGAGTTGTACATAAGGGCCAAAACGCCCTGAGCGCAGAGTGACATCGAGTCCGGTTTCCGGATCTTGGCCCAACAATTGTGATTCTGACTGCAGTTGCTGTGAACCGTCTTTACTGGTTTCGGCCAATTGGCGGGTATAGCGGCAATCGGGATAGTTGGAGCAGCCGATGAACGCACCAAACTTGCCGACTTTGAGGCTCAGGCGTCCATCATTACACGATGTGCATTTTCGCGGATCCGCATCGGGGTCATCCCCTTGAGGGAAAACATGTGGCCCGAGCATATCATTGAGTGCATCCAGAACCTCGGTAATGCGCAAATCTTTGATCTCGTCAACGGCCGCGAAGAAATCACGCCAGAAATCGCGCAGTACGTCCTTCCATTCGAGTTCGCCAGCGGATATGCGGTCGAGCTTTTCCTCCAGAGCTGCAGTGAAATCGAACTCCACATAGCGTTTGAAGAAGCTCTCGAGGAAGGCAATGACCAGACGACCCTTGTCTTCTGGGAACAGCCGTTTTTGGTCGAGCCGGACATATTCGCGGTCACGCAGCACACTCAGGGTAGAGGTGTAGGTCGAGGGTCGGCCAATGCCCAGCTCTTCCATCTTCTTGATGAGGGTTGCTTCGGTGTAACGGGGAGGCGGCTCGGTAAAGTGCTGCTTGGCCTCCACATTCTGCTTGTTCGGAGTCTCTCCTGCGGCCATGGCGGGAAGGCGCCGGTCACTGTCACGATCGCCAGTGTCATCCTGACCTTCTTCATAGAGCTTGAGAAAACCATCAAATTTCACCACGGACCCGTTGGCGCGCAAGCTATAGGTGGCGCCGTCATTGCCCTGAACGTTGATGTCGACAACTGTTCGCTCAAGCTCGGCGCTGGCCATCTGGCTGGCCGTGGCACGGCGCCAGATCAGCTTGTAGAGCTTGGCCTGGTCGGAATCGAGATGGGCCGTAACGCTGTCTGGGTCCCTCGTAAATTCAACCGGTCGTATGGCTTCATGTGCTTCCTGGGCGTTCTTGGCTTTTGCTTTGTATTGCCGGGGGCTTTCGGGGAGGTAGCGCGCACCAAATGATCCGCTAATCATATCGCGGCAGGCGGTAATGGCTTCTGGCGCCATTTGCACACCATCTGTACGCATATAGGTGATGAGGCCTTGTGTCGTTCCACCTATATCCACGCCTTCATAGAGCCTTTGCGCGACCTGCATGGTCTGGCGGGAGCTGAAACCAAGTTTGCGTGAGGCTTCCTGCTGTAATGTCGATGTGGTGAAAGGCGGGGCGGGATTGCGCTTCTGGGCCTTGGCTTCAACAGAGTTGATTTCGTAGACGCCTGAGTCGATCCCTGATTTGTATCTGGTGGCTGTGGCCTCATCTGGAATACCGTACCGGTCCAGCTTTTTGCCAGTGACCGAGACTAGGCGGGCTGGGAAAACCTCCCCACTCTGTGTGGCCAGCGTTGCAATGATGGACCAGTATTCCTGGGATTTGAAAAGCTCGATTTCCGCTTCGCGATCACATACGAGACGAAGCGAAACCGATTGCACCCGCCCGGCTGACCGCGATCCGGGAAGTTTACGCCACAACACAGGAGAGAGTGTGAAGCCCACAAGGTAGTCCAGCGCGCGGCGTGCAAGATAGGCATTGACCAAGGGTGCATCTATGTCGCGCGGATGCGACATGGCCTCGATGATCGCCTGCTTGGTCACCGCATTGAAGACAACACGCTCCACATCAACGTCCTTGAGGGCATTCTTTTGCTGCAGCACTTGCAGCACGTGCCAGGAAATGGCCTCGCCCTCACGGTCGGGGTCTGTTGCCAGGATGAGCTTGTCTGCACCTTTAACCGCGCGGACAATATCATTCAGACGCTTGGAGGATTTTGCATCAACCTCCCACAGCATTTCGAAATCGTTATCCGGATTAACGGACCCGTCTTTGGATGGGAGATCGCGGACGTGACCATAAGATGCGAGCACGGTGTAATCCGAGCCCAGATACTTGTTGATGGTCTTCGCCTTCGCCGGCGACTCGACAATGACTACGTTCATTTCTCAGGTTTCCGGAAATTTTTAAAAGAGAATTGGGCCCACTGGTATTGCCATCACGCAAAAAAAGCAATCTCACCATGCGGAGCGCATGAACATGGTGAATAGGAACATCGCTGTCAATTGATCCCTTTGGAACAGTTTTACCTACGCACTAGAAACTGGTTGCAGTATGCAACTATTGCGTGTAATAAAATCTTGTAACATAGAATCTATTCTAGCGGCGGCAGAGCATTCCGGAAGGTGGAGACCAGATGGGTAAACCTCAGAAAAACAAACGCATGGCTGAGGTCGAAAATAGCGAGGGGGCCGCGAAGGAGCGAAACTCTGTTCCCTCGCAGACAATCGAGAACCATCGTGAAATTGAGATGATCGAGGCCAAGGGAAGATCACCTGTTTCACCCTGTGATGCAGCAAGTTATGTTCACGAAATGGCATATGAATTGAAGGGCATTGCAGAATCTGCCAAATTGTCCTTTCTGTCCTATCTGCTCGACCTTGTTATTGAGGAAAGTGGCATTCAGAAACGTGGCCGCCTTTGATCGGGCAGTCTTTTTCAGCAGGCTGTTTAATTCTCGCGCTGGTTTATCAGGGAGACCAGCTGGCTCCCATGGCGCTCCAGCCGGCCAGCCAGATCAAGCTCCAGTAAAATAATCTGCACCTGCCGCGCCGGCAGCCTTGTTGCCCTGATTATTTCATCGATATCAACAGGCGTTACGCCAAGTGCGTCGATAACGCACTCGCGCTCTGATTGATCCACATCAAGTATTATCGGGGAATCAGGCGCCGTTTCAAAATTGCCGCCCGTTTTATCATCCCGGGGATCGTGACCACGCCCCAGAATTGGCGCCAGTACGGAAATCACATCTTCCGCCGAAGTGACAAGACCCGCGCCATCTCGCAGCAATTTATTAGTGCCGGCGGCTCGCGGGTCAAGTGGATTACCAGGCACAGCGAAGACCTCGCGCCCCTGTTCTCCTGCCAGCCGTGCCGTTATCAGAGATCCGGATCGAAATGCCGCTTCAATCACAATCACTCCGAGCGATACACCGGAGATCAGACGGTTTCTTCGCGGAAAATCCTTGCCCCGGGGTTTGTACCCAAATGGCATTTCGCTGAGCAGCACGCCCTTCTTGCCGATATCCTCCTGTAATTGTGCATTTTCCGGCGGGTATACAGAATTGATTCCTCCAGCCATAACGGCAACAGTCCCCCGCTCAAGGGACGATATATGAGCTGCGGTATCAATGCCTCTCGCAAGGCCCGAAGCGATAACAAATCCCTCACGACCAAGATCGGCCGCGAGCATTCGAGTAAATTTTTGCCCGATTGCCGAACCATTGCGTGCGCCGACAATTGCAACCATAGGCTGCTGAAGCAATTCCAGGGCTCCTTTGACATAAACGAGCGGCGGAGGCATATCGACCAATGCGAGCCAGGCGGGATAATCAGGTTCTCCAAGGGCCACAAGCGAGGCCCCGGCCCGTGTTGCCTTTTTTAATTCATCCTCAGCATTTTGCTGTGAGCAAATCCGGATCCTGCCGCGGTTTCCACCACTTTGAGAGAGTTGGGGAAGCGCTTCCAGAGCAGCTGCAGAACCACCAAAATGGTTGATAAGATCTCTGAAAGTCGCGGGGCCCACATTTTCGGAGCGGATAAGGATCAGCCAATTCAATCGTTGCTCGTCACTCAGCAAACGCTTTCGGCCAGGTGGCCGTATGTCGCCTTCGTGCTTACGTGCGGCCAATCTTTGACTCCTTGCCACGGATAAGACGTCCGATATTTTCCCGGTGACGTAGATAAACTAGAGCCGTCATCACCACGAACAGTTCCATTGTCTGCCACTGGCCAAAATATGCGAGCAAGGGTGGTGTTGTCGCTGAAGCCACCAATGCAGCCAGTGAGGAGTAGCGCGAGAGGGCTGCCACCAGTGCCCAGATTGCGCAGAAGGCCAGCGCCACGGGCCAGAAAAGTCCGAGAAGAATACCGATATAGGTGGCAACCCCTTTGCCACCGTGAAATTTCAGCCAAATTGGCGCCAAATGCCCGATAAATGCTCCGAGTCCTGCCAGAATGGCCGTATCAGGGCCCCATTGCAGGCCGATCATGGCCGCGGCTGCTCCCTTGAGAACATCAGCTGCAAGGGTGAGTGCAGCGAGGCTCTTGCGGCCTGTTCGCAATACATTCGTCGCGCCGATATTTCCTGACCCGATGCTGCGTACATCACCTGCACCAGCGGCCCGCGTGATCAGTAGCCCGAACGGAATTGACCCCAGCAAATAGCCCAGAGTGAGTGCGGCAAGATAATATGGCAGCACAAGGCCCCAATTGATCGGGTCTGGCATAGGCTGATCTCTCCTGACCTGCATCTTGCGCGGGGCCGGAGGTCAGACGCAAGTTTCAGAGTTGATCTGTGAGATTATAAACCGTGTTGCCATCAATCAATGTGCGCATCACGCGACCCTGCAACTGACTTTCGTCAAAGGGTGTGTTTTTTGATTTGGAGTGTAAATTTTCAGGATTGACCACCCAGGGTGTGTCCAAATCTATGAGTATGAGATCCGCAGGCGCGCCCTTTTTCAACCGCCCGCAAGGGAGATTGAGCAGTTTGGCCGGGTTGCTCGTCATGGCTCGCAACAAGGTTGGCAGCTGTATATGCCCACCATGATAGAGGCGCAGAGCAGCCGGCAGCAGGGTTTCCAGTCCGATCGCGCCATCTTCTGCCTCGGCGAAGGGGCGCCGTTTCACATCGGCGTCTTTCGGGTTATGGCTCGAGACAATGATATCGATAACGCCCGATTCGAGACCCTCGACCATAGCCATGCGATCCTCTTCGGGACGCAAGGGAGGGCGCATTTTGAAAAATGTGCGGTATGAACCAATGTCATTCTCATTCAGCGTAAGATGGTTGATTGAGACACCGCAGGTCACGGGAAGACCACGCGACTTAGCACCGCGAATAGCATCCAGAGCGGCAGAGGTTGAGAGTTGGGCCGCATGGTAGCGCCCGCCGGTGAGGGCCACAATTTCTATGTCCCTGGCCAGCATGATGACTTCAGCCGTAGCCGTGATCCCGGGGAGGCCGAGGCGGCTTGAGACTTCGCCCTCATTCATGACGCCCGTATTGGCCAGTTCCGGATCTTCGGTATTGTGGACCATCAGCGCGTCGAAATCCTTGGCATAGGCGAGCATCCGGCGCATGACGCGAGAGCTTGAAATGCTTGACGTGCCGTTGGTGAAGGCAACGGCGCCTGCATCTTTCAACAGGCCGATCTCCGTCATCTCCTCGCCCTTCAGGCCCCTGGTCGCAGCGGCCATGGGGTGGACATGCACAATGGCCGTATCGCGCGCGCGGCGCTCAACGAAATCCACAAGCGCTATATCATCTATTACAGGATCTGTTTCAGGAGTGCAGATGATAGTGGTAACGCCTCCAGCGGCCGCTGCCCGGCTCGAGGTCGCAAGGGTTTCACGATGCTCAAATCCCGGCTCGCCCGTATTCACCAGCATGTCAATGAGGCCGGGAGACAAGATATTACCACCGCAATCGATCACCTCATGGCCATCGGGGGCATTTAGTTTCAATTGAGGTCCAAGATCAGCGATTTTGCCTTTTTTGATGACGAGGCCGCCAAGCTCATCACGCTCGGACTCCGGATCGATCAGACGTGCATTAATCAGCGCGATCTTGTTGCCCGGTTTGGAGCCGTTCTTCTCCGTATTTGATCTGAGTGTGTTTTCGTTCATCATATTCATTGATCTGACAAATGCTGGCTCAAGGCCTGGAGCACGGCCATTCTGACGGCGACCCCCATCTCAACTTGCTCTGAAATAACGCTGCGATTGTCATCGGCAACAGCCGAGTCGATCTCAACTCCCCGGTTCATAGGTCCAGGGTGCATGACAAGTGCATCGGGTTTGGCCAGTTTGAGTTTTTCGTGGTCCAGGCCGAAGAAGTGAAAATATTCACGCACGCTTGGCACGAACGAGCCGGACATACGCTCAAGCTGCAGCCGAAGCATCATGATGATGTCCGCACCTTTCAGACCATCTTCCATGGAGGTGAATATTTCAGCCCCCAGGCGCTCCGCAAACGGAGGTAGCAGGGTGGAAGGGGCAACCAGGCGCACCCGCGCGCCCAGTGCATTCAGAAGTATGATATTTGAACGTGCGACCCGGGAATGCAGAACGTCACCGCAAATAACAACGGTCAAACCGGCAATACGTCCCTTGTTGCGACGGATGGTCAGTGCATCAAGCAATGCTTGAGTGGGATGTTCATGAGAGCCGTCACCGGCATTGATGACCGAGCAACCGACTTTCTGCGACAGGAGTTCCACAGCGCCCGCCGCATAGTGACGAACCACAAGAATATCAGGCCGCATGGCATTGAGAGTCATTGCGGTGTCAATGACCGTCTCGCCTTTTTTTATAGATGATGACCCGACCGACATGTTCATGACATCGGCCCCAAGGCGCTTGCCTGCGAGCTCGAAAGAACTTTGTGTACGTGTGGAGGCCTCAAAGAAGAGATTGATCTGGGTGTACCCGCGCAACGTATCCTGTTTCTTGGAGACCTGACGGTTCAGCTCGGCCGCGTCGTTGGCGAGATCAAGCAATCCATTGATCTCCGCGGGCGTCAGACCTTCGATTCCAAGAAGATTGCGATGCGGGTAATAAAAGCTTGTTGGTGCGGCCGCGATGCTCATTAAAGGGAACTCTATAGGCTGACTCTCTTTGCCCCGCAAGTGCATGTTTAAGTGTGGTTAGCGAGACATGGAGATAAAGCACATTGGCAATGCTGACAGGGGTTAGTTTCCAGGCGCAGCCTCAGACAGGATGGTTGCGAGGGCACGTGAGCGGTACTCGCGGCGGTAAATCACGCCAATGACCCATAACATGGTCAGCATGAACACCGTGGGGTGAATGAACCACCCCAGTGTGGCTATTCCGAAATAGTAAGCCCTCAAACCGGTATTGGCATGTCGGCCAACCAGGGAAGCGAGAATTGCAGCTTTGCTGGCCTGATCGAGGCATGCCTTCTTGTTGCGGCCATTTGCGATTGGCGTGGCGCCGATAAGGATGCCGGTATAGTGAGACAGCCGATATGCCCAAGCGTATTTGAAGAACGCAAAAATAAATATGCTCATCAGGAACAACACTTTGAACTGCCACATGAAGACAGTTGTATGATGCAGGAAAGGAAATTTTTCTGCGAGTATTTGCAGCTCCTGCACATTCCCGAACAATGCGGCCAGCGCGCCGGTGACAAACACGGATGTGGACGCAAAAAACGCATTGCCCCGTGAGAGGTTTGCCAGCACCTGAACGTCGACCATACGATTTTCACGCACAGCCATATTGGCCATCCATTGCTCCCGTTTTTGACTGATGGCTTTGACAAGCCCGTCTTTTGATAGCGGTCCTGTGTTCGTTAAATAGCTGTATCCACCCGCGAGCAGGAAGAACCAGAAAATAGCTGTAATGTCAGCAATCGTCATTCCGGGCATGATCATTTCAATCTTTTTGTGCGTTTGAACGAGATCATTTGATATTGGCGAGCCGGTCCAGCGCGCCCTGGAGAATATAGGCTGCAGCCATTTTGTCGATCACTTCAGCGCGACGCTTGCGGCTGGTATCAGCCTCAAGAAGTGTGCGCTCTACGGCAACCGTTGATAACCGCTCATCCCAGAACAAAATGGGTATATCGCTATGCTTGCCAAGATTCCGGGCAAAGGCGCGGGTTGCCTGAACACGTGGACCTTCCGAGCCGTCAAGATTAAGCGGCAAGCCGATAACCAGAGCATAAACTTCATGTTGTTCAACATATTCAAGGAGTAAGTTAATATCTTTTGTAAACTTGGTGCGCATGATGGTTTCAAACGGCGTGGCGACGGTTCTGGAAACGTCTGAGAGTGCAAGGCCCATTGTCTTTGTTCCGAGATCAAGTCCCATGAGGCGGCTGCTGAGGGGCAAACACCCGGACAGTTCTTCCACGGTCATTTCTTGTGTTTCGCGCATTGAATGGGCTCGTTCGAATTTTGACATGCGTGGTTGTTGGTGGCTTGAGCCGGATTATACTGCAATCGATTGGATGACAACCTGAGGCCAGATATCTCGTACCGGAGGAAGCACATATGAAACTGACTTGGCTTGGACATTCAGGCTTTCGAATAGAAACCGGATCATCAACCTTGCTGATTGATCCTTTCCTGAACGGCAATGGTGCATTTGACGACAGCGGCATGTCAGTAGAAGAAGCGACAACGGGAACAACACATATCGCGCTGACCCACGGTCATGATGATCATGTCGGCGATACCGTGGATATTTGCGGGAAATCTGGTGCGACCGTTATCGGCGTTTATGAACTGGTGGCTTTTCTCAGTGGACTGGGCGTTGAAAATATTGAACCCGGCAATCCAGGTGGTACCATCGATTGCGGTGATTTCGATGTGAGCTTCGTCAAGGCTTTTCATTCATCCAGTACGATTGTCGATGGAAATCCGGTGTATCTGGGCAATCCCTGTGGTCTTGTCATTCGCCCTAAGGATGGCCCCATCATATACCATATGGGTGACACCGAGATTTTCGGTGACATGGCCCTTGTGAATGACATTTTTTTACCTTCAGTCGGGTTGGTGCCAATTGGTGACCGGTTCACCATGGGTGCGAAAACGGCGGCCATGGCGTGCGAGAAATATTTCAAATTCGATAAAATCATTCCCATTCACTACGGCACATTCCCGATCATTGACCAGACACCAGACAAGTTCATAGCCGAGGCCACAGGTCAGAACGTTGTGGTGCCGGATGTAGGCGTGGCTGTGGAGCTCTGAATAAAAGGATTTTTCATGAGTAATATATGGCCGGTTGGCGAACCGGTTGAGCGCTCTCCCGTGGCCAAAACATTTAAACGGGAAAATATCGAGGGACGCAAGGTCACGCTGTTTCCGCTCAATGTGAACGCCCACGGAGCTATTTTATACGGGTCCTTCGCTACGAGCGATCCTGAGGACCGCTTATGGACCTACATGTCTCAGGGACCGTTCGTGGATGAAACTGAATTTCGGAAGTGGATGGATCCACTGGAGAAAAGTACTGATCCGTTGTTTTTCACACTCGTGCCTGCTTCATCTAACAGGCCTGAAGGGATGGCCTCTTTCATGAGGATGGACGTGGCCAATGGCGTGGCGGAGATTGGTAACATTTGGCTGGCTCCATCGCTACAGCGCACGCGGGCTGCGACCGAGGCGATATTTCTCATGATGCGCCATGTGCTGGATACCCAGTGCTGCAGGCGTCTGGAATGGAAATGCAATGCACTAAATGTACCGTCACGCCGAGCGGCCGAACGCTATGGCTTCAGCTTTGAGGGCATTTTTCGCAATCACATGGTGGTCAAGGGACGCAATCGCGATACTGCATGGTTTGCTATCATCGAAGAGGAATGGCTCCCAATCCGTGCAGTTTTTGAGGCTTGGCTGGCCAATGAAAATTTCGATGAGCAGGGAGGGCAGAAACAAAGCCTTGGAGCACTGATGAAATCGGTAAAACTTAGCTCACATCGATAATTTCCGCTTTGGCAGCTTCACACAGCGCCGCTGGTTTTACAGCAAAGACACTGTTGGGTGTGCCCGCCGCTGCCCAAATGATATCGAAATTGAGAAGATCTCTATCGAAGAATGTCCTGAGATCGGTTTTATGCGCGAGCGGGGGAATTCCGCCTATGGCGTATCCTGTAACTTCTCGCACATAGTCGGCGTCTGGTCGGGCAAGCTCTTCCCCAAGCAGACGTGCAATGCCCTTTTGGTTGACATGGTTGGCGCCTGATATCAGCAGAAGGTAGGGAGTGCCGGTATTTGCACCCTTAAAAATCAGTGATTTGACGATCTGGGCGACACTACACTGGCATGCGGCGGCGGCCTCTTCTGCGGTTCGTGTGCTGGACTCCATCATTTCCACTGTGATGGAGAGGCCCCGAGCCTTTGCCCCTTCAACAAATCGATGATTGGCGTTGGCAAGATCCATCATGGTCTCTCTGTTTACTGCTCATATTGCGCGGTTGTATCGCGCGGGCTATGAGTGCATGCGAACACCAGCCATTCAACAACAAAGGTCTTCTCATGAAGGTCGATGAATCCACAGTACGCAACATCGCGCGTCTCGCCCGCATCAAGGTCGATGATACTCAAGCCAGAACGCTCGAAGGAGAACTGAACGGCATCCTGCAATGGGTTGAACAATTGAATGAGGTCGATACAGAGGGCGTCGAGCCCATGACTTGTGTCACCGATATGCGCGCCAAGATGAGGAAAGATGAAGTTACCGATGGTGGTTATCCGGAAGATATTGTGAAAAATGCTCCCGAGCATACTGGTACGTTTTTTGTTGTACCCAAGGTGGTGGAGTAGTTTTTCGTGAGCAAACTCAACGATCTCACACTCGCCGCCGCGCGTGACGGATTAAGGACCAGGGATTTTTCAGCGAGAGAAATTACCCAGGCTCATATTGATGCCATTGAGACAGGCAATGAAGCGCTGAACGCCTATATCCTGCCAACACCGGATCTGGCGCTCAAGACGGCTGATATCGCTGATAAGAATCTTGTAGATGGCGAGGCCGGACCTCTGGAAGGCATTCCCCTGGGAATCAAGGATTTGTTCTGCACCAAGGATGTGCGCACAACGGCCTGCTCTCATATTCTTGATGGTTTCACGCCCACCTATGAATCGACCATCACTCAGAACCTGTGGGATGCCGGGGCTGTGATGCTTGGCAAGCTGAATTGTGATGAGTTCGCCATGGGTTCTTCAAACGAGACCAGTCATTACGGGTCCGTGATCAGTCCCTGGCGGCGCAATGGTTCCAATGAACCGCTTGTCCCGGGAGGCTCATCGGGAGGGTCTGCCTCGGCAGTTTCGGCAAGACTGTGCCTTGGTGCGACCGCCACGGATACAGGCGGGTCAATAAGGCAGCCCGCGGCACTAACCGGTACGGTCGGAATAAAACCGACGTATGGACGTTGTTCGCGGTGGGGCGTTGTTGCTTTTGCGTCTTCGCTTGACCAGGCCGGGCCTCTCACGCGCACAGTGCATGATGCCGCGATCATGCTGGGTGTGATGGCCAGTTATGACCCCAAGGATTCTACCAGCGTTGACGTGCCCGTTCCCGATTACGAGGCGGTGCTTTCGGGAGGTGTAAAGGGGCTCAAGGTTGGTATTCCCAAGGAATACCGCATGGAGGGGATGCCTGAAGAAATTGAGAAGCTCTGGCAGCAAGGAATTGGGTGGCTGAAAAGCGAAGGCGCCGAGATTATTGATGTCTCCCTGCCGCACACCAAATATGCGCTTCCGGCCTATTATATCGTAGCTCCGGCAGAAGCCTCATCGAACCTGGCGCGCTATGATGGCGTGCGCTACGGGCTGCGCGTGCCCGGTTCCGATATAATCGAGCAATATGAAAACACCCGTTCCGAAGGGTTTGGCTCCGAGGTGAAGCGGCGGGTGCTGATCGGGACCTATGTGCTGTCGGCCGGTTATTTCGATGCCTATTATCTGAAAGCCCAGAGGGTTCGCACACTCATCAAACGTGACTTTGAACAAGTCTTTGAAAAAGTCGATGTGCTGCTGACACCTGCAACACCGGGTCCCGCCTTTGCGCTGGGTGAGAAATCAGGCGATCCCATCGAAATGTATTTGAATGATATTTTCACGGTGCCCGCCAACATGTCAGGTCTGCCCGGCATTTCAGTGCCTGCAGGTCTTTCTCAAGACGGGACTCCTCTTGGCCTACAATTGATCTCCAAGGCATTTGATGAGGAAATGCTGTTCCGAGTTGGCAAGGTGATCGAGGACGCAGCAGGTACATTGCCCGAGCCGTTGAATTGGTGGAGCATCACATGAGTGCTGAACACAAGCTGGTTTCCAGCAGCAGTCCATATGAAGCCATAATTGGTTTCTCGCGCGCGGTGCGCGTGGGCGGGATCATTATGGTGGGTGGCACGGCGCCGGTCGGGGTGGATGGCAAAACGGTTGGAGTTGGTGATCCCGCAGCCCAGACCAGGCGGTGCCTTGAAATCATAGAACAGGCGCTTACAGACGCAGGAGCAGGGCTTGAAAATGTGGTTCGCACGCGCATGTTCCTGACCGATGTCACGCAATGGGAAGCTGTTGGTCGTGCCCATGGAGAAATATTTGGGTCAATAAGACCGGCAAGCACGCTGGTCCAGGTTTCAGGTTTGATCGATCCCGACTGGCTGGTTGAAATTGAAGCCGATGCTGTCGTTGGCGATGATGGCGGCAACTGGAATAATGCATGGGCTGCAAGCCAAGAGATAGGAAGATCCCAATCATGACCTCGCGAAGAGCACAGGATTGCGAAAGCATGGACGATGTGCGCGTCGAGATAGACCGCATCGATGAAGTCCTTGTGGAACTGGTGGCCGAGCGGTTCACCTATGTGGACCGGGCGTGGCAACTCAAAAATTCACCAAATGAGGCAGTCGTGCCGTGGCGTATCCAGCAGGTAGTGGACAAGGTAAGGGCGCAGGCTGAACAAAAAGGCCTGCCGCCTGAACTTGCTGAGTCTTTATGGCGGCAGATGATCGGCTGGTTCATTCAATATGAGGAAGAACAGCTGGAGAAAGCGAAGGATGGTAAATAAACCCTCATCCTCCAATCTGATCAATTCTTCCACCGGCGATTGGGAAATGGTCATCGGGCTGGAAGTGCATGCCCAGGTGACTTCCAAGGCAAAATTGTTTTCGGGGGCTGCCACGGATTTTGGCGCGGATCCTAATTCCCAGGTCAGCCTGGTTGATGCGGCAATGCCCGGGATGCTGCCTGTCATAAATGAAGAATGCGTGGCCCAGGCAGTTCGCACGGGTCTTGGCCTTAATGCCAAAATCAACCTGCATTCGGTGTTTGATCGCAAGAATTATTTTTATCCAGATCTGCCTCAGGGCTACCAGATATCGCAATTCAGCCAACCCATCGTGGGCGAGGGCGAGGTGGTGCTAGATATGGAGGATGGAAAAAGCGTAACGGTCGGTATTGAGCGGCTGCATCTGGAACAGGATGCGGGCAAAAGCCTGCACGATCAGGACCCGAAAAACTCCTATGTGGACCTCAACCGTTCCGGCGTTGCATTGATGGAAATTGTATCCAAGCCGGATATTCGTTCAGCCCCTCAGGCTCAGGCCTATGTAACGAAACTGAGATCGATACTCCGCTATCTCGGCACCTGCAACGGCGATATGGAGGAGGGGTCGCTTCGGGCTGATGTGAATGTTTCCGTGCGCCGCCCGGGAGGTCCTCTTGGTACACGCTGCGAGATCAAGAATATGAACTCGATCCGCTTTATCGGCCAGGCTATCGAATATGAGGCGCGCCGCCAGATCGATATCCTGGAAGAAGGCGGTGAGATCATTCAGCAAACCCGTCTTTTCGACACCAAAACCGGCGAGACGCGCTCCATGCGCTCAAAAGAAGAAGCGCATGACTATCGTTATTTCCCGGACCCGGACCTATTGCCCGTAGAATTTTCACAAGACTTTGTGGACGGGCTAGCGAACCAATTGCCGGAGCTGCCCGACCAGAAGAAATCCCGTTTCATGACGGACTGGAAACTGGCGCCTTACGATGCCGAGCTTCTGGTCGCTGAAAAGGAACGCGCTGATTATTTCGAGGAAATGGTTGGGCTGGATGCCGACCCGAAATCTTCGGCAAATTTGATTCTCAACCAGCATCTTGGGCGTGTGAACAAGGAAGGCATAGAGTTCGAGTCAGCTCCAGTCCCGGCTGCTGCCAGTGCCGCTATTCTCAAGATGACCAGCGAGGGGGTGATATCGGGAAAGATCGCCAAGGAGCTTTACGATCTTGTCTGGGAAACAGGTGATGATCCGGTAAAGCTGGTTGAGGAGCGTGGCCTCAAGCAGGTTACCGATACAGGGGCCATTGAAAAGGTGGTGGATGAAGTGATCGCCGCAAATCCGAAACAGGTTGAGCAGGTCAAAGCAAAACCACAGACGTTCGGGTGGTTCGTCGGACAGGTGATGCAAAAAACAGGCGGCAAGGCCAACCCTCAATCCGTCAACAAGCTCCTGCGAGAAAAATTAGAGATCGGTGACAATTAAAGTTTCGGTATCGCCCGAAACTTGTCAGAGCGGTATTTTCTTCGTCACGGCACGCGTCGTACCTTTTCTTCCGTAACGCAAGAAGGCGACTATATGTGTTTGGCCCCAGTTCGGTCAGGCGTTCTCGTCTGATGTATCCCTACGTGGTCTTTTTTCAATTTCACGGCATTCAGACACAACTTGTCGCGCCGCGTCGTCTCCAAAACCGGTGGCACGTAATACCACTTCCGCGAGTTCCAGACTGGCTTCAAGGGTTTCGGGCACCACGTCGCTGGCTCCGACGGCCATCAGCTTCTCAGCATGAAGCATGTCCCTTGCGCGCACAAGTATCGGGAGGTTTGGCCACTCCTTGCGCACTGCTACGACGACCTGTTCCGCCGCTTTTGCACTGTCCATCGTCACAGCGAGAGCTGTTGCTTTGTCAATGCCGGAACGGCGAAGAATTTCTGGATGGCTCGCATCGCCGTAATACACGGACCCACCTTTTTTGCGGAAAGGAGCGACGATCTCGGCATCGAGATCGAGGCCGACATGGGCGATATGGTTCGATTCAAGCAGCGATCCGATCAACTGGCCCACACGCCCATAACCGGCGACGATGACATGGTTGGAAATATCCTCTGCCGGACCCTGTTCAGCCTTGCCAGTCTCAATATTGTCCTTCCGGGCAATCGCGGCACCGAGTCTTCGTGCAATCTGTGCGATTGGCGGTGTCGCCAGCATGGTCAGGCTGGTCACGATCAGCATAAACTGGGATGTACCGGCTTGCAGCAGGCCAAAAGAGAGCGCCAGTGAGATGACCACGAAAGCAAATTCACCGCCCTGGCCAAGCAAAAGCGCACATTCGGTGGCGACATGCCGAGGCTGGCCGAAAAGCAATGACAATGCGAACAGTACAGAAATCTTGATTAGGAAAAGACCAACTACCGACAAAGGAATCCAGAATGGTTCATTGGCAATTGCGGTGAGGTCTATGCTCATACCCACTGAGACGAAGAACAGCCCCAGGAGCAATCCGTTGAAGGGTTCGATATCGACTTCTATTTGACGGTTGTATTCGGTCTCGGAAAGCAGCAGACCGGCCAGAAAGGCGCCAAGCGCGAGTGATAAACCTGCCATGTCGGTGAGTATCGCCGTCGCGATGATTACAAGCAGTACGGCCGCAAGAAAAAGTTCCCTGCTGTGTGCAGCTCCGACAAACCGGAATATCGGACGAATAACCGTACGGCCCAGAAACAGGATCAGGCCGATAGCAATCACGGCCTTGCCTACTGCGATCAGGAACGCAAGGACAATTGAACCTTCTGTCTGCGCGCCAAACACACCGACGAGAAACAGTATCGGAACCACCGCCAGATCCTGGAATAGAAGGACGCCGAAACTGACACGGCCGACGGGAGTGCCGAGCCGGCGGGAGTCTGTAAGCAATCGCATGACAATGGCCGTGGATGAAAGTGCAAGGCAGGCTCCGATAATGATGGCTTGGGGTGTCGTATTTCCGAACCATAACGCGATAGCGCTAATGATGGCGCCGGTGACGACGACTTGTGCAGCGCCCAGACCGAATACCAACCGCCGCATCGACCACAATCTTTCGAAGGAGAGTTCCAAGCCGATCATGAACAGTAGAAAAACGATACCAAGTTCAGCAACCCGTCTGACGCCGTTGATGTCTTCGATTACTAGAAAACGGAGCCACGGCAGAGAATCGGTGAATGCACCCAGGCCAAATGGACCGATAAGCAAACCAACTGTCAGGAAGCCGAGAACCGGATTTATCTTCAGTCTCTGCATGAGTGGGACGACCAGCCCCGCAGCAACGAGAAAGATCATGACCTCGTGAAGATTGAGATGGTCGCTGTTCAATCGTCCTCTCCATCATAATATTTGCGATTTTTTTGGTGCAGTGGCATTACCACGCTGCCGTCAGAAGTGCATCTCTGCTCTGGTCACGGGCAAACTGTTTTTCACAGGTGTTGCGATCAATCGAGAGCGCGACACCCTCAACACTGCTAAAGTCACGAAAAGTCAATTCAAGAGAGGGACGAGTTTAATGGCCCATGCGATTCAGATTTACGAAACCGGCGGTCCAGAAGTAATGAAATGGGAAGAGGTCGAGGTTGGCGAGCCAGGCGAAGGTCAGGTGCGCATGAAGCAGTCCGCCGCGGGCCTGAACTTTATCGATGTTTATTTTCGCACAGGCACCTATCCGCAGGACACGATGCCGTTCACACCCGGCATGGAGGGTGCTGGTGTCGTTGAAGCCGTTGGCCCCGGCGTATCTGATTTTAAAGTGGGAGATCGCGTAGGATATGCCATGGCGCTTGGTGCATATGCTGAAACACGCATTGCACCCGTCAACCGGCTGGTCAAACTTCCAGACAGTATTGAAGACAAAACAGCTGCCGCAATGATGTTGAAGGGGATGACAGCATCATATCTGTTGAGACGCACCTACAAGGTCGGGTCTGATACGACACTCCTGTTCCATGCCGCTGCAGGCGGAGTGGGTACCATAGTTTGCCAATGGGCCAAATATCTGGGGGCAACCATGATCGGAACGGTTGGTTCGGATGAAAAGGCGGAACTGGCCAAGGCGCATGGCTGTACGCACACGATCAATTACAAGACAGAGAACTTTGTCGAACGGGTGAAGGAAATTACAGACGGTGAAGGAGTGGATGTTGTCTATGATGCCATCGGCAAGGATACATTTCCTGATTCACTGGATTGCCTGAAGGATTTTGGTCTCTGGGCCACATTCGGACAATCTTCCGGGCCGCTTCCTGAACTCAATATGGGGCTGTTGGCGCAGAAGGGGTCTCTGTACTCAACACGGCCAACACTTGCGACACATATTGCCAACCGTGAGCGCCTCGATGAATTGTCCGGGGCACTGTTTGACGTGGTTGTCGGCGGGCATGTGAAATTAGAAATCAACCAGACTTATGCCATGAAGGATGCCGAGCAGGCGCATCGTGATCTCGAGGGGCGTAAAACAACCGGCTCCACAATCTTCACCATGTAAGTTTGGCGGAACGTCATGATCGATCTGTATTTCTGGCCCACTCCAAATGGCTTTAAAATCACGATGATGCTAGAGGAGTGCGGGCTTCCATATGATGTGAAATTCGTCAATATCGGCAAGGGTGACCAGTTCGAGCCTGATTTTTTGAAGTTTTCTCCCAACAACAGGATGCCGGCAATCATTGACAGCGATGGGCCAGACTCAAAGCCAATCTCGGTGTTTGAGTCCGGAGCTATCCTCCAGTATCTCGGCCGCAAAACCGGGAAATTCTATCCCGGCGACGAACGCGCCCGGGTTGGGGTTGATGAATGGCTGTTCTGGCAAATGGGCGGGCTGGGTCCGATGGCCGGGCAGGCGCACCATTTTCGCCAATATGCACCTGAGAAATTCGACTACCCCTATGAGCGGTATACTGATGAGGTCAACCGGCTCTACGGAGTCATGGATATACGCCTCGGGGAAAAAGAATATCTTGCCGGAGACTATTCCATAGCCGATATGGCCACATTTCCATGGGTCCGGCCTTATGATCGCCAGGGACAGGTTTTGGCAGATTTCCCCAGTCTTGAAGCTTGGTATAATCGTATCAATGACCGGCCAGCCGTAGCCCGGGCGCTTGAAGTGGGCAAGCAAGAGCGCGCCAAATGGGACCTCAGAAAAGATAAGAACGCGAAATCGGTGCTGTTCGGGCAACGTGCTCGCAACTCGTAAGCCGTCTCATCTGGCTGAAACACGCTTTAACGTCTGTTTTGTTCAAATTTAGCAGGATGCGGAGTGCGCGTATCTCCCGCATTTTAAATTATCATCATCATGTGTGGTTACCTGTGTCTGACCGACAATGGTCAACAAGATATTGCCAAATCGCATTTATTAACGGAATCAGGGCAAATAGGCCCCAGTTGTAAATCAATATTACCAGCCGTTAGGATTTCATTGACTGCCCGTTAATCTTGTAAATTTACAGAAATTTGAAGGGAAGCCATCAAACTCTCCCACGTGTTCTGATGCGTATTGCGTTGAATACATAAACAACGACAAGAAATCGGCGAGTGCATATTGAAAATGACACAAGGCGCCGAAATAGATGTGGGGAAGAGATCGAGATGGCACGGATGGATTTATCAACAGTAGAGAGTGCAGAACTTGCTGCTCAATCAGGTGCGCCTGACGCGCTTTTTGAACTGGGCATGATGTACTGCACGGGCCGTGATGTGGAGCCGGATCTTATTTCGGCGCATAAATGGTTCAATCTTGCGGCACTGCGCGGCAATAAGGCAGCACTTGATTATCGCAAGGAACTGGCCGACGAAATGGCTCAGTTTGATGTGGCTGAAGCACAGAGGCTTGCCCGCGAGTGGATCAGCGCACACTAAAGACTGACACCGGGTTAAACTCGAGTGTTAAAGAACGCTCGCCGCGAGTTATTCGCGGCGGGCGTCATTCATTGAGAGACGGGTGGCGCGTCTGCCTTCTTCGAGCCGCACTCCTTGAACAGTGATTTCAGACAGTCAATGGCTGTCTTGGCGGCGCCTCCAACCGCACTGCCGGTTTTTTTTGTTGCAGAGCCGACCTTACCAGCTGCTTTGGTGACGCCCTTGCCAACACCGCGTGCGGCTTTGCCTACTTTTCCTGTTGCCGATCCGGTTGCCCCACTCACGGCCTGGCCGGTATTTGACAGTCCTTTTCGTGATGCCTTGACGGCTCTCCCGGTCAGATCGATCAAAGTTTCGGGCTCTCCCCCCTTTTGCGGAGGCAGGGTTTGTTCCTGCTTTTTTTCCTCTCTGGAGTTGCGTAGCTGGTTTACTTTCTGCCTCACTTCAGGAGGAAGGGTGGGTGCCTGGAAGCTGTAAGTCTTAAGGGTACCGGCACAGCTATCAGCTCCGCTGGCCTGGACCTCGCAGGATCTGTGGCCGCCGTCCTTTGATGTCCTGATGATGCAGTAAAGTTGAAGGCCTTTATCACTCGGATTGGTATGTGGCGTATCGACCTGGCAAATATAGGTCTGGTCCGGATCCTTGCACGCAACGCAATATTGCCGACTCTCCGCCTGTGCAGCATCTGACATGATCGCTGCAACGAGCAGTCCGGCAATCAGGCTAAACAGGCTCCGCATATTTGTTCTCTTGTTGTGCAACTGGGTGCGTAAAACATACCCCAATGTCGCCAATCTGAGCAAAAACTATCATGAGTATCGCTTCTAACAGGGGCGAATGGCAAACCAGTGCCGTTTGTTGCAAGTGATTAGAGGGCTCCTGGCATCATTTCTCCACCGTCGCTCCACGGCACTTGAACCGGCCTTTCAAACCGGGCATACACGCAAGTGGAGAGGTGGCCGAGTGGCTGAAGGCGCTCCCCTGCTAAGGGAGTATGCGGGTGACCGTATCGAGGGTTCGAATCCCTTCCTCTCCGCCAGCAGGCTTTGGAGCGCGAGGCGAGGTCATGTTCCACGCCTTGTCGCGGGTTTTCTGCGGTTGCATACTTGGCAGCCGGTACGTTCCCTATGCAATGACGTTAGTGGAGTAATGATGTTGAGATGCAGACCCTCATTTTGGTTGTGGGGCTTGCTGCCACTGGTTTTTGTAACCGTTATGGCTCTGTTCGGTGTGCGCGGTCAGATCGAGCGTGATTTGGGCGACAGAACGGCTGCCATTCTCCAGGAAAAGGGGCTTTCCTGGGCTCTGGTCAATTTTGTCGGCCGTGATGCTGTGCTGGAAGGATTGTCATTTTCCCGCGATGAACGTGACTCGGCGCTTCGCACCATCGAAAACGTGTGGGGCGTAAGCAACGTGATCGATAAGTCAAATCTGATCGCGTCTCCGGAAACTTACACCTGGTCGGCGCGCAAGGGCGAAGAAAAAATCAAGATCAGCGGTCATATACCAAACCGGGAAGACAGGCGGGCGATACTGGGATTTGTAAAAGCGGCAATGCCTGAATTGAAACTCAGTGACAAAATGGTTCTGGCCGGAGGATCGCCGCAACGCCAGGTATGGCTAGGTTCAGTAAGCTTTGCACTGCTGCAGCTCGGCCAGCTCAAATCCGGTACTGTCAGCCTTGCGGGCACGGACCTGATAATTACCGGTGAAGCCAAGACAACGGCGGCATATCGAAATCTTAAAACCGCTCTTTACACACAGCTACCCACGGGTATGAAACTTAAAGCCGAAAGCGTGTCGCCGCCTGTCGTCAAACCATTTTCCTGGCGAGTTAAATATACCGGTAGCGTCATATCCCTTACAGGCTACGTGCCGGGTGAAGATGTGCATAACCAGATTCTGGTGCGTACCAGAAACCTGTTTCGGGGCGTTAAGGTGGTAGATGCAATGGAGCTCGCCTCCGGAGCGCCCGAGGCCTGGTTGTGGGCGGTGACCGCATCACTGACCCAATTGCACCGGCTTCAATCAGGTCGCATCAACATGAAAGACACGACGATTGTTTTTGAAGGCATTGCGGTGGATAAAATGACGGCTGATGACGTGATGGCATCGATCCATAACGGATTGCCAGCTTCTTACAATTCGACAGAGAAAGTAGATGTTAGCAAAACTCAGTAATCTGATATTCTGTGTTCAGATACGTACCAGGGCTAGGTTCACATAATGGTCTATTTGATCACGCAACTCTTGCCTTACCTGATGCTGACTTTTGGCATCGGATTTATTGTTGGATGGGCTTCCGTCAAATAACAGATATACCAGGCTGACAGGGTGTTGATCCTGACAGATGATCAAATGACAAGTTTAGCAATTCAAACAACCCTGCTCCTGCTAACGGCTTTTATATTGGGCTGTGCGGCGGGATGTTGGTTTGGCCGGCGCCGGGTGATGAAGGCAAAATCTTCCGGAAAGTCACGTTAGTCTAAATAATATCCATCCCTGCCGGCTGTCAGTCAGTCAGAGTAAATGACGGGTGGATCGGTCTCAGCAAGAAATGTATCAACAGCACGCTGTGAGCGGAGGTCCCGCAACAAAGGCGCGTGCCCTTCTTCCTGGACCATGTAGCTTTTAAGGTCGGGGTGCCTGGCCGTCATTTCATTTACCGTTTCAAGGCTGAGCAGATCAGTGTTTTCACCACGTAAAACCATGATGGGCACATGGGTCAGGGAAGAAAACTGAGACCACATCTGCGGGACCGGTTTTGCCAGGTCAATTTCTGACAAGGTGTTGGCAAGATTGAGATCATAGCCCAGGACCGGCTGGCCATCCTGTTCCATGAACCATTGCCTCGCTATGTCCATCCACTCATCATCGGCAATGTCGGTGAAAAAGCGGACAGACATATCACGCACCATGGTTGCCGCATCGTCCCAGCTTGAAGGTGCCGGTGTCTTGCCCACATAACCTATGATCCTGGCCATTCCGCGGGTTTCGATGACGGGCCCGATATCGTTCAGGATTAACGTTCCGATTGCACCTGGACGGGTGATGCCCATGAGCATGGCGATAATGCCGCCGCGAGAGGTGCCGAGAATGGCCGCGTGGTGAAGCTCGGTCAGGGTCATGAAGTCCAGTGTGTCGAGCATTTCTATGTAGGGTGAGTAGTTGCGCCAGTTTTTATCGTGGTCGGAGCGACCACGTCCGCGGTAATCAAGGCAAAAGACGTCGCGGGGGGATTTACTGTCCCGGGACAGGTAGACCGCCAGGTTATGAAAATCCTTCGAATTACGGGTAAGACCAGCCAGGCACAGGAGTGGCCGTGCGAGTGCTTTGTCGTCTGATAGCTGAGCTGGATAATGCCGGGCGTAAAGATTGAGATTATCCTGTGACGTGTAGGTTATCTCGTTCCATTCCGTTATCGCAGTTGTATCGCTCATGTGAATCCGGTTCAGTTTCCGGTGGCTGGCGGAAGGGCCACAGCCGGCGGGTTGGGGTGGCCGCGGTTCAAATCTTCCACTAACCGCAAGGCTTCACTGGGTCCATTGAGACGAGAGCGGAAGATTTGCACGCCATTCAGAATCTTTTTCACGTAATTGCGCGTCTCGGTAAAGGGTATCCGTTCAACCCAGTCAATGGCATCCACATTCTTTGAACGCGGGTCGCCAAATTCTTTCGTCCAGTCTCTCACCCGCCCGCCACCGGCATTGTAGGCCACCAGCGTCAGGATATAAGAGCCGTTATAGTCGGCCAACAAGTCTCCCAGATGCGCCACGCCAAGCATGACATTGTAAGATGGGTCCTTTGTCAGGGCCGAGCGCTTGTATCTGACTTTATGCTGACGCGCGATAGCCCGTGCGGTCCTCGGCATGATCTGCATCAGCCCGCGCGCTCCAACAGGACTTTTTGCCACGGGGTTGAACTCACTTTCCTGCCGTGAAAGGGCATAGAGCAAGGCTGGCTCCACGGGCACATTGATTTCCTTATATTCGGGCAGCATGTTTGTCGGATAGGCGAATTCCGCCAGCGGCAGGCCCCGATTAAAGGCAATTTTGCTCAATCGCACGCTGGCATGAGGTTGCTTCATTAAGTGCGCCAATTGAGCCAGCAGGACAGCTTCTCCGGGGGCCTTAATCGTACGGGCCAATTGATGGAAAAATAATGGTGCGAGTTTTTTCAGCTCGACCGTGCTTATCAGGGCAATTGTCCGCACCGCATCGCGCGCCTTGAACCGGGAAAAATCAGCCTCGCTTGGTGTTGGCGCGCGTGTCAGGAGTACCGCGGTGCGCCCGGGCTTGAGCATTGGCACTGCAAGTTGCCCATAATAGGTGAGGGGGTATTTGGCGGCGGCCTCGTAATGTGTTTTGGCTTCCTCCGCCAGCTTGAGAGCATCTGCGGTTCGGCCCAGCCAATATTCAGCCTTGGCGATGGTTTTCGGTCCCGAAGCAGCCGTCCGCAAGGCCAGAAAATGCTGCTTAGCCACTTTGGGTTTGGCAAGGGAGCGCAGCGCAATCCAGCCTGCAAGGAATTCCGCTTCGTCATAATGCTTGCCGGAGAGGGGCTCATGGTTGCTGGCGATCTTGTAAGCGATTTCCGGATGCCCGGCATTGAGCGCCTTGCGGCAATTGATCCGCCGTTCGATCCACCATTCATTGATCGCGATAAGGGCCTCGGGTTCGCGCGGGGCAGCCAGTAACAGCTTCCAGGCTTCTTCTTCCTTTTTATGCCTGCGCAACCACTGGATACGGGAGAAATAA
Source organism: Hyphomicrobiales bacterium (assembly GCA_021775555.1). Lineage (GTDB taxonomy): Bacteria > Pseudomonadota > Alphaproteobacteria > Rhizobiales > Methyloligellaceae > UBA2767. The sequence continues at coordinate 186,041 of JAJFHP010000023.1, read as the reverse complement.
AAGCCTACATCGCCTTTCACAGCTTCATCGGGAATTTCGCCCAAGAGCTTTTTCGCAGTTTTTGACCGGCGAACGACTGCGACGCGGGCTTCTATTTTTTTCTTTTCACTCTCATCCAATGGCTTGGCAGCGCGCAGTGCCGCAGCAATTTTACTCTTTCTGTCGAGCAGCAACAGGCGGTCGACACGGGTCTTGTGATCTTTGGTCGTGAGGAGGGCACCGAAGCGTTCCAGAATCAGTTTCTCAATACCTTTGCTGAATTGGTGTTTTCGCCACGCTTCACTAATCAGTCGTTGCGCCTTCTTCTTGTCGCCTGTAGCCAGATGCGCGCCCGCCAATGCTGCTTTTCCTGCGCCAGTCAGGGGTCTCGATTTGTCAAAAAAAGCCTTGATGTTTTTTGGGGTGGTTTGGCCGGTAAGAAGAGAAGCCTCGGCATTGCGCTGCAGCCGCTTCTGGCTTGGCCAGTCCGGGTTTGTAGTTCTGAATTGCTCAATCCTGGCAGGATTTGAATCGTTCCCCCGCCGACGGTAATAGTACCATTGGGCCAGTTTGCGGGCCGTCTTGTCCTTGATTTTCGCCATTGAGGCGCGAGCGCCCGGGAAGCGTCGCTTATATACAGACCGGATTGTGGCCTTAAGTGCTTCCTTGTCCCCATCGCTGAGCTTGTATTCAAGCAGTTCAGGCAATTTGGCGACGGGGCCCGTTGGAGCCGATATTTTTTCCGCCAGCGCCTCAGCTACAGGAGGCTGTGGGGTACTTACGCGTTTCGGGTTGCGCTCGGGCAGGAGTATTCCGCGCGGTTTGCACCACGCATCTGTTGCCGCCAGGGTGCCGATACACAGCAACATGGCCGCTAGGGCAGCGTTCTTTAGCTGTGGCACGAACATTGTTCGATGACGTAGCCTTGTGTTTGCGCTCCGGGATCAGCGCTGTGACGGTAAAGAGATGGGAGTACCGCTCAGATAGTGTCTCGACGCGCATTCGACAAGTTGCCCCGCTACACCGTAGCGCGTTCACAACCGCAATTAAACAACTCAACCCGCTTTACCCCAGAAATAGCCTAATAGATGTTCCAGTTTGAACGTAAATCCGGCGGAATAATGGCCCTGCTTACCAACTGTGCCTCACAACCTTGCCCGTGTCAGGACAAGGGACTATTGTCGCGCAAGATTGCGCTTGTTTCAGCGCGTTTGATTATTTTGGTGGTCCAATTGGCCACCGGGAGTAGAAAGAAATGAAGTTCACGGGATCCAATACTGCGCTCTTGACACCATTTAAAAATGGCGGAGTAGACGAGGAAGCCTTTCAGAAATTTGTCGATTGGCAAATAGACCAGGGAACCCAAGGACTGGTGCCTGTTGGGACCACGGGTGAATCGCCAACCCTTACCCACGATGAGCATAAGCGTGTTGTCGAACTTTGCATTGAGGCTGCATCGGGCCGGGTGCCCGTGATTGCAGGCGCGGGGTCCAATAGCACCGCTGAAGCAATCGATTTTGCGCAACACGCTGAGAAGGCAGGTGCTGATGGTCTGCTGGTGGTGACGCCATATTACAACAAGCCATCCCAGGAAGGTCTTTACCAGCATTACAAAGCAATCAATGACAAAGTCGGCATCCCGATCATTATCTATAATATTCCCGGACGATGCGTGGTCGACATGTCGGTGGAAACCATGGCCATGCTCTTCAAATTACCGAATATTTCCGGAGTGAAGGATGCCACTTCCGACATGGCGCGTGTTAGTCATCAGCGCCTTGCAATGGGTGAAGAATTTAATCAATTGTCTGCTGAGGATGGATCGGTGCTGGGTTTCAGAGCACATGGGGGTGATGGAATTATTTCTGTGACATCCAATGTGGCGCCGGCTCATTGCGCGGAATTTCAAAATGCCTGTACAGCAGGAGACTTTAGCAGGGCTCTTGAACTTCAGGACAAGCTTATGCCCCTGCATGATGCGATGTTCGTGGAGCCGAGTCCGGCGCCTGTGAAATATGCTGCAGAACGTCTGGGACTTTGCAGTTCACAATCACGTTTGCCTATCATGCCACTAACTGAATCTGGTCGTAAGGCAGTTGATGATGCACTTATATTTGCCGGTATTCTGAACGGCTAGAGCAGGATTTCCGATGGTAAAAGATGGCGGTAACCGCAAGGTGGTCGCTGAGAACAGGAAAGCCCGGCGCAACTACGAGATCGATGAAACTTTTGAAGCGGGTCTGATGTTGTCAGGCACCGAAGTAAAATCCCTGCGCTCAGGCAAAGCCAATATCGCCGAATCCTACGCCTCGGATGAGGCCGGCGAATTGTTCCTGCTCAACGCGCATATTCCTGAATATGCGCAAGCGAGCCGATTTAATCATGCTCCAAGGCGGCCTCGCAAACTTTTGCTTCACGCCAAGGAAATCCACAAACTCATGGTTGGCATCCAGCGGGAAGGCATGACAATCGTGCCGCTCAGGCTCTATTTTAATGATCGGGGTATAGCGAAGCTACAAATTGGATTGGCAAAGGGTCGTAAAATACATGACAAGCGGCAGGTTGAAAAAAAGCGGGATTGGGAACGGCAGAAAGCTCGACTAATGCGCGAGAAGAGCTAGGCCAATTATCTGGAATTATTTTTGGGAATGGATCTTGCGCATGTACCGGTATTGCATGAAAAGCACAATTTCATTGCATGGCAACCTTCAGTCCCAAGGTTTGGAACATGAGTAAAAATCTTCTGCAACTTCCTGATGATTTACCAGTGCCTGAAGATGATGGTGGGGCAGCCCACCTAGTCGGTACGCCAATGCCGGATATCTCTCTTCCCTCGACCTCAGGAGGGCCCGTTGAACTTGGGAAATTGACAAAGCGTACCGTAATTTATGCCTATCCTCGAACGGGAGTTCCGGATGAGCCGACCTTCTATGAAGGATGGGAAGCCATTCCCGGTGCGCGAGGATGCACGCCTCAATCATGTGCGTTTCGTGATCATCACGGCGAGTTATTGGCGGCAGGCGCCGATGTCTTCGGGTTGAGCACGCAGGATACTGCTTTCCAGCGTGATGCTGTGAAACGTATGCATCTACCATTCGCAATTCTCAGCGATGACCGGTTGGAGCTGACGCATACTTTGAATTTGCCGACATTCGATGTGAATGGGCTGACACTGCTCAAACGGATCACGCTCCTGGTCCGGGATGCAAAAATAGAGCATGTATTTTATCCCGTCTTTCCACCTGACAAACATGCGGGGTCTGTTCTGGCGTGGCTGAAGGATAATCCCGTCTAGTCCGGTTCAGCGGATATGCTCGGCTATGTTCGCAAAAACATCCTCAAACATCTCAGTCGTAAGACGGCGGGTGTTTGTGTTGTATCGGGAGCAATGGTAGCTGTCGAACAGCGTCAGGCTGGAGTCGAGCCTGTGTGTCGCGCAATGGGCAAACTTGTAGGCAGATTTGCGATGGCCGAGTGCAACAAGTGTGCTGTCATGGGCAATGCGTCCTAACGCCAATATGGCTGACAGTCGAGGCATGGAGTCTATTCGTTCTACCAGGTACGGGCGACAGAGGCGTTCTTCTTCGCCCGTTGGTTTGTTTTGCGGCGGCACACAGCGCACGGCGTTCGTGATCATGCAATTATGTAGTTTCAGGCCATCCCCGGCATGGCCCGCATAGTTGCCCGAGGAAAATTCAAATTTTTCGAGGGTGGCGTAAAGAAGATCACCGGCATAGTCGCCGGTGAATGGCCGTCCGGTTTTGTTTGCGCCTTGGAGTCCAGGTGCAAGACCGACGATCAATAGCTGTGCATCACCGGGCCCGAAAGAAGGAACCGGTCCATTGAACCAGTCAGCATGGTCTTGTGCGTTGGCGTCACGAAACGCACTCAACCGTGGGCATAACCTGCAATCACGGGGTGGCTCGGCCAGCTGTTCGGTATCAGTGGAACGTAAGCTCACACTTCCGCTACTTCCTCGTCGGTTTCGGGATCGAACGCATCATCGAACTCGAGTTCGTCGCTGGGGCGGGGGCCGCCACTGCGCCCGATTTCATTTTCCATGTCCGCCAATTCGATAAATTGATCCGCCTGGCGGCGTAGTTCATCCGCAATCATTGGCGGTTGGGTCGCCAGTGTGGAAACAACGGTGACGCGCCGCCCTTTATACTGGAGTGATTCAACCAGGGAACGAAAATCGCCATCGCCAGAAAATATAATCAGATGATCGAGATGTTCCGCCAGTTCCATGGCGTCAACGGCCAGCTCGATATCCATGTTTCCCTTGATCTTGCGTCGGCCCGACGAATCCGTGAATTCCTTGGTCGGCTTTGTGACCATGGTGTAGCCGTTATAGTCCAGCCAATCGACCAGCGGACGGATGGAGGAATATTCCTGATCTTCTGCGACCGCTGTGTAATAAAGCGCCCGAATTAGCTGGCCCTTGTTTTGAAATACTTTGAGTAACTTTTTGTAATCTATGTCGAAACCCAATGCTCTTGCAGCTGCATATAAATTGGCACCATCAATGAAAAGCGCAATGCGCTCGTTCGGATAAACATTCATTTCAATCAACCTCGTAAGTAATACTGCATTTGTTCAAAATGGCTGGCGTTCCGGTCAATTTGTTACCGGGGCCGGTATTGCCTTGAGATATAAAGATGCACGTCAATTAAGGCAATTCGAGACCCGTATCAGGAGTATTCAGTGATTCTAATTGCGTTAGGTTCAAACCTTTCAGGAGCATGGGGGTCTCCCCTTGCCACACTAGAACATGCCGTAATGGAATTGGCGAAGACGCCGGGTACACGAGTTTTACGGCAATCCCGCTATTATGAAACTGAAGGTGTTGGGCCAGGACGCCCTGGTGTCTTTGTCAATTCAGTGATCTCGATTGAAGCCCATTGCGGACCAGATACTCTGCTGTGTCGGCTCAAGGGTCTTGAACGTAGGGCTGGACCGCGATCCGCACGAAGATGGGGTCCAAGAACGCTGGATCTGGATATTCTGGACTATCGGAGGAGGATACTGGGCTGGCCGGTGAAGGGCCGATTGAATGATACTGTGATCCGGAACACACTGGTACTTCCGCACCCCTTGTTGCATGAGCGGCTTTTTGTCCTTGTGCCCCTTATGGATGCGGCTCCTGAGTGGCGCCATCCAGTCCTGCACCGCACAGCGGGTGAGCTATGGTCGCGAATGCGCCATGAGCGCAAGGGTCGGGTAATAAATGAAGTATAAGAATCGTGTTGACCAAGGGCTCAAGCATGGCTTGCTTTGCTTTGTAAGAGCGCCTAAATAGACTTGCGAATCCTACTGTTTTTCGAGGAATGATCTCATGGCACGCGTCACTGTCGAAGATTGCATCGACAAAGTTTCCAATCGTTTCGAACTGGTTTTGCTGGCCAGCCATCGCGCCCGCGCGATTTCGGCTGGATCGCCAATCACCATCGAGCGCGACAATGACAAGAATCCAGTGGTTGCCCTTCGCGAAATTGCTGAAGTTACCATTTCATCTGAAGATGTGAATGAGGCTGTCATTCATTCCATGCAAAAATATGTTGAGGTGGACGAGCCGGAACCGGAAGAGGCGCCGCTGGTAACGCCCGAAACCATGACACCGGTGCTGGCACGCGATGATCAGAGTGCCGATACGTCCATCGACCGGATGACGGAAGAGGAACTGCTCAAGGGGCTGGAAAGTTTGGCGTCCAGTGAAGCATCTAATGCAGGTCAGCGCTCCAGATAGGACAAGCGCAATTCCTGATGGGCTGAAGGCTTCACAGGCTTGGATTTCCCGTCAGAGTCCACCCGTTGATATTATCATAGCTGTATCTATCGCAAGACGCCGTCAGGGCGTGTTCTTGTCTCGGAAATGGGAGGCCAGGAACATCTCATGATGCGCCAATATGAACTTGTAGAGCGGGTCAAATCCTATGATCCGCAGGCGGACGAAGCCCTTTTGAACCGGGCATATGTCTATGCCATGCAAATGCATGGGCATCAGAAGCGAGCCTCCGGAGATCCTTATATTTCTCACCCGTTGGAGGTCGCCGCGATCCTGGCTGATCTCAAGCTTGATGATGCAACAATTGCCAGCGCCCTGCTGCATGACACCATTGAGGATACGCCGGCAACACGCGATGAGATCGACAAGCTGTTCGGCAAGGAAATCGGTTCACTCGTTGAGGGTTTGACGAAAATAGCCAAGCTCGATTTGGTGACCCGCAAGGCTGAACAGGCCGAGAATTTCCGTAAGCTTCTGATAGCCATAACCAGCGATGTCCGGGTGTTGCTGGTCAAACTGGCGGACCGTCTTCACAATATGCGCACGCTGTCCCATGTCCGGCCAGATCAGCGCAAGCGTATTGCCGAGGAAACAATGGATATTTATGCGCCCTTGGCTGGACGCATGGGCATGCAGTGGCTGCGTGAAGAACTGGAAGACCACGCTTTCAAGGCGCTAAACCCGCAAGCCTACGACATCGTGGAGAAACGGCTGGGTGAGTTACGTGAAAACAACAAAGGTCTGATTGATGAAATTGAAATTGCCCTGCGTGATAAATTCGCTGAAAACGGGATCAAGGCGGACGTCCGGAGCCGTGAGAAAAAACCCTACTCCATCTGGAGCAAGATGGAACGTAAGCAGATTTCACTTGAGCAGTTGTCGGATATTTTCGGTTTCCGGGTGATCGTCAAGGAGCCGGTGGATTGTTATGGTGTGCTTGGCGTGGTCCACACCACTTGGCGCGTCGTTCCCGGGCGCTTCAAGGATTATGTCTCAACGCCAAAACAGAACGACTATCAATCCATCCATACGACAATCGTGGGCCCGCGCCACCAGCGTGTGGAACTGCAAATCCGAACAAATCATATGCACAATATCGCTGAATATGGCATCGCCGCACACGCGCTCTACAAGAGTTCCGCCAATGGCGAGGAAAAGATAAGCTCACGAAAGAAAAACCTGAGCCTTTCTCAGGAAAGCAATGCATATCGCTGGCTCAGGCGCTTGGTTGAAATGCTGCTCGAAGGCGATAATCCGGAAGAATTTCTGGAACATACAAAACTCGAATTGTTTCATGATCAGGTGTTTTGTTTCACGCCAAAGGGGCTTCTTATCGCCTTGGCGCGCGGTGCCACACCGGTTGATTTCGCCTATGCGGTCCATACGGACATCGGAAATTCCTGCGTGGGCTGCAAGATCAACGGACGCACCATGCCGTTGATGACAGAACTGAAAAATGGTGATGAAGTGGACATTCTCATCTCCAAGTCCCAGACGCCTCCTGCAGCTTGGGAACGTATTGTAGTGACCGGCAAGGCGCGCTCGGCCATACGCCGGGCAACGCGCGAAGCGCTTCGGGAGCAATATGGCAAGCTTGGACGAGAAATTCTGGGACGAGCTTTCAAACGGGTTGGCAAGTCATATCGCAAGGCAACCCTTGAGCGAACACTACACCGGCTGTCGCAAAAAACAGTTGACGATGTGCTGACCGCAGTCGGGCGCGGTGAGTTACCATCTGCGGACGTGTTGCAGGCCGCGTTTCCTGATATTCCCAGACCTGCTCCGCCCAAGCGTCGAGTTGCAAAACGCAATGATGAAGGCTGGTTTGGCCTGACCAAAGCCATCGGTTTAAAATTCCGCCTGCCTGGTTCTGCCTCGCGTGATGATGGGCAAAGTGCGAACGGTATTCCGATCAAAGGCCTCAAGGGGGATCTGCCAGTACGATTTGCCGAGCGGGGCGGCGCCGTCCCGGGAGATCGGATTGTCGGCATTATGGAACCGGGCGAGGGGATCACGATTTATCCCATTCATTCAGATGCCCTGAAGCAATTTGACGACCACCCCGAGCGGTGGATTGATGTCAGGTGGGACATCGATGAGAAAAACACAGACCGCTTCCCTGTTCAAATCATCGTAACGGCTACAAATGAACCGGGAACACTGGCGCAAATTGCCCAGATCATTGGCGAGAATGGCGGAAATATCGACAATATCAAGATGCAGCGCGAAGCTGCGGACTACACAAATATGCTGATTGATCTGGAGGTTTGGGATCTGACCCACCTCAATGAAATCATTTCCGGCCTTAATTCAAAATCCGTGGTAAGCGCTGTCACACGATCACAACAATGATCGTGTTGCAAATAACAAGAGGGGCATAATGGTGGGAAGGCGGAGCATCAAACATCTTCGATACGTCGACCAAATGTGACAACAAGCAATGACAGAAGACGAATTACTGAATGAAATGCGTAATGCTGACGCCTTGCTGGAAGGACATTTCGTGCTGTCTTCCGGAAATCACAGCAACGCGTATCTGCAATGTGCACGATTTCTCATGGATGCACGCAGGGCTGAAAAGGCCTGCAGCGCCCTGGCCCGAAAAATCACGGACAAGATTGATGATGAGATTGATCTCGTCTTTTCTCCTGCCATGGGAGGTGTTGTTGTCGGGTATGAAATGGGCCGGCAACTGGAAAAACCTTCAATATTCTTCGAGCGCCTGGAAGGGGAATTTGTCCTGCGACGCGGCTTTGAAATCCCACAAAACGCACGTTGCCTGATGGTCGAAGATGTTGTGACAACCGGTCTGTCCTCGCGTGAGTGCATTGCCGCGGCGCACGATCATGGTGCCAATGTCATTGCCGGGTGTTGTCTCATTGATCGCTCAAACGGAAAAGCGGATATCGGCGTTCCTCTTGTGTCACTGGCCGCACTGGAGATTCCGATATTTACCCCTGATCAGATTCCTGAAGAATTACAAGACGTTCCAGCTATAAAACCAGGCAGCCGTGGTCTCAAATGAAACGCTTTTTCATGTCGTTAGCTCTCGCACAAAGCGTTTACAGTCTCTACATATATTAAAATCATAAAATCGCCTCCGGTCCCGAATATGGGTCGGGAAAGTCAGGCAACAGAGGTTTTGGATGTTATTTGGGCGTCGAACACCACCGCGCTGGGGCGAAAAGCTGAGGGTCTGGATTTGGCCGCGACGGAACTGGAGCCGTTCAACCCGATATGTTGCCGCCCGGCTGTGGAGACTGCGTGCCACACCGCATGCCATTGCACTTGGCTGTGCGACAGGTGTTTTTGCATCCTGTACACCTTTTCTCGGTTTGCATTTTATCCTGGCGGGACTCCTCGCCTGGGTAACCCGTTCCAGCATTCTGGCTTCTGCATTGGGAACGTTTTTCGGCAATCCACTGACCTTTCCATTTATCTGGATAGCCTCATACCAGCTGGGTAACTGGGCGCTCGGGCTAGATTCTAAGGTTTTGGATATTGATCTATCTGGAGGGATTTTCGACAAATCCATGGATCAGCTCATACCGCTTCTTAAGCCCATGACCGTGGGCGGAGTGCCGCTTGGAATTACAATGGGGACACTCATTTACTTCATCGTGAAGAAAGCAACGGATGCCTATCAGTACAAACAGCGCCAGCAGCCGTCGGCTCAACTCGAGCCACCCGGTGCAAGCGTGACAGAGTAATCATCAGGAGACATACATGAACGCAAGTCCCACTAAAGCACCATATCTGAGGCTGGGTGTAAATATCGATCACGTGGCAACCATTAGGAATGCGCGTGGTGGAGGTCATCCAGACCCGGTGCGGGCGGCCCACCTGGCGGCAGAGGCGGGGGCTGATGGCATTACCGCGCATCTGCGTGAAGATCGCCGACACATCTCTGATGAAGATATTGCACGCCTGATGTCTGAGATTGAGCAGCCGCTCAATTTGGAAATGGCAATGACCGATGAAATGCTCGAAATTGCACTCAATCATTGCCCAAATGCTTGCTGCATCGTGCCTGAAAGTCGTCAGGAACTGACAACTGAGGGCGGGCTTGATGCTGTCTCCATGGGAAAGCAGTTAAAAGCATATATCGTCAAATTGAAAAATGCAGGGATAAAAGTGTCTCTGTTCATCGACCCGGACATGGCCCAGATTGAAGCTTCAGCTGGCGTGGGCGCAGATATCGTTGAATTTCACACCGGTCCTTATTGTGAAGCAGTGATTGAGGGGGATCGCTCTAAAGTGCCATCGGAAATCGACCGGCTTGGGGAGTGTGCGCGAGCGGCAGCAAAATCCGGTCTTGAAGTGCATGCCGGACACGGCCTCACATTTGATACAGTCGATGTTGTCGCCGCCATGCCTGAAATTGTTGAATTGAACATTGGCCATTTTCTGATTGGCGAAGCCATTTTCGGCGGGTTGCATTCAACCATCGGTCGGATGCGGGCGTTGATGGATAATGCGCGTGCTGAGGCCAATGGCAGCGCCAGCGCCTGAGGATATTTTCCATGATAATTGGTCTTGGCAACGACCTTATCGATATTCGGCGCATCGAACAGACCATTGAGCGCTATGGCGAACGGTTTCTGGACCGGATTTATACCGAAATCGAACGCCAGCGATCTGACCGCCGTAATCAGCGTGCAGCCTCTTATGCGAAGCGCTTCGCGGCCAAGGAAGCCTGCTCCAAAGCCCTGGGGACAGGCATTCGCTCAGGTGTGTTCTGGCGTGACATGGGCGTTGTAAACCTTCCCTCGGGGCGTCCAACTCTTGAACTCACAGGTGGCGCGGCAAAGCGTCTGGTGAGCCTGACACCGGAAGGATGCAGCACGCGGATTGACCTGACGATTACGGATGATTTTCCGTTGGCACAAGCAATTGTCATTATTTCCGCCATTCCTGATGGGATAAATATCTGACACTAGTCAATTGGCGGAATGCAAGCTTCGTCCCGTTTGCGTTGTAGCCCGGTTGGAGCTATAGGGGCGTCTGCTGAAATCATACGAATTTCATGCAATTGGATGGAAAGCTTAAAAGCATGAGCATAGAGGCAGAAACAAAAAAATCGGAAAGCGGAGGGGTGGCCGACACAGTGCGCGTGGTCATTCACGCGTTGATTCTGGCCATGATCGTGCGGGTGTTCTTCTATCAGCCTTTTAATATTCCTTCGGGGTCTATGATCCCGACGCTGCTGGTCGGCGATTATCTCTTCGTTTCAAAATTCAGCTACGGATATTCAAAATATTCATTCCCCTTTTCCCCGAATCTTTTCGGGGGAAGGGTCTGGGCATCTGAACCCAAACGTGGCGATGTTGCAGTATTCAAGCTGCCCCGGGACAACAAGACCGATTACATCAAGCGCGTGATCGGATTGCCCGGTGATAAAATTCAGGTGATCGGCGGGGTTCTGCAAATTAACGGCAAGGCGGTTATCCGTAAACGTATCGACGATTTTCTGATGAAGGATTCATTTGGAAATTCGCGGCGAATCGCGCGGTTTGAGGAAACACTTCCAAATGGCATCAAGCATCCGGTTCTTGATCTGGTGCCGCAGGGTGTTGGCGATAATACGGCCATCTACAAGGTGCCCGAAGGGCACTATTTCATGATGGGTGACAATCGGGACAATTCAACTGACAGCCGGGTTACAAGCTCTGTGGGATATGTACCAATTGAAAATTTCGTCGGCCGTGCCGAAGTCATTTTCTTTTCTGCCGGTGGTGACACACGTTTTTGGGAATTCTGGCGCTGGCCCGGTGCTATCAGGTTTGCCCGGTTTTTCACGCTGGTAGACTAGGTGGCCAGGCGAGGCTCAAAATCATCAGATGCCCTCCAGGAGACTTTAGGGCACATATTTTCCCGGCCTGAACTGCTGCAACGCTCTCTTACCCATTCAAGCGCTCGGGCGCGCGGCTTCAAGAAATATGACTATGAACGACTGGAATTCCTCGGCGACAGGGTGCTGGGACTGGTTATTGCCGAGTATCTGACGGAACTTTTCCCGGATGCCCGCGAGGGTGATCTGGCTAGGCGATTTAACCGCCTGGTGCGCAAGGAAACATGCGCCGAGGTGGCCGAGAAGATTAGTCTCGGTGATTACGTCATCATGAGTGACAGTGAATCCAATAGTGGCGGACGCGGTAAACAAACGATATTGGGAGACGCGTGCGAGGCGGTTCTCGGTGCGGTTTTCCTGGATGGCGGATTTGACACGGTGCGCAATATGATCCGCACCTTGTGGTCCGGTTTTATCGATGACGAAAGCATCCCGTTGCGCGATGCAAAATCCGCATTGCAGGAATGGGCGCAAGGGCGCGGTCTTGAATTGCCGGAATATATTGAGTTTGACCGGGTGGGCCCCGACCACGCGCCACGCTTTACCACCAGGGTGGAGGTAAAGGGCACCGATCCGGCGCAGGGCGAAGGGGACAGCAAGCAGGCAGCAGAGCAATCTGCTGCCACAGCCATGCTTTTACGCGAAGGCATCTGGAAGAGTGAAAAAGATGCCTGACAAGGAAAAACAGGCTGCCCCCGACACTCCTGTTCGATGTGCGGTCATTGCTTTGATTGGCGCCCCCAATGCCGGCAAGTCCACCTTGATAAATCAACTTGCCGGCACGAAAGTCTCCATCGTCACGCACAAGGTGCAAACCACCAGAGCGCGTATGCGAGGCATTGCCATTGAAGAGAAGAGTCAGCTTATCCTCGTGGACACACCGGGTATTTTCGCGCCCAAACGCCGGCTGGACCGCGCTATGGTGGATGCGGCGTGGGCTGGTGCACATGATGCCGATATGACCCTCCTGCTTATTGATGCTGCAAAAGGCATTGATGATGAAGTGCAGGCAATCCTCAAGGGGCTGCAGGATCTGTCGGGCAAAAAAATATTGATCCTGAACAAGGTGGACCTGATTCAGAAAGATGCCTTGTTATCCCTCGTCGAGACCCTCAGGCCATATAGTAATTTTGACGAGACTTTCATGATCTCAGCCATGACCGGCGACGGCGTGAGTGATCTCAAACCATTCCTGGCGACAAACGCTCCCCCGGGACCCTGGCTCTACCCCGAAGACCAGCTCACCGATGCGCCTATGCGCCATCTGGCCGCGGAAATCACGCGCGAAAAGCTGACTTTGCGATTGCATCAGGAATTGCCTTATGCCTCTACCGTGGAGACCACGGCATGGAAAGAACTTCGGGGTGGGAAGGTACGTCTGGAACAGACAATTTATGTCATGCGCGATAGCCAAAAAAAAATTGTGCTCGGCAAACAAGGCCAGACCATAAAGCAAATTTCCATGCAATCGCGAAAAGAGCTGACAGACATTCTGGGTGTCCCGGTCGATCTTTTTCTGTTTGTTAAGGTGCGCTCAAAATGGGGGGATGATCCTGAGCGGTACCGGGAAATGGGTTTGGAATTTCCCAAGAACTAGAGGCACAGATGTGCGATGCAATGGTCAGATGAAGGCATTGTCCTGTCTGCAAGAGCCCATGGGGAAACCAGCGCTATTGTGGAATTATTGACGCGGTCGAATGGTCGTCATCTTGGCTTGGTGCGGGGAGGGCGCTCCAAAAAGCTGCGTCCGGTTTTGCAACAAGGCAACCTGGTGCAGGCTGATTGGCGCGCCAGGCTGTCAGAGCATCTCGGCAGCTATAATGTAGAACTTCTGGAAGCACATGCCGCGCGCGTTCTTGATGAAAGGACCGCGCTCGCCGGGCTGAATACACTGACCGCTCTAGCCAGGCTATTGCCGGAGCGCGAACCCCATGGACCTCTCTTTGATGTTGCACTCCTGGTTCTAAAGGCATTGGGGGAAGGGGATCACTGGCCCGCACTTCTGGTGCGATGGGAGCTCGGGCTGTTGAACGAGTTGGGTTTCGGGCTTGATCTGGATGTATGTGTATCATCCGGGGAGACGTCCGACCTCATTTATGTCTCTCCCAAAAGTGGATGTGCGGTAAGCCGCAATGCAGGCGCACCCTACAAGGACAAATTGCTGGTCCTGCCAGACTTTTTGCTTCCAGGAAATGGCAATGGCGATGACCCGGCAAAGGTCGATATCACCAACGGCTTCAGGTTGACGGGGTATTTTTTCGAAAAGAATGTCTGGCATCCGCGTGATCTGAAGCCCCCGCCAGCGCGTGCGCGAATGATTGCAGATATCTCTGAATAAGTGTCGTCTCGTGTTTCCCATACACATTGTGCGACTCACGCCATTACGCTAATCGTGAGTCATGGGTGAACATGACAAAAGCGGTAACGGCGCGGACTCCATAAATCTGCGTGACGCTCTGGAAGAGCGGTATCTCGCCTACGCACTTTCCACGATCATGCATCGTGCGCTGCCTGATGTTCGTGACGGTTTGAAACCGGTTCACCGGCGGTTGCTCTATGCCATGCAGCAGTTGAAGCTTGATCCCGAGGGCGGTTTCAAAAAATGCGCACGTGTTGTGGGTGATGTGATCGGCAAATACCACCCGCATGGCGATCAGGCAGTCTATGACGCGCTTGTGCGCCTGGCTCAGGATTTTGCCGTACGGTTTCCGCTTATCGAGGGGCAGGGCAACTTCGGCAATGTTGATGGCGATAACGCGGCTGCCATGCGTTACACAGAGGCCAAGCTCACAGAGGTGGCTGCGGCGCTGCTTGAGAATATTGGCGACGATACGGTCGATTTCAACGAAACATATGATGGCGAGGAAAGCGAACCAACGGTTCTTCCTGCCAATTTTCCCAATCTTCTGGCGAATGGCGCAACCGGCATTGCCGTGGGTATGGCGACCAGCATCCCTCCACACAATGTCGGCGAGTTATGCGATGCAGCACTCCATCTCATCAAGTTCCCCAATGCCCGCGTGGACAAGCTGACAGAATTTGTTCCGGGACCCGATTTCCCGACTGGCGGCATTATTGTAGAACCGCATGGCTCTATCCTGGAAGCTTACAAGACCGGGCGCGGAGGATTCCGTGTGCGAGCACGCTGGGAGAAGGAAAATCTGGGGCGTGGCGGATATGTAATCGTCGTAACCGAAATTCCATACCAGGTGCAAAAGGCCCGGCTTATCGAAAAAATTGCCGATCTGATGCAGGCGCGCAAATTGCCTCTTCTGGCGGATATACGCGATGAATCGGCTGAGGATATCCGCCTGGTTATTGAACCTAAAAGCAGGTCGGTGGATCCTGATTTACTGATGGAGTCATTGTTCAAGGTGACCGATCTGGAATCACGCATTCCACTCAACATGAATGTGCTCAGCAGGGGCAAGGTCCCCAATGTGCTGGGTCTGCGTGACGTGCTCCGCGAATGGCTGGATCATCGCCAGGTGGTTCTGGTGCGCCGTTCACAGCACCGGTTGGGGAAAATCGAGCGCCGCCTTGAAGTGCTGGACGGGTATCTCATCGCCTATCTCAACCTTGATGAGGTTATTCGGATTATCCGCTTTGAAGATGAGCCCAAACAGGAACTCATGCGCACCTTCAAACTGAGTGATGTTCAGGCTGAAGCCATCCTCAACATGCGGTTGCGCGCACTTCGCAAGCTCGAAGAGATGGAAATCCGCACCGAGAATGGTAAGCTCATTGCCGAGCAAAGCGACATCAATAAACTGCTCAAGTCGGACAAGGCGCAATGGGCGCATATCGCATCCGAAATCAAGGACATCCGGACTAGATTTGGCAAGAAGACAGAGCTTGGCAAGCGCCGTGCAGATTTTGCCGAAGCGCCTGAGGTCGATTTCGATATTGCTTCGGCGATGATCGAGAAGGAGCCGGTCACGGTTGTCCTGTCGCAGAAGGGCTGGATACGCGCCATGCGCGGTCATCTTGATGATACTTCGGCACTTCAATTCAAAGAAGACGACACCCTTAAGCGTGCACGGTCTGCTTCAACCACCGATACGCTCGTGCTGTTCGCCACCAATGGCAAATTCTATTCGCTTGGCGCCGACAAGTTGCCAGGTGGGCGCGGGCATGGTGAGCCAGTACGGCTCATGATCGAGTTGGAGGAAAATCACGATATTGTGGAGATGTTCGTCCATCAGCCGGGTCGTAAGCTTTTGGTGGCATCGAGTGCAGGCTATGGCTTTATCGTCAAGGAGGACGATGTGGTTGCCATGACGCGAAAGGGCAAGCAGGTGCTCAATGTGAGCGAACCGGACGAGGCTATGTTATGTGCACCGGCAGATGGCAATATGGTGGCGGTCATCGGCGAGAACAGGAAGATGTTGTGCTTTGCTCTTGAAGAACTTAACGAAATGTCGCGCGGGCGCGGGGTGCGGTTGCAACGCTTCAAGGATGGTGGCATGGCCGATGCCAAGACTTATACCAAGAGCGATGGCCTTACATGGATAGATTCATCAGACCGGACCTGGACAGTGACGGAATTACGTGACTGGACCGGTTCGCGCGCCCAGGCAGGCCGGCTCCCGCCAAAAGGATTTCCAAAGGCCAACCGTTTTGGACCAAAATTCTGAGCGAACCTTCACGTATGGGGCGTGCAATCTTGGACATCAAATGCAGACCGGCACGGCTTGAAGATGCTTCAGGCATCCGTGCTTTGGTGCGATCAGCCTATAAGCCCTATCTGAACCGCATGGACCGTGAACCGGCACCTATATTGGCGGATTATCCGGCCCTGATACTGAAACAGGTGGTCACTGTCGCCGAGGCAGACGGGAAAATAGCCGGGATGCTGGTTTGTTACCCGAGTGATGACGCCCTGCATATTGAAAATGTTGCCGTTGATCCCTCGTTTCAGGGGCACGGGATTGGCAGTTTGCTGATGGACCATGCCGAGGGCAAGGCAAGGTCTGAAAACCTGGTTCGGGTTGATCTCTATACCAATGAGGTGATGACGGAAAATATCAGCTTTAACGAGGCGCGTGGATATAGCGTCCGCGAGAGGGCCATTCAGGACGGCTATGCGAGAGTATTTTTCGAATTGAAACTGAATTCAGATGCGAGCGGGTAAACCGTTTTCAGGCTCAGGCACGGATCCAGCCATCAGATGTCAGGAACTCTTGGGGTGAAAAACGTGTCTTGTAATCCATCTTGGAAGAACCCTTGATCCAGTAACCGAGATAGACATATGGCAGTCCGAGTTTGCGGGCGAACTCCACATGTTCCAGGATCATGTATGTGCCCAGGGAACGAGCGGAACAATCGGGTTCAAAAAAGCTGTAGACCATTGAAATGCCATCGCTCAACCGGTCGCACAAGGATACCGCCACGAGCGGGTGGTCTACAGGCTTGCAGTTAGTATCTGTATCTTCCTGAGACAAGTCTGCTGGAGCGCGATACTCGGTGAGAAAGGTGTTCACAACGCTGTCCTCGACCATCATGGCATAATCGAGAACGGTCATGTCCGCCATGCCGCCATCACCGTGACGTTGGTCTATATACCCCCTAAACAGGGAATATTGCTCAGATGTCGGGACTGGCCCGATGCGCCGAATGTTCAAATCACGATTGGAGCGCATGGCACGCTTGAAAGCGCTTCCGGGTTTGAACTCGTCTACGATGATGCGCACGGGCACACAGGCAGTACAGCCATCGCAATAGGGCATGTAAGCGATATTCTGGCTGCGGCGGAATCCTCCTTTAAGAAGATTGTCGATCAATAAATCGGGGCGTCCCTGGGTCAGGTGAGTGAATAGTTTCCGCTCCTGTCTCCCTGGCAGATAGGGGCAGGGTTGTGAGGTGGTGATGTAAAACTGCGGAAAGTCGGTTTTGTGTTCGCTCACATTTTTTCCTGGATTTATGGCGGTTGATATTTCTGCCGTGCAGAGCCGTTCCTCACATGCCGAAATAGATCGGTGCGAATATAGAATATGTAATCCATATAATCAGGATCAAGGGGACACCGGCAACCATGAAGTCGCGAAATCTGTAATGTCCGGGGCCCATCACAATCAGGTTTGTTTGATAAGCCATTGGAGTGGCAAATGAGCAGTTAAGCGCAAAAATAAGTCCATAGACAAAAGGTGCGGGGTCGGCCCCTATTTCGTTTGCCGCACTGACCACAATGGGAGCGAACAAAGCCCCCGTGGCGTGGTTGCTCATAAAATTTGTGAGTATGGCTATAAGCAGGAAAAGCGCAGAAAGTAGTGCTGCCGGACCCCAGTCAGAAAATATTCCCACGACGCCATGTGCTAGATATTGTGCGCCACCAGTGGCCTCCAGCGACACCGCCATGGCAAAAGCAGATCCGATCAGCAGGTAAATTTTCGAATCGAATGCGCGCGCTGCTTGCGGCAGTGTCAGCGCTCCGACAATAATCATGGCAATGGCTCCGGCCATTGCGGCTATGGCGATTGGTACAACACCGCTGGCAGCGACCGCGATCATCGCCATAAAGATAACCATGGCGGTCTTGGCGTGATGGGGCACGGGTAATTCGGCGCGTGAACGTGCCAACAGCAGTAAGTCGCGGTGATTACGCAGTTGTCGGACCGAACTGGGCTGTCCAAGCAACAAAAGCACATCGCCCGCGACAAGGTCGATCTCGTTCATGGGCGCACGCAACATTCGGCTGTGGCGTTCAATCCCCAGAAGTGTGCACCCGGTATCCGCCTTGAACACTTCAGGGTTCAACGTGCTTCCAATACGCTGGGAGCCCGGCGCGATAACAGCCTCCGTCATAATCAGCCGTTCGCGTTCCTGTTGGCTCTGTGGGGTGGCACCGCTTATCAGGGCGCGGTCCCGCGTTATCGCATTTAACAACTCTCGCCGGGTTGCGGCGATTATGACCACGTCGCCATTCTGCAAATCCAGATCCTCAAAAGGCGGCAGAATTGAACGACCCCGTCGCTGAATCAATCTCACAGTCATGTGTTTGAGTTCGGGAAACATTCCGGCTGTCGAACGCAAGCCGAGCCAAGGATGTTCATTGCCTAGCCGGATCTGCGCAATGAACTGCTTGCCGCGCTCACCTGAGGGATGACTGAGGGCGGGACTTGGTTTGATAAGGCGGGGGACGATGAAAAGGACATATAGGGCCCCCAGAGACGCCAGGAAAAGTCCCGGCACGGCAAAATCAAAAAACCCGATGCGAATTGACCCTGCAGTTTCAACGACCGCAGCAGCAATCAAGTTTGCTGATGAGCCGATCAAGGTCGTCATGCCGCCGAGAATTGTAATGTAGCTGAGCGGCATCAGGACATGAGCGGCGGTCTTTCCAAGCCGTGCGGCAAGTGCGCTTAGTATGGGAATGAAAATGACGACAACCGGCGTGTTGTTCAAAAAGGCACTCAAGCTTGCGGCGATTATCAGCGTCAGGCCAAGGGCGGCGGTGGGAGCGATTTTTATCAGGCCCCCTACTATCTCGGTCGCTTTTTCGATCGCGCCCGTTTGAGACAGCGCCTGCCCGACAATCAGCAATGACAGGATTGTAAAAACGACCGGATTGGCAAATCCAGCCAGCAGGGTTGTTACTGTAACGGATTTTCTTCCCAATTCCTCGGGAAGGGGAAAGAAATGAAACAGGATCAGGAAGGCAAGGACTGTCAGTCCGGCGGACAACTCAAGTGGAATGCGGTCAATTGCAAAAAGAATGATGGCACAGCAGATAACGGCAAACGTCATCCACATGTGGCCATTCTCAATCCCCAAACCGGTCATGTCGGCGATTATGGGGCCAGAATCAGTTTGATGTCGCCCGTAAAGGATAAATGTTCACACGTTAGTTCATGTGTGTTTGTAAGACTTGGCGCGGGCATCAGTGTTGATCACTACAGTTCCAGCAAGGAAATCGTGCAAGCAACGCTTGCGGCTGTTAAACGGGGCTATAAGCAGTATGAACGGCGTAAAAATGGTGACCGAGAAATAGTAGAGCAGGGCGTGGAAGGCCGCGAGCAGGGCGTACATTGGTGCGCCATACCAAGTCCGCATTTGCAGGTCGGTTGAGCGCATACCGATCGTCGCCGATTGCGGCCGGCTCAAGGTATAGGCGTTGTAGGTGAGGGCGACGGCTGGAAAGGCCACACCAAACAACAGCCAGGTCAATCCCAGAGTGAAGATGCCGGCGACCAACAGCAGCAAGTAGACAGCGATGGTCAGTGCCAGGATGATCGCGATATCAATCGCAAACGCGATAATGCGCCTTCCAACAACACCTTCAAAATACTCGCGTTGCCGCACAGCATCGTAAGCATGCGGTTTGTCAGAAGCGTCAAAGTCAAGCTGTCCGGAACTGCCTTGGCCTGAACCTGATTGCACTGTGCCTGACATGGAGAAAGCCCTTTCTCTCAAAGTAGTAATTTCGCTGTTTTATATGGTGATAAAAGCCCCATGAGGCAAGGGAGTGTCGATGGGTTGACGTCTAATAGGCGCCAAAATCAGATCCCGCCCCTTCTGTAAGACGCTCTACCTTAAACCCGGCTGAACTGATTTTCTTCATCACCAGCGAGGCATGTGTGGCGTCCTTTGTCTCGATGACGAAATCCAGGGTTGCGCCCTTAGCCGGCGTGTCAAGAAACATGCGTTGGTGGGAGACTTCCAGGATGTTGGCGCCGGCTTCTCCCAGCAAACTGGCGATATTGCCAAGCACGCCAGGCTGATCGGCAATTATAATTCTGATGGAGATGATCTTGTCTTCTTGTTCAAGTCCGCGCACAACAATGGAGGCGAGCATACGCGGGTCAATATTACCTCCAGTGAGGACAATGGCGACTTTCTTTCCCCTGAACCGGTCCGGTTCTTTCATAAGGGCCGCCAAACCCGCAGCGCCGGCCCCTTCCGCCATGGTTTTCTGGATTGTGAGGAAGGTGCAAATGGCGCGTTCGATTGCGGTTTCATCGACAAGGATAATATCTGATACGAGTTCCTTGACCACGGGCAGAGTGAGGGCTCCGGCGGCCTTGACCGCAATGCCTTCGGCCAACGTGTTTCCACCGCACACGGGTTCCTCGCCTCGGATGCCATGATACATGGAAGGGAACAGCTCCGCCTCCACACCGATGATCTCAAGGCTGGGCTTGAGTGCCTTTGCCGCCACGGCACAACCGGCAATTAAACCGCCGCCGCCAATTGGAATGATAAGCATGTCGAGGTCGGGATTGTCCGCCAGGATTTCAAGTCCAACTGTGCCCTGTCCAGCCATCACTAGCGGGTCATCATAAGGATGGACCAGGGTAAGGTTTTGTTCCGCAGCAATTTCGTCAACTTTTATGCGCGCTTCGGAAAGTGTTTCACCTGAAAGCACAACTTTTGCCCCGAGTGCTTCGGTGTTGCCAACTTTTACAAACGGAGTGCCCTCCGGCATGACGATGACCGAAGGTATTCCAAGGCGTCCGGAGTGATAGGCAACCGCTTGCGCATGATTGCCGGCCGACATGGCAATGACACCAAGCTTGCGCTCATTATCACTGAGTGATGACAGCTTCAGGTAAGCCCCCCGGTCCTTGAATGAATTGGTGAATTGCAAATTCTCGTATTTCACAAAAATTTCCGCACCGGTTAGGTTCGAGAGTTTCGGCGCAGCAATCAGAGGTGTGCGCACCACTTGCCCCACCAGGGCTGCCGCAGCCGCCTCGATATCCGCCATTGAGGTGGCGAAACCGGTGTTGTTTTTTGCAGGAGTCGCCACGTTAGCGGGCCTTGGCGAGATGCCGTGCTGCTTGGGGAGCGAAATAGGTAAGTATACCATCGGCCCCGGCGCGTTTGAAGGCGATAAGGCTTTCCATCATTACCTTCTCACCATCGAGCCAGCCATTTTCAGCCGCAGCCATGAGCATCGCATACTCACCTGAGACTTGGTAAACGAAGGTTGGCATGGCAAAGGTTTGTTTCACCCGGCTGACGATGTCGAGATAAGGCAGACCCGGTTTTACCATCACCATATCTGCGCCCTCGGTGATATCCAGCTCCACTTCTCGCAGCGCTTCCTCGGCATTAGATGGGTCCATCTGGTAGGTCCGCTTGTCTCCTTTCAGAGCAGCCTTTGATCCAGTCGCATCACGGAACGGCCCATAAAATGCGGACGCATATTTGGCCGCGTAGGACATGATCTGACTGTTGGTGTGACCGGCATTTTCCAGGGCCGCACGTATGACGCCAACGCGGCCGTCCATCATGTCGGAAGGAGCAATGATGTCAGCACCCGCCTCGATTTGGACAAGTGATTGGCGCACGAGTGCGTTGAGTGTCCGGTCATTGTCGATTTCATCGCCGATAAGAAGACCGTCATGTCCGTGGCTCGTATAGGGATCAAGCGCCACATCGCAGATGATCCCAATCTCCGGCACTTGCGATTTGATAGCACGCACGGCCTGGCAAACTAGGTTATCCGGGTTGAAGGCCTGTGATCCAGCATCGTCTCGCAATTTCGGGTCCGTGTTCGGGAACACAGCCATGGCCGGGATGTTCAGCTCCAAGGCTTCCTTCGCGGCCTCGACCGCGAGATCCACCGATAAGCGGTCTACACCGGGCATAGAGTCGACGGCGATACGTGTATTTTGTCCATCAACAATAAAGAGTGGCCAGATCAGGTCATCGCTCGAGAGAGTATTTTCCGCTACCAGGCGGCGGGACCAGCCTGTGCGCCGGTTACGGCGCATGCGCGTTGCAGGAAAGCCCCCATCGGCGATTTCATCTTGAGGAGAGTCTTTGATCTCACCACGTTTTGCGCGCTCAGCGCCAATTGAGACGGGTTTTCCAGATGACGGCATGGGATGAACTGGTCCACTTTACGAACAGATGCGCCAAGCTAACATTGCTGAACCGCACTCGCCAGTGTGTTCACGGGCAATAGCTAATATCCGTCACGCGGCCTTGGCTACTCGCAATAGTTCGAATGGCTTCGCTCTGCCAGATCATAATGGAAATGATCTTTATGGGCATCGTTTGCTTCTGGACCCAACACGGTCCCAAAAAGTGAGCAGGCCGCCTTATGGATGCCAAATAGAAAAGCGGATGCAGAGCTGAATTCCGGGTGCTCTACAGGTGAGGTGGCCTGTCCCTTGTCAACTGGTGTGGGGGCGCTTGATGGGCTTGAGGTTGCACTTGGTTGAGTAGCAGTAACGCCACTGACTTGAGGGACAGGTGTTTCAGTGCGCAGCTCTGGCGGCAAACCCCAATCTTCCAGAACTGTTATCCAGTTCCCGGCATTGGTTTTGAACGCGGCCATGTCGAGCGCATTGGCACGGGCATGCTCAGATATGCGCTTGTCAGGCGCGTTGTACCGATTTCGGCAGACATAGGATGCTACATTTCGGATGCCGGTTATCGTTTCCCCAAGATGCATGCGCGCTGCGGGCTGCAGAATGGTGTCCGACCATGCACTCAACGAAGCCGCCAGTCCACATGTCACACGGGCCGGGGGCGTTATTGCCACTGACGGGCTGGACCCGATGGCTGACAATTCGATGGGAGCAGGGGTGCCGCATTGTCCATCTCGCAGAGGGGCTAGGTGCCGGTAGACTACACCTGTGCCGGCCAACATCATGCCGCACCTGTCCATAGCCGCCTGGATATCCTGCGCGGTCCAGTCAGCGACCTTGATTTGACTTGGATGAAGAGATTGTGACAGCCGTGCAGGGTTGCGATCCGGCAATGGTATTGGTCTGGGCTCATTGGCCGCATCGGGTGAAGGTGCTAGCTGGGCGCTCACCGCCTTTGTATATGCCATGATTGCCAGGCAAACGCAGAACGCCTTGGCTGGGTAACTAAGGGCGTGCCGGCTCATCATTTTAAATCCCATTGCGTTGGTTATTTTTTCACTCGCGGCAAATGAGCGCCTTGAGCTTTTTCAGGCCCGATGTATAGCTCCATCCGATCAATATAAAGGTATTCGTTAGGTGGGAAACATATGAGCAAGACTCAGGACATCCTGTTGGAACAGAAGAATCGCTGCGGCCTGGTAACATTGAGCCGTCCGAAGGCCTTGAACGCGCTGAACTACGCCATGATCGCGCAGATGGAGAGCCAATATATCGAGTGGGCGGGGGACGCGGACATCTATGGCGTGGTGTTGCGATCTGCGGGCGGACGGGCTTTCTGCAGTGGTGGCGACCTGAAAGCCCTCTATGAGTGGCGCGCGGAAGGGGAGACGGCCACGATCCTGGAAAAATATGCCAGCGAATATCAGTTCAACTGGACACTCGACCGTTTCACAAAACCGCATGTCTCCCTGATGGACGGTTACGTTTTCGGTGGAGGTGTGGGAATTTCCCTTTACGGAACACACAAGGTGGCCGGTGAAAATTACCGATTTGCAATGCCCGAAACAGCTATCGGGTTTTTTCCCGATGTCGGAGCCACGCACTTTCTGCCTCGCATGCCCGGTCAAATCGGCCTCTATCTGGCGTTGACAGGAATCCAGATCGATCGCGCCGATGCCTATGCGCTGGGTCTTCTCACCCATTGCATCGACGCTTCGCAGTTTGAGGCTATCATTTCCGTCATGTGTGAGGCAGAGCCAATTGACCCGGCCCTGGACGGGCGGCATGTTGACCCCGGACCTTCCTCCTTGCTGCAGATACAGAATCAGATCGATCAGCATTTTTCCGGCAATAGCGTTGAGGAGATCCTGGCCTCATTGGAAAATGCCAGCGGAGCGGAAGCCGAATGGGCCTCTGAAACTGCCCGGACCATCGCCAGGAATTCTCCTTTAAGTCTGAAGGTGGCCTTCCGTCAGGTCCGTAAAACTGGCCGGCTTTCGCTGGATGAAGCTTTGGAGTTGGAGGCCGGCATCGCGCGGGTATTTTTATCTGGTGAGGAGATGTATGAGGGCATTCGCGCGCTTCTTATCGATAAGGACGGAAAACCCAACTGGTCTCCAGCGTCTCTCGAAGATGTGAGCGATGACATGGCGGAAGCATGTTTCGCAGTCCCCGAGGGCAATGGTTTCAGGCTTATAAATCCATTCGAGTAAAATTAATTGAATGCATTAAGAGTATTTTAAGCCTTCCTCTTAAGCTCATTTTAGCTCGCCTCCTGTAGTGTCCTCGTCATAAGGGGAGACTATCAAACAAAAGAGGCAGGTCATGAGCGTCGCCTTGGATATGGGTCATGAGACGGTGCCCCAAAAAGAAGAACTTAAAGGGCACTATCTCAAATCACTACGGATGATCGAGCGGCTGCATCGCCTGTTGCTTGATGTCATCAAGGACGAATTTGAACGAATTGGACGTTCGGAAGTAAATAGCGTTCAGGCGCTGTTACTGTTCAACATCGGCGATGCCGAGTTGACCGCGGGCGAGTTGAGAAGCCGGGGTTATTACCTGGGGTCTAACGTTTCCTATAATCTGAAGAAGCTGGTCGAAGCCGGTTATATTCACCACGAGCGCTCTACAAGCGACCGCAGGTCGGTGCGCGTTCGGTTGACGGACAAAGGCAAGGAAGTTTGTGACGTCATCCATGAATTGTACAATCGGCAAATGACGTCGCTTGAACAAGTTGGCGGAGTTGATGATAGCGATTTGGATAAAATGAACACGGCTTTGTTCAGCCTTGAGAAATTCTGGGCAAACCAAATACGCTATCGGCTGTAATTACCACTGCATCTGTAGGCTGACTTATCCCCCGGAGTTTTGGCTCCGGGGGTTTTTTATTTGGCTGAAATAATCATCACTCATCCCCAGAAAATCCGAACACCCCCCAGTTTTGACAAAATCCGTAACTAGCGTGCCACGCAGAAGGCATAATGGCGTTCACGACTCGATTGTTCAGGCGTGTTAAAAACACAAATGGGACACTCGGTCGTGTTTTGTTAACCCGGAAAAACTAATGATAGGAACTGCAGCGTGTGTTTCTGCTGCCCGGAAGGGGTCCGGATGTGAGGAATGTAACAGTGCCATTTAAGTATTTGCGTAGGTACAATGATCAAAACCCGAAACTGACAGCGCCGCTGGCGCTGGCATTTGCGGTGTTGTGCACGGGTACTTCCAGCGCTGATGTCGGTTCTGAAGACTGGGGTAAAACCTGGAATGCACGCGGCTCGTCATATGAACAGTCATTTGACCGCTCAATTGGACGGAAGCTGGAATCACAGCCGGCAAAGGGCTATCCGACACTTTCAAAATCGAACATTGCGCCTCTCCAGGCCACAATAAAGCATTATCACGCTATCGTGGTCAGAGGCGGGTGGAAGCCATTGCCGATGATGAAGTTGCGCGCAGGTGTGCGCCACCATGCAGTGGTGGTACTGCGAAGGCGACTGGAATTGACGCGCGACCTGCAAGCTGGCAGCGGGTATTCCAAATTATACGGATATTATCTCACCGAGGCCGTGAAACGATATCAACACAGAAATGGCCTGACGCCTACCGGGGTCGTCAATAAACCGACCATCATGGCGCTCAACGTGTCGGCCAAGGTTCGATTGAATCAGCTCAAGACGAATCTAGCTCGCCTGCGCACGCTGACCAGATCGGCCGCTAAAAAATATGTCATGGTCAATATTCCCGCTGCGCAAATAGAAGCCGTTCAGAGCGATCAGGTTGTCTCAAGGCATGCTGCGGTTGTCGGCAAGGTGGATCGCCGTACACCCATACTGCGTTCTAAAATCCACCAGATAAATTTCAACCCCTATTGGCATATTCCGCAAAGTATCGTGCGTAAGGATCTCGTACCCAAGGCGAAGATGTATGCGCGCCGCGGCAAGGATATTCTCAGTGAGTATCGTATTGATGCCTATAGCGGGAACCGCAAGCTCGACCCGAGAAAAATCAATTGGAATTCTTCTGCCGTTTACGGCTACGCCTACCGGCAGCAACCGTGGAAAGACAATTCCATGGGTTTTGTGAAAATCAATTTTCACAATGCCCATTCGGTTTACATGCACGACACCCCGTCCAAGAGCCTGTTTTCCCGGAATTTCCGGGCGCATAGTTCAGGCTGCGTGCGCGTACAGAACGTAAAGCAACTGGTTTCATGGCTGCTTGAGGCCAACGGTGGCTGGGATGTCGGTAAAGTTACCCAGATGAAACAGACGGGCGTCCGCAAGGATGTCGGCCTGAATCGGCGTGTTCCGGTTTATTTCGTATACGTCACCGCATGGGCGACAAAGGACGGAACCGTTAACTTTCGGCGTGATCTTTATGGACGTGATCGCGTAGGAGCGACCGCCTCGGCTTATTAGATATAGATCAAAGTCACCAAAATCAGTTTATGAGAAAGTGCCACCGTGAAATTGCTCGCGGTGGCTTTTTTGAGTCTGGTCCGCGTCATTATCACCCATGCCGGGAAAGTGAACTTTCCTCAGTATTGGAATGGTTATAAGCTTTGTACTATAGAGAAGTACATTCAGGATTGATGCCGCGCTCTTCATGAGAATGGTGAAAAAGATCGAGGGATGGCGATGGACTACGATAAAAAATTCGCAGACGCCCTGAGGGAAATTAAGCACGAAGGGCGCTACCGGGAATTTGCCGATATACGTCGTAAGTGCGGCAATTTCCCTAATGCTCATCGTTTTAACGCTGATGAGCAGCACGATATCAAGGTGTGGTGCTCCAACGATTATCTGGGCATGGGACAGAATCCCAATGTCATCTCGGCAATGCACAATGCCATCGATACAGCAGGTGCGGGTTCTGGCGGGACCCGCAATATCTCCGGTACGACTCATTATCACGTGGAGCTTGAGGCGGAACTCGCAGATCTTCACGGTAAGGAAGCCGCACTACTCTTCACTTCGGGCTATATCGCCAATGATGCTTCAATCAGCATGCTGGTTAAGCTGCTACCGGGCTGCGTTATTTTCTCGGATGAAAAAAATCATGCATCCATGATTGAGGGCATTCGTCATGGTGGTGGTCCAAAGGAAATTTGGCGTCATAACGATCTATTGCATCTGGAAGAGTTGTTGCAGGGATATGACCGGGATACGCCGAAGATTATTGCGTTCGAGTCGGTTTATTCCATGGATGGAAATATCTCGGCGATTGGAGATATTTGTGACCTTGCCAAAAAGTATGGAGCACTGACGTATCTGGACGAAGTTCATGCTGTTGGCCTGTATGGCCCGCGTGGCGGTGGAATTGCAGACCGGGACGGCGTGCTGGACAAGGTCGACGTGATTGAGGGTACGCTTGCCAAGGGGTTCGGCATTATGGGCGGTTATATCGCTGCAAGTGCTGATATTGTCGATTCCATTCGCTCGTTTGCCCTGGGTTTTATTTTCACCACATCACTGGCGCCCGCAATCGTGGCCGGTGCTCTTGCCAGTGTGCGGCATTTGAAAGTGAGCCAGATTGAACGCGAGCGCCATCAGGAGCGCGCTCGAACCCTGAAACGGCGGATGAAGAAAGCCGGGATACCGGTGATGGACAACCCAAGTCATATTGTCCCCGTTATGGTTGGCGATCCTGTGCTTTGCAAATCACTCACTGATGCACTGATGGAACGCTTCAATATCTATGTGCAGCCCATAAACTATCCCACTGTGCCTCGTGGCACCGAGCGCATTCGCTTGACGCCCAGCCCCATACACACCGATGAAGACATGGATCACCTCATCGATGCGCTAAACCAGTTATGGGGTGAGATGGATCTCAGGCGTGCCGCATAAACCTGACGATATTGCTAAAGACGTGGACCAGGTTTCTGGTCCGCGAGGAGAGATTTATATCGAATACAAACAGGTTGGTCAGACCATGAAAGTAACCGCCATTGACGCGACCACTGGCACGGAAGCAGTTATCATGGGTCCGGCCTCAACGGCACAATCTCAACTACAGAAAATTGCGGTACAAAAACTCAAGATGTTGCTGAAAAAAGCTGATGAAGAGGGTAGGGCTGAAGGAGCGGACGATGCTGTCCGGCCCGCTGCGAAAGGTTGGACGGCTTAACTCGATCCGAACATTCTCGTTGCAAACTCCGGATAAACCTCGTGGATTTCTTCTCCGACCGGACCGCGAACCAATTCAAGCCATTCAGGATCGGGAGCTTCGGTTTCAGGGACCGTTGGGCCATCGGGGATATCAAATTCAAATCCGGTTTGACGCTTGATATCGTCAACAGACTGACCTGGATGGAGGCTCTTAAGCCGGAAACACTCTTTCTCCTTGTCGAAGTCAAACAGGCATCGCCCCGTAACCAGCGCAAAGGGCCCTCCGGGCCGGTACAGATTTGCCTCTGATACTCCGGGTGCGCTCACATAATCCACCTTTGGGACCAGAGAGCGGGGCGAATGTTCCTGCCGGAACAAGATAATGCGCGGGACAACATAATAGAGATAGGCCGAACCGAACGAACCCGGAAAGCGTGCCTTGGGTTTGTCCGGGTCACCAATCGAGACGAGATTGATATTGGCCTGGCCGTCAATTTGTACACCGCTGAGAAAAAATGCATCGATGCGGCCCTGTGCGGCGCAATCGAACAACTCTTTCGCGCCATCGGTGAAGGTGGGGTTCGATGTGCGCCCCAGTAGCGAAACTCTCAAATTGCCGCCCGAGAGTTCTCGTGCCAGCAATGCGGCCGAGCCGGGAATAGGGGAAGACGCCCCAACCGCAACATGGGACAAACCGGATAACATCCGGGCAATCACAGCAATCATGAGTTCCTCGGTCCGCACCTCGCTCATTCAGCGGCAGTCCTGCGGGTCACCCATTGATCGATATAGGCATTGAAACCTTCCTGGGTACGGGCCAATTCCGCGTAGTGGGCCAGGTGCTCGTTATCACGTTCGTAAAAATGGGGAACACCCAGTGGCCAAGCTCCCTTATGCGCCTTTGCGATGGCAGTAATATATAGTCCGGGTATGGTTCCTGCTGCAGTTTGCGGGTCAGACAGAAGATCACCGTCCACGATCTCTTCAACGCTGACATAGGCAGCCTTCGACGCATGCGCCATGACCATTAGTTCCCGCCTCAAACCAATCCAGACATTGCCGTGGACATCGCCTTTTGCCGCATGAAATAGTGTGGCATTGGGCTTGATGGCGGGTAGATAGACAATTGGATCATTCTCTCCAAATGGATTGTCAGCCACAAGCCAGTCGTCACGACGGGTGAGGATGTCACTCCCGATTAACCCTCTCAAAGGCATAAAAGGCACGCCCTTTTCACTCGCCTGCAGTGCAGCATGTATTGCCGGGCAAGTGGTGTCCCGCATTATGATATTTTGCTTCTTCACGGCATCGGTAAAGCGAGGAGCAAGACCGAATTCACCAAGTGTCACGGCAGCAGTTTCAATTTCCGCCACGCAACCCGAGCCAATCAGCAATTCTGCCTGAATGCCAAATTGAGGAACGCCCAAAAGCCGCAGGTCCCTGGCGCCACGCCGAACGAGTGCCCGGATACCCTCCATGGAGCAGGGCGCATATTCAGGCGGCAGTGCCAACAGTGATCCATCGGATATCTTTGCGGCAATTTCTTCGACGGAAGTCAGGACAGCGGTCATGGGTGCCACTTCTGTTTTGGATTCATATCAGGAAACATATCTCATTTAATCTTGCCAAACACAAAATTTGGCTATCCTTGGCGTATGCCATCAACATGTGGTAAGTGGGCCCGAATATTTCCGGTTGAATAGGCAAAACACGAGGAGCAATTACATGTCGGTTGCCGATGCCCCTGACACCAATATCCGGGTGCCTGGATTCTTTGAGAAATCAATTGCCGAAACAGATCCTGAAATCTGGGATTCAATCCAGGGTGAACTCGGGCGGCAACAGAATGAAATAGAACTGATAGCTTCTGAAAACATTGTTTCTCGTGCGGTGCTGGAAGCTGCCGGTTCGGTTCTTACCAACAAATATGCCGAAGGTTATCCGGGAAGACGATATTACGGCGGCTGCAAGCATGTGGATGTCGCAGAAAATCTGGCGATTGAGCGTGTCACAAAGCTGTTTGATTGCGGTTTCGCCAATGTGCAGGCCAACTCGGGCTCTCAAGCAAACCAGGGCGCGTTCATGGCACTCGCCAAGCCCGGTGATACCATTCTTGGATTGAGCCTGGCGGCTGGAGGGCATCTCACTCACGGAGCGCCGCCGAACCAGTCAGGTAAATGGTTCAATGCCGTGCAATATGGCGTGCGACGTGATGACGCCCTCATTGATTTTGAAGAGCTTGAAAAGCTGGCCCATGAGCACAAACCGGCAATCATCATTGCGGGCGGTTCGGCCTATCCGCGCGTGCTGGACTTTGCTCGTTTCAGGAAAATTGCCGACGCTGTCGGAGCCTATTTTTTGGTGGATATGGCGCATATTGCTGGGTTGGTGGCTTCAGGCGTTCACCCAAGTCCGTTCCCCCATGCGCATATTGCCACTTCAACGACCCACAAGACATTGCGGGGGCCGCGCGGCGGGTTGATCCTGACGAATGACGAGGCCATCGCCAAGAAGGTCAATTCGGCAATTTTTCCCGGGATACAGGGTGGACCCTTCATGCATATCATTGCGGCCAAGGCGGTCGCATTTCACGAAGCATTACAGCCCTCTTTCAAGCTTTACTCACAAGCGGTCGTGGAAAATGCACGTGAGTTGGCTGCCAAGTTGAGCGAGGGCGGATTGGATATCGTTTCCGGCGGTACAGATACCCATCTGCTACTTGTTGATCTGAGACCCAAGGGGCTGACCGGCCGCGACGCGGAAGCCGCGATGGGCCGGGCCAATATTACCTGTAACAAGAACGGTGTGCCGTTTGATCCGGAAAAGCCCATGGTTACATCCGGCGTCCGGCTCGGAACGCCCGCAGGCACGACGCGTGGTTTTAGTGTTTCTGAATTCCAGGCAATCGGGGAAATGATTATCGAAGTCCTCGACGGCCTTGCCGCCAATGGTTCTGAATCGAATGCTGAAACAGAGTCGGCTGTGAAGAAGAAAGTGGTCGCGTTGTGTGAGCGCTTTCCTATTTACACATCGGGATCATAACCGGAAATTCCGTTGATCCGCGCGGGCCGCGGGAGAGGGAGACTATATAATGCGGTGCCCATATTGCGGGAGCACCAACACGCAGGTGAAGGATTCGCGCCCCTCCGAGGATCACACGGCGATTCGAAGACGGCGTGTGTGCTCTGACTGCTCCGGACGCTTCACCACGTTCGAGCGTGTTCAGTTGCGCGAATTGACGGTGGTGAAAAAGCATGGCCGCCGGGTGCCGTTCGATCGCGACAAGCTCATGCGGTCCCTGCAGATTGCTTTGCGCAAGCGCTCGGTTGATCCTGAACGTGTTGAGCGCATGGTGAGCGGCATCGTCCGCAGGCTCGAGAATATGGGCGAAGGCGATATTAAATCTGAAACCATAGGCCGTCTGGTGATGGAGGGTCTGAAAGGGCTTGATGACGTGGCCTATGTCCGTTTTGCCTCCGTTTACAAGAATTTCCGAGAAGCGCGTGACTTCGAGGAATTGCTTGGTGAACTGGCGGGTGATGAAGACGAAGACGACGTGTTACCCAAACGCGATGAAGACTGATCCCTCCGGCATTTGGCAAGCCGAGGTGCGTAGTTATGTCCACATCAGATAATTATTTCATGAAAAGCGCACTGGCCATGGCCCGCCGAGGGCTTGGACGGACATGGCCAAACCCGTCCGTAGGGGCCGTTATTGTGCGCCCCGGCGAACCTCCTGAGCTTGTTGCCCGTGGGTGGACGATGCCAGGAGGGAGGCCCCATGCTGAGAGTGTTGCGCTTGAGAAAGCAGGACAAAGGGCCAGGGGCTGTACGCTCTATGTGACCCTTGAACCATGTGCGCATCATGGAAAAACCCCGCCTTGCGTAGATTCCATCATCAATGCGGGCATCTCACGCGTTGTTTGCTCAGCGCATGATCCAGATCCGCGCGTTGCTAGTACCGGTATTGAGAAACTGCGTCAGGCGGGTCTCCAAGTCGTCGAGGGCGTGCTTGCTAAACAGGCTGAACACCTCTCTCTCGGTCATGTTTTGCGGGTCACCAATAAAAGACCGCTGGTGCAACTGAAACTGGCCGTTGGTTCGGACGGTCTTGTTTCCAGGGGCGATGGTTCGCCGGTTTGGGTAACAGAGGAGGAAGCGAGGGCGCACGGCCATTTGTTGCGTGCGCATTGCGACGCAATTCTGGCTGGACGCGGTACGGTAGAAACCGATGACCCGGAGCTGACCTGCCGTTTGCCCGGAATGGGTGACAGATCACCTGTCAGGGTTATTCTCGATAGCCGATTGAGGATCAAAGAAGATTCAAAACTCGTTGCCAGCATGAACGAGGCGCCACTCTGGGTGTTTTGTTCCATGCAGAGTGACAAAAAAGCAGCCTCCACGCTGGAAGCGGCTGGAGTGAACATACTTCAAGTTGACCAAGATGGTGATGGAGTGCTCAATCCCGTGTCTGTGCTCGAAGAACTGGCTGGCCGAGGCATTACACGCCTGCTCATCGAGGGTGGGCCAAGTGTCGCAGAGAGCTTCTGGAAGCTAGGCCTGATTGATGAGATATATCTCTATCAGGGAATAAAACCTGCCGGGAAAGCTGGTCTCAAAGTTCTGTCGGAAACCGGTCTTGAAGTCATCGTGAATTCACCATCTTTCACCCTTGAGGAGACGCGGGCGCTCGGACCAGATAGTCTCTCATTCTATCGCCGTCACGTCGTATAAACGTTCATGTTTACAGGTCTCATCACAGATGTCGGGCAGGTGTACGCCGCCAGGGGCGGTAACATCGATATTGCCTGTGGATACGAATTGGACGATGACGCCATCGGCGCGTCTATTGCCTGCGATGGATGTTGCCTGACTGTGACGAAAGCAGTGGCCGGCGAGGCTGGTTACCAATCCATATTCAGCGTTGACGTTTCCAACGAAACATTGGCGCATACAACACTTGGACACTGGTCACAGGGAAGAAAGATTAATCTTGAACGTTCTCTCACGCCTGCAAGCGAGCTTGGCGGGCATATTGTCACCGGGCATGTAGACGCGGCAGTGCGAATTGTTGAGAAAGCAGAGGATGGCGATTCTGTTCGCTTCACAATTGAAGTGGATGAGAGGCTGAAGAAATTTATCGCACCCAAAGGTTCTATTGCCCTGAATGGTGTATCTCTCACAGTAAATGAGGTTGAGGGCACAAAATTTGGTATCAATCTCATCCCGCATACACTTGTGGCCACAACCTGGGGGCTTTTGACTGCCGGTGATGAGATCAATCTGGAAGTAGACCTGCTTGCCCGGTATGTGGCAAGGATCACTGAAACCCAAGTCAACAAGGACGTCCCATAGTGAGCATCGCCGCACAGGATCAGAATACGAGCTTCCTCTCCCCCATAGAGGACGTGCTGAAAGATGCCAGAAATGGGCGCATGTTCGTACTCGTGGACGCGGAAGACCGGGAAAATGAGGGCGATCTCGTTATTCCGGCACAAATGGCCACACCGGACGCCATCAATTTCATGGCCAAATATGGCCGTGGTCTTATCTGCCTGACGCTCACATCAGAGCGCGCAGGACAACTAAATCTCGATTTGATGACACGGCACAATGAATCACGACACCAAACCGCTTTCACGGTCTCCATAGAGGCACGCGAAGGCGTTTCGACCGGAATTTCAGCCCACGACCGTGCGCGCACCATATCCGTCGCCATAGACCCAACACGTGGACCTGAGGATATCTCGACCCCGGGTCATGTTTTCCCGCTTATTGCACGTGAAGGCGGCGTGCTGATGCGGGCAGGGCACACTGAAGCAGCCGTAGATATTGCCCGACTGGCCGGTCTTTCTCCCTCCGGCGTCATCTGCGAGATCATGAACGATGACGGGACCATGGCCCGTATGCCGGACCTGATTGCTTTCGCCCAACATCATGAACTCAAGGTCGCGGCCATCGCCGATCTGATCGCCTATCGTCGCAAGCATGACAGCATAGTGCGCTGTGTAGCGGAACGTAACGTGACAAGTGCCCATGGAGGGCAATTCGACATGCGTGTTTACCGCACAACGGTCGATCCCGCCGAAGAGCACATTGCGCTTGTAAAAGGTGATATTTCAAAAGCTGGTCCGGTTCTTGTCAGGGTTCATGCCTGCAACACCTTGTCAGATATCATCGGCCTCAATGACGAGGGACATAAGAGCTCCCTGGTACACAAGGCGATGGAGTTGATCGAACAGGAAGGGCGCGGGGTTCTCGTCCTCATCCGGGATGTGTGGCCGCGTGCTGTCTCGGATGCCCTGGACTCGGACAAAAAAGATGATCCCGGGCACGATGACCAGCCGGACCGTATTCTGGAAGTTGGCATCGGATCTCAGATTCTGCACGATCTCGGTGTGCGCGATATGATTTTGATGAGCAATTCACCGCATCGCAAGGTAGTCGGGCTTGAAGGCTACGGGTTGCAGATTACAGATCACCGCAGGCTTGAATAGGGGATTTGCATGGCCAAGCTTGCCCCGTCAGTGCTGATTATCGAGGCGCGCTTTTACGATGATATAGCCAATGAGCTGGCGCGCGGCGCAACCGAAGAGTTGCGTGAACGCGGCATCGGATTTGAGCGCGTCGCAGTGTCAGGCGCCTTGGAAATTCCGTTAGCCTTGAGTGCGGCGATTGCAGCAAAGATTGTCATTCCGACAGGCCGGCACCATGGTTGCGTAGCCCTTGGCTGCGTCATACGCGGGGAAACGTCTCACTATGATATTGTTGCAAATGAATCCGCCCGCGCATTGCTCGATATCGGCGTGAGACACGCCACGCCCATCGGCAACGGCATTCTCACCGTCGACAATCGTGAACAGGCGTGGGCCCGGGCCAGTGTGGACCGCAAGAATAAGGGTGCCGTGGCTGCCGCCGCGTGCGCGGACTTGATGACTTTAGCGGCAGAGTTTGAGCGAAAGTCAGTCCGGTGAGCAAACACGGCACTGGTAACGCTAGGTCCTCCGAGAAGTTGCGTGCCGCAACGAGAACCGCAGCCAGGCTGGCAGCTGTGCAGGCGCTTTACCAGATGGATATGGCCGGTACGGATGCCAATCAGGTGGTTCGCGAGTTCCTTGACTATCGTCTGGCTGAAGTGGCCGAAAATGTTGGTGCTGATGAAACCGATGAGGACTACTTCAGGAAAATTGTTCTCGGCGTTGTCCAGGAGCAGAGCGCGGTGGACCCGGTTCTCGACGCACATCTTGCAGAAGGCTGGCGCCTGTCACGTATCGACAGCATTCTTCGGGCTATCCTGCGTTCGGCCGCATTCGAGCTTGCATTATGTGAGGACGTCCCGGCCAAGGTTATCATCAATGAATATGTAGACATTGCGCATGCTTTTTTCGACACCGATGAACCGAAGGTCGTGAATGGTATTCTTGACCAGTTAGCGAAGGAACGGAGGTCGGTCGAATTCAAACAGGACGGTAATGACAAAAAAACCGCCACACGGTGAAACTGGCATTATCCGGCGCTATTTTTCCCCACTGGCGGAGGACACTCCGGGCGCTTTTGGCTTAAGAGATGATGCGGGTCTCATTTCTCCTCAAGAAGGCATGGAGCTTGTCCTGACCACGGATATGATCGTTGAGGGCGTTCATTTTCTGGAAAATTATAAACCCGGCGACATTGCTTACAAGGCACTCGGCGTCAACGTGTCGGATTTATGCGCCAAGGGTGCCGAACCTTCTGTATACCTGCTGTCCATAGCTTTGTCCGGCACCCCTGATACAGAATGGCTGGAGCAGCTGAGTGAGGGCTTTGCCGCTGCCCAGACGGACTTTGGCTGCAGGCTTCTGGGCGGAGATACGGTACATACGCCCGGTCCGTTGGCATTATCTGTAACGGCTGCCGGTTTCGTACCCCTAGGCCGCATGGTGCATCGCTCCGGCGCCCGGGTGGGCGACCAAGTCTATGTAACGGGGACAATTGGCGACGCAGCACTGGGCCTGGCGCTTCTTAATGGTGCGGGTGCAGATCATCTGTCAGGTGAACAGGCTGATTTCCTGTCGGGACGTCACAAGAGGCCTCAGCCCCGTCTGGGAGCGATTCCAGTTGTTCGCGCTCATGCCAATGCGGCCATGGACATCTCCGATGGGCTGTTTGGTGATTTTGCCAAACTTTGTGCCGCGTCCAACACTGGCGGGGCAATCAATGCGGCTGACGTACCTCTATCAGATGCCGCAGCCCGCTGGCTGGAGCAAGATCCTGAACGTCTGGGTGATATTCTCACTGGCGGAGACGATTATGAAGTCCTGATGAGTATTTCCGAGGAAAATATTATCGCATTTGAGAGTGATTGTGCTCAAGCGGGGCTGCAAATTAAACGTATAGGATGTATAGCGTCCAGGAGTGAGGGTGTGAAAGCGCTGGACTTCGGAGGCAAGTCTTTAGAATTCAAACATCCGAGCTATGACCATTTCTAAAATTTGATCGGCACCCTACATTCCTGGCAAGCAGAACGTCTCCCCCATGACGCACGCACATAGCATACAGCCGCAACTGACCAGCGATGACAGGCGCGCCCGTCGTAACACGCTTGTTCTGTCATTGGCTCAAGCTCTCTATATGATAGGCGGGGCTATCCAGATTACCTTGTCGGGCCTTGTCGGCCATCTGCTGGCAGACGACAAATCCTTCGCGACCTTTCCCATAACGTCATATGTGCTGGGAACGTTGATATCGACAGTTCCTGCGTCAATGTTCATGCGCCGAGTGGGGCGCCGCACAGGTTTCCAGATTGGCGCAATATTAGGATTGGCAAGCGCCAGCCTCGCAGCTTACGCAATTTTCGAGTTGTCCTTTTCACTATTCTGTCTCGCCATGCTGTTTTCAGGCGGTTATCAGGCTTTTGCCCAATATTACCGTTTTGCCGCGGCCGATACGGCCAGCGATGCATTTCGTCCAAAAGCCATTTCCTGGGTTTTGGCAGGGGGGCTCGTTGCTGCAGTCGCAGGCCCGCAACTTGTTATCTACACCAGAGACGCCTTTGCGCCGGTCCTGTATGCGGGCAGTTTTATCGCGTCAGCCTGCGCCGCAATTGTTGCGCTGGGGATATTATCTTTTGTCGACATCCCCAAGGTGCCCAATGCGAGCGCTGATGGGACACCGCCGCGGCCCCTGCGAGAAATCTTTAAACAAGTGAAGTTGCGGATCGCCATATTTACCGGAATGGTGAGTTACGCCTCGATGACATTCATCATGACTGCGACTCCTCTCGCAATGGTCGCCTGCAACCATTCGGTTGATTCGGCCGCCATGGCTATTCAGTGGCATGTACTAGCCATGTTCGCGCCAAGTTTCGTAACCGGACATCTCATTGCGCGCTTTGGGCGAGAGCGTATCGTGTTTGCAGGACTCACATTATTGGCCAGCGCCGGGCTGGTTGCGGTTTCCGGGCTGGCCCTCTGGCAATTCAATCTGGCCATGATCCTTTTGGGGTTGGGGTGGAATCTCGGCTATATCGGCTCAACTACCATGGTGACGGATTGCCATCGTCCTGAGGAGCGCAACAAGGTCCAGGCAGTCAATGAATTCATGGTGTTCGGTCTCGTTGCCCTGGCCTCATTCTCCTCGGGCAAGCTGCTCCATGATATGGGCTGGTTCACGGTTGTCACGTCCTACCTTCCACTGGTTGCGCTGGCTGCCGGATTGGTTCTGATGCTCTCGGTGCGGAGTGCTGCCTGGGGCACGAGAACATCCATGCTGTAAAACTTCTGGCGAGTTTTCCCGCTCCGACCAAAGTCGCTGCGTCAGATGTTGCGTTGCACAGTCATATTTGGCATGTTCCGCGCGGCTTCAGTCTTGGCTGAGGACGGGGGAGTTTTGAGCTGCTTGCTAGTGCTTGCTGCCAGGACACTTCCGCAATCATCTTCACGACTGACAAACCTATCCAAAACAGGGACGGTTATCATGAACTCGGTTCTCTACCTGATTATCGCATGCGGTGTGTTGTCAATTATCTATGCCGCCTGGGCAATTAAATCTGTTATGGCCGCTGATGCGGGCAACGAACTCATGCAGGAAATTGCAGGCCATATCCGCGAAGGCGCACAGGCCTATCTCACACGTCAATATATGACCATTGCCATCGTTGGTGCCGTGGTCTTTGTGATTGCTTGGCTCCTCCTGTCAGCACAGGCTGCTGTTGGCTTTGCCATCGGAGCGATCCTGTCTGGTGCCGCCGGCTTTATCGGCATGCTGGTTTCGGTTCGTGCGAACGTGCGCACAGCCCAGGCTGCAAGCAAATCACTTGGTGCCGGACTTGAAATTGCTTTCAAGTCAGGTGCGATCACGGGCTTGCTTGTTGCCGGTCTCGCATTGCTGGGTGTCGCAGTCTATTTCTGGTTGCTCACCGGTCCAATGGGTCAAAGCCCTGAAGACCGGGCAGTCATTGATGCGCTTGTCGCGCTTGGCTTCGGTGCGTCATTGATTTCAATTTTTGCCCGTCTTGGAGGCGGCATCTTCACCAAGGGTGCTGACGTTGGCGGTGATCTGGTTGGTAAGATTGAAGCAGGCATTCCTGAAGATGATCCTCGCAACCCCGCTACGATAGCTGACAATGTTGGCGACAATGTCGGCGATTGCGCCGGCATGGCCGCGGATTTGTTCGAGACCTATGCAGTGACCATCGTTGCCACAATGGTTCTGGCATCGATTTTCTTTGATGGGGCGGCTGCACAAACTCTGATGTTGTTGCCTTTGCTGATCGGCGCGAGTTGTGTCGTGACTTCGATCATCGGCACTTTCTTCGTCAAGCTTGGTGCCAGCAACTCGATCATGGGTGCGTTGTACAAGGGCTTTGTCGCCACCGCCGTGCTTTCTGCTGTTGCCCTGGCGGTCATCATCTGGGGATGGCTTGGCGCTGATACGGCCTTTCAGGTTGGTGACAGGACATTCACCGGAACGAACCTGTTTTATTGCGGCATCGTCGGGCTACTGGTCACCGGTCTCATCATCTGGATAACGGAATATTACACCGGGACCGAATACCGCCCGGTAAAATCCATTGCCCTGGCATCCGAGACCGGACACGGCACCAACGTCATTCAGGGACTTGCGATTTCACTTGAATCGACGGCTATTCCGGCATTGATCATCATTGGCGGTATTATCGTCACAAACTCATTGGCAGGTCTGTTCGGGATAGCCATTGCCGTTACCACCATGCTGGCTTTAGCCGGGGTGGTTGTGGCGCTCGATGCATTCGGCCCTGTTACGGATAATGCTGGCGGCATTGCGGAGATGGCAAAATTGCCGGAGGAAGTCCGCAAAACAACAGATGCGCTTGACGCTGTGGGCAACACGACAAAAGCCGTTACCAAAGGTTACGCCATTGGTTCGGCAGGCCTTGGAGCCTTGGTGCTGTTTGCTGCTTACACGGAAGATCTCAAATTCTTTGCCGCGCAGGCAACTCCGGGATCTTTCTTCTATGGTGTCAGCGTCGATTTCTCGCTTACCAATCCTTACGTGGTTGTCGGTTTGCTGTTTGGCGGACTTTTGCCATTCCTTTTTGGCGGCATTGCCATGACAGCCGTTGGCAGGGCCGCAAGCGCGGTAGTGGAAGAAGTCCGGCGCCAGTTCAAGGAAAAACCTGGTATCATGAAGGGTACGGACAAACCTGATTATGGCCGAGCAGTGGACATGCTGACCAAGGCTGCTATCAGGGAGATGATCGTTCCTTCGATGCTGCCGGTGTTGTCGCCTGTTGTCTGCTTTTACGCCATTTACTGGATCACCTCCTCAAAGGCGGATGCCTTTGCTGCCCTCGGCGCCATGCTTCTAGGCGTTATCGTGACAGGACTGTTCGTCGCGGTGTCAATGACAGCAGGTGGTGGCGCATGGGACAATGCCAAGAAGCTCATTGAAGATGGTCATCATGGTGGCAAGGGCTCCGAAGCCCACAAGGCTGCTATTACCGGTGACACGGTTGGAGATCCTTACAAGGATACCGCCGGTCCGGCTATCAACCCGATGATCAAGATTACCAACATCGTGGCTTTGCTGCTGCTGGCGATACTGGCGCATTAGTCAGATACAATATTACAAATAGAAAAGGGCCCTGTCATTGGCGGGGCCCTTTTTGCTTATTTGCCGGAAATTCAGTTCAAACTAAGCGTCAGACAAAAATCAACATGCTAAAGCAGCTACTGCTGCAGCAGTGATTTCCGGTTGGCGATATTGCCAAACAGCTGTTCAAGGGCTGTCAGTTTCTTGCCGTATGTGGGGGTTTCACCGTCGATAAAGTCGATGATCTTGCCATCCTTGAGCCCGTAATGCCCGACCTCTTTCACGGTTTGCTGATTGTTAAAATATACCGCAACGACTTTCCGGTCGATAACCTTGGGCCTTCCTGCCGGCAGCGTCTTGCGGGTGCTGGAAATATAATAGAAAACATCACCGTCGAGAGTGCCCTTGGTGTCAGGTGTACCCAGTGTCAGGCGCACTTGATCTTGTGACATGCCAGGTTGAATCTGCTGCAGATTGACATCAGTGAACAAATGCCCGTGGCGGTCCACCTGGCCCGCGCAACCGACGAGAAGGAATGCTGCAACACACAAAATAATTGATCTCGTTGTCCGAGACCCCATTTGGCCTACAAGTTGTTGTTTGCAGATATGGTCAGTACCGTTCATCATTCAGTCCGGTTTTTTGTGGGGTTGTGTTCCGATATTATCCAAACGTTATTCAACAACAGGCCAACCTATAACGCGCTTTCAGGGCTTGGCACACCGTTTGTCCGGGTATGAGTTAAGGAAACTGATTTTCACCAATGTTGACATGGCTTACCAACCGCGCTGAACGCAGGGCGAATGCGCACAATCTTTATGGCTCCATTGTGACATTGTCACGTTCTCCGGCCATCTATGACGTTTTAAAAGTGCCTGACACGGTAGAAGGCCGGTTTGAAACCATGATTCTCCACATCTTTGCCTGCCTTGAGAGGATGAACGGGGAGGAGCCGACATTGGCACAGGATGTCGTAAATAAATTCTTTGCTGATATGGAGACGACCTCAAGGGAGCTTGGTGTGGGAGACATGGTGGTGCCTAAAAAAATGCGTTCACTTGCTGCCATATTCGAGGCAAGAATGACGGAATACGATACTGCAATCGCAGATTCAAATAAGCACACCCTCTCCGATATTTTGTCAGAGAATGTATTTGGTGGCGAAGAGCGAGTATCAAGCAGCGCCCTGGCATTGGGCCGGTATCTCATGAAACTGCGTCAAAACCTGGCTCAAATGCCGCTCGGGGACCTTGTTGCCGGGAAAATTCCAGCACCAGAGATCATTAGAAAGAGTTGATGAATATGGCATCCGGTAAAGCGAACGAAAGCGGTTTGTGTTCGCGAATCTTCAAAACAGACGAAATTTCAGCCAATGGTATCTCCGAACGCCTGGAAGTGAATGCTGATGAGCGGGCGGGAATAGCAAAAATTCTCGATCTTGTAAGCCTCGATTCGATGCACATGGACTTCAAGCTCCACCGCAGTGGCCGGGCTCGTTTTAAATTCGAGGGCCAATTGTCTGTGGAGGCCGTGCAGAGTTGCGTGGTCACGCTTGAGCCGATCGAGTGCAAAATTGACGAGCACATCGCAATAGAATTCTGGCCTCCCGAGGAGGTTGAGCGTCTTGAAAGCGAGGCGGAAGAGGAAGGAATGGAAGTGCCCCTGGACGGTCCTGAACCGATCCAGGAGGCGTGTATTGATGTCGGGCATCTTGCCTACGAACACTTGGCCGCAGCGCTGGAGCCTTTCCCACGCCGGCCTGGTATCATTTTTGATTGGGAGGACCCGCAAATCGGTAAGACTTCTCACGGCAGTGACAAACCTTTTGCTGAACTGGCACGTCTGAAGAATCAGAAAGGCGCAAGTTCAGAATAGATTGCATTGGTGATTTCCTCAATTTGCAGTTGTTTCACTAGAGCAATCCGGTATTTTCAAAATGTCTTCAACGCGCAAGGGGAGTGTGGCAACGCGAGGTCCACGCGCTTAACCGCTTGCCCAAAACCTGATTGTGCAGATGGCAGCTACACAAACGATAGCACTTGACGTCATGGGCGGAGATCACGGGCCACAGGTTGTGATCCCCGGGGCTGCGTTGTCGCTCGTGCGCCACCCGGACACACGCTACATACTCTTTGGAGATGAGGGGGTTATTCGAGAAGAACTCGCAAACCACAAATCTCTTCAGGACAAATCTGAAATCGTTCATACCGATGTTTCAATCTCCATGGATGCCAAGCCAAGCCAAGCTCTCCGGAAGGGCAGGTGGAAGAGCAGCATGTGGAAGTCCATCGAAGCCGTGAGGGATGGGGATGCGGAAGCGGTAGTTTCCGCGGGCAATACTGGGGCGCTCATGGCGATGTCCAGATTTTGCCTGAAAACGCTGCCCGAGATTGAACGCCCGGCAATTGCCGCCATTTGGCCTACCGTGGACGCTGAATGTATTGTTCTCGATGTTGGTGCCAATGTCGGCGCAGATGCGCGCCAGCTTATCGACTTCTCAATGATGGGAGCTGCCATGGCGCGTGCCCTGTTTTCACATGCGCGCCCGACAGTTGGTTTGCTAAATATCGGCGTCGAGGAAATCAAGGGGCTGGAGGAAGTGCGTAAAGCCGCAGCGGCATTGAGAGAATCCAATCCTCCTTTCGATTATCGTGGCTTTGTCGAAGGCAATGATGTCGGGCAGGGGGTAGTCGATGTTGTTGTGACAGAAGGTTTCTCGGGCAATATTGCCCTGAAGACAGCCGAGGGTACAGCCAAGCAGATATCTGCTTATCTGCGCGCCGCCATGAGCCGTTCGCTCATGGCCCGTATGGGCGCGATCCTGGCCCAGGGCGCCTTCAGGGCATTAAAGGAAAAAATGGATCCGCGGCAATCAAATGGTGGTGTATTTCTGGGATTAAACGGGATTGTCATAAAGAGTCACGGAGGCACAGATGCAACAGGGTTTGCGAGTGCCATTGATCTCGGTTACGACATGGCACGTAGTGGTCTCGTGGAACGTCTAACGAGCGATATCGAGAAGTTCCACGCATCGCTGAATATGGAGAATATCGCGTAATATGTGGAGTAACTCAAAGTGAGCCTGATCAGGACCGTCATAGAGGGGTGCGGCAGTTATCTGCCCGATACCATACTGACGAATGACGATCTGGCTAAGATTGTCGATACCAGCGATGAGTGGATTTACGAACGCACCGGCATCCGCGAACGCCATATCGCTGCCGAAGGAGAATTGACCTCAGATCTGGGGACAGCAGCAGCGCTTCAGGCGCTTGAACAAGCCGAAATTGATGCCAAGGATATAGACCTTATCATTCTTGCCACATCCACGCCGGACAATACATTCCCCGCCACCGCGGTTACCATTCAGGCTAATCTCGGCATACACCATGGCGCGGCTTTTGATTTGCAGGCAGTGTGTTCAGGTTTTGTCTACGCGCTCGCAACGGCAGACAATTTTATCAAGGCGGGTCAGTCTAAAAAAGCACTGGTCATCGGTTCGGAAACTTTCTCACGCATTCTCGACTGGGAAGATCGAGGTACCTGTGTCCTGTTTGGAGATGGTGCCGGGGCCGTAGTTCTTGATGGGCAGAAAATGAATGGTGCAAGCGATGCACGCGGAATCCTCGCGACTAAATTGCGCTCTGACGGGCGTTATCGTGACAAGCTTTATGTGGATGGCGGCCCTTCATCAACTGGCACAGTTGGCCATCTACGCATGCATGGGCGTGAAGTTTTTCGGCATGCTGTCACCAATATTGCTGACATCATCCAGGAAACCCTGGCAGGCACCAATTACACTACAAAGGATGTGGACTGGTTTGTGCCTCATCAGGCCAACAGACGAATTCTTGATGGAACTGCCCGCAAAATCGGGCTGGCGCCGGAAAAAGTGGTCATGACCGTCGAAAAGCACGCCAACACCTCAGCCGCTTCCATACCCCTTGCCTTGAACAGCGCTGTGGCGGACGGCAGGATCCAGGAGGGTCATCTGGTGCTCATGGAAGCCATGGGAGGAGGATTTACCTGGGGAGCGGTTCTCGTCCGCTGGTAGAACCTTTTCTCTCTGTCTGGCGGGTTTTGAAGTAACGCTTCCGGTTCTCTTTAGCGGGTACATTTATCCGGATTGGCTGTCAGATCGTTTTTATAGTGAAATCAATTGCACAATCGGCTTGAAAACAGACAGTTTTTTGATTTGGCC
Organism: Hyphomicrobiales bacterium; assembly: GCA_021775555.1. Lineage (GTDB taxonomy): Bacteria > Pseudomonadota > Alphaproteobacteria > Rhizobiales > Methyloligellaceae > UBA2767. The sequence continues at coordinate 141,241 of JAJFHP010000023.1, read as the reverse complement.
CGTTGACCCTCATTCACCTTGTCCTTTAGCATCTTGTAATTAGGTATGGTTGGTGATGGGGGCACAGCTATGACGGGAAAGACATTGACGCGGGCCGATCTGGCGGAGGCCGTCTTTCAAAAGGTCGGATTGCCTCGCAATGAGTCGGCCGATCTTGTTGAACTGGTGCTGAAGGAAATAACGGGCTCCCTGGAGCGTGGCTCACCAGTTAAACTGTCCTCATTCGGTTCATTCGGCATTCGCGAAAAAGGCGAGAGAATTGGCCGAAATCCAAAAACCGGGGAAGAAGTGCCGATTACACCGCGGCGCGTGCTGGTATTTCGGGCAAGCAACATCATGAAGGAGCGCGTCAACGAGACGCTCACAAAGAAAAATGCGGCCAGCTAGGCAAGGATAGGCTTAGCACGAGTTTGAGGGGAGAATTATAGTTGGACAAATCACCGGAGGCCTTTCGAACAATAAGTGAAGTTGCGATTGAGCTGGATGTGCCAAAACACGTTCTAAGGTTCTGGGAAGGAAAATTCTCCCAGCTTAGGCCACTCAAGCGAGGTGGTGGACGGCGCTATTACCGGCCTGAAGACGTGAATTTGCTGCGTGGCATTCGTCAACTTCTCTATGGTGACGGATATACCATCAAAGGTGTGCAGCGACTTTTGCGTGAAAACGGCGTGCGTTATGTCATGTCGTGCTGGGAGGATACTGCAGGAGGATCTGCCCGAGCAGCCGTAAAGGATATTCCCGATGTCGCAGCAGATGCAGCTCGCAACGTTTCGGAAAGTTCCAGGGACAGCGCCATGGGTGACGGCCTGACAAAGGGGCAAACGGACCAATTGCGTGCACTTCTGAGCGATCTTGCCGAATGCAAGAATCTGCTGGAAGCATCAAGAGGCTAATTCACCTTCTGCATATTTGCAGAGCATGTTGAGATTGACCCGCTCACTCGAAGCGGGCAAAACCAGTTTCTGTTATGGCGGAGCGTGGCGCAGCCCGGTTAGCGCACCGGTCTGGGGGACCGGGGGTCGCAGGTTCAAATCCTGCCGCTCCGACCATCATCAGGATTTACCGTAATGATAATCAGACGGGTCTGCCGGAGTTCGGTGGTTACTCCCGGCGGTGATCAGCCCCCACAGGACACCTGTAATCACGAAAAAATGTCGCCAGTGATCGGTGTCCACGATCATGCCTTCTGCTGCCAGGCCGGCAAAAGCAGCAAGCATGACAATGGTGATGCCTTGGGTTGGCGCGGGGCACAATGCATGGCGGAAGGAGGCTGCGAGTGTTGTCAACACCAGTCCAAGATAGAGAAATCCCCCTATCCAGCCGGAGTTGAGGAACATGCTCAGATAGACATTGTGGACGTCCTCCCCATGATAGGAACGGCCAAATTCAAGAGCACCAATACCGAACGGATTAGACAGCAACATATCGATGGCTTTAAGCTGGCCGCCAAATCGCCCTTCTGGACCTGTATCGTAAGCCAGTGTGAGACTAAACCGTTCAGTGACAAGATTGGCGATGGATTCGATTTGCATGACGCTGGCCAGTCCCAGCAGCGCAAAGCATGTCCCGAACAGGGCCATGAGGATGAGTTTGAACCGCAAACGATTTGTATGCGCTGCTATGAACACCACATAACTGTAGACTAGGAGTGCGACAGCCGCATTGAACCACGCTCCGCGTGAGAAACTGATCAGCAGTCCGAGGCAAAACAAACCAGCCAACAAAGACCGGACAAGAGCGCGTGTCGTTGGCGCTGTGGCCATACCATGTACGTAATATACAAGTGCCGGTACGATGAACGGTCCAAATACGTTCGGATCCTTGAAGGTGCCGCGTGCTCGCTCGAACTTCGTAAATAACTCCTGCGCCCCCGGAACAGCATCGAAATAGCCTGCGGCACCAGTTACGACCGCAATCAGTGAAGCAAACATTAGTCCTGAGATGACAACTCGGGCATGCTTCTCCGGGGCCTTGCGAACAAATGCCGCTATCAGAACCGAGGAGAATGACAGGTAGATTGTGATGAATGTGTGTTTTACCGAAATGTCCATCACTTCGGATCGTACGGAAGCTACCAGTCCTGCAGCGCCAATAACCAGCCAGGCAATAAGCAACAGGAATATTCCGGTGGATGGCGAACTCAGCCCGACCAGCGGTACAGTAACAATCATGGCCAACATCAAGGCGTCATAAGGCGCAGGTTCAGCAAAAACGATGGAGGACGTGGCCAGAGTAAGCCACATCAGCCCCAACACCAAGCTTTGCACCGTAAGTCCTGAAACGGCGTGTGTATGGCGGGTGAGCGTTTGAGATGGAGTGCCTGCAATCATGGATGCGGCCCTCAAATCAATAGGCGTTTTCTGACTTCATCAACGCGATTGGCGTCATGGCCAGAATGTAGATATCGAACAGCACCGACCAGTTCTCGATATAATAAAGATCGTGCTCGACGCGATGTTGCAATTTTTCATGGGTGTCCGTCTCGCCGCGCCAACCATTTATTTGCGCCCAACCCGTAATGCCGGGCTTCACGCGGTGGCGAGCAAAATACCCGTCAGCCACATCCGCGTAGAGTGAATTGGCGGCTTTTGCCTGCAATGCATGGGGCCGAGGGCCAACAAGTGACAATTCACCTTTGAGAACATTAAACAGCTGGGGAAGTTCATCCAGGCTTGTCTTGCGGATAAACCGACCGACTTTCGTAACCCGGTCATCGTCTTTGGTGACAAGCTTGGCTGCATTGCTGTCCGACTTGTCGGTGTACATGGAGCGGAACTTGTAGACATTGATCAACTCATTGTTGAAGCCGTGGCGTTTCTGTTTGAAAAAGACCGGACCTTTGCTGTCTAGCTTCACAGCCAGTGCAACCAGCGCCATAACAGGTGAAAGAGCCAGCAGGGCCAGACTCGCAACTGTTTTATCGAAGGCCCATTTGAGCACATAATCCCAGTCGGCTATCGGCTTGTCCTGTAGGTCCAGAAACGGGACATTGCCAATGTAAGAATAAGCTCGCGGACGGAATCTGAGTTCATTCGTGTGTGCCGACAGTCGGATGTCCACCGGCAAAACCCATAATTTCTGGTAGAGCTCAAGTAACCTGCTTTCCGCCGCCATGGGCAGGGTGACAATTAGCAAATCGAGACGTTTTTCACGCCCGAATTCGATGAGCTGGTCGATATTGCCGAGTTTTGGATATCCCGCGATCCGGTTTGAAATGCGATCCTTGTCGCGATCATCAAACACCCCATAAATCTGGATGTCTGTATCGCGTGAAGCTTCCAGCGCGTTGATCAGCTTATGTGCCGGAGTGCCTCCTCCAACAATCACTGCCCGTCGGTTGAGACGCCCGAGTTTGCCCCAGTTTCTCACAGCGAGACACAAAAGGACCCGAAAGGCCACAAGGAGCCCAAGTCCGCTTATGTACCAAGTTGCGGCCCAGACACGTGAAAATTCCTGCCCGAGTTTGGTGAAGAAGGCGAGAGCCATCATGACGCAGAAAACGAGTGTCCAGGCCATGAAAATACGTGCCGTTTGCCTCATTGAATTTGATAAAATGGTGATGTCGTAGAGTTGGAATGCCTGGAAGCTCAGCACTGATCCTGCAGCGGTGCCCAGTATGGCAATCAAGTAGAGGGCATGGCCGATATGACCCGGTAATACCGTGGCCTCGTCGATATAGTTGTAGAAGATTCCATAACCCAGAGCGGCAATTATCATAAACTCGATGAGACGAGCACTGCCTGTCACCACGCGAGGAGAAATCAACTTGGCAGCATCGGCAAACTGAAAATTCCCGAGCCGCGGGCGCGAAGCTTCGCGCCGGTCCGACGCCCCGCGATCCCGGTTGCGCCGATCTGTTTTCACATGATCTGAAGCAGGTATGTCAGACATTTGATACTGTGATCCGATCAGGCACGCGCCTAATTGGCAAGCTTGTGCCTTTCCCCAAAAATGCAATGTCTGCACGGTCATAGGACCGGCAAATCCCGAACCAAGATTTAACAAAACAATGTCTGGGAAGACTTAATCGACTCGCGGGTAGCGACGGTTGACTGGCGATATGGTTAAAGACCAGTTACCCAGCCTGCCATAGCACTGATTAAATATCTGAAATTCCAGTCATGGAACTGCGGTAAAAATCGGTAATAGCCTGGGCCATGCCATCCACACTGAAACGCTTTGCAACGCTGTTCCGCAGGACAGTTGCGCGCTCAACGAATTTTTCAGGTTTGTCCAGGAATGCTTGCATTTCCTGTGTCAGCGCCTGCGTATCACCTCCCGGCAACAGCGGTATATTGCAGCCTTCGACTATTTCTGGAATGCCGCCAACTTGCGTCGCGATCATTGGCATCCGGGCCGCACCTGCTTCGAGCACGATATAGGGAAAGGATTCTGCCCTGGAGGGAACTATGAGACAGCGCCCCCGTGTGAAGGCGGCACCCGCTGGTATTGGGCCTGGAAAACTCACCGCGTCCGTGAGATTCAATTTTCGTGCAAGCGCTTTGAATTCAGCCGCATCAGGACCGCCACCCGCGATATAGGCAGTTACAGATTGTTTTTTGCGTAATTCCGCCAATGAGTGGAGTAAAACATCAACGCCCTTCAAATGCCTGAGTTCGCCGACAAATACGAAATCAGCCGCGTTTTCATCAAGTGCGGGTTCATGGAAATCTTGCGGTTTCAGACCATTTGGAATGACGCGGGCCTCGCAGGGATAGGCCCCCACCTTTGTCTGATAGAGGTTTGCGCTATAGGCGCTTTCGAAAATCAATCCGTCTGTTTTACGGCCCAGACGGCGTTCCAGTTCCATGAAAATGTACCCTTGCAGGGATCCTGGGCTGTAGTGCAACGAACCGCCATGCGGTGTGTAGAAGGCGCATATATCCTGATCGCCGCGTTTAAGTTTATGTGCGGCGAGTCGGGCATAGGCCCCACCCTTGGCGCCGTGGCCGTGAAGGATCTGGGCTTGAACGTCACGGGCAAAAAGACGCGTTGATCTGCAAGCTGTGAGATCGCTCAGCCCAATATGACGGCTCATGGCCGCCCGGACGACTCCGAGATCGCAGATATTTTCATTCAAATTGCGCAAGGTAGATTCTGCGGCCTTATCGGCGGGGCGGGCATCGCAGATGAGGCCTACGTGATGACCCATGTCTGCCTGAGCTGACGCAAGATCGCATACATGTCTGAATAGCCCTCCAATTGGTGCGCGCAGACAATGCAGAATGGAAAGTGGAGAGCTCACGGTTTGTTTCAGGGGTTCGGGTCAATCTGATTCTAGAAAAACCGTTCCTTTACTGTGATGGTGTCACCGGGTTGGACTTTCCAACTGGCCGGCACTTTTCGGGTTACCGTTGAGCCGTTGGTCCGCCGGGTCAATTGTACGGTGCGTTTCTTTGCCCGAGGTGTAAATCCGCCGGCAATGGCGACGGCGGTCTGAACAGTCATGTCCGCCACGTAAGGATACTGACCACCATTTCGCACTTCGCCCAGAATGAAGAATGGGCGGCTGGTCTCAACCTCAACCGTGACCTTGGGATCTTTTACATATTTCCGCTTCAATGAGTGCGATATGCGCTTTTCAAGCTGGAATGTCGAAATGCCTCGTGCCTCTACAGCACCGATAAGGGGCATTGAAATAAACCCGCCGGCATCCACCGGATATGTACGAGACAGGTTTGTCTGACCAAATACCGTGATCCTCAACTGGTCGCCGCTGTCCAGCGTATAGGGCGATCCTCCCGCGTTTACCTGATGCACATATGCGCTTGCACCAGTCCGCAATGCCGGCGGTTGCAGAGGCGTCGCCGATACGATGCCGGTCTGATGGGGCCTGACGAGGCGCTTGGCGGGATGGCCGGACGAACTCGTCTTGCAGCCTGCGAGTGCAAGGCAACTGGCAGCTAAAACAAGAACGTGGCGTATGGCCATGTGCATTTCCATTTTGGTCGACTAAACGAATCTCTTCTGGACCTTTTTGTAGGCCAGCGATGGTTAACAAAGGTTAAGCATCCGTACCGTCATGGCGCAGCCCTTAAGTCTTTAGTTACCGGGAATCAGTAGAAAGGATGGGTGAGTAGAGTTGCTATCAAACACACGAGTAAAGCCATGCACCCGACTTCCCGGCCTACAGCTTCAGACGATATTGATGTCGCGGCCTTGCTGCGCGCGGTAAACCAGCGCAAGTACCTGATTGCCATACTTGCCGTGGTGGCAGGAATCGCCACCTATTTTGCGCTCAGTTTTGTAACCCCGCTCTATACTTCACAGGCACGCATTCTGATTGAGCGAGAGGAGAACAGCTACAAGCGGCCAGCGAGTTCGCAAATCGCAAATGAGCGACGGGTGACCACGGATCAGGAGGCTGTGTCAAGCCAAGTCCAGGTTCTGCTTTCACGCGACCTGGCCATGGGTGTTGTGAAGGAGCTAAGACTGGATGAAGATCCCGAATTCAATAAAGAGGCCGGCAGCGGAACACTCTGGCGTAAAATCCTCCGCTTCGCACGTCTCAAGGAGCCGACCTCGCAGGTGAAGCTTCAGGAGAGGGTGCTCGATGCATTTCTTGATCGGCTCAGCGTATATCAATTACAGAAATCTCGCGTCATTGCTGTGTCATTCCAGTCCAGTAATCCGGAAACATCGGCAAAAGCTGCAAACAAGCTTGCTGAATTCTATCTGACATGGCAGCAAAGCGAAAAACTTAAGCAAACAAAGGAAGCCAGTGCGTGGCTCAGCGGCCAAATCAAGGAACTCACCAAAAAGGTGGAGAAAGCCGACGTTGCAGCGGAGCGTTTTCGCTCTTCCTCGGGACTGCTTGAAGGCCGCAACAACACAACACTTGATACCCAGCAACTCTCGGAACTGAACAGTCAGCTTATTCTGGCCAAGGCGCAGCGTACCGAAGCAGTAGCGCGCGCAGAACTCATCGAGAAGATGCTTAAGGACACGGGCGGCGTAGCCGACTCTGCAGATGTTCTGAAATCCAGGCTGATCCAAAGGTTGCTCGAACAGCGTGTAACCGTCCAGCGTGAACTTGCCGAGGTCTCTGCAACGCTTCTCCCCTCTCACCCTCGCATCAAGCAACTCAAGTCAGAGCTTAGTAATGTGCGGCAACAAATACGAAAAGAAGCGCGCAAGGTTGTGTCCGGCTTGCGGAATGAGGCCCAGATTGCAGGAGCCCGGGAGGCATCACTTCGTGAAAGCCTCAGGGAAATGAAACGCTCAGCCTCCAAGGGCAATGAAAGTCATATCAAGTTGCGCGCTCTTGAGCGTGAAGCCAAAGCCAACCGTGAAGTCCTTGAATCCTATTTATCGCGCTACCGGGATGCGAGTGCACGTTCAGACCAGACTTCTGTACCAGCTCATGCGAGCATCATTTCGCGTGCCCATGTGACGAGCATTCCCTCCTTCCCGCAAAAAGAACCGATTTCACTGCTGTCCTTTGCTGCTGTCATTCTATTGGGCTTCGCTCATGCCGTGGCACGTGAAATCATCATGCCGCAGCATATTCAGCGCATGCAAAGCCGCCATGACGATACTGTCTATGCCATGGACCGAAGGTCCCAGCCTGCAACAGGCAAACGGAATGCGAGAATCCCCACATTGCAATCACCCCGAGATGTCGCGCACCATTTGGCTGCTGGGCATGACCGTCTGGTTATATCGGCGCCGCAGTCTGGTTTGTCTGACGCGGCGGGACGGGCAATCGATACCGCTCGTGAGTTGGCCGATTCTGGCAGGAGCACGGTACTGGTCGATGCCATGGTTGAAGGCGATCATCTGGCCATTGCCCTTGATCTTCCCGATTCGCCGGGGATCCACCAAATGCTCAGCGGAGAAGCGAGCTTTGAAGATGCAGTACGCCGAGACCCCGACAGTTCCCTTCATGTGCTCTCCGGCACCAGTGAGCCGGGCAGGGTGTTCGGACTTGATGTGCAGGGTCTTGGACCCTTGCTCGAGGCTCTGGAGGCGGCATACGACCATGTAGTCATCTTTTCGGCGCCAGGAGAGGCGAGCTCAATAGTAAGCCTACCCTCTAGGAGCGAACCCGCGCTGCTTCTGATTGCAGAGCCTACCGGCTCTAATGACCAGTCTTTATTACTGGCAGATCAAATTATGACGAAGGCTGAAGGCTCCGCGAGCATGGCTATACTTAAACATGAGGACAGTCGCTCATGGACCATGCCCCAAATGCCGTTCGTGAAACGGGCAGCGGCAATCTAGCGAAGCCGTTCAGCGACTTATTTTTGTGACGGGATATTTATGCGGCGCTGTCCAAAGAATTTGCGCCGGATTACCTGAGCCAGAAACCATAGTTTAGGCCGCGTCTTGACGAACCTCTTTATTGCTTCCTGGGCGGCAAGTGGAACCGTTATCAGGTAACCGCGTTCGTCAAATGCGATGATATTTTCGAACAGGGGCGTATCGACATCACACCACTCTTCCTTGTGGCGGGCATCGCCTGCTCCCATGTCGAAGAAGTTCACTCCCCTGCGGCATGCATCCTCGATTTGATACTGAAACAACAAGGAACCGGGAGAATATTTTCGGATTGAACCATGATGTATCGAGGTCAGCATGGATGTAAATTTGTCCTTGAAAAAGGTGCCACTTGATATCGCTGCAATCTGGTTTCCAGATTTGAGATATCCAATTTCCAGGGCTCCCTGTTCATCCGAGGGAAGTGCCGCAATCTCATGATAAAAAGCGCGGTAGCGTGGATCCGCAAAAGCATCACTGATGCCTTGTTCTGAAAATTGTAGCGACTTTTGCCTGAAAAACTCATCCAGCAGTTTGCGTCGCTCATCCGGAGTAGAAGCCCAGCCCATATCGACCGGAGCCTGTTCGCGGAGACGCCGCTCTTTTCGACCCAGAGTGTTGCGTGACTTGCCACTGAACCGGTTGCGGTAAAGAGTATCGAAATCAGATTCCAAAAGCACCGCATGGCCCTTATTGGCACTTGGGTGATGTGGCAGATGGGCCATGGGGTTCGCCACCCCATCCCACTCATATGGCTGCTTATCAAAATATGCTGCATTCACATTCCCAATCAGGCCAGCTGCTTCACTCAGCAGTGCCCTGACGTCTTTGGGCGATGACTTGCGGGCGAAATTAAGCGTATGGAGTCCCATATTGTAGTTGGCGTGTTCCCAGCCAATCCAGTTCAGGCAGCGAACCCCGCGTCGTTTCACGACCTCGAACGGCCAAATGAATTCCATGTCGCCCGACTGCGAACGCCCGCAGACGATGGCGAGTTCTGCTCCGGCCGGTTTTGAAACCAAACGGAACCACGCTTCGGAATGCGTATATGACTGTGCCTGAACGCTCACGGCGCTTGTTTGAAATGAACGCCATTCCGTTTCAAGCAGTTCAAAATCACGAAAAATTGACAGCCTTATCAGGCCCGCTGATGTTTCAAGCGACCCGGCACATGGCACTGCGGCCTGTGTGTGGTCCCGTTTGTGATCCACACGCGGCAAACTGATGACTGTCACTGCCCACTCCTACGCAATACAAACGCGTGGCCTCCTGCCAAAAAAAAGGAACTGATCAAGGCTTTCTCAATGAAAGCCTGAGATAGTTGGCAGGAACGCACTGAAGCTAGCGGCAACTCGTTAACTTGGGGTTGCAATTGGAAATGAGGCGAGTGGATACGATGACGGGCTTACCGGCTGATATTCTGAAACCGGGCATGAAGGCGCTATACTATTCGGGCGTACACCGGCTCCTCGCGCCTTTTGCTGAAGGAATGGGCCTGATTTTCATGCTGCACCAAGTGTCTCCCCTCAAGCAGGGAGGATACTCCCCAAACCGTGGGTTGATGGTGACGCCTGAATATCTCGATGCGGTCCTCAGCGACGTTAAAGAGGCAGGGCTGGATATCATTTCCCTTGATGAAGCCCATGCACGTATCCAATGCGGCGTTTCCTCAAATCGCTTTGCTTGCTTTACGCTTGATGATGGCTACAGGGATAATTTGGAATATGCCTATCCCGTATTCCGGAAATACGGCGCTCCCTTCACAATTTACGTGCCCTCGGATTTTCCAGAAGGTAAGGGTGAGTTGTGGTGGTTCGCACTTGAAGAGGTGATTGCCTCAAGCTCTGAAATTACTTTTTCCTCTCAGACCGGGACCACACAACTCCCCACCGCTACCGATGAAGAAAAAACGGCGGCTTTCGAACATATCTATTTTCACCTGCGTGACCAGAATGCCGATACCCAGCGAGAAACGGTATCTCGCTTGTGCCAAGCCCATGGCGTGAACATGGAAGAGCAATGCCGTGATCTGATCATGACGTGGGATGAAATAAGAACACTTGCCTCTGATCCACTCGTGACAATTGGAGCGCATACGATGGCGCACCCTGCGTTGGCAAAACTGCCTGAAGATCGTGCTCGTGATGAAATGAAACGCGGAGCAGACAGGATCAAAGAAGAACTCGGAGTCTGGCCTGAACATTTCAGCTACCCATACGGGAACCCCGAAAGCGCCGGTCCGCGTGAATTCAGCATTGCCCAAGATATCGGTTTCAAGACGGCAGTGACGACGCGCAAGGGGGTCATCTTCCCCGATCATGCAGACCACCTGACCGCACTGCCCAGGGTCTCGCTAAACGGGGATTATCAATCATCCGTGTTCACCCGGCTCTATATGACCGGCGCGCCCTTTGCGATTTGGAACAGATTCCGCCGCGTTGACGCAGCCTGAGGGAAGCATCTGAGTCTAGGATGGATCTGGCCGTTGCATCCAGCGGATCAACAGCCCAGCAGGAATAATCCAAACTAATCCGGCTGCAAGAAAGTAGAGAACTTGGATTAAATTGGATCCACCCACAATCTGTGATGCGCCAAATGCCATCGCGATTATTGAATAAGTCACCAGGTAAACCAGCAGTGTAATAGCGCCAATAAATTTTCGGGTCCGCATGGTCATGCTTTAATACCTAGCAGGACTGGGATATGCGGCAAGATGCATAATTGTCCCGGGATCTGGGGCAAGGCATTTGCTCATCACATATGTCTCATGGAGAAGGAATGGCGATGAGTGCCTACTCAAAAAAAAGTGCCGGTAAAGACGGTGCTGCGGTACGTGCATGGTTGTTCTGCCTGTGCTCGCTGATCTTCGTCATGATTATCGTCGGCGGCGCCACACGGCTCACTGATTCTGGCCTCTCGATTACCGAGTGGAAGCCCATTCTTGGAATCATACCGCCGCTGGGTGAGGGTGCGTGGCAGGAAGCCTTCACGAAATACCGCCAAATCCCTGAATATGAACTCGTCAACAAAGGCATGAGCCAGGAAGATTTCAAGACCATCTACTGGTGGGAGTGGGGTCACAGGTTTTTGGGAAGGATAATCGGGTTTGCCTTTCTGATTCCGTTCCTTATTTTCTGGTTCACAGGGAAAATCAGTAAAGAGCTCTGGCCCAAACTGATTGTCATGTTCCTGCTCGGCGGTCTGCAGGGCGCCCTTGGCTGGTACATGGTCATGAGCGGACTTGTTGAGCGCGTTGATGTCAGCCAGTACCGGCTCGCCGCGCATTTATGCGCAGCTGTTCTTATTTTTGCATACATTTTCTGGGTCGCCCTCAGGTTGCGGCCGGGGCCAGGGCAAACCAAGCAAAGCAGTACTGGCTTCAAGACGTCGGCAATGGCGCTTGTCGCTGGTTTGTTTCTCCAGATATCCCTTGGGGCTTTTGTTGCCGGTCTGGATGCAGGGCAGGGCTATAACACCTGGCCGCTCATGGATGGTGCGTTGATACCAAAAGGTCTCGACGCGATGTCACCCTGGTATCTCAACCTGTTTGAGAATGCACTCACGGTCCAGTTCAACCACCGGGTGCTGGCCTATGTCATCCTGGTCTGGGCGTTTGTCCATGTGGCGGTTGCAGCCAAGAGCACAGGAACTGGGCCTGTCACGCTGGGTGCCAGCATGCTCTTTGGAAGCATATTGCTTCAGCTTGTGCTCGGTATCGCCACACTGCTGGCAAAAGTGCCGATTGAACTTGGCCTGGCCCATCAGGCGATGGCCATTCTGGTGTTCTCCATCGGCTTATGGCACCTCAGCCAGCTTGTGCCAGTGCCTGCTCCAGATCAGCAATGATATCGCCGGCATCCTCAATGCCGATTGAAAGCCGTACCACATCATCTCCCGCGCCGGCAGCGGCCCTTTCATCGGGTGTCAATTGGCTGTGAGTGGTTGAAGCTGGGTGGATAATAAGGCTCTTGGTATCACCGATGTTGGCCAAGTGGCTAAACAGTTTGACGTTGCTCACCAAGCCTACGCCTGCATCATAGCCGCCCTTGAGCCCGAAGGTGAGAACGGCACCAGCGCCCTTAGGCACATATTTCCTGGCCAGCTTATTATAAGGGCTGCAATCTAGTCCGGCGTAACTGACCCACGCCACCAGATCGTGTTTCTCCAACCATTCCGCGACAGCCAGTGCGTTGTCACAATGGCGTTGCATGCGCAGGGGCAGTGTCTCAATACCGTTCAGGATCAGGAACGCGTTAAAGGGTGAGATGCACGGACCCAGGTCGCGCAGGCTCAACACCCGGCAGGCGATTGCGAAAGCGAAATTCCCAAACGTCTCTGCAAGTTTGATCCCGTTATAGCTGGCACAACTTTCTGAAAGGGTGGGATATTTATCACTCGCCATCCAGTCGAAGGTGCCGCAATCAACAATCACTCCGCCGATTGAGTTGCCCTGGCCACCCATAAACTTGGTCAATGAATAGACGATAATATCCGCACCATGTTCGATCGGCTGCCACAAATAGGGCGTCGCCAGGGTGTTGTCGACAATCAGGGGAATGCCGGCCTTTTTGGCTATTTTTGAAATAGCCTCGATGTCGATGACAACGCCCCCGGGATTGGCCAGGGTTTCGACGAAGATCGCCTTGACCTTATCGTCGATCGCCGCTTCAAATTCTTCCGGCTTGCTGGAGTCAGCCCAAACCACGTCCCAGCCGAATTTCTTGAAAGAGTGATTGAACTGATTGATAGACCCGCCATAGAGCTGGCGACCGGCTATGAATTTGTCTCCAGGCTCCAGAAGGGTATGAAAAACCAGATGCTGGGCGGCGTGACCCGAGGCGACGGCGAGAGCAGCTGTTGCACCATCAAGGGCGGCAACACGCTCTTCAAGCACAGCCTGTGTCGGGTTCATGATACGGGTATAGATATTTCCGAAAGACTCCAGGGCGAACAAAGAGGCCGCATGGTCGGCGTCATCAAACACGAAAGATGAGGTTTGATATATCGGTGTGGCGCGCGCGCCTGTCGCGGGATCAGGTTGTGCGCCGGCATGAACGGCAAGCGTGTTGAAGGCCGGGGGTTTATCTTCACTCATGGAAGCATCCTTTCTTGGTAATTCTTTGCCTTCATGTCGGTCATGTTTTAGCGGTTAGCAGCTTGTAACTTGCGAAGCAGAAAAACGTTCCGAGGCCGATTTCAATCCAGCGCCGTGCACGACGATAGGCCGCCACCATTGGCATAGTTGAAAATGCTAACGCATAAACGAGATGCCCTATCACCGAGATAATTGTTGTTCCCGCAACGATAGACGCACCTACCCAGAGTGGCGCACTGGCATCCACACCAAGTGACATAATGGCTATCCACGTCAACGCAGCTTTTGGATTGGTCATCTGTATAAGAAGGCCGCGGCGATAGTAGACCCAGGCACCTCCTGATACATTCAGCTGTTTGATGGCCATCTCATTGGCCGAGGCGGCGGAGCGAAACGCCTTGAACGCCAGCCAAAGAAGATAGGCAGCGCCAATAATTTTAATAGCAATCATGACCTGCGCATAAAGCGTCAATAGCGTCGTCAGGCCGAACAACGTCAGTAAGCCCCACAAGAATGACCCGCTCGCTATGCCCATGGCGAGTGCCTTGCCCGATCCGCGTCCGACACCCATGGAAGTGCCAATAATCGATAGAATGTTTGGTCCGGGGCTGAATATGCCGAGCATAAAAGCCCCGTAGGCTATGAGGATTCCGGGCAAATAGTTGCTCAACTGATCCATGTCGTTCTCACCTGCTCCCAATTCGGTTCAAATTCATCAGCTTTCACGCAAGATACGATGTTGCACGCCCCGAGGCCCTAGCTTTGGCCGTGAGCTGGATATTGCACGTGAATTGACACCGGCCCAACCGATTTCACCTGATAATCTGGCGTACTCAATCTTGGGGCAACGGTTCATAACGACCTGCAGGCCCGCGGTTTCCGCAAGCCGCGCTGCTTCATCGTTGCGCACCCCAAGTTGCATCCAAATTACCTTTGCACCAATCTCGATAGCCTCTCTTGTTATCTCCAGAGCTGCCTCCGAATTGCGGAAAATATCTACAATGTCGATAGGTTCAGGAATGTCATTGAGCGCACCATAAACCTTCTGGCCCAGAAGCTCCTTGCCAGCCAATCCGGGGTTTACCGGCACAACCCTGAATTCCTTCGCCAGCAGGTATTTCAAAACAAAATAACTGGGGCGAACCGTGTTGGCGCTGGCACCGACAATGGCAAAACTGCGATTGGCGTTCAGGATTTTATGAATATAGTCATCTGTGTAGCTGTCGTGGTTCATCTATAGGATCTGTTGCTCTCGTTACGCATCTCGCCACTCAGGTGTGCGCTTTTCGAGAAATGCATCAAGCCCTTCTTCAGCATCGGCAATCATCATATTTGCGGCCATGGCTTCAGCGGCAGTGTCGTAAGCCTCGCCGAGAGGCTCTTCAACCTGTCGATAGAAGGTCGACTTGCCGATCGCTATTGTGGTTGATGATTTTTCTGCGATCTTCTCCGCCATGGCTAATGCTTCCATAAGGACTTTTTGTGGCGCTACGACCCGATTGATAAGTCCGTAAGCGGCGGCGTCATCTGCATCAATCATCTCACCGAGTAACAGCATTTCCATTGCGCGTTTACGCCCGACATTACGGCTCAAGGCAACCATGGGAGTCGAACAGAAAAGCCCGATATGGACGCCAGGCGTGCAGAACTGTGAATCTGTTCCCGCGACCGCCAGGTCACAGGATGCGACAAGTTGAGAGCCTGCCGCGGTCGCTGTACCAGTGACAGCGGCAATAACGGGCTTCGGACATCGTACAATTGACGTCATGAGTTTGGAGGACAGTTTGAAAATTTTTTCATAAAAACCCAAACCGCCATCCGCATCGTTCCTGTGACTTTTCATTTCCCTGATATCGTGACCGGAAGAGTAAATTTGACCATTAGCGTTGATCACTGCGGCCTTGATGGCGGATGAAACTGAAATATCGTCAATCTGGGTCTGGAGTACTTCCAGCAATTCTTCCGACAGGCTGTTGCGCATTTCCGGCCGATTAAGCGTCAGAAGCGCTATGGGACCACGGTCTTCGCGCAGTAGAACGCCCTCATTGTTTTCCGTCCCGGCACTGATTGTCGTAAGCGTCATTGTAACTCTTACCTTTGGATAGCTTGCCTATTCAGGGGCTTACCATACTTGAAGCATGGCCAGAGTCCACGGCCTTGAAAGGGTTACTCAGCACACAGAGACATGCATTAGGTAACATATTACCGCACCTATAAACGGTTGTAATTAAGTGGTTTTTTAAGAATGAAGTGTTGACTGAAGCTCGGGATCAACATAAAAAGCGCCATCCAACCCCCCGAATGAAGAGTGCGGGACACCTCTGGCGGCCACAGACGATCATTACGCCACCAACACTGTATTAGGAACTGAGCAATGAAAACCTATTCGGCAAAGGCTTCTGAAGTCGAAAAGCAGTGGATTTTGATCGATGCAAGCGATCTGGTCCTCGGTCGTCTTGCGTCGCTGATAGCCACACGGCTGCGCGGCAAACACAAGCCGATCTTCACACCCCACACCGATTGCGGCGATCACGTGGTGGTCGTGAATGCGGACAAAGTGGCACTCACCGGCAAGAAAAAGGCCGACAAGATCTATTACCGCCACACGGGTTATCCCGGCGGCATCAAGAGCACGAAGGCTGGGCAGATTCTTGAGGGAAAACACCCTGAACGCGTACTCCTGAAAGCTGTCGAACGTATGCTTCCGAGCGGTCCCTTGGGGCGCAAGCAGTTCAGCAATTTGCGTGTTTACACCGGGGCTGAGCATCCACATGAGGCCCAAGACCCCCAGGCGCTCGATGTCGCCAAACTGAACACCAAGAACCAGAGGAGCGCGTAATCGCCATGGCTGAAGAAGAGGTAAAAACCCTTGAGGACCTCGGCGAGCTGACCGGTCAGAGTGTCGAGGACACACCCGTTGAGACAGCACCCGTATACGAGCAAAAACTTGATGCCCAGGGCCGCGCCTACGCCACCGGCAAGCGAAAGGACGCGGTCGCCCGCGTTTGGGTCAAGCCGGGTGCGGGTAAGATTGTCGTAAATGGCAAGGACTATGTAGAATATTTTGCACGCCCCGTGCTGCAGATGATACTGAATCAACCGATCAACGCGGCCGAGCGCGCGGATCAGTTTGATATCAATTGTACCGTTCGCGGTGGTGGACTTTCGGGGCAGGCGGGTGCCGTGCGTCACGGCATCTCGAAAGCGCTTACCCATTATGAGCCAGAGCTCAGGGGCGTCCTCAAGAAAGGCGGATTCCTGACTCGTGATTCGCGCGTGGTTGAACGCAAGAAGTACGGCAAGGCCAAAGCCCGCCGAAGCTTCCAGTTCTCAAAACGCTAACCTTTCCGGATATAGGTTCGAATGTATGATCGGGCGTCTCCGGGTGAGGCGCCCGATTTTTTTTGATCAATCAGGAACTACAATAGGTTCAAAATGACCTCGAAAGTGTTCATAGATGGCGAAGTTGGAACCACGGGCTTGCAGATCAAGGCGCGGCTGGAGAGCCGAAACGATATTGAGCTGCTGCAGCTGGCGGAGAGTGATCGCAAAAATCCGGAAATAAAGCGTGACATTCTGAATGCTGCCGACCTGGCGATCCTGTGCCTGCCGGATGATGCCGCCCGTGAGGCTGTTGCTCTTATCGACAATCCGGAAACACGTGTGATCGACCCTTCGACCGCGCACCGTACGGCTGAAGGCTGGGTCTATGGCTTCCCTGAATTTGACGCAGGTCAGCGCGATTTAATCGCAAAAGCAAAACGTGTCAGCAATCCTGGATGCTACGCCATTTCCTCGGTCGCCATCCTCCATCCGCTTATAAAGGGCGGGATCATTGCGCCCGACTGGCCGGCAACAATCAATGCTGTCTCAGGTTACTCCGGGGGCGGCAAAGGCATGATTGCCGAATTTGAAGATGAGTCGCATGACCAGAATTCCAGTTCGTCCTTTTTTACTTACGGACATACGCTTTCGCACAAACATGTCCCTGAAATCACTCGCTGGAGTGGCCTTTCCCATGCCCCTGTGTTCGTGCCCAGCGTTGGGCGGTTTGCACAAGGAATGATCGTTCAGGTGCCATTACCACTCTGGTCATTGCCCGGCCCCATATCCGCCGCCGATATCCACGGTACACTGGCGGCTCACTATGAGGGGCAGGCCTGTGTCATGGTCGCGCAGATGGGCGTGGAGGAGAGTGTCCACAGGCTTGATCCAGAATCTCTGAATGGCACAAACGAACTGAGACTCTATGTTTTTGCAAATCAGGGCGGCGATCAGGCAGTTGTCATGGGATTGCTGGACAATCTCGGCAAGGGGGCATCCGGCCAGTGCGTCCAGAACCTGAACATCATGATGGGTTTGCCCGAGATGACAGGGCTCACCTAAGACGCGACCCGTTTAATCCCTCATGAATGGCGCTTTTGTACATATGACCCGGGCGCATCTTCAATCGGAGGAAGTTTTCCTGAGCCAGGAGTGCGGGCGGGTATTTTTTCACCCGAGTGCTCGCTCAGCCATTCACTCCAGTCCGGCCACCATGAGCCTTCATGTTCCTTGGCCTTACCCAGCCAGTCTTCCAATGTGGGTGCTGGGTGTTTTTTCGAAGACGGCTTCTTGCCGGTCCAGTGCATGTATTTCTTTTTTGCAGGTGGATTGACCACACCTGCAATATGACCCGATCCCGCGAGCACGAAGCGAACTGGTCCGGAAAACATTTTAGCACCTTTGAACACCGATTCTGCAGGCGCGATGTGGTCTTCCCGCGTGGCCAGCTCATAAATCGGGATGTCAATCTTTTTGAGTTTCAAGCGTTCGCCACCAAGCTCCATCTCACCCTTGGAGAGTTTGTTCTCATGATAAAACTCACGCAGGTAGAATGCGTGGTTTGCCGCCGGCATCCGCGTTGAATCAGAATTCCAGTAGAGCAGGTCAAAGGGAAACGGGTTTTTCCCGAGCAGGTAGTTGTTGACCACGTATGGCCAGATGAGATCCCGGGGGCGCAGCATGTTGAACACAGTTGCCATGCGTGCTCCCTCAAGATAACCGCGTTCGGCCATCATCTCTTCAAGGGCCTTGAGCTGAGTGTCATCAATAAAGACAAGCAAATCGCCCGCTTTTGAAAAATCGACCTGGGCAGTAAGGAAAGTTGCACTGGCAATACGGGTGTCGCCCTTGGCGGCCATGTATGCCAATGTTGCACTAAGCAGGGTGCCACCGACGCAATACCCAAGGGCATTGATTTTCTTCTGGCCCGTCGCGTCCTTGACCGCGCCAACTGCCTCAAGAATTCCTTCATGCATATAATCTTCAAAACTTTTGTCCGCGAGCTTGCCGTCCGGATTGACCCAGGAGATGACAAACACCGTGAAACCCTGTTCCACGGCCCAGGCAATGAAGGATTTCTCCGGCACCAGGTCGAGAATATAGAATTTGTTGATCCAGGGTGGGACGATCAGCAACGGCACATCATGGACAGTATCGGTTGAGGGCGCATACTGGATAAGCTGCAGGATATCATTTTGAAAAATGACCTTGCCCGGAGTCATGGCAAGATTACGTCCCACCTCGAAGGCCTCCAGATCAGTTTGCCGGATACGCAACAGGTCCTTCGACTGGCTCAGATCATCAGCCAGGTGCGCCATGCCCTTGACCAGATTTTCCCCATTGCTGGCAAGTGTCTCGCGCACCACTTCGGGATTGGTCAGGGCGAAGTTGGAGGGGGAAAGTGCGCTGGAAATCTGATTCACATAAAATTCTGCACGGCGCTTAGTATTTTTATCCAATCCTTCGGTGTCATCGACCATCTCTTCGGCCCATTTGGCCGTCAATAAATAGGCCTGCTTCCAGAAATCAAAAAATTGCTTCTCATTCCAGTCCGCATCCTTGAAACGTGCATCACCCGGTTCAGGCTCTGCGACTGCCTCAACTTCTTCACCGAGAAACCGGCGCATCGAATGTCCCCACAAGTCAGTGTAACCCTGGAGCAACCTGCCTTGGGCGCTAACCAGTTTGGCTGGCTCGTTGACCCATTGCTGTGCGACCGTTCCAAGTACCTTTGCCGCTTCACCTGCTTCGCTCGCCGTGCTGTAGGGGCCGGTTTGCCCATTGTTACGGCTGGCCAGGCTGGAGACGACCTTACTGCCTTCCTCAAGCAAACGCGCCAGGTTCTTTGCCAGCTCCCTGGGTTCGTTCACCCTGTAGCTGTCTGACTTCTCATTTCCGGCAGAATCGTGGTCATTGTTGCTTTTTTCGGACATACAGAAGCCCCATATTTCATCTATTTTTAAGTTTAGGCATGCTTAGCTCAGAACTGCAATTCATGCCTGAGATCGTGTTAAATTGATTTCGACGCGGTTTTGAGTATAGGACGTCTGTGCTATCAAACTCGTAACGGCATGAGTGACTCGTATCATCAGTTTGCGTATCTCCTGACCTGTGTTGAAAACGGCGAACAATGATGCATATTTTTCGACGATTTATGATTTGTCTCTCTCTGCTCGGCTTCTGTACCGGGATTGCAGGATGTGCGGTGGAATCGATACCTTACCCGCGCCTCTCATCAGTGAAGAAAATCAAGAACAAAATTCTCTCCCGCGAAGAACAGGATGAAGTTATTCGCAACCTGTCGACGGAACAAAAACAGCACCAGACGTCCGCTATTCGCGAGATTGAAAAACAACAATAGCGAGAGTCGTACATTTCCACCTGCTCACAGCTCGAACTGTTCTGACCTCTCTTGAAGCGATGTTTCGCTTGATGAAATTCGCGATTCCCGTCTTTACTCAACGTAACTTTCTCAGGCCCTACACCAGGGTACGGTCAGCATTGGAAAATGGACCTGAATTGTGCAGGAATTTCACAGGATAAAACGCCTTCCTCCTTACGTTTTCGAGGAAGTGAATCGCCTCAAGGCGGAAGCGCGTGCGCGCGGCGACGACATTATTGATTTCGGCATGGGCAATCCGGATATGCCGACACCGTCTCACATTGTCGAGAAGTTGGTTGAGACGGTCACCAAGCCGCGTACCAACCGTTACTCCGCATCGCGCGGCATCCCGGGTCTGCGCCGTGCCCAAGCTGAATATTATAAGAATCGCTTCGGCGTAAAACTGGACCCGGACACGCAAATTGTCGCCACGCTGGGTTCAAAGGAAGGCTTTGCCAATATGGCTCAAGCCATTACCGCACCGGGTGATCTTGTGCTGGTGCCAAATCCGACTTATCCCATCCACGAGTTCGGCTTCATTATTTCCGGTGGGACTATCCGCCATATACCCGTCAGCACGGATGATGAATTTTTGCGCCGGGTTGACCAGGCTGTACGCCACTCAATTCCCAAACCCATTGCTCTGGTGCTCAATTTTCCGGCCAATCCGACAGCCCTTGTTGCTGATCTTGATTTCTATTCGGAGATTGTGACCTACGCGAAACGCCATGATCTCATACTTCTGAGTGATGTGGCCTATGCGGAAATCTATTATGACGGCAAACCGCCACCCTCGATTCTGCAAGTGCCCGGTGCCATTGATGTCTCGGTGGAGTTCAGCTCGCTCTCCAAAACCTATGCTATGCCAGGCTGGCGTATGGGTTTTGCTGTGGGGAATGAAAGGCTTATTGGTGCGCTGGCGCGGGTAAAATCTTACCTTGATTACGGGGCTTTCACCCCAATACAGGTGGCGGCTGCGGCAGCTCTCAATGGTCCGCAGGATTGCGTGGAGGAGATCCGGGCCGTTTATCAGGCGCGGCGTGACTGCTTGGTAGATTCTCTTGAACGGGCTGGCTGGCAAATCCCGGCGCCTGCTGCGACCATGTTCGCCTGGGTGCCAATACCTGATAAATATACCGAGATCGGATCTCTGGAATTTTCAAAACTTCTACTGGAAAAAGCACATGTTGCCGTATCTCCCGGGATCGGCTTCGGCGAGTATGGAGAAGGCTACGTACGCATTGCCCTTGTAGAAAATGAACAGCGCATTCGTCAGGCATCCCGCAGCATCAAAAAATTTCTCACGGAACCGGTGGAGATGATGCATAACGTAATCCCAATTGCATCTTCTGAAAATCGGACACACTGAACTCTCATCATGGCAGAAGCTCTTAAACTTGGCATCGCCGGCGTCGGAACGGTCGGAGGAGGTGTCCTCCAGCTTATCGACAAGCACTGGGACAAATTCAAGGCCCGTGCAGGTCGTTCGCTTGAAGTCTGCGCTGTATCGGCGCGCGACCGGCATAAAAAACGCAGTGCCGATATTTCCACTTACAAATGGTTTGACGATCCTGTGGTATTGGCGACATCAGATGACATAGATGTGTATGTTGAGTTGATTGGCGGAGAGGAGGGGGTCGCCAAAGACTCAATAGAGGCGGCACTAAAGGCGGGCAAACATGTGGTCACCGCCAACAAGGCACTGCTGGCGCATCACGGTATGGCGCTGGCACGTCTTGCGGATGAAAATGACGTGGCGCTTAATTTTGAAGCTGCGGTAGCAGGCGCCATCCCTGCCATCAAGACCATTCAGGAAAGTCTGATCGCCAACGATATTACGCGCGTGTACGGGATTATGAACGGCACCTGTAATTACATCCTGACCCAGATGCAGAAAGAAGGCCGCAATTTTGACGAGGTTCTGCAGGAAGCACAGGATGCTGGCTATGCCGAAGCTGATCCTACTTTTGATATTGGAGGCTATGATACCGCTCATAAGCTAGCGCTTCTGACCACAATGGCATTTGGAGTGGAGACCTCTCTTGAATCAATTTATGTGGAGGGGATCGAGAAGATTACCCTGGCTGATATCGAGGCGGCTGACGAACTGGGCTACCGGATAAAGCTGCTTGGTGTTGGGCTTCAAACTGACAGTGGCATCGAACAGCGGGTACACCCAACAATGGTGCCCAAGAACACCCCCATTGCGGGGGTTGATGGTGTTACGAATTGCATAACTTTCGACGGGGATTTTATTGGTGAACTTGTACTGATCGGTGCAGGTGCAGGCGCCAGTCCAACCGCTTCATCAGTGGTAAGCGACATTCTCGACATAGCTAAGGGAATTATTCCACCCACATTCGCCTGGCGTACAGAAGACCTCGTCCCGTACAAGCGTGCACCCATGCGTGCCCATGAGGGAGGTTACTATATCCGCCTTTCAGTATACGACCGGCCGGGTGCTTTTGCCGCTATTGCAGCAAGCATGGCTGATGTAGGTATATCCCTTGAGAGCATCGTGCAGCGGCTTCCGGAATCCACCATGCCTGGCCTGGACACGCTTCCCCATGATGGCGGACCCGTTCCCGTGGACATGATCACGCACAGGACGACCGAGGCAGCAGTCCGCAAAGCGCTACAGGCAATTGAAAAAGAAGGTAATGTAGAAGAAGCACCACAAATGATACGTATTATTAAATTATAATCTGCGGGAATAACAATGGCGAAAAGCAACAATGAAGATTCCGGCTTGAGCCGGATGCTAACACTTGAAATTGCACGGGTTACCGAAGCTGCGGCTGTCGCGGCTGCCAAATTGCGCGGACACGGTGACGAAGAGGCTGCTGATCAGGCGGCCGTTGATGCCATGCGCACAGAACTGAACCGGCTTCCCATAAAGGGACGCATTGTCATTGGCGAGGGTGAGCGCGACGAAGCTCCTATGCTCTATGTTGGTGAAGAAGTGGGTCTGGGCGAGGGACCTCAGGTCGATATTGCAGTCGATCCCCTTGAAGGTACGACAATCTGCGCCAAGGCAGAACCCAACTCCCTGGCAGTGGTGGCATTTGCTGAACATGGCAGCCTGCTGTACGCGCCCGACATTTACATGGATAAAATTGCGATTGGCCCGGGCTTTGAACAGGGCATCGTCGATCTCGATGCAACACCGGAAGAAAATCTGCAGGCCCTTGCTAAAGCCAAAGGGGTTCCGGTAGAGGAAATTACTGCCTGTATTCTGGATCGGCCCAGGCACGCCAAGCTTATCGAGGGCGTGCGAGCGACAGGTGCGGCGATCAGGTTGATAGGCGATGGTGACATAGCTGGTGTCATACACACGGCCAACGCGGAGGAGACGGGTATCGATATTTATATGGGCATCGGTGGCGCACCCGAGGGCGTCCTGGCTGCCGCCGCCTTGCGGTGCATCGGTGGACAAATACAGGCCCGGCTGCACGCCTTGAGTGACCATCATCGCAAAAGGGTTGCTGAAATCGGCATCGAGGATATCGACCGCAAATATTCCATGGAGGATTTATCTTCCGGTGATGTGATATTTGCAGCTACCGGCGTCACCAGCGGTTCCATGCTGCAAGGCGTGCGTTTCAAGCCAAGCGGCATTGAAACCGAAACTGTTATTATGCGCGCCAAGACACGTACCGTTAGGTGGATCAGAACGATGCACGGACAATCCGGGTAAGTGGTATCTCGTAAGGACTATCTTGAACTATGGATTGAGGCCTTGTGACAGCCCTTGGATCTCCAATAATTGATACAGAGGATCGGCAAACGGCTTTTCTGCGGGTGGAGAGCTCTGCACGCCGCCTGCGGTGGGTTGAGCGCCTGGCGCCATCTCACGAAAATCTGGCGATAAGCATGGCACAGGAGCATGGACTTCCAGAAATCCTGGCACGAGTCCTGACAGCCCGGGGCATGGCCCAGGAGACACTTGCCGACTATTTGAATCCGACCCTCAAGGCCCTAATGCCCGACCCGTCCACATTGCAGGGCATGGACGTGGCAGCAGAACGGTTTGCCAGTTCCATCCGCAAAAAAGAACCCATTGCAATTTTCGGGGACTATGACGTGGACGGCGCGGCCAGCGTTGCTCTCATCCGCAGGTTTTTATTCGCCCATGGGCTAGATGCGCAATTCTACATTCCCGACCGGACGCTTGAGGGATACGGGCCTAGCATTACAGCTTTCGAGCAGCTTGTTTCAGATGGGGCCAAACTCATAATCACAGTTGATTGCGGCACGATGGCGTATGAACCACTCGCCCGCGGACGCGTGCTGGGCGCTGACATAATTGTACTTGACCATCATCAGGCTGAGGAGCAATTGCCCGAGGCTTCCGCTGTGGTCAATCCAAACCGAATGGATGATATCTCCGGGCAAGGGCATCTCGCAGCGGCCGGAGTTGTCTACTTGTTTCTGGTTGCAGTGACGAGGCTCTTGCGGCGCGAAGCGTATTACGCAAACGAAATATCAGAACCTGACCTCATGCAATTGCTCGACTTGGTGGCACTAGCTACCATCTGCGACGTTGTGCCGTTAACAGGTCTCAATAGGGCGTTCGTATTCCGGGGGCTAGAAGTTATGCGTCAGCGCCAGAATCTGGGTCTACGCGTGCTGGCGGACACAGCCAGGCTCACATCAGCGCCTACACCATATCATCTGGGTTATGTGCTGGGCCCGCGCCTGAATGCCGGGGGACGCATCGGCCGCTCTGATCTGGCCACGCAGTTGTTGACATGCAGTGACGAGCCCCGGGCGATTGAAATTGCCACCACTCTCGATCACCTGAATTCAGAACGGCGGGCGCTACAGTCCACACTACAGGAAGAGGCGCTCTCCCAGGTAGATGCCGCCTTTCAGTCCCGACCTGACGCAGCACTTGCAATTGCGCAGGGTGATGAATGGCACAAGGGATTGATCGGTTTAGTTGCCGCCCGGCTAACGGAGCGATTCGCAACTCCATCTCTTGCAATTTCATGGGACAAGGAGGGACAAGGCTCAGGTTCTGCCCGTTCCATTCAAGGTGTCGATATTGGTGCTGCGATACGAAGCGCTGTGGGGGCTGGGTTGCTGTTGCGTGGCGGCGGGCACGCCATGGCAGCCGGATTTACCTTGGCCAAGGAGAATGCCGGCGCATTTTTCAATCATGTCGAAGAAACCCTGCTGGCAAGTGTTATGCAGGCGAGCACTGACGCACATCTGAAAATTGACGGGGCATTGATGGCCTCAAGTGCGACTATGGACCTGATGGCCCAGCTGGATAAAGCGGGCCCGTACGGTGCTGGCAATCCGCAACCAAGATTTGCTTTTCCCGCACACCGGTGCAAATTCGCGAAAATTGTTGGCGAGCGTCACGTGCGCTGCTCTCTCATTGCAAGTGACGGTGCGCGCATGGATGCCATTGCCTTCAACACTGCGGAAACAGATGTTGGGAAACTGCTGATCGAGTCGAGGGGCCTGCCGCTCCACGTGGCTGGGCATTTGCGCAGAAGCGACTGGGGAGGGCGACAAAAAATCGAGTTGCATATCGAGGATGTGGCGAACCCGCGCATCTGACTGGATTTGGATCACTACACAGTCTTGTCAGGCTCGCCAATCCCATTTATATGAGCCGGTGTCTGCGCCCCCTTCGTCTATCGGTTAGGACGCCAGGTTTTCAACCTGGAAAGAGGAGTTCGATTCTCCTAGGGGGTGCCACATTGCCGCTGTGACAGAAACGACCGGCCCGTTCCCGATACCCCCCTTGATATAACGCTCCTACCAACGGCCACTATTTTCCATGGACAGCCACGGTTCTTTCTTAGGCAATGAATCGCCTTTCTGCAGCAATTCAATCGAAATATTGTCGGGAGATCGCACGAAGGCCATCCGGCCATCGCGAGGTGGCCGGTTGATGGTAACGCCTGCCGCCATTAATTTCTCGCAGAGGGCATAAATGTCATCGACCTGATAGGCGAGGTGGCCAAAATTGCGGCCCTCGTCATAATCTTCCGGGTCCCAGTTATAAGTTAGCTCTACCTGCGCCTGCTCATCTCCAGGCCCCGCAAGAAAAATAAGCGTATAACGTCCAGCTTCATCTTCACGCCGGCGCAATTCTTTCAGACCCAGAGCGTTGCAATAAAATTCCAGTGATTTTTCCACGTCACTCACGCGAACCATTGTATGCAGATATTTCATATTACCGTTCCATCTCTCTTGCCTTGCTCAATCCATAACCACATTCATGCGACTCAAATATTCTGAACAGCTGTGTTGTTCATCTGTCTGGGGAGTACACAATGGAGTTTCATCCCCCTCCGGGATCGTGATTCCAGCATATGTGACCCCATTTGCGCAGGTGATTCGCGCATGAACTGGGGAAAAGTCCCACCTTTCCGTGTCCAATTTGCAACAGGGCCGAGACACATATGCACTGATTATGTTTATCCCCAGCATCGTGTCTTCGTGCGTACAAACCCAATTCTTCGGTAATATCATATGCTTCTCTTCGCCGGGTGCGAGATTGAATTTAAATCGACTCACCTGTTGAACAAAATAGCTGCAATTTAGTACTGGCCTCGTTTCGCGTGAGTGGTATTTTTGAACCAAGAGGGTAGGCGTCAGGCGGATAAAAACATCCAAGCGGGCTTGAGCGCTATCGTAAGGTGCAGCGGGGGTTTGCGGCATGGGGGGCAAAGGCTCGCCATTTATTGAAGATGTCTCGCAACTCGATGAAGCAGTTGAAGATGCTTCTGCGGATGTCATAGAAATTTCCGGCGCCATTAAATGGTTCGACGCTGCGAAAGGCTATGGATTCATCATTCCTGACAATGGAATGGCGGACATACTTCTCCATGTGACCGTCTTGCGGCGTGATGGTCATCAAACAGCCTATGAAGGCGCCAGGGTTGTTTGCCAGGTGCTGCGCCAATCAAAAGGATTGCAGGCGTTCCGCATCCTCGAAATGGATGACAGCACGGCTATTCATCCCTCTCAACTGCCGCAACGCACCCATGTCCAGATCACACCTGAAAGTGATTATGAAGCTGCCGAGGTCAAATGGTTTAATAAGATCCGCGGCTATGGATTTTTGACACGCGGCCCCGGAACCGAGGATATTTTTGTACATATGGAAACCTTGCGCAGGTTCGGCTTTGCGGAGCTGCGTCCCGGACAACGGGTTCTGGTCCGTTACGGCAATGGTCCCAAAGGCCTCATGGCCGCGGAACTCAAGCCGGACATGGCCACGACTTTGCCTGAAGGCGACAACTAGCCTCACCCATGCGGTCGCAAGCACCGTGATAAACCTCATCAAGTTTCACCGACCCGCCCTGGCAGGCCTTGCAATTGGTTTGTTCGTGTTCATGGCCGTGGTGGGCACTGCGGAAAGCAGCCGAGCGCAGGACACACTGAAGCGCGAACCTCTTGTGCTGGTGACTTCGTCCGGTAAACATGAGCTCAATGTTGAGATTGCTGCTACGCGCGATCAGCAATCGCGGGGTTTGATGTTTCGCCGCTCGATGGACCCACGCCACGGCATGTTGTTCATCTATGATGAGGACCAATATGTCTCCATGTGGATGCGCAACACCTACATCTCGCTCGACATGGTTTTTATCCTCGCAAGCGGTAAAGTTCATCGGATAGAGGCCTCCACAGAACCCTTGTCTGAACGCATTATTGAATCGGGAAACAGGGTAATTGCCGTGCTGGAGCTCATTGGTGGCACTGCAGCCAGGTTAAAATTAAAGCCTGGTGATATTGTGCGCCATCGGATTTTTAAATCTGCCGGAAACTGAGCATTTTCAATGCTGGCTTCTTGCCGCAGGCACTCGAAACGTGTAATGCAAAATCAACGTGACACTTGAGCTGCTATCCTGCCTGCGTGCAGCAGTGGCAACATCGCGGAATGTGTCGGGGCATAGCGCAGCCTGGTAGCGCACCTGCTTTGGGAGCAGGGGGTCGCAAGTTCGAATCTTGCTGCCCCGACCATTCGCAATATCAACGGGCGCACGGGCGCCGCAACAGCGGGAAAGAAAATGGTTGCGCGCATCTATCGGCCGGCAAAAACAGCAATGCAGTCAGGCACCGCACGGACCAGGAAGTGGATTCTGGAATTTCAGCCTGAAGTCCGCAGGGAAGTGGAACCTCTTATGGGGTGGACCAGCTCCCGCGATATGAAATCACAAATTCGCATGTCTTTCGAAACAAAGGACGATGCGATTGCCTACGCACGGCGCAACGGCATTGCCTTTGTTCTGCGCGAACCCAAGACCCGCAGGAATAATCCGAAGTCCTATTCGGACAATTTCCGGTACGGTCGCATCGGATCCTGGACGCATTAGCTCGTGAAATTTTATCCGGTCCCGTAGCTCAACTGGATAGAGCGGCGGACTTCTAATCCGCAGGTTGCAGGTTCGAGTCCTGCCGGGATCGCCATGACCATAGGAGCAAGCCCGAGCAAGGTTGCTAACGGGCCAGCCTGATTCCTGCTACCAATATGGTTATGGTCGACTCGCTGTTCACCGATCTGCCCCTGCTGGCGAATTTGCTGCTGTTTGCGGTGGCGGCATCCGCGATCTGGCTCGCGGGCACACGTCTATCCCGTTATGCGGACGCGATTTCGGATCGCATGCGGATCGGCAAGGCCTTCATGGGGCTCGTGTTTCTCGCGCTGGCGACCTCGCTCCCCGAAGTTGTCACAACGATCACCGCTGCGCTCGAGAATGTGCCGCAGCTTGTCCTCAACAATCTGTTTGGCGGCATTACCATGCAGACCGCGATTCTGGCGATCGCGGACGCGGCCGTGCCGGCCGTCGCGCTGACCACCTTTCCAAGGCGCCCGACCCATGCGCTAGAGGGGACGCTACTGATGCTTCTGCTTGCGCTTCTTCTCGGTGTGGCAGCGCTTGGAGAACTGGAGCTTTTCGGCCGGATCGGCCTTGGGTCGACACTGCTCGCGATCACCTATATTGGCGTGATCGTGCTGCTGCGGTCATATGACGCCAATTCGCCCTGGAGGCCCCTGGAAATTCCCGAGCAGGCCCGGGCGCCGCTCGGCAAACGGCCGGCAAGTGAACTCGATACCGTGCCCGTTCCGCATCTGGTCCGGCTGAGCCTGTACATGACGGGAGTGATCCTGTTTGCCGGTATCGTGCTCGTCTCGCTCGCAGAGGTGATCGCGGTCCAGTCGCAACTGGGCACCAGCTTCATCGGCGTTACGCTGCTGGCGGCGTCGACGTCGCTGCCGGAGCTGTCGACCACCATCGCCGCCGTTCGACTTGGCTCCTTCACCATGGCGATCTCGAATATCTTCGGCAGCAATCTGATGATGATCGCGCTGCTGTTGCCAGCGGACATGTTCTACCGGCAGGGCGTGCTACTGGATGAAATCGACAGCCTTGGACTGTTCGCCCTGATCTCCGGGATTTTCGTGACAGGCATCTATGTCAGTGGCCTGCTGGTCCGGCAAAAGCGCCGCCTGTTCGGCATGGGAATCGATTCGATCATCGTTCTGGCCGCCTATCTCGCCAGCCTCGTAGTTTTCTATCACCTGCGCTGATGCCGTCAGCCAGCTGACGCCAGACGGGCGAACCCCTTGTCCAGGTCATCCTTCAGGTCGTCCGTGTCCTCCAGCCCGATATGAAAGCGCAGGGCGCGTCCTTCTGCTTTCCAGGTGGTTGCCGTGCGATATGCTGTCACGTCAAACGGGATGACCAGACTCTCATATCCACCCCATGATGCACCCATCCCAAACAATTCAAGATCATCGAGCATGGCTCCAAGTGCCTTATCCGAAGTGACCTTCAACAGGATCGAAAACAAACCTGATGAACCGGTGAAGTCGCGTTTCCACAATTCGTGATCGGGATGGTCCTCGCGTGCAGGATGAATGACGCTTGAAACTTCCGGGCGTTCTGCGAGCCAGTTCGCCATCTCAAGTGCAGATTCCTGATGGCGCTCAAGCCTTACCGACAATGTTCGAATGCCTCTCAGGCACAAGGTCACATCTTCAGGCCCTGGACACTGCCCAAGATCCCCATGGGTTTGCCGGATAACCTTGCTGTAGGCTTCTGTTGTCGTGATAGACCCCAAATTCGCATCTGAATGGCCGCTGAAATATTTTGTACCCGCATGAATCACCACATCGGCGCCAAGTTTCAACGGATTGTAGTAGAGCGGCGAAGCCCACGTATTATCAGTCAGCACAGGAACATCACGGGTTTTCGCGACCTCGCAGATGGCCGGCAAATCCTGAACCTCGAATGTCTGCGAACCTGGAGACTCAGTATATATGAGCTGGGTGTTATCCTGAATAAGGTCAGATATTCCGGAGCCAATATGAGGGTCGTAATAGGTAACCTCCACGCCAAGACGTTTCAGAATCCTCTCACTGAAGGACCGCACCGGCTGGTATACGCTGTCCGTGATCAGGACATGTCCGCCTGATTTCACAATCGCCAGTAAGCTTACCGAGCAAGCCGAAAGGCCTGAAGAGGTCAGCGCCGTGTGATGCCCGCCTTCCAGCTCTGTAATTGCGGATTCAAGCGCAGAAAATGTAGGCGTACCCCTGCGCCCATAAGTGTACTTTTGGGACCGGGATAAAAAAGCATCAAGCGTCGGATACAGAATTGTTGATCCTCGAAAGAGCGGCGTATTGACGAACCCATGATAATTATCCGGGTCGCTTCCCATGTGCATGAGCCGTGTTTTGATATTTTTTTTGCCGGATTTTTTTCCAGCTTTGGACGACTGGGACATGAACTTCGCTCTTTCGGGAAGGCAAATGGGGTTTATTAGTGCAACATAACCAGGGCCATGCTCTTGACCCGCGCCTAAGAAAGGCCTGAGATAGCAGGAAAGTTTCTCTTGGTGCAAATCCAATTACTTGGCTGGCCTGATCAGCGGATGCAATATCCGATTAAATTGATACGGCTTTGAAATTTAAATATGACGAGCAAGCCCCACAGGTATTATCAGTGTCGTTGAGTATTCCAAGATTTCTGCAACTTGTCGTCATTCTCTCTTTCTATTCTCAGATTTTGACGGTTACATCTGCATCAGCTGCAACGCTGGATGATGTAAAGGCAAAAGGCTTCCTTGAATGCGGCGTCAATCATGGATTGCCAGGTTTTTCCAGCAGCGACGAAAGTGGAAATTGGCGGGGAATGGACGTCGATATCTGCCGTGGCCTTGCCGCGGCAATATTTAAAGATGCCAACAAGGTCAAATTTATCCCCCTGACCGCAAAGGAGCGCTTCACCGCACTGCAATCAGGGGAAGTGGATGTACTGTCTCGCAACACCACCTGGACCATGACGCGCGATACTGCGCTCGGCCTAAACTTTGCGGGTGTAACCTATTATGACGGGCAAGGGTTCATGGTGCGCAAGAAACTTGGCATCAATAGTGTTCTCGAACTTTCAGGCTCTATTATTTGCACCCAGTCCGGCACGACCACGGAAATGAATGTGGGTGATTATTTCAACACCAAGAATATGGCCTTCAAGCTCATTACTTTCGCCAAAACCGAGGAAACTGTTCAGGCATATGAAAACGGGGAGTGTGACGCCTTTACCTCCGATGCATCGCAGCTTTACGCCTTCAGGCTGAAACTCACCAAGCCGGATGCCCATTTGGTGCTGCCGGAAATCATTTCAAAAGAACCCCTCGGTCCTGTCGTGCGTCAAGGTGATGACCAGTGGTTCAACCTGGTTAAATGGACTGTATTCGCCCTGATTGGCGCCGAGGAATTGGGCATAACGCGAGATAATGTGGAAGAGAAGCGCGGCTCGGTGAACCCGCTTATCCGTCGCCTGCTTGGTCTCAACGGGGATTTGGGCCGTAAGCTGGGGCTCGACAATGACTGGGCAGTCAGGTTGATAGCCTCTATTGGCAACTATGGAGAAATTTTCGATCGGAATGTGGGGAAGGACTCACCGCTTAAAATTACCCGTGGGGTCAACAAACTTTGGAATATGGGTGGCATCCAGTACGCACCGCCAGTGCGCTAGACAAAAATATTTTTCGATCAATGCTTGAGTGTTAGGTGCGTAGCGCGCCATACTCAGATCAAATTATGGGGGAGTAAAATGGGTAAAGCACCTAAAAGTAAGAAATCACCTAGCAAGTCCGCTAACGGCGGCAAGCTGACCGTCAGCGATGAAGTGGCCATCGACATCAACGGCATGCACAAGTGGTACGGCAATTTTCATGTGCTGAAGGATATCAATCTCACAGTGAACAAGCGTGAGAGGATCGTCATTTGCGGTCCATCCGGTTCAGGAAAGTCCACCTTGATCCGTTGCATCAACCGGTTGGAAGAGCATCAGAAGGGCGACATCGTCGTCGATGGCATCGAGCTGACCGGCGATCTGAAGAAGATTGACGAAATCCGCCGCGAAGTCGGCATGGTGTTCCAGCATTTCAATCTGTTCCCCCATCTGACCATTCTTGAGAATTGCACGCTGGGTCCCATCTGGGTTCGCAACATGCCCAAGGATGAGGCCGAAGAGACGGCTATGAAATACCTGGAGCGCGTTCAAATTCCCGAACAGGCCCTTAAATACCCAGGGCAGCTTTCAGGTGGCCAGCAACAACGCGTGGCCATTGCCCGTTCATTGTGCATGAACCCCAAAATCATGCTGTTCGATGAGCCGACTTCAGCACTCGACCCGGAAATGATCAAGGAAGTGCTCGACGTGATGGTCAACCTGGCCCATGAGGGCATGACCATGCTGGTGGTGACCCATGAAATGGGTTTTGCCCGTGAAGTTGCCAACCGCGTCATTTTCATGGATGAGGGTCAGATCATCGAGGAAAATGAGCCGGAACCGTTCTTCTCAAATCCGCAGCACGAACGCACACAGCTGTTCCTGAGCCAGATCCTGATTTAAGGGTGCATTTAAGGGGTGATGGGCAGATTTTCGTCCGCGCCCCATTCACTCCATGATCCGTCATAGACGGAAACATGCCGGTGGCCGAGGATAGCCAGCGCCAGCGCCACTATGCTCGCGGTGACACCTGAACCGCAAGTGTTCGCCACAGGCTGTTTCAGGTCAACTCCTGCCTGCTCGAATATTTTCTTCAACTCTTCCGCCGGCCTGAAGGTGCCATCGGCATTCAACAGTTCCGGGTAGGGCAGGTTGAGTGATCCGGGGATATGACCTGAGCGCAAGCCCTCGCGCGGTTCTGGCGCCTCTCCACGAAAACGGTCGGCGGCGCGCGCATCAACGATCTGTTCTGAACTATCCCCTGACATTCTCAGAATTTCATCGCGGTCACGGATCAGATCCGCATTACGCCGCGAGGTATAGTGCCGCGCACCACGCTTCACAGGTGTGCCGTCTTCCTGTGGCCGGCCTTCCGCTATCCATTTGGCTAGACCGCCATTCAGAACTGCAACGTCTTCATTGCCCATGGCCCGAAAAGTCCACCACACACGACCCGCTGAAAACATCCCGTGAGCGTCATAGACGATCACCCGCATCCCGTCACCAATGCCCATTTTCCTCATTTGTGATGAGAACTGTTCAGGGCTCGGCAGCATATGCGGCAGGGTAGAACTCTTGTCAGAAATCTCATCGATGTCGAAGAATACAGCCCCGGGAATGCGCGCCTGCAGATACTCTTCATATGGCTCACGGGGATCGTTCGGCAGGTACCAGTTGCCATCGAGAACGACGACATCAGGCGCATCCAGATGCTTCTCAAGCCATTCCGTTTCCACTAGCCATTTGTCTGAAAAATCCGCCATAGGATCGTTACCCTCCAAATCCTGCCTGCATTCAGGACAGTACAATACGCACGCGTCTGTTCTGAGCGCCTTTTTTCTCAATCTTCGTCACTTGAACTTTACCAATCTCACGGGTGTTGGCGACATGCGTTCCTCCACAAGGCTGCAGGTCGACATCGCCAACGGCAATCATTCGCACTTTTCCCGCACTCAAGGGGGGGGTCACAGACATTGTGCGCACCAGCTCAGGCTGTGCTCGCAGTTCATCGTCAGTAATCCAGCTGATGGATACGGGCAACTCCCGGGAAATCAGTTTGTTGAGCTCATCAGACAAGGCATCCTTGTCGAGTCCTGCATCGGGAATATCGAAATCCAAACGTCCCTGGCCTTTACTGATAGAGCCGCCTGTAACTGGATAAGGAAGGGTGGCGCACAGCAAATGAAGTGCTGTATGGACCCGCATATGCGCATACCGGTCATCCCAATCGATAGTGCATTCTACTGTCTCACCGATTTCCGGAACCTGGGCACCAACGGATAGGATATGCATGATGGCACATCCATCATCGGTATAAAAAGTGGCGCCGATTTCGCTCTGCTCGCCATTGGCGCTTTTTAGCAAACCGATATCGCCTGGCTGACCACCGCCCATGGGATAAAAGACAGTACGGTCAAGAATGATCCCGTCACGTTCAGGAACGGTGCCAATGACCTTTGCTTCACAGCTTTTCAGGTAGCTGTCTTGTCTGAACAATTCTTGTATTTCGCTCATGTCCGCGGGTCTGCCAATGATACTGTACTACTCGGTAACATCAGGAATTTTGGGCATGTCCCTGTCCAGCCATGACGGCACTGGCAAGCCCTTTTCTTTAAGAAATGCCGGATTGAACAGCTTGCTATGATACCGGCTGCCGTGATCGCAAAGAACAGTCACGATGGTGTGACCCGGCCCCATTTCTTTTGCCATACGGATGGCGCCGGCAACATTGATGCCGCTGGAGCCGCCAAGCAGCAAGCCTTCTTTTTCAGCCAGATCGAAGACGACAGGAACCGCCTCTTCATCAGGGATGATATAGGGATGTTCGACCTTGATATCCTCGACAATGCAGGTGGAGCGGCCAAGGCCGATTCCTTCTGAAATCGAGCCGCCTTCTGACGCTTTTGCTTCACCGGTTGAAAAGAAGGAATGCATCGCGGCACCACGCGGGTCAGCACAACCGATAACAATGTCCTTTTTTTGCTCGCGCAAATAAGTTGAGATGCCGGCAATGGTGCCGCCAGTGCCAATGGCACAAATGAACCCGTCAATCTTGCCGCCGGTCTGCTCCCAGATTTCCGGTCCCGTTGTCGTGTAGTGCGCCTTGCGGTTATCCATATTGTTCCACTGGTCGGCGAACAGAACGCCATGGGATTCGCTGTCAGAAAGTTTCTCCGCCAACCTGCGTGCAATATGCTGATAGTTGTTTGGGTTTTTGAAGGGCAGGGCGGGAACTTCGATTAGTGTTGCTCCTGCAAGACGCAAGGTATCCTTTTTCTCCTGGCTCTGGGTTTCGGGAATAACAATCCACGTCCGATACCCACGCGCATTTGCAACAAGGGCAATTCCAATGCCCGTATTGCCTGCAGTGCCTTCCACTATCAACCCGCCGGGCTTTAGATCCCCACGCGATTCAGCCTCCATGATCATCTGCCGCGCAGCGCGGTCCTTGACAGACTGACCGGGGTTGAGGAATTCTGCCTTGCCCAGAATTGTACAACCGGTGGCTGTGGAGGGCCCCTGTAATTTTATGAGTGGTGTATTGCCGATCGCTTCGACAACGTTTTCTTTTATTTTCAAGGGTGACCCGCCTTTTAGAGTTTCAATTCCAAACCTTCTGAGACATCGCCGAACCTACAAATGGCGCGGAGCTTT
The DNA here is from genome assembly GCA_021775555.1 of Hyphomicrobiales bacterium. Classification (GTDB taxonomy): domain Bacteria; phylum Pseudomonadota; class Alphaproteobacteria; order Rhizobiales; family Methyloligellaceae; genus UBA2767. The sequence goes on along the minus strand of JAJFHP010000023.1, from coordinate 105,540 downwards.
CGCAACCGCAAGAGGCGCTATTCAGGCATTCACCTCGAACCAGGTCCCCATGCCCCCGGCCTGGTGTTCAAGCATGTGGCAATGGATCATCCATTTACCCGGATTATCGGCATGCAGATAAACTGTTCGCGTCTCGCTCGCATTCATGAGCAACGTATCGCGCCATGGTGCTCCTTGCCGGGCCTCTTTGAAATGGTGGCCATGAAAATGCATGGCATGGGGCCAGCGTGTTTCATTGACCATGCGTACGGCAATGCTTTCTCCAGTCCTGGCTGAAAAAAGCGGCGTTTCGGGCATGCCGGCATTGCCGTTAAATGCCCATACCTGCCCATGCTCGTGAACCAGTTGTCGCAAATCGTAGCTTTTCCCCTTGTATGTCATTTTGTCAGCCTGGCCCATGGCCCCGCCGCTCATTATCAAATCAACCTTGCGAGCTGAAGTTATTGCGGGGTTTTTCAGTCCATTACCTGGTAACTCGAGTGGCGAAGTCCGTGCTTGGAGGGCAGGCTGTTGGCTATAATTCAGCGTTGCTGCCACGAGCCTGCTCTGTGAAACCTCGGTAATCGCCTGGGTGATGCCTGGAGCTCCGGTCATATCAATCAGGAGATCAACACGCTGGGCCGGCGCGATTGTTACCAGGCCATGGTCGAGTTCATATGACGGTACCGGTTGGCCATCCAGCGCAATTACCTTGGGGGTCAACTCTTCAAATCGCAATTTGAGAATGCGGGCGTTGCAAGTGTTTATAAGTCTAAGACGAATGCGTTCACCAGAGCGGACCTGGAATTGACCCATGGGCTTGCCATTGACAGATAGAATATTGCCCAAACGGCCCGCATGGGCTTTTTCCCGGATTGACCCGAAGCTCTTCTCATCGATGGCTCCATCCTCACCCAGCCGCCAATCATCTATGATTGCGATAATGTCCTGGTCGACATCGGGAGCATCAGGTTCCTCCACGATCAAGGCGCCGTAAAGACCTCGCGCAACCTGTTCCCATGAGAGATTGTGCGGATGATACCAGTATGTGCCCGCATCGGGCACTTTGAAGCGATAATCGAACGTCTCGCCGGGCGGCACAGGTTCCTGCGTCAGGCCTGCTACCCCGTCCATTGCATTGTCAATTCGAATGCCATGCCAGTGGATGGTTGTCGGCTGTGGTAGGGAGTTTTTGATGCGCACCCAGACCTCACCTCCCTGCCTGGCCCGGATGAGCCGACCGGGCACCATGCCATCATACCCCCAGATGGAGGTTTGGTTTTTGACCGTATCCAGCAAGTTTGCCTTGCCGGGCATGGCTTCAAGCAAAATTGGTCCGCTGGGCTTTGCAGCCTCAGCAGTTGAAAGACCGGACGCAAAAAGCAGCGATCCAGCCGCGCCTACTCCAGCAAGAAATTGCCGCCGTGTTTGGTTGTTTAAATGCATATACTCTCGTTCCGGATGAATCATAACAAGACAGCCACCTTATGACCTAATTATCAAATCACAGGCATTCGCCACAGTGCCGCATTGCATTGTGTACAATTACGGGCTCAAGAGGCTAGCCGCCGATGAATCCTCTGTGATATAGGAAGCGCGTCCGGCGGCGGGCGTGGTGGAATTGGTAGACACGCCAGATTTAGGATCTGGTGGCTTAGGCCGTGGGGGTTCAAGTCCCTCCGCCCGCACCAGAACGTCATAGGGCCGGACAACGACGATAACAGCATCCCGAATTTCACATCAGGTTTAAAAGCAAGACAGTCATGGAAATCACCGAAACCTCATCTGAAGGCTTGAAGCGCGAGCTAAAGGTCATTGTCGGCGCGAGCGAACTCAACGAGAAGTTTTCAGCACGGCTAGACGAACTCAAAACCCAGGTGAACCTGAAAGGGTTCCGCCCCGGCAAGGTTCCAGTTGAGCATCTGCGCAAGATTTATGGTCGCTCTGTAATGGCCGAAGTGCTTGAGCAAACCATTTCCGAGAGCTCTCAAAAAGCCATCTCGGATAGCAAGGAACGCCCGGCGCTGGAGCCAGACATCTCTGTAGGTGAAGACAAGGATGTGATGGAAAAGGTCTTCGCGGGCAACGCCGATCTTGCCTACACGATTTCTTATGAAGTGATTCCACAGTTTGAAATCACTGATTTGTCAAAGCTGAAACTTGAAAAGCCGACGGTTGAAGTTACCGACAAGGAAATCGATGAGAGCATGCAGCGCGTGCATGAAGATGCTGTCTCTTACACCAAGAAAGACGGCAAGGCAGAAGAAGCGGACCGTGTCACGATCGATTTCCTGGGCAAGGTTGATGGTGAGGCCTTTGGCGGCGGCAAGGGTGAAGACACACCGGTGATTTTGGGCAAATCCCAGTTCATCCCTGGTTTTGAAGAGGGCCTTGTAGGCCTGAAGGCTGGCGATAAGAAGACCATCGACTGCAAATTTCCCAAAGAGTACCTAGCCAAGGAGCTTGCGGGGAAAGAAGCAAAATTTGATATCACCGTGAAAGAGGTGGCTGCCCCTGAGCTGGCCGAACTGGATGATGAATTTGCCAAGAAACTCGGCTTAGAGACGCTCGCGGGCCTGCGCGATGCCGTTGAAGCCAAGCTTAAGGAAGATTTTGGGTCGGCCTCACGGGCTCATCTCAAACGTACTCTGCTTGATGCCCTGGACAAAGCTCATAAATTTGAATTGCCGGCATCACTGGTGGAACGGGAATTCGATTCGGTATGGCAGCAAGTCAATTCGGAACTCGAAAAAGTCGGCCACACTTTTGAGGATGAGGACACCACAGAAGAAAAAGCCCGTGAAGAATACCAAACCCTGGCCGAACGGCGGGTGCGTCTCGGGCTGTTGCTGTCTGAAATCGGCGAGAAGAACACCATCAAGATTACCGACGACGAAGTGAACCAGGCCTTGATGGAGCGGGTTCAGCAGTTCCCCGGCCAGGAGCGCGAAGTCTATGAATATTACCAGAAGAACCCTGAAGCTCTGGCCGAATTGCGCGTACCCATATTCGAGAACAAGGTCGTCGACTATATTCTCGAACTGGCGAATGTGACTGACAAGAAGGTAACTGCAGAAGAGCTGTTCAAGGACTCTGAAGAGAACGAAGACGCTTAAATTTTGCCACTTCTGGCGTGTGATGAGTGATCAACATCCGCTCGTGAAATGCTGCGCATGTACTGGCGTGGCGTCAATCAGCGTTATTTTTATCAGGCAACATTATCCACCTCTATACCGAATCGGCTAACAGTGATGCCGGTTTTGCCCATGTCTGGCCCGATTGGGCCGGTAGATAAGCGGCAAGCGAACAAGGAGCAGCGTATGCGAGACCCGATTGACACTTACATGAACACGCTCGTGCCCATGGTGGTCGAGCAGACCAACCGGGGTGAGCGGGCATATGATATTTTTTCCCGGCTGCTCAAAGAGCGGATCATCTTTATCACCGGTGTAATCGAAGACCAGATGGCCGCTCTGGTCACAGCACAATTGCTGTTTCTGGAATCTGAAAATCCCAAGAAGGAAATCGCCATGTACATAAACTCGCCTGGGGGCGTGGTCACCTCCGGCATGGCGATGTATGACACAATCCAGTTTATCCGCCCCCCAGTTTCGACATTATGCACCGGGCAGGCCGCCTCAATGGGATCGCTCCTTCTGGCAGCCGGAGCAAAGGACATGCGCTTTGCCCTTCCCAACGCCCGGATCATGCTCCACCAGCCTTCAGGCGGATTTCAGGGGCAGGCCAGTGATATCGAGCGCCATGCGGAAGACATAATTAAGACCAAGCGGCGTCTTAATGAGATCTATGTCCATCACACTGGTCAGGATTATGAAAAAATTGAACAAACCCTGGACCGCGATTATTTCATGACCGCGGATGAGGCCAAGGAATTTGGCATTGTCGATGATGTGATCAAGGAACGCACGGCTACCGATGACGATGAAACGGACGATAAGCCCAACAAAAAGAGTGAGTCCTAAGAGCGTGCGCAGGACACCTGCCGGTTTGGCCTGAGTCTTGCTACATTGGTTTTCGAGAAATAGTGCATATCTGCCATATCGAGAAAGTGTGCTGAAAAGTAACCTGCCAGCGTATCAAAACGAACCACAATGCAATGCAGGAGTGCTGGTCGCCTGGCGCGAACACACAATTGGTGCACGAATATGATAACTATCTGGAGGTTTGGTTTGGCGGATTAATCAATTCTTGAACAATGCGCGAATAGCATGTTCAGTTCGTGGATGGGGGCTTTTACCTTTATAACCGAACAATGCACATCACTAGCTGATGCTGTTTTTGGAGCGGTTAGGAAGTAAACAGACCCTAGCTTTAACTGGGCATCCAACCGGAACCTGGGTGAGTAGAATGAGCAAATCGAGCGGTAACAACGATACCAAGAACACACTGTATTGTTCCTTCTGTGGGAAGAGTCAGCATGAAGTCCGGAAACTGATCGCCGGGCCAACCGTGTTCATCTGCGATGAATGCGTTGAGTTGTGCATGGACATTATCCGTGAAGAGAACAAGAGCTCGCTCGTCAAATCGAGTGACGGTGTTCCTACACCACAGGAAATTTGTGATGTCCTCGACGATTATGTGATCGGACAACCCCACGCCAAACGTGTGCTGTCGGTTGCAGTCCATAACCACTATAAGCGCCTCAACCACACCGGGAAGAACTCCGACGTGGAACTGGCCAAGTCCAATATCCTGCTGATCGGACCAACCGGTTGCGGCAAGACGCTTCTGGCGCAAACTCTGGCGCGCATCCTGGACGTACCCTTCACAATGGCCGATGCCACGACGCTCACCGAAGCAGGATATGTTGGTGAGGATGTTGAAAACATCATATTGAAGCTTCTTCAGTCCGCTGATTACAATGTCGAACGCGCCCAGCGCGGCATCGTCTATATCGACGAGGTCGATAAAATTTCCAGAAAATCTGACAACCCCTCCATCACACGGGACGTGTCAGGCGAGGGCGTTCAGCAGGCTCTGCTCAAGATCATGGAGGGCACAGTTGCATCCGTGCCTCCGCAGGGTGGGCGCAAGCATCCCCAGCAGGAATTCCTGCAAGTGGACACGACGAACATCCTTTTCATTTGTGGCGGCGCATTCTCAGGCCTGGAGAAAATCATCTCCAAACGCGGCAAGTCCACATCAATCGGTTTTGGCGCTCAAGTTGAGTCCGACGATGAGCGCAAAATGGGCGAACTGCTCAAAAGCGTTGAGCCGGAAGATCTGCTCAAATTTGGGCTTATTCCTGAATTTATTGGCCGCGTGCCAGTGCTGGCCACGCTTGAAGACCTCGATGAAGACACCCTGATCAAAATCTTGACCGAGCCAAAGAATGCGCTGGTCAAGCAATATCAGCGTCTGTTCGAGATGGAAGACGTGCAGCTCACTTTCTCCGAAGAGGCTCTCTCCGGTATCGCCCGCAGAGCCATCGAACGCAAAACCGGAGCACGAGGACTGCGATCCATCATGGAAGGCATATTGCTGGAAACCATGTTCGATCTGCCGGGTTTCAAGGGCATTGAGGAAATCGTGATCAGCCCGGAGGTTGTCGAGGGAAGTGCGCGGCCATTGCGCATCTATTCCGAGCGTACGGAAGAAATAGAGTCCAGCGCTTGACCGGCAGGGTGTGGCTTCCTACATCTCTTCTTGCTTAAGCCGCCGAATCTTACACATCATCAAAGCGCATATTGGTTTTAACGCTAGTGGCGCGGTTGCTTGACATCAGATGCAGGTGGCGTCCACCTATATGTGGCAAGTGTGGATTGCGTCAATGAGTCCATAAATTACGCTCATTGTGCGCTATAGAGTGTTCTGTTTCGAATGCTTCCGATTCCTCAAGGGATACCGGAAGGCAGAATATGAACCGTCATGATGTTGTGAGTGGGCGGCGACACAACACGTTAGCTAGGACAAAAACAATGAGCGACGAGCAAGAAAAAACGCTTAAAAAATCCAGCAAAGGCGACTCCTTTCCGGTGCTGCCATTGAGGGATATTGTCGTTTTCCCGCACATGATCGTGCCGCTTTTTGTCGGCCGTGAGAAATCTATTAATGCGCTGGAAGAGGTCACTGAGAACGAAAAACAGATTCTCCTGGTCGCTCAAAAAAATGCCGGTGACGATGAACCATCGACCGAAGACATCTACAAAATGGGCACGCTTGCCTCTGTTTTACAGTTGCTGAAGCTGCCGGATGGAACCGTGAAGGTCCTGGTTGAGGGCACGGAGCGCGTTGAAATCTCCAGCTATGTGGAGAATGAAGACTATTTCGAAGCCGTCACCGAACCTGTTGAGGAAAATCTGGGTTCAGCTGATGAAATCGAGGCACTTGCGCGTTCCTCTGTCGGTCAATTCGAAAGCTATGTCCGGCTGAACAAGAAAATATCGCCTGAGGTACTCGGTACCGTTACGCAGATCGAGGACTATTCAAAGCTGGCTGATACGATTGCTTCGCATCTTGCAATCAAAATTGCCGACAAGCAGGAAATTCTTGAAACCATCTTGGTTACGGGACGTCTTGAGCGTGTTTACACGCTTATGGAGAGTGAGATTTCCGTCCTCCAGGTGGAGAAAAAAATCCGCTCCCGCGTGAAGCGGCAAATGGAGAAAACACAGCGCGAGTACTATCTGAATGAGCAAATGAAGGCGATTCAGAAGGAACTCGGCGATGCTGAAGATGGCCGCGACGATCTTTCTGAACTGGAAGAGAAGATCGAATCAACGCGCCTCTCCAAGGAAGCCAAGGAAAAAGCCACCGCCGAGTTCAAGAAACTCAAGCAGATGAGCCCCATGTCGGCCGAAGCCACCGTGGTGCGCAATTATCTTGATTGGCTGCTCAACATTCCGTGGGGCGTCAAAGGCAAGATCAAGAAGGATTTGGACGAAGCTCAAAAGATCCTCGACGAGGATCATTACGGGCTCGAGAAGGTCAAGGAGCGGATCGTCGAATATCTTGCTGTACAAACGCGTACAAACAAACTCAAAGGGCCAATTTTATGCCTTGTTGGGCCCCCCGGTGTTGGCAAGACGTCGCTCGGAAAATCAATTGCACGCTCTACGGGACGTGAATTTGTCCGCATGTCATTGGGTGGCGTGCGTGATGAAGCGGAAATACGCGGCCACAGGCGGACCTATATCGGCTCAATGCCGGGTAAGGTCATACAGTCCATGAAGAAGGCAAAAAAGACCAATCCTCTATTTCTGCTCGACGAGATTGACAAAATGGGCGCTGATTTTCGCGGTGACCCGGCCTCAGCGCTGCTTGAAGTTCTGGACCCGGAGCAAAATCACACCTTCAACGATCATTATCTGGAGGTCGACTATGATCTCTCCAACGTATTGTTTGTCACGACGGCCAACACGTTGAACATTCCGCACGCGCTCATGGACAGGATGGAAATCATCCGCATCGCCGGTTACACGGAAAATGAGAAGGTCCAGATCGCACGGCGTCATCTCATCCCGGAAATACTGAAATCCCACGGGCTGACAGAGGATGAATGGATCCTCGACGATGAAGCTCTTGAGGAGGTCATCCAGCGTTATACCCGCGAAGCGGGCGTACGTAACCTGGAGCGTGAACTCGCCAAGATTGCCCGTAAATCGGTCAAGGAGTTGCTCACGTCGGACAAGAAGGTCATCAAAATCAAGAAGAACAATCTGGAAGATTTCCTGTCCATCCCGAAATACCGTTATGGCATGACGGAAGGCGAGGATCTCGTGGGAGTGGTCACGGGTCTCGCATGGACGGAGAACGGCGGTGAGCTCCTCACTATCGAAGGCGTCATGATGCCCGGGAAAGGGAAAATGACGGTTACCGGTAATCTGCGCGACGTCATGAAAGAATCCATTCAAGCCGCCAACGCCTATGTGAAGTCGCGGTCTATTGCATTCGGAATAGAGCCGCCATTATTTGAAAAACGCGATATCCACGTCCACGTTCCAGAGGGTGCCACGCCAAAAGATGGTCCTTCAGCCGGAGTCGGCATGGCTACTGCCATAATTTCGGTAATGACCGGGATCGCCGTGCGCAAGGATGTCGCCATGACCGGCGAGATAACCTTGCGTGGCCGGGTGCTGCCCATTGGCGGCCTCAAGGAGAAGCTCCTTGCTGCCCTGCGCGGCGGTGTCAAAAAGGTGATTATCCCCGAGGAAAATGCCAAGGAACTCGTGGAAATTCCCGATGAGGTGAAAAATACCCTTGAAATCATTCCGGTTTCTCAGCTGGACGAGGTTCTCAAGATTGCTCTCGTGAGCATACCCGAACCCATCGAATGGGATGAAAAGGCAGCTGCTGAAGCAGCTGCAGTCTCTGGCAAGGATGATGCTGGTACTGGATTGACCGCGCATTAGGATCAGGCGGCACCTGTAAAAAACCTCCATGCGACTTTTGTAAAAAACCGTATTTTTGCCAGTTTTCTGGGCTTTTTTCCGGTATTATGTATCGAGTCGTTAGCGATTCGGGTCAAACTTGGAATGCGTTAACATGTGCGAGTAACGACTCGTCTGGAACATCAATTGAAAGGACAAGCCCGTGAATAAGACAGAGCTGGTCTCACTTGTCGCGCAGAATGCGAAGATTACGAAAGAGTCTGCTTCGGACGCCGTAGATGCCACCTTTGATGTCATCGCATCTGCATTGCAGTCTGAAGATACCGTTCGAATCGTCGGTTTTGGCAACTTCCAAGTAGCCCACCGCAAGGCATCTACCGGACGCAATCCCCGGACAGGCGAGCCCATCCAGATCAAGGCATCCAAGATACCTAAATTCAAAGCCGGCAAGGCATTGAAGGATGCCGTGAACGGCTAGCAATAATTTTCTATGCAGAAACTGAAAGCCCCGCCAAAAATTCTGGCGGGGTTTTTTGATTCCACGCTTGCGTTACGGGGAAGAGCGTCCTAAGGCGTTGGCGTGAAGGGCGGTTAGCTCAGCTGGAAGAGCGCCTGGTTTACACCCAGGAGGTCGGCAGTTCGAACCTGTCACCGCCCACCATAGCTTGATTGACTTGACCGGAGTTGCGCACTGTCCTACACCGGTCCGCTCGTTGGGATGCGGTTTATGCTGTCCCGATATGGGGGTGTAGCTCAGTTGGTTAGAGCGCTGGCCTGTCACGCCAGAGGCCGCGGGTTCGAGTCCCGTCACTCCCGCCACTTTCTTCGAAATAAGCAGCAATTAGTAGTGCAATCCCCTATGGCGAAAACACTTGCCCGGCTTCGCCCTTGCCTTGCCATTTGGGGTGCTTTAAAGCATCCGGAAAGACAATAAAATCCATTCCAATCATTGATGCGGGCGCACTTTCCATTACAGTAGGAATCAATGAATCGGTACTGCGTGTGAAGACACCGGACAAGAGGGGCCGGTGACCTCACAGGATGGCGTGAGATTGACCTATTCGATTGTGAAAATTGTGGGCAAACGGGTCAATCGCAATAAGCGGTGAAAACATGAACGAACTGTTCCTAGACTACCTGCCGGTTGTCATCTTTATCGGTGTTGCTCTGGTCATCGGACTTGTTCTCCTGGCCGCCCCATTCATAGTTGCAGTTTCCAATCCGGACCCGGAAAAAGTCTCTGCCTATGAATGCGGTTTCAAAGCGTTCGACGACGCGCGCATGAAGTTCGATATACGATTCTACCTTGTCGCTCTGCTGTTTATCATTTTCGATCTGGAAGTGGCCTTCCTGTTCCCGTGGGCAGTCGCATTCAAAGAGGTCGGTGCATTCGGGTTCTGGGCAGTGATGATATTCCTGGGGATCCTAACCATCGGCTTTATCTATGAATGGCGGAAGGGAGCTCTCGAATGGGATTAATCCCGTCACCGGTTTTCGATCATCGCCGCGAGGGCGTAGCGCTTCCTGGAGCGTCGCCAGAACTGTCTCCCTATTTTTCGGATATTTCCAACGAGCTGGCCGACAAGGGCTTTATCGTCACTTCGACTGATGAAATCATCAATTGGGCGCGCACGGGCTCGCTTATGTGGATGACGTTCGGCCTCGCATGCTGCGCTGTGGAAATGATGCAGGCATCCATGCCGCGCTATGATGTGGAGCGCTTCGGCTTTGCTCCGAGGGCCAGTCCGCGTCAGTCCGACGTGATTATTGTTGCAGGAACCCTGACCAACAAAATGGCACCAGCGATACGCAAGGTCTACGACCAGATGCCAGAACCGCGATATGTAATTTCCATGGGCAGTTGCGCCAATGGGGGCGGCTATTATCACTATTCCTATTCCGTGGTGCGGGGCTGCGATCGCATTCTTCCTGTTGACATCTATGTGCCGGGATGTCCGCCGACAGCCGAGGCATTGCTTTACGGGATATTGCTTCTGCAGAAGAAAATTCGCAGAACCGGAACAATCGAGCGCTAGGGGCTGACACGCGGGCAAGCGTACGGGGACAAAATGGATGCGGCTCTGAAAGACCTGGGTGACTACCTGGCCGAAACGCTCGGTGATACTGCCGTGACCGGTTGGAATGTCACCCACGGAGAATTGACGCTAGGTGTGGTCCGCGAACAGGTGCCCGAGGTGCTCAAACTCCTCAAGGGTGATGCCCGTTGCCTGTTTGACTGCTTTATAGATATCGCCGGCGCGGATTATCCTGAACGCAAAAAACGCTTTGAGGTCGTCTATCACCTCCTCAGCCCGCGTCAGAATTTGCGTATTCGCGTTAAAACCAGCACGGATGAAACAAGCCCTGTCCCCAGTGTGGTTGATATATTTCCTGCCGCCAACTGGTTCGAACGAGAAGCCTTTGATCTATATGGAATTCTGTTTTCCGATCATCCCGATTTGCGGCGCATCCTCACCGACTACGGTTTTAAAGGTCATCCGCTGCGCAAGGATTTTCCGCTGACAGGTTTTGTAGAGGTTCGTTACGATGATGAGCAGAAGAGGGTGATTTATGAACCGGTCAAACTCGCACAGGAATTCCGCTCATTTGATGCCATGAGTCCCTGGGAGGGGAGCGAATATGTGCTTCCGGGCGATGAAAAGGCAGGCGAAGCTGAAAACGGGGAAGGCTCCTCGTGAAGGACACGCTCAAAACTGGTCTGAAGCACCGCTTTGAATATGTGGTGCCTGCCAATAAAACCGTACCCCATCTCTATCCGGAAGCGCCGCAATTCCAGCATATGCCGGATATACTTGCGACTGGATACATGGTTGGACTGCTTGAATGGGCCTGCATTCAACTTCTTGAATCACATATGGAAAATGATGAAGGATCACTGGGCACCCATGTTGACGTATCCCATCAGGCGGCCACTCCTCCAGGCATGACCGTAACGGTAGATGCGGAAATAACGGAATTACGGGGACCAAGAGCAAAATTCCGGGTGTGCGCCCATGACGGCGTGGACCTGATTGGTAAAGGACGTCACGAACGCTTCATCGTCAAATGGGACCGGTTCAACGCGCGCGTCGAGGGCAAACGCGCCAGAGCGTGCGCGTAGAGATCAAGAAGATGGCCGAAACAGAAATTCGCAACTTCACCATAAATTTCGGGCCGCAACACCCAGCCGCCCATGGTGTGTTGCGCCTGGTTCTTGAACTTGATGGCGAGGTGGTCGAACGCGTTGATCCGCATATCGGCCTGCTACATCGCGGTACCGAAAAGCTCATTGAGCATAAAACCTATCTGCAGGCCGTGCCTTATTTTGACAGGCTCGACTATGTCGCCCCGATGAACCAGGAGCATGCCTTTGCCCTGGCAGTGGAAAAACTTCTCGGCATTGAAGTGCCCAGGCGCGGACAGCTCATTCGCGTGCTTTTTTCCGAAATCGGCCGGATTCTGTCGCACCTTTTGAACGTCACCACCCAGGCAATGGATGTCGGTGCGCTAACGCCGCCCCTTTGGGGTTTTGAAGAGCGTGAAAAGCTCATGATTTTCTATGAGCGCGCATCAGGCTCCAGGTTACATGCTGCCTATGTGCGCCCTGGAGGAATTCATCAGGATTTACCACCCGAACTCATCGACGATATAGAAGCCTTCTGCGATCCCTTCCTGCAGGTCCTGGATGATATCGAGGGACTGCTTACGAATAACCGCATATTCAAACAGCGTAATGTGGATATCGCAATCGTTTCACTTGAAGATGCATTTGCCTGGGGATTTTCCGGCGTCATGGTGCGCGGATCGGGTGCCGCCTGGGACCTGCGCAAATCCCAACCTTATGAATGCTACAATGAGTTAAACTTCGATATTCCCGTTGGCAAGAATGGCGACTGCTACGACCGCTATCTTATCCGCATGGAAGAGATGCGCCAATCGGTCAGTCTGATGCAGCAATGTTGCCATAAATTGCGTGATCAAGGCGGGCCCATCTCGGCAATTAACCAGAAAATTGTCCCTCCGAAACGCAGTGAAATGAAGCGTTCCATGGAAGCGCTGATCCATCATTTCAAGCTCTACACAGAGGGTTATCATGTGCCCGAGGGCGAAGTGTATGCAGCCGTTGAAGCTCCCAAGGGTGAGTTCGGCGTATATCTCGTTTCCGATGGCACCAACAAGCCATATCGCTGCAAAATCCGCGCCCCGGGTTTCGCCCACCTACAGGCCATGGATTTTCTCTGCAGGGGGCACATGCTGGCTGATGTTTCGGCCATCATGGGGTCACTCGACATCGTTTTCGGGGAGGTGGACAGATGAGTGTGCGCCGAGTTGACCCTGTCCAGCCCGAGAGCTTCAAATTCACAGCGGCAAACGCCAAGTGGGCTAAAGACCAGATCAAGAAATATCCAAAAGGAAAACAGGCTTCCGCGGTCATTCCGTTGTTGTGGCGGGCACAGGAACAACATGACGGTTGGCTGCCCGAACCAGCGATACGGGCCGTTGCCGAAATACTGGATATGGCCGTCATCCGCGTGCTCGAGGTCGCCACTTTTTACACCATGTTCAACCTCTCGCCTGTGGGGAAATACTTCGTTCAACTGTGCGGCACGACACCTTGCTGGCTGCGAGGTGCAGACGATCTGAAAGAGGTCTGCAGACAGGTGATTGGTGAGCAGAATCAGGTTACTGAGGATGGCATGTTGTCATGGCTTGAGGTCGAATGTCTCGGCTCTTGCACCAATGCACCCATGGTGCAGATCAACAAGGATTATTACGAGGACCTGACGGCTCAGAGCTTTGAAAAACTACTCAATGACTTGCGTCAAGGAAAAGAAGTGAAGCCCGGGCCACAAAATGGACGGCAATTTTCTTGTCCCGAGGGCGGGCCGACGACATTGCTTAATGGTTCCACGTCTTCCAAGTCTAAACGTTCAACAAGCTCAAAAGCCACGCCCAAGAGAGGCGGGAAATAATGCTCAAAGACGAAGATCGCATTTTCCGCAACCTGTACGGGTTTGAAAGCCCGGGCTTGAAAGCTGCGCAAAAACGCGGTGCGTGGGACGGTACGAAAAAATTCCTCGCCAATGGACGCGACTGGGTTATCGAAGAAGTCAAATCATCCGGATTGCGCGGCCGGGGTGGTGCTGGTTTCCCCACCGGTCTGAAATGGTCCTTCATGCCCAAGGTATCGGATGGTCGCCCCCATTATCTGGTCGTCAATGCAGACGAGTCTGAACCCGGCACCTGCAAGGACCGGGAGATCATGCGCCACGACCCGCAACTGCTGATCGAAGGCTGCCTGATTGCAGGTTTCGCCATGGGGTCGAACACTGGATATATTTATATTCGCGGTGAATTCATACGCGAACGCGAGACGCTTCAAGCAGCCATTGATGAGGCTTATGCCGCCAAGCTTATCGGCAAGAACAACCAGAATGGTTGGGATTTTGATCTCTACCTCCATCATGGAGCAGGCGCGTATATTTGCGGCGAAGAGACAGCGCTTCTGGAGAGCCTGGAGGGCAAGAAGGGCCAACCACGGCTGAAACCCCCATTCCCGGCCAATGCAGGCCTCTACGGGGCTCCCACGACCGTGAACAATGTCGAAAGCATTGCCGTCGTGCCGGATATCCTGCGGCGCGGCGCTGGCTGGTTTTCAGGCCTTGGCCGTCCCAACAATGTCGGGACGAAACTGTTCTGCATATCAGGCCACGTGAACCGTCCCTGCAATGTAGAAGAGGAAATGGGAATCCCATTAAGGGAATTGCTGGATCGCCATGCGGGTGGGGTGCGCGGCGGCTGGGATAATATTCTCGCCGTTATACCTGGCGGGTCATCGGTACGGTGTTTGCCGACTGACATGTGCCAGAATTTGCATATGGATTTTGATTCATTATCGGCACTCAGATCAGGTCTCGGAACGGCCGCCGTTATCGTCATGGACAAGAGTACGGACATCATTCGCGCCATTGCCCGGCTGTCGTACTTCTACAAGCATGAAAGCTGCGGTCAGTGCACGCCATGCCGCGAGGGTACGGGCTGGATGTACCGAGTCCTTGACCGCATGGCGCGCGGGGAAGCTGAAAAGCGTGAAATCGATATGCTCTTAGAAGTGACATACCAGGTCGAGGGCCACACCATCTGTGCGCTTGGAGATGCAGCTGCATGGCCGGTGCAGGGGCTTATCAGCCATTTCCGGCATGTCATTGAAGAGCGTATCGACCAGTATAGCGCCAACTCGAAGCCGGATGGCGCAGTGCGCGAACCGGTTGCGGCAGAGTAGGTGAGGGGAACAGAGGTCCGGACATGCCAAAGCTGATTATTGACGGCACCGAGATCGAGGTTGCGGACGGCATCACGCTCATACAGGCGTGCGAGCAGGTCGGCGTGGAAATTCCACGCTTCTGTTACCACGAACGCCTGTCCATCGCCGGTAATTGCCGCATGTGCCTGGTAGAAGTCGCCGGCATGCCCAAGCCAATCGCGTCCTGTGCGCTTGGCGTCAATGATTTGCGCCCGGGACCGAACGGAGAGCCGCCGGAAATCCATACAAAATCCGAAACGGTCAAAAAAGCCCGGGAAGGCGTGATGGAGTTTCTGCTCATCAATCACCCGCTCGACTGTCCGATTTGCGATCAGGGCGGGGAATGTGACTTGCAGGACCAGGCCATGGCTTTTGGTGTCGATGGCAGCCGCTTCAAGGAAAACAAACGCGCTGTCGAAGACAAGAATATCGGCCCGCTCATCAAAACCATCATGACCCGCTGTATTCACTGCACGCGCTGTGTGCGGTTCATGACCGAAGTCGCTGGCGTATCCGAGCTTGGGATGACCGGTCGCGGTGAAGATGTTGAAATCACAACATATCTCGAGCAGGGGATGACCTCGGAATTATCCGGCAATGTGATTGATCTGTGCCCCGTGGGCGCGCTCACATCGAAACCCTACGCTTTTTCCGCGCGTCCCTGGGAGCTGCGCAAGACCGAATCCATTGATGTGATGGATGCCATCGGCGCAAATATCCGCATTGATTCACGCGGCCGTGAAATTATGCGGTTCCTCCCACGCAACCATGATGATGTGAATGAGGAATGGATTTCAGACAAGACGCGATTTGTCTGGGACGGGCTGAGAACACAACGTCTTGATCAACCCTATATCCGAGTTCGCGGGAAACTCCGCCCGGCGACATGGGATGAGGCATTCGCAGCAATTGCAAAAAACATCAAACGAGGCAAAGGCAAAAAACTTGCCGCCATTGCCGGTGACCTGGCCGGCGCGGAAGAAATGTTTGCGCTCAAGGATCTGATGGCAAGCCTTGGCTCTCCCAATATCGATTGCCGTCAGGATAAAGCCGCCATGAGCCCGGCCAAGGGGCGCGGCAGCTATTTGTTCAATTCCGGTATTTCTGCGCTTGATGAAACTGATGCGATCCTGCTCATCGGCTGCGATCCGCGAACCGAGGCCGCCACATTGAACGCACGAATCCGCAGGCGCTGGCGCACGGGTCAATTGAAGGTGGGGCTTGTCGGGCAGGAAACGGATCTCACTTACGATCATGACTATATTGGCGCCAGCCCGGAATCACTGAAATCACTTATTCAAGGCAAGCATGGCTTTGCCAAGGTTCTGAAAGCCGCCAAGCAACCCATGATTATTGTCGGTTCTGGCGCACTTTCACGCGGCGATGGTTCCGCTGTCATGGCGCTTGCCGCCAAGCTCGCCGCACTTACCGGCGTCGTCAATGCCACGTGGAACGGTTTCAATGTTCTGCATCATGCCGCCTCCCGGGTGGCAGGCTTGGATCTTGGATTTCTGCCCGCGAAGAACGGCCTCAATACCGCAGGAATTCTAAAAGCCGCCAAGGCTGGCAAGCTTGATATGGTTTTTCTACTGGGCGCCGATGAACTCGATATGGCGCGCCTTGAAGATACATTTATTGTCTACCAGGGCACCCATGGCGATGCCGGCGCTCACCGTGCTGATGTCATCCTGCCTGGCTCCGCCTACACGGAAAAGAGCGCCATTTACGTCAACACGGAAGGCCGTCCGCAAATGACCGAAAGGGCCGTTTTCCCGCCCGGAGAGGCGCGTGAAGACTGGGCCATCATCCGGGCGCTTTCAGCACGGCTGGGCAAGCCCCTGGAATATGATTCGCTGGAACAACTCCGCTCGGCCATGTTCGCCAAACACAGCCATCTGGCAATAATCGATGCGATCACAGCAGATGACACCTTTGATTTGAAAAAACTTGGCTCGGGCACGGCGCGAATAGGCACTCAGTCATTCGGACGCGCGGTTCCTGATTTTTATCTTTCCAATCATGTTGCGCGGGCCTCCGCCACCATGTGCGAATTGAGCGCAATGAAGTCTGGAGATACGTCGAAGGCGACCGGAACAGATGGCTGAGTTTTTCTGGACATATCTCTGGCCACTTCTGGTCATTCTCGTGCACAGCCTGGCAGTGCTCGTGATTTTGCTTGTATCGATTGCCTTCCTGCTGCTGGCAGACAGGAAAATCTGGGCAGCTGTACAACTGCGTCGCGGACCAAATGTGGTGGGACCATTCGGTCTGCTGCAATCTTTTGCTGACATGCTGAAATTTGTATTCAAGGAACCGGTGATCCCGGCCGGGGCGAATAAGGGTGTTTTCCTCTTGGCGCCCCTGGTGTCCTCGGTGCTGGCTTTGTCAGCGTGGGCAGTTATTCCAGTCAATGAAGGATGGGCCGTAGCCAATCTGAATGTTGGCATACTTTATGTCTTCGCTATCTCGTCGCTGGAAGTTTATGGCGTCATCATGGGCGGCTGGGCATCGAACTCGAAATACGCCTTCCTCGGGGCGCTCCGGTCTGCGGCGCAAATGGTGTCCTATGAAGTTTCAATCGGTTTTGTCATCGTCACCGTATTGCTGTGCGTCGGCTCATTGAACCTCACGGACATCGTGTTGGCTCAGAAGGGCGAATACGGCATGTTCAACTGGTTCTGGCTGCCCTTGTTCCCCCTTTTCATCATCTTCTTTATTTCCGCATTGGCAGAGACCAACCGGCCTCCCTTCGATTTGCCCGAAGCTGAATCGGAACTCGTGGCCGGGTTTATGGTTGAATATTCTTCAACGCCATACCTGCTGTTCATGCTCGGGGAGTATGTCGCCATCGTCCTGATGTGCGCGCTCACTACGATCCTGTTTTTAGGAGGATGGCTACCACCCTTCGACATGGCGCCATTCAACTGGCTGCCGGGTGTTTTCTGGTTTGTCCTGAAGCTCTGCATGGTTTTCTTCATGTTCGCCATGGTCAAATCCATCGTGCCCCGCTACCGCTATGACCAATTGATGCGGCTGGGCTGGAAAGTCTTTCTGCCACTGTCACTGTTCATGATTGTTGCCGTGGCGTCGGTTCTTCATTTTTTCGATCTGGCACCATGAACGGGAGGAGCGAATAACATGCGACGGATTATTCAAACCGCAAAATCTCTGCTCTTGCTCGAGTTTATTTCCGCCTTCTGGCTCGGGATGAAATATTTTTTCAAACCCAAGGCGACCCTGAATTATCCATTCGAGAAGGGACCACTTAGTCCTCGGTTTCGCGGTGAACATGCGCTCAGACGCTATCCCAATGGCGAGGAGCGCTGTATTGCCTGCAAACTGTGCGAGGCCATTTGCCCTGCGCAAGCCATCACTATCGAGGCGGGACCGAGGCGCAATGACGGTACGCGCCGCACGACCCGCTATGACATTGATATGGTCAAATGCATCTATTGCGGATTCTGCCAGGAGGCATGTCCGGTGGATGCCATCGTCGAAGGTCCGAATTTTGAATATGCGGTGGAGACACGCGAGGAGCTTTATTACGACAAGAACCGGTTGCTTGAGAATGGCGACCGTTGGGAACGGGAAATCGCCAAGAATCTGACGCTCGATGCCCCGTATCGATAGAAGCCAGTTGAAGCGCATGTAACGGATGAAAAGATGCTGATCGCCGATGCCTTTTTTTACCTGTTTGCCACCACCTGTGTGGCTGCCGCGTTTATGGTGATTTCCGCGCGCAATCCCGTGCACGCGGTACTGTTCCTGATATTGACGTTCGTCAATGCGGCTGGGCTTTTCATCCTGCTGGGAGCTGAATTCCTTGCTCTCATTCTCGTGGTTGTTTACGTCGGCGCGGTGGCGGTGTTGTTCCTGTTCGTGGTCATGATGCTCGATGTGGATTTTGCCGAACTTCGCGCAGGCTTTCTGGCCTACCTGCCCATCGGGGCTCTGATCGGACTCATCCTGTTGGTTGAACTTATCCTCGTGTTCGGGTCATGGATTATCACGCCCGAAATCGCAGCTCATATTACGACGCCCGCACCACCCATGGACAAGGTGTCGAATACAGAGGCGCTCGGGCTGATCCTTTACACCAAATATGTCTATTTCTTCGAGACTGCCGGCGTCATTCTGCTGATAGCCATGATCGGCGCGATAGTACTCACGCTTCACCACAAGGAAGGCGTCAAACGCCAATCCATACCTACTCAAGTTGGCCGCAAGCGCGATGAATCAATAGAGATCCGCCATGTTGAACCGGGACAGGGGTTGTAGGGGGTCAAGATGATGAGCGTCGGACTGCCACACTACCTAACCCTTGCCGCTATCCTGTTTACGCTGGGCATTTTCGGCATTTTCCTGAACAGGAAGAATGTCATCGTCATCCTGATGTCCATCGAACTCATGCTGCTGGCCGTGAACATCAATTTCGTCGCCTTTTCCATACATCTGGGCGATCTGGTAGGCCAGGTGTTTGCGCTCCTCATTCTCACCGTTGCCGCTGCCGAGGCAGCCATCGGACTTGCCATTATCGTGGTTTATTACCGCAACCGCGGCTCTATCGCGGTTGAAGATATCAACATGATGAAGGGGTAGGGCGGCATGTATCCAACAATCGTCTTTCTGCCCCTTGCCGGCGCGCTGATAGCAGGCTTTTTTGGCCGCTGGCTCGGTGCGCGCACCAGTGCGGTCGTGACCAGCACGTTCCTGCTGCTGTCGGCAGTCCTTTCCTGGATTGCTTTTTTCCAGGTTGGTATCGCGGGTCAGGACACGCGCGTGGAACTCCTGCAATGGGTCTCTTCTGGTGATTTACAAGTGTCCTGGGCACTGCGCATAGACACTCTGACTGTGGTCATGCTGGTTGTCGTCAACACCATTTCCAGCCTCGTGCATGTCTATTCAATCGGCTACATGTCGCACGATCCTCACCGGCCGCGTTTCTTTGCCTATCTGTCACTGTTCACATTCGCCATGCTGATGCTGGTGACATCGGATAATTTCCTGCAAATGTTTTTTGGCTGGGAAGGTGTGGGCCTGATGTCCTACCTGCTGATCGGATTCTGGTATCACAAGCCCGAAGCCAACGCCGCTGCTATCAAGGCATTTTTGGTCAACCGGGTCGGTGATTTTGGTTTTGCGCTCGGCATCTTCGCCATATTTTATATTTTCGGCGCAATCCAGTTCGACACGGTGTTCGCAGCCGCACCCGACCAGGTTGGAAAAACTTTCACATTCCTGAGTTGGGATCTCGATGTCCTCACCACGATCTGCCTTCTGCTGTTCATGGGTGCCATGGGCAAGTCGGCGCAGTTCCTGCTGCACACTTGGTTGCCGGACGCCATGGAAGGCCCGACGCCCGTCTCAGCCCTGATCCATGCCGCGACCATGGTGACAGCGGGCGTCTTCATGGTGGCGCGTCTCTCGCCATTGTTTGAATTTTCACCAACAGCACTCGGTGTTGTGACCTTTGTCGGCGCCACTACGGCGTTCTTCGCAGCCACCGTTGGCCTGGTGCAGAACGATATCAAGCGCGTTGTGGCCTATTCCACCTGTTCGCAGCTTGGGTACATGTTCGTGGCCCTGGGTGTTGGTGCCTACGGGGTGGGTATTTTCCACCTGTTTACCCATGCGTTTTTCAAAGCCCTGCTGTTCCTTGGTTCCGGCTCCGTCATCCACGCGATGGATGACGAGCAGGATATGCGGAACATGGGCGGCTTGTGCAAAATGCTGCCCTATACCTGGATTGTGATGCTGATCGGAACCCTGGCGCTGACCGGCTTCCCGCTAACCGCCGGATATTTTTCCAAGGACGCCATCATCGAATCTGCTTTTGCTGCCCACTCCGGTGTGGGACTTTACGCCTTCATACTTACTGTCATGGCGGCTCTGCTGACGTCTTTTTATTCCTGGCGGCTCATGTTCATGACCTTCCACGGCACAAGCCGGGCGAGCGCCGAGACATTGAACAAGGCCCATGAATCGCCGCTGGTGATGATGGTACCGCTCGTCATCCTTGCGATTGGGTCACTTGGCGCGGGCTTCCTGTTCAAAGGAATGTTCATCGGCGAGGGGTATAGCGATTTCTGGCGCAGCGCGCTCTTCACTTTACCCTCAAATCATATCCTTGAAGCCATGCATCATGTGCCCGCGGCGGTGGTCGCTGCGCCCTTCGTCATGATGGCGTCAGGCTTCGTGCTCGCATGGATGTTTTACCTGGTCATTCCAAAAGCACCGGAAAATTTGGCCGATGCCTTTCGTCCCCTCTACCTGTTCCTTCTAAACAAGTGGTATTTCGATGAACTCTATGATGCCCTGTTCACCAAGCCAGCGCATCGCATTGGCCGTGTTTTATGGAAGAAGGGCGATGGTGCGATCATCGACGGCATAGGACCTGATGGGGTTGCTGCCCGGGTCATCGATGTTACCAGGGGCATGATCCGGCTCCAGAGCGGTTATGTGTACCACTATGCCTTTGCCATGCTCATCGGCGTGGCTCTGCTCATTACCTACTTCATGTTCGCCGGGGGGGCTGCCTCATGACAACAGGCTGGCCCATCCTTTCGGCAATTATTTTCCTCCCCATGCTAGGCGCCTTGTTCATTCTGGCGATCCGGGGCGAAGACGAAATTGCCATCCGCAATGCCCGCTATGTGGCCCTGTGGACCACGATAATTACATTCCTGCTATCTCTGGTGATCTGGATTGAATTTGATTCGACAACCCATGTCTTCCAATTTGAAGAAAAGCGTGACTGGCTAGGAGCCTCGATCAGTTACCGGCTTGGTGTTGACGGCATCTCCATGCTGTTCGTTATTCTTACCACATTCCTGATGCCGCTCTGTGTTCTCGCAAGCTGGAACGCCATCCAGTCCAGAGTAAAGGCCTATATGATCGCGTTCCTGGTGCTGGAGACGCTGATGGTCGGTGTCTTCTGCGCCATGGACCTTGTGGTGTTCTACCTGTTTTTCGAGGGCGGGTTGATCCCGATGTTCCTCATTATCGGCGTATGGGGTGGCCAGAGGCGCGTTTATGCCAGCTTCAAATTCTTCCTTTACACGCTACTGGGTTCGGTGCTCATGCTGCTTGCAATCATGGCCATGTACTGGGAGGCCGGCACCACCGATATCCCCGCATTGCTTGCTTACCAATTCCCTCCTGGAATGCAGACTTGGCTGTGGTTTGCATTCCTTGCGTCATTCGCGGTCAAGATGCCCATGTGGCCGTTCCACACTTGGCTTCCTGACGCCCATGTGGAAGCGCCAACCGCGGGCTCAGTTGTTCTGGCCGCGGTCCTGCTGAAAATGGGCGGCTACGGCTTCCTGCGCTTCTCCATCCCGATGTTCCCGCTGGCATCAGAACAGTTCGCGCCGCTCATTTTCCTCATGTCCATTATCGCCATTACATATACCTCTCTTGTGGCGCTGGCGCAGGAAGACGTGAAGAAACTGATCGCTTACTCCTCCGTGGCGCATATGGGTTTCGTCACCATGGGGCTATTCACCCTCACAACGCAGGGACTTGAGGGCGGCATCTTCCAGATGCTCAGTCATGGCATCGTCTCGGCCGCGCTTTTCCTCTGTGTCGGTGTAATTTACGACCGGATGCATACGCGCCAGATTGACGCCTATGGAGGACTGGTCAACAGGATGCCGCTATATGCATTCTGTTTCATGGTGTTCACCATGGCCAATGTCGGATTGCCCGGCACCAGCGGATTCGTTGGTGAGTTCCTCACATTGGTAGGCGCATTTCGCGTGAACACCTGGGTGGCCTTTTTCGCCACCTCGGGCGTTATCCTATCCGCCGCTTACGCGCTGTGGCTCTATCGACGTGTGGTCTTTGGTCAGCTCGAAAAACCGGAATTGAAGGCCATCACGGATCTGAATACGCGGGAGATCGTGGTATTGATGCCTCTGGTGGTTCTCACCATCCTTTTTGGTATCTATCCCGCACCGTTGCTCGACGTCATGTCGGTTTCGGTAGATCACCTCATCAAGAATTACGAGGCCGCTATTGCAACGGCCGAACAGGCCAAACTGGCACTTGTGCATTAGGGGACTGACATGAACGAACCGGTTTCCCCCATCGTGAACTACCTGCTCGCGCTACCAGAAATTTGTCTGGTCGTTGGCGCGATGATCATGCTGATGCTTGGCGCCTTCAGGGGCAACCGGGCTGCCGATCTTATTTGCTGGCTGTCGATTGCGCTGCTGTTATTCGCAGCAGCACTGGTCGTCGTCATGCCGGCAACCGGAAAGGTCGCATTTGATGGCGCTTTCATCATGGACCGGTTCGCACAATTCATGAAAGTTCTGACTCTGCTGGGATCTGCCATCGCTATTTTCATGTCGTTTGAATTCATGCGACACGCCAGGCTGCAAAAATTTGAATATCCCATACTCATCGTACTTGCCACGGCAGGCATGCTGATGATGATCTCCGCAAATGATCTCATCGCGCTCTATCTAGGACTTGAGCTCCAGAGTCTGGCTCTTTACGTCATCGCCGCGTTCCGCACAGACTCTGTGCGCTCCAGCGAGGCAGGCCTCAAATATTTTGTACTTGGCGCCCTGTCTTCGGGAATGCTGCTTTATGGCTGCTCGCTAATTTATGGCTTTACAGGCACGACAGGATTTTCCGGTATCGCAGCAGCCGCGAGCCCAAGCGTGCATAATCTTGGCCTGATCTTCGGGCTGGTATTTTTAATGGCAGGACTTGCATTCAAAATTTCAGCAGTGCCGTTCCACATGTGGACACCTGATGTATATGAAGGCGCGCCAACGCCGGTCACGGCATTTTTTGCCACCGCACCTAAAATTGCAGCCATGGCCATGTTCCTGAGGGCTGTGCATGTTGCCTTCCCCGATATCACCCATCAGTGGCAGCAAATCGTCGTGTTTATTTCGATTGGTTCAATGGTACTGGGTGCCTTCGCAGCTATTGGACAGAATGATATCAAACGGCTGATGGCCTACAGCTCCATCGGCCATATGGGTTTCGCACTCGTTGGACTTGCCTCTGGCGATCAGGCCGGCGTGCAGGCTGTCATCGTCTATCTCACTATCTATCTCGTTATGAATGTCGGTGTTTTCGCCTGCATCCTCTCCATGCGACGCAGCGATGGCATGGTGGAGGAAATAGATGAGCTGGCGGGATTGTCCCACAACAGTCCGATCATGGCCTTCCTTCTGGCCATGCTGATGTTTTCACTGGCCGGGATTCCGCCACTCGCGGGATTTTTCGCCAAGTTCTACGTCTTTCTTGCAGCCATCAATACCGGCTTGTACGCACTTGCCGTCATTGGAGTTTTATCAAGCGTGGTAGGAGCTTATTATTATTTGCGCATCATCAAGATCATGTATTTTGATGAACCAGCGGAAAAATTTGAGCCTATGCCAGGAGCCCTTAAGGGTGTGCTTGCTATCTCCGGATTACTGGTGGTCTTTTTCTTTACCTATCCAGCCCCTCTGGTCGCCGCGGCAAATGTGGCTGCCAAATCCCTTTTCTGAGGCTATGCCCAGATCAGATATTTCGCTACCGCATGGCTACAGATTGGCCTTTTTTGACCATGTGGATTCAACTAATTCCGAGGCACTACGCCAGGCAGGAAATGGGGAATCTCATGGATTGTGGGTATGGGCCTTATCTCAGGGCGAAGGACGTGGCAGGCTGGATCGACGATGGGAGTCACAGGAAGGCAACCTGTTCGCCAGTATCTTGTTGAGGCCAGAGTGCTCGGTAATGACAGCGACACAGCTGGGATTCGTTGCTGGCATCGCCCTTCATGACGCGATCCTGGGGTTAGCTGCAGAAGGTGAAGCGAAGACATTTGCCCTGAAATGGCCCAATGATTTGCTCTGCGATACCAAAAAAGCCGGGGGTATTCTGCTGGAAAGCAAGAGCCAAGATTGTGGTGAGAGTGCCGTTGTTATCGGGATAGGTCTTAATTTGATTGCGCATCCGCAAGGCACCGATTATCCCGCCACAGACTTGGCTCTGCATGGGATAAACACTACACCGGCATATGCGTTGGAGCGGCTCGCAAAATCGTTCGGCCGCTGGTACGGCGTGTGGAATAATGGTGAGGGCTTCGATGTGATCAGGACAGCCTGGATGGAACGTTCCCTACCTGTTAATGCGCCTGTGTCAGTAAAATTGATGGAGGAACAGCTGCATGGAACCTATCAAGGTATTGACGGCCATGGCGCACTGATTCTCTCTTTGGGAGACGGCAGCGAAAGGCGTATAACCACGGGCGATATATTCCCGCTATAACGAGAAAACATGATTTCTGAAAACCCAATAGTGAATGTCAAAAAAACAAGGTAAGTCGCAGAGTGAACTCGTTTTTCTCCCACTAGGTGGAATAGGCGAGATCGGGATGAATCTCTATCTTTACGGGGTTGGTCCGCCACATAAACGCTCATGGCTAATGGTTGATCTGGGCGTGACATTTGCCGGGCCCGGGGAGCCTGGTATAGATCTTATTCTCCCCGATATCCGCTTCATTGAAGAAGAGCGTGACAATCTCGCCGGCATCGTGATTACCCATGCACACGAGGATCATTACGGGGCGATTATGCATCTTTGGCCGAGATTGAAGGCACCGCTATACGCAACACCCTTCACGGCAGCTCTTTTGCGCGCAAAGCTGATACAGGAAGGTATGGAAGGCGACATACCCATCGAGGAAGTACCGTCATGCTCCAAGCTCGATATCGGACCTTTCCATGTGGAGCTTGTGGACATGGCCCACTCCATCCCTGAAACCAATGCTTTACTGATCCGGACCGAGGCCGGAACGGCTTTTCATACAAGTGATTGGAAACTTGACCCTACGCCGATTGTCGGCGCCATCACTGATACAGAGCGTATCAAGCAGATCGGCAAGGACGGCCTCGATGCGCTTATATGCGATTCCACCAACGCCATGCGTGAAGGCCTCTCACCCTCTGAGGCCGATGTCGCGAACACTCTTAAAGACATCATCGCCAATGCACCCCACAGGGTGGCTGTGACGACCTTCGCCTCAAACGTCGCACGTTTGCGCTCTACAATGGAGGCGGCGATGGCAGCAGACCGGCATATCGTCATTGTCGGGCGTGCCATGAAGCGGATGGTGCAGGTGGCAGAGGAAACAGGGCATCTGCCATCTAGCTATGACCTTCTTACTGAAGATGATTATGGACACCTGCCGCGCGAAAAAGTGCTGGCATTATGCACCGGAAGCCAGGGGGAGGGCCGGGCAGCACTTGCACGCATTGCAGCGAACTCTCATCCGCGAGTGAGCTTTGCTCGTGGTGACATGGTACTCTTCTCCAGCCGAACGATACCTGGCAACGAGAAGGCTGTGGGTAAGGTGCAAAACAATCTTGCCGACAGGGAAATCCAAGTCATTACCGACCAGGACGCGTTGATCCACGTATCCGGGCACCCCCGCCAGGGAGAAATGGAACAACTCTACAAATGGACAACCCCGCGTACAGTTATCCCGATGCATGGTGAGCCACGCCACCTGGAATCCCATGCGGCTTTTGCCAAATCCCAGGGTGTTAAACGGGTGGTCTCAGGTCGTAATGGCTCGCTCATTCGATTGTGCCCGGGCAAACCGGAAGTCATCGATGATGCGCCATCGGGCCGGGTATACATGGATGGCAAGCTTTATATTTCTGAAGGAGAGGGGGCTGTTGAAGAACGTCGCCGGCTGGCCTTTGGCGGTGCGATCGCCCTGTCCGTTGTTCTGACCACCAAGGGTGATGTCATTGCTGATCCGCAAGTGACCGCCATCGGCATCCCTGCAACGACGCAAACCGGCGTCCCGTTTCCCGAGGTGATTATAAGTGCTGCTCGAGGTGCGCTGGACGGCATACCCAAACCGCGGCGCCGCGACAGCGCCTTGGTGGCCGAAGCTATCCGCAGAGCCGTACGAGCTGAAATGCGATCCCATTGGGGCAAAAAGCCGCCCTGCAGTGTTATGGTTACGGTGATATAGAGCCTCAGCCAGGGCGAACCCGCCCGACAATGCTATTCTACAGGAGGGCATTATCCCTATGATCGGACGCCTCAATCACGTGGCCATCGCCGTACCCGACCTAGAGGCAGCAGCCGCGATTTACCGCAACACGCTGGGTGCAACGGTGTCCGATGCTGTGGCACAACCCAATCACGGGGTCACAACTATTTTCATTGAGCTGCCAAATACAAAGATCGAACTGCTTGAACCTTTAGGTGAAGGTTCCCCAATTGCGGGTTTCCTGGAACGGAATATGTCTGGCGGCATCCATCATATTTGCTACGAAGTCGATGATATCTCTGCCGCCCGCGATCGCCTCGTAAAGGCCGGA
Organism: Hyphomicrobiales bacterium; assembly: GCA_021775555.1. Classification (GTDB taxonomy): domain Bacteria; phylum Pseudomonadota; class Alphaproteobacteria; order Rhizobiales; family Methyloligellaceae; genus UBA2767. Next base: position 78,559 of record JAJFHP010000023.1, on the reverse strand, counting down.
TTGAGGGTTCTGGGTGATGGTAAGCCTAAAGAGGGCGCCCATGGCAAACCCGTACTGTTCCTTCATCCAAAGGATTTCAACGGCACCTTGGTCGAATTGGAGCAGGCTTGAGGTCTGACGGCAAAAATACATGAACATCGTTTTCGCCATCGCCATCTACTTCATCTGCTGGTGGATTGTCCTTTTTGCGATACTCCCCTTCGGGGTAAAAACGCAGCTGGAAGCAGGGAATGTCTCACCAGGAACAGTCGAAAGCGCACCAGTCACACCGAGGCTTATCCCCAAACTCATCGCAACGACCATTGTGTCGGCTATCATTTTTGCTCTGGGTTATTGGCTCGTTGAAAGTGGCGTGGTGACACTCGACAATATCCCCTTCCTGCCACGGTTCGAAGACGCGGCACGTTTGAAACCCTGATCGGGTTATGGGGAATATCCAAAAATTTCCAAAAAAAAAGAAGCAAGGCCGAAACCTTGCTTCCCAGTCGTTCGGCTCCATCTTCTGCCTGAAAACGCTAACACCTTGCATATACGCAAGACTGGCAAGAGGCGCTTCAGGGCAGGCAGCGCTGGCAAAATCAGATACGACCAGCAGCGCTAGGAGCTATCTTCCTCCCAAGACTTGGACCAAATACTTTGCCCCTTTACGAGGCTTTGACGTGTTCCGGTCCAGAACGAACATCTGTTTTTTTATTTACAGTATCGGAATGACCCGGCCTTGTCATTTCCTTTTTGATGACCCCTGAGGGAGCCTGAATGAAAAATATTTTTTATCAGATTCGGCAAAGGCTTGCGTCTTTGAACATATATTTTAGATACGTGTTTTGAACCGTTAGGAGGGTATTAAGCGTCACCGGGTTATACTGATATGCATGAGGCATGAAACTTATACGATTGAGCAACTTCTCATGTATGGCCTTGCCACGGCTTTAGCGGTTGCAATCGCTTTTACACCAGTTCCTGCCAGCAGCGGCGCTTACACGACTGACGGACCCAAGAGCTCCGGACCCCGCTGGTCGAACGATCATCATCATCAGAGTGGGCTAATAGTTCGCCCTGATTGTGTGTCTCTGCCGCCAAGTGCAAGTGTCGAATATCTACCTGGGATCGATCCCTGGGGTCATCCAATCATCCCGGCAGAGCAGTCCAAAGGTTTCCAGCACTCATTTCCGGTTGAAGTCGATCTCGATGTGAAACTTGGAACCAAGCATATCGCTGGCAAGGAAATCGATATGAATGCGGGCCGTTTTCTCTTCGATCCCGCTACCAATGATCTCTCGCTTAATGGGAGAAGGTGGCAGCGGGATTGCCACCCCTCCTCAAAGTAAGCTATTAGCGCGCAATCAATCGCCAATTCGAACGCTCACAAGCGGTAAGGTTTGGCATCGCCCTAACAGCAGGCAGCGCCTATGAGGCTGAGCCAGTATTTTCTTCCCACACTGCGTGACGATCCCAATGAAGCGGAGATCGTCTCGCACCGGTTGATGTTGCGCACCGGCATGATCCGCCAGTCGAGCGCTGGGATTTATTCCTGGCTGCCACTGGGACACCGTGTCCTGCGCAAGATCGAACAGATTGTCCGCGAAGAACAGGACCGTTCCGGAGCCATTGAAATGCTGATGCCGACCATCCAGTCGGCTGACATTTGGCGCGAAAGCGGACGTTACGAAGATTATGGCAAGGAGATGCTGCGCATCACTGACCGCCATGAACGCGAAATGCTCTATGGCCCCACCAATGAGGAACTGATTACAGAAATATTCCGGGACTCGGTGAAATCCTACCGGGACCTTCCGCGCAACCTCTATCACATTCAGTGGAAGTTCCGCGACGAGATCAGACCCCGCTTCGGGATCATGCGCGGACGTGAATTCCTGATGAAGGATGCCTATTCATTCGATCTGACAGAACAGGGCGCACGCGAATCCTACAACAAGATGTTCGTCGCCTATTTGCGCACATTCGAGCGTCTTGGACTTAAATCAATCCCCATGGCAGCGGACACTGGCCCAATCGGGGGTGATCTCAGTCACGAATTTATTGTGCTTGCTGAAACCGGAGAAAGTCAGGTCTTTTGCGACCGCGACCTGATTGAACGCTCGGCTCCTGGCGAGGACATCGATTACAGCGCAGATCTCACATCCATTATCGAGGACTGGACAGACAAATATGCCGCCACGGAAGAGAAACACGATCCCAAGCGTTTTGAAGCGGAAGTGGCAAGCGAAAGTCGCATGTCAGCACGCGGCATAGAAGTTGGACATATTTTCTACTTCGGAACGAAATATTCTGAACCGATGAATTGCAAGGTCCAGGGACCTGACGGCAAGCTGGTCGCGGTTCAATGTGGCTCATATGGCATCGGTGTTTCCCGCCTTGCGGCGGCAATTATCGAGGCAAGCCACGATGAAGATGGCATTATATGGCCAGACTCAGTCGCCCCTTACAGGGTCGCCCTGATAAACCTGAAGGCCGGAGACGAGGAGACCGATGCCGCCTGCGAAGACCTTTACGGAAAACTCGAGAATGCCGGTATCGATGTGCTCTATGACGATACGGACGAGCGGGCCGGAGCCAAGTTCGCGACTATGGACCTGCTCGGGTTGCCCTGGCAGATCATCGTCGGTCCGAGAGGGCTGAAGCAGGGTGAAATAGAAATCAAGCGTCGCGCAACGGGTGAGCGCCAATCATTGACACCGGAAGCGGCTTTCAAACGTATAGTGGATACGGTCTAGCCTCCAACGGACTGACCTGGACAGGAAAATGAGCGAAACAACGCACACAAAACCGTTTGCAGCATTCGAATGGATGCTTGCGCTGCGCTATCTGCGCGCGCGCCGCAAGGAGGGGTTCATTTCCGTTATCGCTGGCTTTTCTTTCATCGGCATCATGCTCGGTGTGGCGACCCTGATAATCGTGCTGTCCGTCATGAACGGCTTTCGCAACGAGTTGTTCGACAAGATTCTCGGTCTCAACGGCCATGTCGTAATTCATTCCATGACGGGCCGTTTTACAGACTTCGAAGACGTTGCCGGGAGATTGCGTAAAGTCCAGGGGATCAAGCGGGTCATCCCCCTGATCGAGGGTCAGGCCATGGTTTCAACAACCTCACTGGCCAACGGGGCGCTGATCCGCGGGCTTTCAGAGAAAAGCCTGAAATCACTCACGGCTGTTTCAGAAAATGTGCGTGCCGGCACTTTTGACCAGTTTGACGACGGCAAGGGTATTGCCATGGGAACCCGGTTGGCGAACCAGTTGCGGGTTAAAGTCGGGGACAAGGTAACTCTGGTATCCCCTCGTGGCGCGACAACGCCATTTGGCACTGCGCCAAGGGTAAAACGCTATAATCTGAGTGCAATTTTCGAGATGGGCATGTCGGAATATGACAACACAATCATCTTCATGCCGCTAAAGGAAGCGCAGCGCTATTTTAACCGGCAGAAAACCGTGTCGGTACTGGAAGTGGTGGTTGATCACCCGGACAAAGTAGGGGAATTACGCCCTGCAATCCTACAGGCCGGCGGACCTTCCATTTACGTAACGGACTGGCGCCAGCGGAATGCGAGTTTTTTCAGTGCGCTTCAGGTGGAACGAAACGTGATGTTCCTGATCCTGACCTTGATCGTGCTGGTCGCTGCCCTGAATATCATTTCCGGGCTCATTATGCTGGTAAAGGACAAAGGCACGGACATCGCCATTCTGCGAACAATGGGCGCCACGCGCGGCACCATCATGCGAGTATTTTTTATAACCGGTGCGAGCATTGGAGTGGTCGGGACATTGGCCGGGCTAATTCTTGGTATTGTTGTGTGTCTCAACATCGAATCCATTCGCCAGTTTGTGTCTTTCCTGACCAGCACCAACCTTTTCTCTCCTGAGTTGTATTACCTGTCTCAACTGCCGGCAGAAATCGACGCAAACGAAGTGACAACCGTGGTTCTCATGGCATTGGGTTTGTCTATTATTGCCACGCTTTACCCGTCCTGGCGCGCGAGCCGTATCGACCCTGTCGAAGCCCTGAGATACGAGTAAGTCAGTGGATAGCGGCACCCGGATACCAGTATTGAGGCTTCGCGACCTTGACCTGACTTTCCATCAGGGCGAGCGGGATATTGAAATCCTGAAATCAGCCAACGGTGAGGTTTTCGGGGGCGAGACCATAGCCTTGCTTGGACCATCAGGTGCGGGCAAATCGTCATTGCTGCATATTCTTGGACTGCTCGAGCGCCCCAATGGAGGAAGTGTTTATCTGGACGGCGAGGATTGCATTCCCCTTTCAGACAGCGAGCGAACGCTTATGCGTCGGGCCAAGCTCGGCTTTGTCTACCAGTTCCACCATTTGCTGCCTGAATTCAGCGCACTTGAAAATGTTGTTTTGCCGCAACTCATTCTGGGCAAATCCAACTCTGTGGCAGTAAAAAGAGCCCGGGAGCTTCTCACCGAACTTGGCTTGTCTGACAGGCTCGAACACCGGCCCGGACAGCTGTCCGGGGGAGAACAGCAACGCGTTGCCATAGCCCGCGCAGTGGTCAACAGACCAAAAGTGCTGTTGGCCGATGAACCCACGGGCAATCTTGACCCTGAGACAGCAGAGAGTGTGTTTCAGCAACTCCTCAAACTCGTGCGTGATACCGGCCTCACGGCCATTATCGCGACGCACAATCTGGAACTTGCCCGGCGCATGACGCGCATCTGGAAACTGGACCAGGGCAAGCTCGCAGAAGCCGCACCTGTTGACATCTAGGACAGGCGCCCGCTGCCACCTTGTCTGGCTGCGCGAATCTGGCATTCTTCAATCGTCATACGTCGAGGCAAGGGAATAGCGATGTCAGCGAAGGAGGCCGCACGAGCATTCGTCCATTTGCGGGTTCATTCCGCCTATTCACTCCTGGAAGGCGCGCTAACGGTTTCCAAGCTTGCCGATCTGGCGAGTAAGTGTGAAATGCCGGCCTTGGCACTGGCAGACCGAAACAACCTTTTTGGCGCTCTTGAATTTTCTGAAACGCTGGCGAAAGTCGGTGTGCAACCCATAATCGGTTGTACTCTACGCGTTGATTTTGCCGACATTTCTCAAAGTAACGGCCGAGGCAAAGGGCAGGGAGATGGCCCTGAACTCTCAGATGCATCAAGTGGCTATCTGGTGCTGCTGGCCAAGAATGAAACCGGATACGCCAATTTGTTGCATCTCTCCAGCAAGGCTTTCCTTGACCATGCCGGCACGGCTGAGCCCCATATTTGTCTGGATGACCTCATAGATGCGAATGCGGGACTGATTGCACTCACAGGCGGACCAGAAGGGCCGATCGACAAGGCCTTGGGGGCTGGAAACAGGGAACTGGCCGGGCTGAGGCTCGAAAAACTTGCCACCACGTTTGGTGACCGTCTCTATATGGAATTGCAACGCCATTCCCTGGAAGAGGAACAGGCAGTCGAGCCGGGCTTGTTATCTCTCGCCTACCAGCTGGAAATACCGCTCGTCGCCACCAACCAGCCATACTTCGCATCGCAGGATTATTTCGAGGCCCATGATGCGCTGGTTTGCATTGCAGAGGGTACTTATATCAGCGTCGACGAACGCCGCAGGTTAAGCCCTCAACATTATTTTAAGGCCGCCGATGAAATGCACGAGCTTTTCTCTGATGTGCCCGAAGCCCTCAAAAACACACTCGAAGTCGCGCAGCGATGCGCCTATCGACCGCTCACCCGCGACCCCATCCTTCCGCAATGGACGCGTGATGACGTTGAAAAAACAAAAGGATCCCTGGAACTCGAAGCCCAGGAATTGAAAGCCCAGGCCGAGGAGGGATTGCGCCTCAGGTTAAGCGAGGAAGGACCAGCTGAGGGCTATGAAGAACTGGCCTACTGGGAGCGCCTGGAACTGGAGTTCAAGATCATCACTGGCATGACATATGCCGGCTATTTCCTGATCGTTGCGGATTTCATCAAATGGGCGAAGAATGCCCATATCCCAGTGGGTCCGGGGCGCGGTTCAGGCGCAGGTTCTGTAGTTGCCTGGGCACTCACCATCACTGACCTTGATCCCATACGCTTCGGGTTGCTGTTTGAGCGCTTCCTCAATCCCGAACGCGTGTCCATGCCGGACTTTGACATCGATTTCTGCCAGGATCGCCGTGATGAAGTAATTTCCTACGTCCAGCACAAATATGGCGAAGACCGGGTAGCGCAGATCATCACCTTTGGAAAGCTGCAGGCGCGTGCGGTGCTGCGCGATGTTGGACGTGTGTTGCAAATGCCTTATGGCCATGTGGACAGACTTTGCAAAATGGTGCCAGCAGACCCCGCCAACCCGGTGACGCTGGCTGAGGCTATGGCTGGCGAACCAAAATTGCGCGAAGAAAGGGATAACGACCCTATCGTCAATCGCCTGCTTGATATCGGCCAACGCCTGGAAGGTCTTTATCGCCACGCCTCTACCCATGCTGCTGGCATGGTCATCGGCGACAGGCCATTAAGAGAACTGGTGCCACTGTATCAGGACCCGCGCTCCAACATCCCTGCCACACAATTTAATATGAAATGGGTTGAGGCCGCCGGCCTCGTCAAGTTTGACTTTCTGGGCCTCAAGACCCTCACAGTAATCGAAAAGTCCAAGGCGTTTATTGAACAGCGGGGTGTGAATATTGATCCCGTCCGGCTTCCGCTTGATGATGAGAAAACTTTCAAACTGCTGGGCGATGCGGAAACAGTCGGTGTGTTCCAGCTGGAGAGCACAGGAATGCGGGACGCTTTGCGCAAACTCAAACCCGACCGGTTTGAAGATATCATCGCCATGGTGGCGCTGTACCGCCCCGGGCCGATGGCCAATATCCAGTCTTTCATAAACCGGAAGCACGGGACAGAAGAGCCAGACTATCTTCACACGCTCATCAAACCCATCCTGGAAGAGACTTATGGTGTCATCATCTACCAGGAACAGGTAATGCAGATTGCGCAGGAACTGTCCGGTTATTCACTTGGCGAAGCTGACCTTCTGCGCCGAGCCATGGGCAAGAAAATCAAGAAGGAAATGGACGAGCAGCGGGCCCGCTTCGTCGATGGAGCCGTCGCCAACAAGGTCGACAAGGGCAGGGCAGAGTATATCTTTGAACTAGTGGCCAAATTTGCAGGCTACGGCTTTAACAAGTCTCATGCTGCCGCATATGCGCTGCTGGCCTACCAAACAGCCTATCTCAAGACAAACCACCCTGTTGAGTTTCTCGCCGCTTCGATGACACTCGACTTGGGCAATACGGACAAGCTGAGTATTTTCGTTCAGGATGCACGCCACGCAGATATCGCCATTGAGCCACCTTGCGTAAATTCATCACGCGCGGAATTCAGTGCCGGTGCAAATTCTATCCTCTATGCGCTTGCGGCTTTAAAAAATATGGGCCGTTCGGCAGCTGAGCGTATTGTTGAGGAACGTGAAGAAAACGGCCCCTACCAATCTCTCGCGGACTTTGCACACCGGCTTGATGTGAAGACCATCAATAAGCGTGGGATGGAAGCATTGATTGCAGCCGGCGCGTTGGATATTTTCGAACGGAACCGGGCAAAATTATTCGCCAATTGCGACAGGATTTTACGCGCAGCCGCCGTGCCCGAGAATGCCAATCAGAATGACCTGTTTGGTTCCGAAAGCTCGCGTGAACTTATCTTGCGTGATGCGGAGCCATGGTTGCCCATGGATCGCCTCAACCGGGAACAAGAGGCAATTGGCTTTTTTGTCTCCGGTCACCCATTAGACGAATATGAGGCCGTGCTGAAACAGGAAGGCATTCTCAGCTGGGCTGAATTCTCAGCCCGTGCCACCAAAGGTTCAAATACCGCGCGGCTGGCTGCAACGGTATCCTCACGCCAGGAACGCACATCGGCGCGCGGTAACCGGTATGCTTTTATCGGCCTTTCGGATCAGACCGGCCAGTATGAAGCCATTATTTTCGCCGAACTGCTCGCTGTGCACAGCGATGTCCTGACACCGGGAACAGCTGTCCTGGTGGATATAGAAGCCGAGGCTGGAACGGAGGCGCTTCGTGCCCGCATAACATCGGTTGCGCCATTGGATGCGGTTGCCGGACGCTCGCAGGCTGGTTTGCGCGTGGTCATAGACGATCCATCTTCCCTAGATGAAGTGCGCTCGCGTATGCCGAACAGCGGGGAGGGGGAAGTCAGACTGGTCCTGCGTCTGCCCGATTTGGGCCGTGAGGTCGAGGTCAAGATGCCCGGAGGCTATGATATCTCCGCACACGGCCGCGGGGCTCTCAGTGTCATAGAGGGCGTCTCATCCATCGAAACCATCCTGCCCGACAAGTCACGTGCAGGCACGGGGCGAAAAAGAGGGGCAGCACTCTCTCTTGCCAAGTCCTGAGTTCACGACTATAAGGCGCCCATCTCACACGCGGATGCCAAGCGGCAGGCCTGATAGGGACCTGCCACTTTCCGGTGCGCCACAGTTATCTGGGGGCGTCAACTTCATCCGCGGCGGTCGAACCGGAAAAAAGGAGCGCAGTCATGGCACTGCCTACATTTACTATGCGTCAGCTGCTTGAGGCAGGCGTACATTTCGGACATCAGAAACATCGCTGGAACCCGAAGATGGGTCCTTACATCTTTGGCACGCGCAATAACATCCACATCATAGATCTGGCTCAAACAGTTCCACTGCTGCATCAGGCGCTTGTTACAGTATCTGATACGGTTGCCAAAGGTGGCAGACTGCTATTTGTCGGCACCAAGCGCCAGGCATCGGACGTTGTGGCAGAGAGCGCGCGCCAATGTGCGCAATATTTCATCAATCACAGGTGGCTTGGTGGCACACTGACCAACTGGCAAACCATCTCAAAATCCATCAAGCGGCTTCGTCAGCTTGAAGATATTCTTGATGGCGGTGAAGCCCAGGGTCTCACCAAGAAAGAACTCCTGCAGCTGACACGTGAACGCAATAAAATCGAACGTGCACTGGGAGGCATTAAGGACATCGGCGGTCTGCCCAACGTGCTGTTCGTGATCGATACCAACAAGGAATCAATTGCGATTGCTGAAGCACGCAAACTGAAAATTCCTGTCATTGCTGTGGTAGATACCAATTGCGACCCGGATCAAATTGATTTTCCCATCCCCGGCAATGATGACGCCGGCCGTGCAGTTACTCTGTTTTGCGACCTGATAGCCCGCGCCGCAATCGACGGTATCGAAAGGGCGCAAGGCTCTGCAGGTATCGACATCGGTGATTCTGAGTCTCCCGCTGCAGAAGGCGCCCTTGCCAAGACTGGCAAGAAGACGCCCGGTAAAGCGAAAGAAGCCAAAGACGACAAGGCTTCTGTGAAAAAGGCTGAAGACAAGAAGACCGAGGATAAAAAACCTGCCCCCGAGAAAGACTCAAAGGATAAATCAGACGAGAAAAAGTCTGACGCTAAAACGGATGCGCCGGCCAAAAAAGCCGATGGGTTTGAACGGCTCAAAAAACCTGACGGGGACCCGGATGATCTGAAGGAACTCTCTGGTGTAGGTCCAGTGTTGGAAAAAACACTCAACGAGTTTGGCATTTATCATTACAGGCAAATTGCCGGCCTCAAGAAGACCGATATCGCGGAAATCGATGAAGCTTTGAACTTCAAGGGCCGCATTGAACGCGATGACTGGATCACGCAGGCCAAGGAACTGGCAAAGAAAAGCGGCTGACGCATTTACCGCTTCTGCCCCACAAGATGCTTAGTAGGGAAACGACATGACGACCATTACAGCAGCGATGGTAAAAGAACTGCGCGAGAAGACCGGCGCAGGCATGATGGATTGCAAGACCGCTTTAGCTGAAAATGGCGGAGATATGGAAACTGCAATCGACTGGCTTAGAACCAAGGGTCTTGCTTCCGCGGCGAAAAAAGAGGGCAGGGTTGCGGCTGAAGGTCTGATCGGACTGGCGAGCGAAGACAAGACGGGCGCCGTTGTGGAGGTGAACTCCGAGACTGATTTCGTTGCTCGCAATGAGCAGTTCCAGGAAATGGTCTCGTCAATTTCTGCGCTTGCCTTGAAAGCAGACGATATTGAAGCGCTTTCCGCTATGCCCTATGGCACAGGCGATCTGAGTGTCTCTGATCATTTGAAAAAAATGGTTGGATCAATCGGCGAGAACATGCTGCTCCGCCGAAGCCGGAATGTTTCTGTTTCTGAGGGAGCCATTGGCAGCTACATGCACAATGCAGCTGCGCCCAACCTGGGGAAAATCGGCGTTCTGGTGGCATTGGAGTCCACTGGTGACAAAGACAAACTGCAAGAGCTTGGCCGCAAGTTGGCCATGCATGTGGCAGCGGCGAAACCTCTCGCCGTCACGCAGGATGATATCGATCCTGCTGTCATTGAGCGCGAACGTGCAGTCCTTGCGGAACAGGCCAGAGAATCAGGAAAGCCTGACAACATCATTGATAAAATGGTCGAGGGGCGGCTGCGGAAATACTATGAAGAAGTCGCTTTGATGTCCCAGGTCTATGTAATCGATGGCGAATCCAAAGTGGAAGATGCGCTGAAGGCAGCCGAGGCTGATATCGGCGCGCCCGTAAAAGTCACTGATTTTGTACGCCTTGCGCTGGGTGAAGGCGTTGAGAAGGAAGAGGATGATTTCGCAGCTGAAGTTGCAGCAGCAGTTTCAGGCGACTAGTCCCCCGGATTTATCCGCACTTTTTCCTATCCTTTGCATGCTAAATAGCAATCGCACTTGCCCGCGAGGGCGTAATACCCATAATTGGATCATTGGTTACGTTTGCGAAGGGCGTTGTGCGCCCGGCCTCTATGCACGCCGCGCAGGGCTGCAGGCCAAACGGGTTCACCAATGATATGTGTCCGCCAGATATTGAGCGGAGCGTGAGGGTACACACAGGAGTGCGACAATGTCTAAGTTCGATCTCAAGGATTTGGAAAGGCGCATGCAGGGCGCTCTAAATGTACTGAAACAGGAATTCGGCGGCCTGAGAACAGGTAGAGCCAATGCAAGCCTTCTGGACCCGATAAGCGTGGATGCCTATGGAACCCCCATGCCCCTCAATCAGCTGGCTACGGTCACTGTCCCTGAACCGCGCATGATATCTGTACAGGTGTGGGACAAATCCCAGATTGATGCCGTGGACAGGGCCATCCGGGAGGCCGACCTTGGGCTCAATCCAATCGGCGAAGGCCAGGTTTTACGTATTCCCATTCCCGAGTTAAATGAAGAGCGGCGTCTGGAAATTGCCAAACTTGCCGCTAAATATGCCGAACAGGCACGAATTGCCGTTCGCAACGTCCGGCGCGATGGCATGGAACAGCTCAAACGCCAGGAAAAAGAGAGTGAGATCGGACAGGACGAGCAACACACCCATGGCGTCGAGGTTCAAGAACTTACAGACGCAATTATAAAGCAAATTGACGAGACACTTTCCATCAAGGAGACAGAGATCACGACGATCTGACTACAATCGGCACTATTGTTGTGAGACGATAAAAAATGGAACATCAGTTAAAGTGACCAATTCTGAACATGAAGGCAGTCAGACAGCAAATGATGACGTTGTGCCCGAACATGTGGCGATCATTATGGATGGCAATGGCCGTTGGGCAGCCGAGCGCGGCCTGTCGCGTTCAGAAGGTCACAAGCACGGTGTCGAGAGTGTCCGGGCGGTTGTGCGTGCTGCCATCGAGATGGAAATTCATTATCTAACTCTGTTCAGTTTTTCCTCGGAAAACTGGTCTCGCCCGCAGTCAGAAATCCGCGATCTGATGATGTTGTTGCGGCGTTTTATTCGCACCGATCTGGCCGACCTGCATAAGCATGGCGTAAAAATCAGGGTGATTGGCGCACGTGGCGGCATAGAAGGGGATATCATCCGGCTTATCGAGGATGCGGTTGCCCTGACATCCAGCAATGACGGGTTGCAACTGACTGTGGCGTTCAATTATGGCTCGCGTGACGAAATTGCCCGCGCTGCCCGGCAGATGGCAGAATTGGTCGATCAAGGAAAACTCTCTCCTGAAAACATCACTCCTGAGACCATGAGCAATTATCTTGACACTTCGGATCTGCCCGATCCCGATCTGCTGATCCGTACCAGCGGCGAAGTACGCCTGTCCAACTTCCTGCTTTGGCAATGCGCATATACGGAGCTTGTGTTCCTCGATACCTTTTGGCCGGATTTCACCAGGGCTACGCTGGAAGACGCCATAGCAACCTTCCGTCACCGGGAGCGCAGGTTTGGCGGCTTGCGCAAGAGGTCCAGCGCGTGACCGGCAAATCCCGCCCGGTCCAAAACCCCAAAGCTGCCCCCAACAAAGAATTAGCCCTACGCACGGGCTCCGCCCTCGTGCTGGCCACTGTTGCCGGCCTCCTTACATATTCGGGCATGCGGCCATTTACCGTCATGGTTGCGGCCGGTACCGTCATCCTCGCCTGGGAATGGGCACGAACCACACGCCAGGCAACACTGGATGCCGGATTTTTTATCCATGCCGTATCGGCAGCTGCTGCCTGCGTGCTGACTGCCTTGGGTGCAGGGTGGACAGCATTTTTCATTCTCGGGGCTGGTGCATGCGGTGCAGCCCTTGCAGCGCCAAGTTTACTGGCCAGGGCATGGTCTGCATTCGGCGTGCTCTATCTTGGCCTTCCGTGTCTCTTGCTCGTGTTATTTCGCTCCGATAATATACATGGAACAGCTGCTATCTTTTTCTTGTTCCTTGTTGTTTGGTCCGCTGACACCGCCGCCTATTTCACAGGCCGCACCCTCGGTGGTCCAAAACTCGCACCACGCATATCACCGGGCAAAACATGGTCCGGATTCGCTGGCGGGCTCATTGTTCCCACTATGCTCAGCATTGGTTTTGCGCTATGGCTTGGCAACACTTCGACAGTAATTTTGGCAATTACCGGCGCCGCACTGGCGATATGCAGCCAATTGGGCGATTTGGCGGAGTCGGCAATTAAGCGGTATTTTCACGTCAAGGATGCCGGGCAGTTGCTCCCAGGTCACGGAGGACTGTTTGACCGCGTCGATGGTCTGATTGGTGCGGTATTGGGAGCCAGCGTTATCGCAGGCTTCCGGGATTTTCTCGTTAGCGGCAAAGCGCTTTTAATTTGGCCATAAAATCTGATGCGGGCATCGTTGGTGCCTGACGGAGCGCAACAGGATTTTTTCTATTGATAACAGCAACTGCATACGCCAAATCGCCAGTATCTCAGGCGCCACGCCGAGTGAGCATTCTTGGTTCGACCGGTTCTGTTGGTTGCTCTACGCTAGACCTGATTGGCCGCGACCCGTCACATTTTGACGTGGTTGCTCTGACGGGCAACTCTAACGCGGAATTGCTGGCACAGCAGGCGGTAGCACATGATGCGGATCTCGCGGTGCTGGCTGACCCGGCAGGTCTGGAAGACCTGAAATCATCACTTTCAGGAACATCAGTAGAGGCCGCGGCCGGCCAGGATGCTCTTATTGAAGCTGTCACCCGGCCCACTGACTGGACTATGGCTGCTATTGTCGGCTCTGCCGGTTTACGGCCTACATTGGAGGCCGTGAGACAGGGCAAGTCCGTGGCACTGGCCAATAAGGAATGCCTGGTTTCAGCAGGTGATATTTTCATGGAAGAGGTGGCAAAGTCCGGCACCCGGCTTCTGCCAGTCGATTCAGAACATTCCGCCGGATTTCAAGCTATCGATCCCAATGCCAGCGATGCCATTGAAAAGATAACCCTGACAGCTTCGGGTGGGCCGTTTCGCACATGGACGCAGGAACAAATGAAAATCGCCACACGTGATGATGCTTTAAATCATCCGACCTGGTCGATGGGCGACAAGCTGACAATTGATTCGGCCACCCTCATGAACAAGGGGCTGGAACTCATCGAGGCCTATTACCTGTTTCCTGTTGAACCAGAACAGCTCAATATCGTCATTCATCCACAATCCATCGTCCACTGCCTTGTTGAATATTCTGATGGCTCTGTTCTCGCGCAGTTAAGCTCACCTGACATGCGCACACCAATCGCATACTCGCTCGCATGGCCGGAACGCATGTGGGCACCCACAGAGCGTCTCGATTTGGCAAAAATAGGATCACTCGACTTCGAAGCCCCAGATTATGACCGTTTTCCGGCTCCACTCATGGCCGTTCAGGCCCTGAAAGCTGACAATGGTTCAACGACGGTTTTGAATGCTGCCAATGAAATCGCTGTTGACGCGTTTCTTAAACGCAGGATAGGACTTCCCTCAATAAACGCTCTTGTAGCGGAAACCATGGAAGCGGTGGCCCGGGATGGGCTTTCCAAGCCAAAATCACTAGAAGATGTATTGGCCCTGGACGCGCTAAGCCGGACATTGGCACGCACATTGCTACAGGACATGATCTAGTCCTGAACTGATCCAGTCCAAATGAGCGGCAACAGACCCCGATTACGAACAGGAGATATAAATTTATGGAAATGATCACGAAAATGGCCGGTTTTGGAGAATCCTTCTTTTCCTATCTCCTGCCGTTCCTGTTCGTCCTGACGGTCGTGGTGTTTTTTCACGAGCTTGGTCATTACATCGTGGCGCGCTGGTGCAATGTCACGGTTAAGGTCTTCTCGCTTGGATTTGGCCGGGAAATTTATGGATTTAACGACAAAAAGGGGACGCGGTGGCGCCTGTCGTGGATACCCCTTGGCGGATATGTGCAATTCCTGGGTGACGAAAACGCAGCCAGTGTTCCAGACCAGGACGCGATGAAGGACATGACCAAAGAGGAGCGCTCTGGCAGTTACCACGACAAGCCCCTGGCTCAACGCGCCGCCGTCACGGTGGCGGGCCCGATTGCCAATTTCCTGCTCGCGATCGTCATTTTTGCCTTCATGTTCACCTTCATTGGCCAGCGTCAGACATTGCCGATTGTCGATGCGGTATCCGTGGGCAGTGCGGCAGAGGTGGCGGGTTTCAAAGCGGGCGACCGCGTGATCAGCATTGATGATGAACTTATTGAAAGTTTTGGGGCAATGCAGAGGATCGTGAGCACCAGTGCGGATCAATTGTTGAATATTATTGTCAACCGCTCTGGCGCAGAAATTGCCCTGAAGGCCACACCGCGCAAACAGGAAACCACCGATGTTTTCGGCAATGTGATTCGCCGGGGTTTGCTGGGCATCCGGCGCAGCGCATCACCAGACGATTGGGTCCTGAAGAAACACGATCCGCTTACTTCGGTCTGGATGGGCACCAAGGAAACCTATTTCGTCATCACCCGCACGCTCCACTATCTCTATGAAGTGGTAACAGGCCGGGAAAAGGCGGATCAGCTTGGCGGACCTATTCGAATCGCCCAGATTTCCGGGCAGGTTGCCTCTGCAGGATTCCTAGCTTTAATGAATCTTACCGCAATTCTATCGGTCAGCATCGGCCTCATTAACCTCTTCCCCATTCCGATGTTGGATGGAGGCCATTTATTGTTCTATGCCATTGAAGCGGTGCGGGGCAGGCCACTGAGTGAACGCACCCTAGAAATTGGCTTTAGAATTGGCTTGGCGCTGGTACTTATGCTAATGATTTTTGCCACATGGAATGACCTGATTCACTTGAAGTCACTGTAAGTTCACCAGTACCAAAATGGCACGCCAGAAAAATGGGCAACCACTTGTCTTGGCAGGAAAAATGAACAAAAAACGGCCACAAAGGGATGTCCTTCTGGTCCGCGTTTCGTAGTGCGTATATGGGGTTTAGCGTAGCCAGGGAAAATATAATAAAAATGCGCGTTGGGAATCTTGGAGTGAGGGGGCTGATTACACTCCTGCTGCTGTCTGTCGCTGCGCCGGTTACGGCGTTGCTCGGCATCTCGGCGGGAGGGTCTGTGGCGTGGGCACAGTCCGCCCCGGTGATTCGCTCTATTCAGGTACAAGGCAATCGCCGTGTCGAACCTGAAACAGTCCGCTCTTATCTCCAGTTTTCACCCGGCAGCCGCTACGACCCGCTCAAGGTTGATGATTCACTCAAATCCCTGTTTGCAACGGGATTATTTTCCGATGTCAGAATCGGCCGTAAGGGCAACACCGTTATCGTCAAGGTTGTTGAAAACCCGATCGTCCGTCAGGTCGCATTTGAGGGCAATGCAGAGATCAAGAGCAAAACGCTCGAAGCTGAAGTCCAGTTGAAATCCCGTGCGGTGTTCACCCGGGCCCGCGTACAGGCAGATGTCCAGCGCATATTGACCGTTTACCGCCGTGGGGGACGTTTTGCGGCCCGTGTCGAGCCCAAGATTATCAATCAGGAACAAAACCGTATTGATCTTGTATTCGAGATCCATGAGGGGCCCAAGACGACCGTTCGCAGTATCAGTTTCGTGGGCAACGACTCTTTTTCTGATTCTCAATTGAGGGAGATTGTGACGACCTCCGAGACCGGTCTTCTCAGTTTCCTGAACCCGACGAATATATACGACCCGGACCGGCTGAATCTCGATCGCGAACTGTTACGGCAATACTATCTGAAGAATGGCTACGCAGATGCACGCGTCGTTGCCGCCACGGCAGACCTGGACCGTGATGGTCAAGGCTTTTTCATCTCCTTTACCATCGATGAGGGGGAGCAATATAAGTTCGGCAATATCGATATCCAGACCAACCTAGCGTCACTCGATCCTGAAGTTGTGCGCGAAAAAATCGAAACCAAGACGGGCAAGATTTACAACGCCGCCAAGATTGACAAATCACTTGAGAATATCACAACGGAAGTCGCAGCCTTCGGTTACGCATTCGCACGGGTGCGCCCGCGTGTGGATCGCGATACCGTGGCCCGTGTCATATCGATTACGTATGCGATCGAGGAAGGACCCAGAGTCTATATCGAGCGCATCGACATCCTCGGCAACGTCCGCACCTTGGACAATGTTATACGCCGGGAATTTCGTCTTGCAGAAGGCGATGCCTATAACCGTTTACTGGTCGAAGCAGCGCGCAGACGCCTGACGCGTCTTCAATTTTTCAAGAAGGTGTCGATCAACAGTGAACCGGGCAGTGCACCCGATCGGGTCATTATTGTCGTGCGTGTTCAGGAGCAGCCGACGGGCGAGCTCGCCCTGGGCGGCGGCTATTCAAGCACCGCAGGACCCGTCCTTGATATCACTCTGGCAGAACGAAATTTACTTGGCCGGGGTCAATTTGTGCGTCTTAAACTTACCGGTGGATTTGAGAGCCTCAACGTGGATTTCTCGTTCACCGAGCCTAAATTCATGGGCCGGAATATGTCTGCCGGGTTTGATCTTTTCCTGGCAGAGCGAGATCGCTCTGATGAGTCATCCTTCAGCTCGAAGCGGGTTGGCGGCGGTGTTCGATTTGGCGTACCGTTGACTGAAGATTGGAGCTTTAGTACTGGCTACCGCCTTGTTCAGGAAGAAATATTTGATGTGCAATCCGATGCATCTCCTGCAATTAAAGGTGCCGAGGGCGAGACACTTGTTTCAGCGATCAGTTACTCGTTTGCTTACGACACTCGTAATCACAACAAAAATCCGACACGGGGTATTTTATTCAAAATAGGACAGGAGCTTGCCGGTCTGGGTGGTGAAGTGAATTACATTCGCACATCATCGGATTTGCGGGGCTTCTACCCTGTGCGCAAAAAAATAGTGCTCGCGGGCAGGTTGCAGGGTGGTCATATTGCAGGCTTTGGTGGCGACGATGTTCGGGTTTTGGATCTGTTCTTTAAAGGCTCCGAGACCATTCGCGGTTTTGATAGTTCCGGTATTGGCCCACGCGACCTCACAACTGACGATGCATTGGGCGGCAAGATGTTTGCTGCAGGCTCGCTCGAGTTGAGATTCCCCATACCCAAAATTCCTAAAAAGGCAGGTTTGTCTGCAGCTGTCTTTTTTGATGCCGCAACGCTTTATGATACGGGCGATCTGAGTGGCTTGTCCGTTAGCAGTGTTGGCGATGATGAAACCATACGAACTTCGGTTGGCGTCAGCTTAATCTGGGAATCTCCCCTCGGTCCCTTGAGGGCAGACTTTGCAAAAGCACTCACAAAAGAAGCCTATGATGAAGAGCAATTGTTCCATTTCGGTGCTGCTACACGGTTCTGATCCTCACGATTGCAAAACCATCCATTCCTAAATCCAGTGATTGATTGAAGACCGCATAGGATAGAGAATATATGCAATGGAACATCCTGGATTCTTCAAACGGGCAGGACCCTTTACTCTGGGCGAATTAATAGCTCGTGCCGAGGCGAGGTCCTCTCCAAAACTCGATACAACACTCGTAATAACCGACGTGTTGCCGCTGGATGAAGCAGGCGATACGCATCTGTCTTTTTTTGACAACACCAAGTATCTGAAAAGTTATGAGAAATGCCGAGCCGCAGCGTGTTTCGTGGCTGAACGCTATGCCGAGCGTGCACCAAAAGGCGTTGAGGCTCTGATAGCTGATGATCCCTATCGGTCCTTTGCCTTGTCGCTGGCAATGTTTTATCCCGAGGCCCTCAAACCTCGGAGTATAGGACCTGCAGATACAAACTATACCGGTGGCGTGCATTCCTCGGCAGTGCTTGAAGAAGGTGTCACCGTCGAGCATGGTGCCACAATTGGACCAGAAGCACATATTGGCAAAGGAACGACAATTGCTGCCGGGACATGCATTGGATACAGAGTATGCGTGGGGCGTGATTGCTTTATAGGCCCCAATGCAACGATAACGAACGCGCTTGTTGGCAACAGTGTGATACTCCATCCCGGCGTGTGTATCGGACAGGACGGATTCGGCTTCTCCATGGGACCGCAGGGCCATTTGAAAGTCCCGCAAATCGGACGGGTTATCATTCAGGATTCTGTTGAAATAGGAAGCAATACCTCCATCGACCGGGGTGCGCTCAAGGATACGATTATTGGTGAAGGAACAAAAATTGATAATCAGGTTCAAATCGGGCACAACGTCGTCATGGGCCGGGGTTGTGTCATCGTTGCTCAGGTGGGAATTTCAGGATCAGTCGAGATGGGAGATGGTGTTGTGCTTGGCGGGCAGGTCGGCATAGTCGGACACGTCAAGATTGGTTCTGGCGCTCAAATTGCAGCTTCAAGCAATGTGCGTTGTGATGTTCCCCCCGGTGCGAAATGGGGCGGCACACCGGCCAAGCCCATATCCAAGTGGTTCAGGGAAATCGCACTGGTACAGAAGCTCGCCGAGAACCGCAGTGAATTATTGAAGAAAGACAATCGTACCAAATCATAGACGGAGTTCCGTTTGGGTGACGAGATGATGGAGAACTTGGGATGAACGATACGACCGAGGCAAAGCAGGATAATGTCCTTGATATCAAGCAGATCATGGATCTCCTCCCGCATCGGTATCCCTTTTTGCTGATTGACCGGATCATAGAGATAAACGGGGACCAGTCTGCTATCGGAATCAAGAATGTCACGGCCAATGAACATTATTTTCAGGGCCATTTTCCAACCCATCCCGTCATGCCGGGAGTGTTGCTGATTGAAGGAATGGCACAAACGGCAGGCGCTCTTTGTGTTTCCTTTCTGGATGATGAATTTGACAACAGCCTGGTGTATTTCATGGCGATTGACCGGGCCCGGTTCCGTAAACCCGTAATGCCCGGCGATACGGTCTACTATCATATGGAAAAGATCCGCAATCGTGGCCGCGTCTGGCGGTTCAAGGGTGAGGCCAAGGTTGATGGTCATATCGTTGCCGAAGCTGAAATCAGCGCGACGATAGTGGATATTTAGTCCGACGGTCCCCATGAGCAACATTCATACGAGTGCTATTGTAGACCCGGATGCAAAATTGGGGTCCGGAGTAGAGATCGGCCCTTATTGCATAATCGGACCCCATGTCGAACTGGGAGATGGGTGCAAGCTCCACTCGCACGTTGTGATTGACGGGCACACCAAAATTGGCACCAACTGCGAAATTTTTCCGTTCGCATCTCTTGGGAACCCGCCTCAGGATTTGAAATTCCGCGGTGAGAAAAGCCAGGTCATAATCGGGAATGACAATACAATCCGGGAATATGTAACCATTCACCCGGGCACGGAAAGCGGCGGCCTTATCACCAGGATCGGCTCCCACTGCCTGTTGATGGGGCAAGTCCATATTGCCCATGATTGCCAGATCGGCGATCATGTGGTTCTCGCAAACGGAGCGGCAATCGCCGGTCACTGCGTGATTGGTGACCATGCCATACTTGGTGGATTGGCGGCGGTCCACCAGTTTGTCCGCATAGGCGAACACGCCTTTATCGGGGGCATGTCTGGTGTGGAAAGCGACATTATTCCCTATGGCATGGCGGTGGGTCCGCGCGCATCTCTTAAGGGCCTGAATGTCATCGGCATCAAGAGAAGCGGTCTCGACAGATCACAATTGAAACAATTGCGCGATGCCTATGATCTCCTGTTTGCAGACGAAGGAACATTGTCAGAGCGGATCGTCACGGTGGAGAAAACCATGTCCGATGATGAGCGTGTAAGCCGGATCGTGGAATTTATTCGCGAAAACTCATCGCGGGCGCTCTCGGTCCCGAAGCAGGACTCCGCTTAAGGCGTCCCTACTGTCAAAGCAATGGTCACATGGCCGAGACACAGCATAAGTCACCAGCCGGGTTAGGTATTATCGCCTGTGGCGGGAATATGCCGCTTGTGGTTGCCAAGGCAGCCCAGGACGTGGGCCGGCCTGTCCATATCGTTGCGATAGAAGGGGCTGCCAGCAAGGGCGTGGAAGCGTTCCCTCATAGCTGGGTTCAACTCAGTAAAATTGGGCGTTTGTTAAAACTCTTGAGAGAAAACAATTGCCATCAACTGGTGATCGTTGGCGCCATGAAGCGCCCGGATTACTCTCGCCTGAGACCCGATTTCGGGGCCATTATAAATCTTCCAACCATTCTCAAGATAACAGTGGGTGGCGATAATTTGATCTTGAGCGTGATAGTCAATTTCTTCGACAAAAAGGGGTTTGAAGTGGTTGGAGCACAGGATATTGCGAAAGACCTGCTCGTAGGCGTTGGCCCGATGGGGCGTCACCGGCCAAACAAAATAGATTTGAAAGACATTGAGATCGGTCTCAATGTTGTTGAGAAACTCGGTGCACTCGATGTCGGACAGGGGGCCGTCGTTGCGTCACAATATGTGTTGGCAGTTGAAGCTGCAGAGGGCACCGATCAAATGCTGGATCGATGCAAGGACTTGCGCCAATCGGGGGCCAGGAAAAAAGGCAAACGAAGTGGCGTGCTCGTCAAATGCCCCAAGCCGAACCAGGAGCGCCGGATTGATCTGCCGACCGTGGGACCGCAAACCGTACGCGGTGTCGTTGATGCCGGTTTAAAAGGGATCGCACTGGCAGCAAACAATGTGCTGGTGATAGATCGCGACGAACTCATCCAGTTGGCTGATGAAGCTGGAATTTTCATTTTCGGTGTGGTCGCAAAAGATTCCTCGGATTAATGAGGCGGATGCTCTTGCAATTACCCGATACAGGCCCTGTTCCATGACCGGCAAATCCAACAAGGCCATTGGACTTAGTATCTTTGTGGTTGCTGGCGAACCCTCTGGAGACCAGCTCGGCGGCAAGCTGATTAATGCCATCAGGCGCGCCGTCCCGGGTCCGGTCAGCATTCAAGGCGTTGGCGCAGAGGCCATGGAGCGGGAAGGGTGCAGCTCCCTGTTTCCCCTTTCCGATGTCTCGGTCATGGGTCCGATTGCAATACTGTCCCGTCTGCCGAAACTGATACGTCGAGTTTATCAAACAGTGGATGCAATCATTGAGGCCAATCCGGATGTGCTGATTATCATTGACAGCCCGGAATTCACCCATCCGATCGCCAAACGGGTCCGCAAGCGGAATCCTGCCATTCCCATAATAGATTATGTCTCTCCCACTGTATGGATCTGGCGGCCTGGACGATCCCGCAAAATGCGCCGCTATGTGGATCATGTACTTGCTCTGCTGCCCTTTGAACCCGCTGTCCACAAGAGGCTTGGTGGTCCTCGATGCACCTATGTAGGTCACCCGTTGATAGAACGTACTGAATGGATCAAAAGCCTTAAGCCTCAAGAACTGGCCAAGACGCTAGGCCTGAGAAAAGGCCGCAAGATTCTCACTGTTCTGCCCGGCAGCCGCCAAAATGAAGTCACCTTGCTCATGAAGACATTTGGCGAGGCCCTGGAAGGAGTTATCGCGGAGGTTGGCGACATTGAAGTCATCGTGCCGGTCGTATCATCGGTACGACACATGGTGGAAGAGAGACTGGAGGGCTGGCCTGTAAAACCGCATCTCATCGAGGGTGAAATATCAAAATTCCAGGCCTTCAGGCTATCGAACGCTGCACTGGCCGCTTCGGGCACCGTAACTCTGGAACTTGCATTGAGCGGAACGCCAATGGTTGTGGCCTATCGCCTGGAATTTATTGCATCGCTGGCGCGCAAACTTGCAACATTCCCCTCAATCGTTTTGCCAAATCTCGTACTTGAAAAAAACGCGTTTCCAGAATTCCTGGAAGAGACGTGTACCCCCCAGAATCTCGCAGACGCCCTGCTGCCATTGCTGATAGGAGGGAAAGCCCATGAAAAGCAAATGGACGCAATCAAGGGACTTGAGAAAAAAATGCGCCTGGCGCGTGGCCAGCCAAGTGACCTTGCAGCGCAAATAGTTCTTGGACACGTCAATTGAAAGCAGCCTCAAGCCTCGCCTTAAAACATCTGAAAGATGATAAGAGCTTACTTGCGATCCTCCATCTTCACGTAAGGACGTTTCGCCGGCCCGGTGTAAAGCTGACGGGGCCGCCCTATACGCTGGTCGGGATCTTCAATCATCTCTTTCCATTGCGCGATCCAGCCGACCGTGCGCGCCAGCGCGAACAATACCGTGAACATTGAAGTCGGAAAGCCGAGTGCGCGCAGCGTAATCCCGGAATAAAAATCGATATTCGGATAGAGTTTTCGTTCAACGAAATACTCGTCCTCCAGCGCAATTTTTTCCAATGCCATGGCGACCGGGAGCGCGGGGTCCTTGTCTGCACCAACGGCCTCAAGCACCTCATGACAGTTTTTCTGCATGATTACGGCGCGCGGGTCGTAATTCTTATACACCCTGTGTCCAAAGCCCATGAGGCGGAACGGGTCGTCCTTGTCCTTGGCCTTTTTCACATATTCAGGAATATTGTCGACGCTGCCGATTTCTTCAAGCATTTGCAGTGCCGCCTCGTTGGCCCCACCATGCGCAGGACCCCAGAGGCAGGCAATACCGGCAGAAATGCAGGCAAATGGATTGGCGCCGGATGATCCAGCCAGTCGTACCGTGGATGTCGAGGCGTTCTGTTCATGGTCGGCATGGAGGATGAAAATGTTGTCCATGGCGGCTGCGAGTACCGGGTCCGGTTCATATTTTTCACACGGCACAGAAAAACACATGTGCAGGAAGTTGGAGGCGTAATCCAGATCGTTACGCGGGTATGTAAATGGCTGACCAATGGAATATTTAAAAGCCATGGCAGCGATAGTCGGCATCTTTGCGATCATACGAATTGAAGCAATGTCGCACTGTACCGGATCCGTGATGTCAGTTGAGTCATGATAGAAGGCAGACAATGCGCCAACCACACCAACCATAATTGCCATGGGATGTGCGTCACGGCGAAAACCCGTAAAAAACCGGTGCATTTGCTCATGCACCATCGTGTGCATGGTCACGCGCTGTTTGAAGTCTTCAAATTGCGCCGCGTTAGGCAATTCGCCGTAAAGAAGCAGGTGGCAGGTCTCAAGAAAATTGCCATTGTCCGCCAATTCTTCGATCGGATATCCGCGATGGAGCAGCAATCCCTCATCGCCATCAATATATGTCAGTTTGGACTCACAACTCGCCGTGGAGGTAAACCCCGGATCGAAGGTGAAGTAGCCCGTGTCACCATACAATCGGGTGATATCGATGACATCAGGGCCAATGCTGCCCTGATAGACAGGCAGCGTGTGCTCTTTGTCATCTAACCTCAATGTCGAGGATTTCTGGTTATCTGTCGCAGGTGCAGACCCTTGCGAACCACCGGATGCGCTCATGCACGACCTCCATCGTCTGGCCCAAACGCCGTCTCCGGACGGAGACAGCTAAAAGTTGAATTGATGAGTAACTCCTTGCCTAATCGATTTCAGACATTGGAGCAAGATCGCCAAAGGACGCATTGACGTAATGCTTGGTGTTTTAATGTGTAAAGCGTGGATAACTCTTCAGATTCGAGGCGCGCATTTAGCTTGCCTGATCACGTATTCGTGCAATTGCCTCGTCTTTCCCCAGGACCATTAACACATCAAAGATACCCGGTGATGACGTACGCCCTGTCAATGCTGCACGCAGGGGTTGTGCAACCTTGCCGAGCTTCACATCCGCTTTCTCGGCATAGCCACGCACAACCTTTTCAATAGACTCAAAAGACCAGACGTCCAGCACTTCCAGCGGCTCTAACAGGGCTCCCAGAGTGGCCTGCGCCTCATCATCAAGCAATTTACCGGCTTTCTCATCCATATCTAAAGGGCGTGAAACAAACACAAAACGCCCGGCATCCAGTATATCGACAAGGGTTTTGGCGCGCTCCTTCAGGCCCGGCATCGCCAGTACCAATTTCTCCCAGCAAGACTCATCCTCCCGATTTGGGGGAAGCTGTGCTTCATCCAGTTCCGGCACAAGGGAACGAGTCAGCGCTGCCAGTTCTCCATCCTCACTGCTCTTTATGTAATGAGCATTAAGGCTTGCAAGCTTCTCAAAATCAAACCGGGCAGGGGAACGGCCTATACCCGGCAAA
The DNA here is from genome assembly GCA_021775555.1 of Hyphomicrobiales bacterium. Lineage (GTDB taxonomy): Bacteria > Pseudomonadota > Alphaproteobacteria > Rhizobiales > Methyloligellaceae > UBA2767. The sequence continues at coordinate 53,784 of JAJFHP010000023.1, read as the reverse complement.
TCAAACCATTCGATCATCTGCGCGGTGGAGAAAATCTCATCATCCCCATGGCTCCACCCCAATCTCGCAAGATAGTTTCGCAAGGCTGCAGGCAGATATCCCATTGAGCGGTAAGCTTCAACGCCAAGCGCACCATGTCGCTTGGAGAGCTTGGCGCCATCGGGACCATGTATCAGGGGCACATGGGCAAACACAGGCACCTGCCATTCGAGGGCTTTATAGATTTGCACCTGGCGGCTGGCATTGGTGAGATGGTCGGCACCGCGAATGGCATGAGTGACACCCATATCATGATCGTCGACCACCACGGCGAGGTTATAGGTCGGGCTGCCGTCACTGCGGGCGATGATGAGGTCATCCAGAGCCCTGTTCGCCACGGCAACCGTGCCCTGCACCTGGTCCTTGATGACAGTCTCACCTTCATTTGGAGACTTGAAACGAATAACCGGATCAATCCCTGCCGGCGCATCTGAAGGATCGCGATCACGCCACTTGCCGTCATAGACAGCACTTCGGCCTTCCGCATGGGCGCTCACGCGCATTTTTTCCAGCTCTTCAGGTGAGGCGTAGCATTTGTAGGCGAGCCCCATATCCAACATTTGCTCAACAACCTCTGCGTGGCGATCTGCTCTTGCATGCTGGTAGAAGGGCACTCCATCCCATTCAAGGCCCAACCATCCAAGACCATCCAGAATGGCATCTATGGCGTCCGTGCTTGAGCGTTTCCGGTCAGTATCCTCGATACGCAACAACATCTTGCCACCATTGGCCTTGGCATAGAGCCAATTGAACAGCGCAGTGCGCGCACCGCCAATGTGCAAATATCCGGTGGGTGAGGGGGCAAACCTGGTTACCACGCGCTCGCTCATAGAGAGGGATCCAATCTCGCTTAAAATTTATTAATGAAACAAAAAAGTCGGGCATCGCTGCGCGCTCATGTAGCATAAGAGCCGGGTCGGCGTTAAGTGCGGTGCTCAAGACAAATCGGGGAGGCAGTGGACCATGGTGGGATGGTCCTGGGAAAACCGGCAAATAGAAGGTGGCGGCAGCAGCGTGCTCCATCAGTTTATTGGGCTGGCTGCACGGCAGGTCGAACAGGAAAATGACCGCTGGTTCCTGTGGGTTCCGGTTTGTTTTGCCGCTGGCATAGGTCTGTATTTTGCGCTGCCGGCCGAACCGGATCTTTACGCCATCATCGCCGCACTCATCATCACGCTCTCCTTATGCATTGCAACACGGCGCATCCCCCTGTTCTGGGTGATCAGCGTCGCATTTCTTTGCATGAGCCTCGGCTTTGCCGACATTTCATTTCGAACCTACTCTGTTACGCAGCCCACACTGAAGCGTTCAGGTGGCTTTATGGTTCTCAAGGGCTGGGTTGAGAAAACCGAAGCACGTTTGCCACGTGGACACAGGATAACCCTCAGGCCTTTCAAAGCTGCAAACACAACGACCAAACCCCTGCCATACCGGGTACGGTTCATCAGCCGCTTTGACTCTGTTCCGGTCACAGGGAGTGCGATTGAGGTGCGCTTGCGGCTGCGACCCGTGCCCGAACCTGTCATGCCGGGAGGTTTTGATTTTTCACGCAAGGCCTTTTACGCGGGCCTCGGCGCGGTTGGCTTTGCCCTCTCACCGGCAAAACTGCTGGACCATGCCCCGGCTTCTCCACTCGATATTCGTCTGCGAGCCAAGATCGATGGCCTGCGCCATCACATTGAGAGCAGGATATTGGCAGCGGTACCGGGTGAACGCGGTGCGGTTGTTATCGCGTTAATTACTGGTGAGCGCGGTCGCATTCCTGAAGCGACCCTGCAGGCGCTAAGACATTCGGGCCTTGCGCATATGCTGGCTATATCGGGCCTACACATGGCGTTGATGGCCGGATCCCTGTTCTGGTTGCTGCGCATGGGTGCTGCGGCCTCTCCCACCCTTGCGCTGCGCTACCCAATCAAGAAATGGGCTGCCATTCTGGCTCTGCTGGGTGGCGGGTTCTATTTTGCCATTTCCGGAGGATCAATTGCCACACAGCGCGCTTACCTGATGATGGGCATTATCTTCACGGCCATCCTGCTTGATCGTCCGGCACTCACACTACGCAATGTCGCCCTTGCCGCCTGCGTCATCCTGGTGCTGTTTCCAGAAAGCCTGCTCGATGTCTCCTTCCAGATGTCCTTCGCGGCGGTAACGGCACTGGTGGCTGTTTATGAGCGCACCAGCAAACGCAAGACCAATCCCGTGGCTCATTCCCTCTGGAGCCGACTAGTGCGGAAAGGTTTCTGGTATCTTGGCGGGATAGCACTCACAACACTCGTGGCCGGGATTACCGTTGCTCCCTTTGCCGCATTCCATTTTCATAAACTTGCGCAATTCTCACTCCTCGCCAACCTTGGCGCAATGCCGCCCTTCGGGCTCGTTGTGATGCCCTCAGCATTGGTTTCACTGATTGCCATGCCGTTGGGGCTGGAATACCTGCCATTGCAGATCATGGCGTGGGGCATTGATCAGGTTGTTGGCGTGGCCAAGGAAGTCTCAAGCTGGCCTGCTGCAAGCGTACGCGTGGCCACCATGCCGGTTGTCTCTCTGCTCGCTTTGTCTGTTGGCGGTCTGTGGCTGTGCTTGTGGAAAAATCCTTGGCGGCTTGCGGGGCTTGGCATTGCCAGCCTCGGCCTGGCGATGGCCGGGAACGCACCGCGGCCGGACTTGCTCATCGGGCGTGATGGCAAGCTCTTGGCTGTGCGTACGCAGGATGACACGCTCGAAGTCACGGGCGGCACGCGGGCCAGCTATTCTCTGGAGCAATGGTTGCGTGCCGATGGCGACGCGCGCGATCCCGTGTTGGCGCTAAAGGGGGATCATTTCAAATGCGACGAGTTGGCCTGCGTCACAAAAGTGAAGGGGAAAACAGTTGCCTTTGTACGGCACCCGGCAGCCCTGGCCGAGGAATGCGCACGGGCTGATATCATCGTTGCGCAAATCCCTATCAACCGCCTCTGTCCAAAAGCGCGCGTGAAGGTCGACCGGATTGATTTATGGGCCGATGGTGCGCATGCGCTCTATCTCGACGGTCAATCCATCCGCATTGAAACAGTGGCACAGAGCAGGGGAGTGCGGCCTTGGTCCCGCACGGTATCAAGGCGGCGCAAGCCCGAGCCGGACGGCAATGCCTATGCAGATGAAAACAGGGCCCCTGAATGAGATGCTCTTAGTAAACCCGTAATAGCCCTACCAGCGTGCCTTGAACATCAACCCTGTCGGGCCCGAAAATACGGGTCTCGTAGGCCGGGTTGGCAGCTTCCAACGCAATGGAGTCACCGCGCCGGCGTAAGCGCTTGAGCGTCGCTTCTTCGCGATCAACAAGGGCCACGACGATGTCACCGGTATTGGCCGTATCACCCCGCCGGACGATGATCGTGTCGCCTTCAAGAATGCCGGCCTCGATCATGGAATCGCCTTTAACCTCGAGCGCAAAATGCTCACCCTTGGTCAGTAGCTCCGGGGGTACTTCGATGGAACGGGTGCGGTGCTGAATGGCCTCGATGGGCACGCCGGCGGCGATCTGACCCATGACAGGTATTTCAACATTGGCGGGTACAACTTCCCCGTCATCGCTCTCACGCACGCGGCCGAGGCTCCCTTCGATAACGCTGGGTGAAAAACCGCGCCCGCCGCTGCCTGTGGCATAGCCGACAGATTCCGGCAGCTTGAGGATTTCCAGCGCCCGGGCCCGGTGGGGCAGGCGGCGGATAAACCCGCGCTCTTCGAGAGCAGTTATGAGCCGGTGAATGCCAGATTTGGACTTGAGATCGAGCGCTTCCTTCATTTCGTCGAAAGACGGCGGTACACCGCTTTCCTTCACCCGCTCATGGATGAACATCAGCAATTCTTTTTGTTTGCGCGTCAGCATCTAAGCCCCTCGCTGGTTGTCACTGTCATCGATCTGGTTGTCCCGAATCAACCTAGACACCAGATATGGACAAATCATGAACATTTATACATGTTCTAGTTGTGTTCTGCAAGGGTGCAGACCGAGTGCTGCAGGTTGGGAGGTGATTTACTGACGCAGCCTCAAAAATCCAGCGGCAATATCGGCACAGATTCACCTGCCTTGGCAGCGTGTGCACCAGGCACCCGGACGATCAGGCAGTCAGCCTGCGACAGGGGGGAGAGCAGGGAGCTGTCCTGTGACCTGACTGCTGTCACCACATCCTGTCCTTCGGGACCCGTTTCTATCGTGGCGCGCATATAATGCTGGCGTGGTCCGTTTTCTTCCAGTCCTGCGCCAAGAACAGCCGTTTTCTGAACATCAGAGGGATTATCGATACCGAGCATTTTATCCAGCATTGGAATAAGAAATATACGTGAGCACACCATGGCTGAAACCGGGTTCCCGGGCAGCCCCAGTACGCGCTGATCCCCCAACTGCCCGAACATCAGGGGCTTGCCAGGCCGCATGGCGATCCTCCAGAAATCGAGCGTCATGCCGGCCGCTTCAAGTGCCGGCTGCACAAGGTCATGGTCGCCAACCGATGCCCCGCCAATGGTCAGCAAAATATCAGCGTCACTAGCACGGGCAATATGTTCTTCCAGGCTTTTTTGCGTATCGCGGGCAATGCCGATTCGCTGGGGTTGCCCGCCTGCACTTTCGATCATGGCGGCAAGACCGAACGAGTTGGACGAAATGATCTGGCCTGGTTTCAACTCTTCACCGGGCATCACCAGTTCATCCCCCGTTGCCAGGATTGCAACAACAGGTTTTCGACGCACACTGAAGTGCGTCACATTCATGGAAGCTGCAAGTGACAGATCCCGTGCCAGGATTTTACGTCCTGCAGTGAGCAGAACATCACCTTCAGAAAAATCAAACCCGCGGGGACGAACATATGTGCCATGAGGCGCGTGCTCTTTTACCGCCACCGCATCACCGTTACGCGACGTATCCTCCTGGATGATGATGGTGTCCGCACCTCCTGGAACCGCACCACCTGTAAAAATTCGAACGGCCTGGCCTGCACCAACTTTTCCCTCGAAAGGATGCCCGGCGGCAGCTTCCCCGATGATTTTCAGATTGCAGGGTATCTCGCCCAGATCACTGGCGCGAACCGCATAGCCATCCATGGCAGAGGCATCAAATGGAGGTTGGGTTATGCGGGCCGCAACGCCTTCGGCAAGCACCCGGCTGTGGCCATCTTCGAGGGGGATGGTTTCTGCTTCACTTGGGCCAAGCCCATCGACGACACGCGCGAGGGCCTGATCGACACTGAGCATGGGCTTTGGGGGTTCTCTCACGCGCCCGCCACGTAATGACCGGACCGTCCCCCGGATTTTTCAATCAAACGGATACCGGAAAAGGACATGCCCCGGTCAACTGCCTTCAGCATGTCGTAAATGGTGAGACAGGCGATAGAGACAGCTGTCATGGCTTCCATTTCAACGCCCGTTTGCCCTGACACTTTCACCCTCGCCATGACACGGATACCGGAAGTATCCTTTGCAGGTTCGAAATCCACCGTAACCTGAGACAGCGCCAGGGGATGGCACAGCGGGATGAGTTCATGAGTGCGCTTGGCGGCCATAATCCCGGCAAGCCGCGCGGTCGCCAGCACGTCGCCTTTCTTGGCGTCGCCTTCCTCGATGAGTTTGAGTGTCTCGGCTTCCATGGAGACGAAACCTTCAGCGACTGCCACTCGATCGGTGACGTCCTTGTCTGCCACGTCGACCATATGGGCTTCACCGCGTTCGTTCAGATGGGTGAGAGTCTTTTTTGTCATTGCGCAACGGTTCCCTGTTCCCGGGCAGACGCACTCAGAAGGGCGCGTGTTGCGTCCTCAACGTCTTCTTGTCGCATCAGGCTTTCTCCGACCAGAAACGTCCGCACCCCGTAAAGTTCGAGCCGCGCTAGATCGCTGGGCGTGTTTATACCGCTTTCAGACACGATGATCCTGTCACTTGGCACCATCGGCGCCAGGCGGCCGGTTGTCTCCAGCGTGGTCTCGAATGTGGTCAGGTCACGATTGTTGATACCGATGAGCGAGGTGTCGAGCTTAAGCGCACGCTCCAGCTCTTCCTCATTATGGACTTCGGCCAGTACATCCATGTTCCAGTCCCGGCTGGCGGAACAGAGCTCCTGTGCCTGGGCATCGCTAACGCCGGCCAGAATGATAAGGATGCAGTCAGCGCCCCAGGACCGTGCTTGCGGCACCTGGTAGGGGTCCAGCATAAAATCCTTGCGCAAAACGGGCAGGGCGCATACGTCTCGCGCCTCACCCAGGAAATTTGGATGCCCCTGGAAAGACGGTGTGTCGGTGAGCACTGACAGGCAGGCAGCACCGCCAGACTCATAAGCTTTTGCCAGAGCGGCAGGGGCAAAGTCTTCACGGATCAGGCCCTTGGAAGGGCTGGCTTTCTTGATTTCGGCAATCAGTGCGAAAGATCCGCATTTTGTTTTTTGTGTAATTGCATCCACAAAGCCTCGTGGAGGCGATGCGCCACGGGCCTTATCCTCGAGCAAAGCAAGGGGATACTCAGCCTTGGCGGTAGAAATTTCTTCGCGTTTATAAGCGTTTATCTTGTCGAGGATGTTGGCCATGGGCTCAAGCGTTGGTGATGCGCACAAGATCGTCAAGGCTTTTGCGCGCCGTCCCGCTGTCGAGAGACTCAGACGCCAGTTTCGCCCCATCAGCCAAACCATCAGCCTTACCTGCTACGACAAGGGCTGCGGCGGCATTCAACACCACGATATCACGGAAGGCTGATGGCTGACCGGCGAGGACGTCATCAATCGCCTTGGCATTTTCATCTGCCTCACCACCAATCAGGTCGTTTGGATCAGCCTGCCGCAAACCTGCATCTGCAGGGGTTACCTCAAAGGTTGATACAGAGCCGTCGTTCAGTTCCGCCACGAAGGTAGGGCCGGTGGTTGTAAGTTCATCAAGCCCGTCGCTGCCATGCACCACCCAAACGCGTTTCGACCCCAGATTGGAGAGAACCTCGGCGAGGGGCACAATCCAGTCGCGTGAGAAGACGCCAATCACCTGATATCTGGCACCGGCCGGGTTGGCCAGCGGACCCAGCAGATTGAATATGGTCCGCATACCAAGTTCTGCCCGCACAGGCCCTACATGGCGCATTGCGGAATGATGCTTGGGTGCGAACATAAATCCCACGCCGGCGTCTTCAATCGCTTTGGATACGACCTCCGGACCGACATCCAGATTAACACCAAGTGCTGCCAGTACGTCCGCAGAACCCGACTTCGATGACACCGACTTGTTGCCGTGCTTGGCGACGGGTACGCCCGCACCTGCCACCACGAAGGCCGTGCAAGTGGAAATATTATAGGTGCCCTTTGCATCACCGCCCGTGCCACATGTATCGACGGCACCCTCAGGTGCTGTGACGCCCGTTGCCTTGGCGCGCATTGCCTGCGCTGCTCCGGTTAATTCTTCTACTGTTTCCCCGCGTACGCGCAGCCCCATGAGAAATGCGCCCATCTGCGCCGGGCTGGCATCACCAGACATCATGATGGCGAAAGCATCCACGGCCTCATCAGAGGTCAGGGACCGCCCCTCTGCCACCTTGGCGATAAAATGGGTAAAACCAGTCATGCGCTCCGCTCTCTATACCAAGACCATTGCCGCATCAAATGGCTCTGCCGGCTCATGTTCAATGCCGGCCAGGTCAAGGAAATTGGCCAGCAGGGCATGTCCCTGTTGCGAGGCAATGCTCTCAGGATGAAATTGAACACCATGCAGGGGAAGGGTTTTATGTTGCAGGCCCATTATGAGACCGTCATCTGTCTCAGCCGTGATCTCAAAACAGTCAGGCAGACTATCGCGCTCAACAGTGAGGGAATGGTAACGGGTAGCTTCAAATTCAGCCGGGAGCCCGGCGAAAATACCCGCACCGGTGTTGCGCGCTGATGAAGCGCCTGCCCCCAGGACATGAACCGTGGAAATTTTCCCATGCATGAGAGTGGGTGCGCGCACGACCTTGCCTCCAAAGGCCTGGCCGATGGATTGATGCCCAAGGCATACCCCCAGGATTGGCACATCGGCGCCGGCACGCTTCACTAGCTCAAGGCAAATTCCGGCTTCATTCGGCGTGCAGGGGCCAGGAGAAAGAACGATGGCCTGCGGGCCTTCCTCCAACACCTGATGGACGCTCACCTTGTCATTGCGGTAGACACGGCACTCCGCCCCCAACTCGCCAAGAAAGTGGACGAGGTTGTAGGTGAAGCTGTCATAATTATCGATCAGGGTCAGCATGTGAGTGTTCTAACCCACGCGTGCCCCAAGCCTCAAGTGATGTCACAATGTGGTTAAAGCCAGAGGGACCAATCAGGCAAATTTCGGGAGTTTTCTGGGAACAATAAAGCGCTGCAAATGCCCGGCACCCGGAGCAATTGACGACCAGCTTCCCTCAAAAACTATTACGCCAAGAGCCGCGGTCGGAAAATTGTTTTCTAGCTCATCAAATGCATCACCCTCTCCATCACCTGACAAGGCCGCCACGAGAGAATACATGCCAGGATTGTGTCCAATGATCATGGCATGGCCACAGCTTGCCGGCAGGCCCTGTAAAAGCTGCAAAATCTGGGCAGGACCCGCATGATAAAGCCCGTCTTCAAAGCGTATCTCTGGTGTTTCATCCCATTCCGCTTGGGCAAGTTCAAGCGTTTGACGGGCGCGTAGTGCGGTTGAGCACAATACAAGGTTCGGTACCAGGCCTTCACGCACCATATATGCCCCCATGCGCGGTGCGGCTTTTTCACCGCGCGGGGCGAGGGGGCGCTCGTAATCACCGAAACCTGGTGTGTTCCAGGCGGATTTGGCATGGCGGAACAGCGACAAAGTCACCATGGAACTTTAGCCTTCGTTGGAACCGGTGGCGAATCGGACTGCTTCTTCTGCTGCGCGAAACAACGCCTTGGCCTTGTTCTGGCATTCTGTCTGCTCGGATTGAGGAACGGAATCTGCAACAATTCCGGCGCCTGCCTGGACATGCATCACCCCATCTTTCACCAGCGAAGTACGAAGCACGATGCAGCTGTCCATGTCGCCATTTGCGGAGAAGTAGCCCACGCAACCTGCATAAATCCCGCGCTTTTCCAGTTCCAGCTCATCGATGATTTCCATGGCGCGCACCTTTGGCGCACCTGATACCGTCCCGGCCGGGAACCCGGCCATCAGGGCATCGATTGCATCATGCTCAGGGTCAAGTTCGCCAACCACATTGGAGACGATGTGCATAACCTGGGAGTAGTATTCGAGAAAAAAGCTGTCGGTGACGCGGATGGTTCCCACCTTGGCAACGCGGCCCACATCATTGCGCCCCAAATCAAGCAGCATCAGGTGCTCCGCGCGCTCTTTCTTGTCCGCCAGCAACTCTTTCGACAGGGCAGCGTCTTCCGCCTTGGTGCTGCCGCGTGGACGCGTTCCAGCGATAGGTCGGATAGTGACTTCCCCCCCGCGTGCCCGAACCAGGATTTCCGGGCTTGAACCAACAACAGAGAATCCATCGAGATTGAGATAATAAAGAAACGGTGAGGGATTCACGCGTCTCAACGCCCGGTACAGTGAAAAGGGTGGCAGGGTAAACGGGGCCGAAAAACGCTGGCTGAGCACGACCTGGAAGATGTCTCCCGCACCAATATAATCTTTTGCGCGCTCTACTTTCGCCATGTAGTCATCGGGCGACGTATTCGATTGCGGTTCAGGTTGCGGAACATCCGAATAATCGAGCCTTGCCGAATGGGGCAGGGGGGAATCGAGCCGAAGCAACGCCCCGCGCAGACGTTCAGCAGCCCGGTTATAGGCGTTTTCTGCTGACGCGCTATCCGTTGGGTAAACAGGTGTGACGGCTGTTATTTCATCGGTGACCGCATCGAAAATTACCATGATGGTCGGCCGAACCATGATGGCATCCGGCGTGCCGATGGGGTCGGGATGGTCGCTGGGCAAATGCTCAACCAGCCTTACGGTGTCATAACCCATATAACCGAACACCCCGGCGGCCATGGGGGGCAGCTCATCGGGCAATTCGATGCGCGATTGCGCCAGAAGCGCACGCAATGCTTCAAGCGTACCGCCTTCGCAAGGCACATAATCGGAACCTTCCAAGGGTGCTGTGATGATTTCTGCACTGTCACCGTTGGCGCGCCAGACAAGATCCGGATCAAACCCGATGATTGAATAGCGGCCCCGCACCGCTCCTCCTTCCACCGATTCAAACAGGAATGAATAGGGACGCCCTTCAACCAGTTTGAGAAAAGCGGAAACAGGTGTTTCCAAATCCGCTACCAGCCGTGTCCAGACGACTTGGGGCCGGCCTGCGTCATAGGTCTTTGAAAAATTTTCTGAAGACGGTTCGACCCGTCCAATACCGGGCTTTTGGGTCATAGCTGTCATTCAGCCCGAAACCGCTTTAGCGACCGTCGCCGGAATATTGGCGCCCGGTGATCGCCTCGTCCAACACGGCCTGATTGATTTTGACACCGACATCCTCCCGCAGGGCGCGAACATACTGGGAAATCAGATCATTACCAATATCGGGTGCAACCGTCTTCACCAAAGCTTCACGCGCCTTGCGGTCGAGTGATGCTGGTGCGTTTGCCTCCGTGACCTGAAAGATCAGCCGACCCTTGCCGTCGGTGGTGGCACTCGAACCAAAATCTTCCTTTTTGAGAACAAAAGCCTGCTGCAATGCAGCTGACGGGATTTTGGCATCCTGATCAATGCGCTTAAGTGGTTTGCTCTCCACGACCTCAAGGTCAAAACTCGAGGCGAGATCGGTAAGTTTCTCACCGTTTCGCAATTTGTCGACAAGTTCCTGCCCCTTTTTGGCGAGAAGAGAACGTTCTTCGGTCTCAAGTAATTTCTTTATCGCCTCGTCCTTGACGTCCTCAAAGGGTTTCAGTCGCTGTGGGGTTACCTTCAACACCTCGTACCAGATAAAGCCCCTGTCGCTCGTCTCTTCGGGGTCCGTCTCTAGATTTACCTCGGCAGTAAAAATTGCACGCAACGCCCCCGGCTGCCGGGCCAGAAGTTCGACTGGTTTGCCATCACTTCCCATCCCGCGAGCATCAATGGCCGCGATTTCGGAATATTTCACACCCAGTTTCTTACCAATTTCAGCCAAGGTCGCTCCGCCGGCACGCTCATCCTCGATTTTGTCGTAGGAATCGAGAATGGTCTCGGCTGACTTTTCCGCAGCGAGCCCTTTGGAAATGGTCTCGCGCATATCATCCAGCGTCTTGACCACCGCAGGCTCTATTTTCGTGACCTTGGCAATCACCGTCGTAAGCGCCCCCTCAATCGGTTTGCTGATTTCATCCTTTGGCAAGGAAAAAACAGCGTCCGCAATGGCTTCATCGGAGAGGCCGGTCTTGGGAATGAGCCCAAGATCAATATCTTCCTTGGTCAGGCCGCGACCTTTGGCAACCTCCATGAAATCAGCGCCATTCTTTAATTTCTCAAAAGCTACATCGGCAGTTGCCTGGTCAGGAAACGGCAGTTGCATCACGGCGCGGCGTTCCGGGGTATTAAAACGGGTTTGGTTGTGCTCGAAATAAGCCTTGATATCCTCATCGCTAATCTTGATGGTTTTCGCTAGGGCAGCCGGTGTCAGGGCGATAACGCCAACCTTGCGGGTCTCAGGCGCCCTGAATTCGCTGTTATGCGTGTTGTAATAATCGCGGGCATTTTCCACGCCCGGCTCGCTGATTTCCCCGAGCTTCGATAACGGTACGGTGATGTAACTCAATTTACGCGTCTCGTTGCGGAATTTGTTGGTTGCGTCGAGCATGACCTTGGGAACCAGATGAGATGACACAACCGTCCCTGAAATCTGTTGCAGAACAAGTGCGCGATGCTGGCGTTGCATGAATGCCTGCTCGCTCAGACCATTGGCCTGCAGCAGCCGGTAAAATCTTTCCTGCGAGAAATGACCATCAGCATCCTTGAACGCGGCCTCGCGCTTGAGCCTGGCCCCGACTGCTTGTCCGGTTACGCCAAGACCCAGAGAATTAGCCTGCGATTCAATCGCGGCATCACCAATGAGACGCAGAAGTATCTGCTTGTCGAGACCAAGTGAGCGGGCATCGGCTACCGTGACGTTCCGTCCAAGGCGCTGGCTGAGCGACCGCACTTCGCGCTGGAACTCCAACTGGAAATCTTGCGATGAAATTTCCGTATCACCGACGCTGGCGACTGTCTGCGCACCATAGCCGCCAAAGATATCGGCAACACCCCAAACGGCAAAACTCATCACCAGCAAACCGATGAAGATCTTGGCTATCCAGGTTCCAGTCCCCTTGCGTAGTGCTTCCAGCATGATGGTTTCTTCTGCCTCGGGTTAAAATTGATGCCTTGAAAAGCGCCTCGATTTGGTAAAGCTTGCCAAGCGCGGGCATCATATGGACCAGAGCCTCATGCGGCAAGGCGGCTTTGCGACATCTCTTCCTTGAGTTAACAGACCTGCTCGTATGATGCTAAGTAATTCAATATAATGATGTTTCCTTACCTATATTCGGAGCCACTCAAATGACGAAACCACGCCCGCTCGTTGCTGGTAACTGGAAAATGAACGGGGCGCGAGCTTCATGGAAAGAAGCCGAAAGCCTGGCTGGACTGCTGGCCGCTGACCCGGAGGTGCGCGCTGATGTCATGCTCTGCCCCCCAACCACACTGATAGCCGAGTTTGCTCAAGGGTTAAAAGGCTCGGAACTCCTTGTCGGTGGTCAGGATTGCCATGGTGAGAGTTCAGGTGCACATACCGGCGATATTTCCGCCGGGATGCTGGCCGATGCAGGCGCTACCGCTGTCATCGTCGGCCATTCTGAAAGACGTGCCGATCATGGCGAAACCAGTGAGGATGTCCGCATCAAGGCCGCAGCCGCACACAAATCAGAGCTGTTGGCCATTATTTGCGTTGGAGAAACAGAAACTGAGCGCAAGCAAGGCGAAGCACTGAATGTGGTAGGCACACAGCTTTCAGGGTCGCTTCCCGAGAAGGCTCAGGCCGGGAATACGGTTATTGCCTATGAGCCGGTCTGGGCTATCGGTACCGGGCTGACGCCAACGCTGGACGATGTGGGCGAGATGCATCGACATATTCGCTCTGAGCTGAAAGGAAAGCTGGGGGAAGCTGAGGCCGCTGGAATCCGCATTCTATATGGCGGCTCCGTGAAGCCGGTCAATGCCGCGGAATTGATGGCGGTCACCGACGTGAATGGCGCACTGGTTGGCGGCGCGAGCCTCAAGGCAGAAGATTTTTGGGGAATTGTTTCGGTTTACGCCGAAAAGTGACTTTCAATGACCAAAACCATCCCATTCCCTCTGGAAACTCAAAGGTCAAACGGTTAGTTTGGCGCCGCCCACCCCAAGTCCATACCCGATTGCGAGAGTTGAGACAGTGCTGAGCGGTTTGAAACGATTTTGCGCAACGTTTCCCGGCCTCATGGTGCTTGCGCTGCCTCTTTCGCAGCAGGTAGCAGCAAAACCATTATTAAGCGAAACCTGCGTCAAGCTGGCGAGTGAACATACCGAGCTTCGCAAGGGTGGCATTGAGGAAGCCATGAACCAGGATCCACAAAAAGCCGGCGAGATTTTGAAGCCGGACGACCTCGCCAAAATCCAGCGCTATCTCTTTATTGAGGGGCAAATTCGTTTTCGCTGCCCCAAGATTAAATTGCCGGGTCTCAAGGAACCGGACTCTTCAAAATCAAAAAAGGATGGGAGTGACGATGCCAAGCGGAAACCTCCAAAAAAACCTCAAGGTTCACTTGCGCCTCCTTCCAACCAAAATACGGTCTCACAACTTGATGGCAGGGGTTAACTGACCGATATTTGTTTTCACCTACTCCTGCCTTGTGTAGGGGCTGGCCAAAATGCAAGGTCTCCTGTAAAAGGCGAACCGCATAAACACCCGATTACCTGAACTGGATTAAATCTATGGCGACTGTGCTTTTGGTCATTCACATCATGGTGGCCGTCGCGCTTGTTGGACTGGTGCTGTTGCAACGTTCGGAAGGCGGTGCACTGGGCATCGGCGGCAGTGGCGGCAGCGGCGGTGGTTTCATGTCGGGCCGAGGTGCCGCCAATCTGCTCACACGAGTGACAGCCGTGTTTGCGGCAGCGTTTTTCGCCACCAGCATTTTGCTGACACTTGTTGCCCAGCAGGGCTCTGGGCCATCGGGCGGTTTAGACAGTTTCACCATTCAGGGTAATCAGGATCAGCCAGGCACCGGTACCGGTAATCCTCTTGAAGGTATGCAGCTGCCAACGAAGCCACCATCAGGCCCGCAAGTCCCGCAATCTCAATAGCTGTAAATTGCTTGGGCAAAAAATGTCAAAGGCATGCTGTTTCTGCTTCGAATCAGTGACAGCTTTGTGTATTCTGCAAGCCCATGGCTCGCTATCTGTTCATCACCGGCGGCGTGGTTTCCTCACTTGGAAAAGGACTCGCTTCTGCGGCACTGGGCGCACTTCTACAAGCGCGCGGCTACAAGGTGCGTTTGCGCAAGCTTGATCCTTATCTGAATGTTGACCCGGGAACCATGAGCCCCTACCAGCACGGCGAAGTGTTCGTCACCGATGACGGGGCGGAGACAGACCTTGACCTGGGGCACTATGAACGCTTCACGGGCGTTCCCTGTTCCCAGGCCGATAACGTCACATCGGGGCGCATTTACCAGACGGTCCTGAACAAGGAGCGCAGGGGCGACTATCTGGGCGGTACTGTACAGGTCATTCCCCACGTCACCGACGAGATCAAGAAATTCGTGCTCACCGGCAATGAGGGCATTGATTTCGTGCTGTGCGAAATTGGCGGCACGGTCGGCGATATTGAAGGATTGCCATTCTTCGAGGCCATCCGGCAACTTGGCAATGAATTACCGCGCGGGGATGCAGCTTTTATGCATCTCACCCTGGTTCCGTTTATCGGCAGTGCTGGAGAGTTGAAAACCAAGCCCACACAGCATTCGGTCAAGGAACTGCGCTCTATCGGCATTCAACCCGATGTACTGCTGTGCAGATGCGACCGGCCGATACCTGAAGACGAGCAGCACAAAATCGCCCTATTCTGCAATGTGCACAAGTCAGCCGTCATTCAGGCGCTAGATGTCTCCACAATCTATGACGTGCCGATTGCCTATCATGAAGAAGGGCTCGACCGCGAGGTACTGGCCGCCTTCGGCATTGACGATGCACCGGAGCCTGACCTGGAACGCTGGCAGAGGATTTCCCGGCGCATTGCCAATCCCGAAGGCGAGGTCCGGGTTGCGGTCGTTGGCAAATATACAGGCCTTATGGACGCTTATAAATCGCTGAATGAGGCACTTGTCCACGGCGGAATCGCCAATAAAGTGAAAGTCAATCTGGACTGGATTGAATCTGAAATTTTCGAAAGTGATGACCCGGCGGCGCATCTGGGCGAGGTGCATGGCATCCTCGTGCCGGGCGGGTTTGGTGAACGGGGGGCTGAAGGAAAAATCCAGGCGGCCCGATTTGCGCGCACCCGCAATATTCCTTATTTTGGCATCTGTTTTGGCATGCAGATGGCGGTAATAGAGACCGCTCGCGATCTTGCCAATATACCCAATGCCGGTTCTACGGAGTTCGGCGCCTTGGAAGAACCCGTTGTTGGCCTGATGACCGAATGGATGAAGGGCAATGAACTTGAACAACGTGAGGCCGATGGTAATCTTGGCGGCACCATGCGGCTGGGAGCCTATGAAGCTCATTTGGCCAAAGGGAGCAGGGTAGCGGAAATTTATGGATCAACCAAAATTTCTGAACGCCACCGTCATCGCTATGAGGTGAACACACACTATCGCAATAAACTGGAGGCGGCTGGCTTGCACTTTTCCGGGCTCTCGCCAGATGGCCTGCTGCCTGAAATCGTGGAAATCCCGGAACATCCCTGGTTTATCGGGGTGCAATTTCATCCTGAACTCAAATCGCGCCCCTTCGATCCACACCCTCTGTTTGCCTCATTCATTGAAGCCGCCGTTGAACAGAGTAGGCTGGTGTAAACATGAACCCGAATGCCGTTGTCAAAATCGGTCCTGTTACCGTCTCGAATACCGCGCCCATTGTGGTATTTGCAGGACCCTGTGCGCTTGAATCGCGCGCCCATGCACTGGAAACCGCATCCGCGCTTAAAGAAATTGCCGCCCGGCTGAACATCGGCCTCGTCTACAAGTCATCCTTCGACAAAGCCAATCGCACCAGCATATCGAGCTCACGCGGGCTTGGGCTGAAAGAGGCTCTGCCCATATTTGCAGAAATCCGCGAGACACTCGGGCTGCCTGTCGTAACCGACATTCATGAACGTGAGCATTGCGCCGCAGTTGCAGAAGCCGTTGATGTCCTGCAAATCCCGGCTTTTCTCTGCCGCCAGACAGATCTTCTGGTTGCAGCGGCCGAAACCGGCAAGGTGGTTAAGGTCAAGAAAGGCCAGTTTCTGGCTCCCTGGGACATGAAGAATGTTGTCGCTAAAATTCTCGAAGCCGGCAATCCAAATGTCCTCGTCACAGAACGCGGTGCGAGCTTTGGTTACAACACGCTTGTATCCGACATGCGTGCGCTGCCCATATTGGCCGAAACTGGATGTCCGGTCGTGTTTGATGCAACACATTCCGTACAACAGCCAGGCGGACAGGGGCCCACAAGCGGGGGTCAACGTGAATTCGTCCCCGTTTTAGCCCGCGCAGCTGTTGCGGTGGGCGTTGCGGCGCTGTTTATCGAAACCCACGCGGACCCTGACAAGGCTCCTTCTGATGGCCCCAACATGGTGCCTCTCAACGAATTTGAAGGATTGCTGAAAGAGCTTCAGGCCATCGACACGGTGGTGAAGGCGTAGAAGAACTGGAAAATTCAGCTGTCTCGATGCAAGTAATGTTTAAACCGCAGTGATAGAGTCGGAAAAAATGGTAGCGCCACCACCCTCAGCCCCGGACAGAACTCTTGCGGAAGCGATTGAGCATCACAAGGCTGGGCATTTCGAGAAAGCGCTTAAGGGCTATCGACGCTTTCTCAAACGCAACCCCACTCACCTCGACACACTGATACTTGGTGGACAGGCCGCCCACTTTGCCGGCCAGCAGCAGGATGCGCTGCGATGGCTCAAACGCGCCTCGGAAAAATATCCCTCTGATCCGCGCGGATCATACAATCTTGGCGTCTTGTATCAGTCCATGGGGAACAGCGAGAAAGCCCTCGAAGCCTTCAGGCTTGCATCGCGGATGGGACCTGACTTCGCACCGGCTCAATATAATATGGCGATCACCCTGTTTGAACTGGGGCGGGGGGATGAGGCGATTGAATATTTTGATCGCACCATCTCCGCTGACGGCAATCACGCGGAAGCCTATGCAGGAACGGCGTTTATTCTTCGGGAACAACAAAATTATCAACAGGCCATCGAAGCGTATCGCCAAGCTGTACAGATCATGCCGGAGAACGCCAAAGCCTGGGTCGGCTTGGGCACGACCCTGCAGGAGAATAACCAGCTTGAGGAGGCGATTGACGCTCACCGAAACGCACGCGCAGCAGATCCTGATTATCCCGACGCAACAAGCAATCTTTGCGACACGCTTGTGCAGATGAAACAATCCGATGATGCGATCGCAGCCTGTAATGAGTATCTGGTAAGATATCCCGGTGACGCCGGCGTGCTCGCGGCAAAATCAATTGCTCTCAACGAGGCGGGTAAAACTGATGAACTAAAGGTACTGGTTGATCTTGATCGCTTCGTGTTGCCAATGAAACAGCAAGCGCCTTCCGGTTTTCCCGACATAGACTCGTTCAACAAAGCCCTCGGCAGGCATGTCATCCGTCATCCCTCATTGGTGACATCGCCATCAAGTCATTCAACAAGAATGGGCAAACAGACCGGTAGTATCAATATCGGCTCCAAAGGCCCAATCGCAGCTTTTGAGAATCTCATAGCACGAAGCATCGATGCCTATATGGACTCGGTCGCAGGTGAAGTTGAGCACCCTACCGTTGCTCACAGACCAAAAAACTACAGCCTTTCAGTATGGGCAACGGTGCTTGAGGGGGAGGGATATCAGGCTCCACACATCCATCCATCCGGTTGGCTGAGCGGTGTGTATTACCCCCAGCTTCCCAAAGTTGTTGATGATGGAGGGACCGATGGCTGGATTGAGTTTGGTCAGCCCGGACCTGAGTATCATTTTTCAGCCGAACCAACACTTCGTCTGGTTCAGCCTGAGCCGGGATTGCTGGTAATGTTTCCCAGCTACATGTTCCATCGCACTATTCCTTTCAAGTCGGAGGAAACACGCATCAGCATCGCATTCGATGTCCTACCGGCATAAGAACTGCCGCCGGTTATCTGGACGATCACTAAATGGAAACTTTAAGCTGGCACCACCAGTTCTTTCTTCTGATTGTCCCAACGCCACAGCGTGTCGTTGGTGAGATGGGTGCCGCCAATCCAGCGATCAATTCGCGTTGTTCGCGCAAAATCTTCCCCGCCGCCAAGAACCTGCAGACCCAGTGCCGTCAGGCGTAGGGGGCTTGCGACATAGGCCTTGAACTCATCTTCGCCCATCTCAGGGGAAAACCGTCCTTCAAGATTCTCGATCATGGCGCCTGGACCTGTCGCAAGGCCATCCAGCCAAACCCAGAAACTCCAGTCCCCCATGAAGGCGGCTTCTTCCATTTTCTCGATGGCACCGAACAGCTTGCGCGGTTCCTTAATGCCATCATTGATGGCCAGGAGAATCTGATGCTGTGTACGGGCAAGCCCGGTTTTTGCGTCCGGCAATTCCTGGAGCATGCGGGTTACGGCCTGCTCAAGATAGGGGAGAGCAGAAAGGTCCTGCTTCAACAGCGCCGCCCAGTCAGTGGGTTCCGGCTGGCGAAATGCAGCCCATGCTTCACGCGCCAGCAACAATTGCTCATCGCTGACGACATTGGACTTGTCTTTGAATGTGATGATGCTTTTTTCGTTTTGAGCGCCGAGGAAGTCATCAGCCTGCACCAGTTGCAATCCCTCACGGCCGCCCGGATTTCCATGAAACCAGTCGAGTATCTGTATCAACTGGAGCTGGTCATAAAGGTCATGCTCGAACCACAGAGTTACGGTTTCAAACACTTCATGATGGGCCAGTCCTCGGTCACGGGCCTGGAAATTTTCGCGCAAAATGTCCGGATCGCCCCAATTGCGCCCGGCGAGGAAATCTGCACGCAATTCTGAAAGCTCTTCAAATGTATCGGTAAGGGGCACAGGTCCGTCATGAAGCACATCGCGCCATGGCAACACTTCGGTGCTTGTGAAGGCCTTGCGCAACAGCTCGCCAGCTGAATCTCCGTTGGTGATTATGAGACCGTAGCCCTGTTGCAATGACTGGCCCAATGTCTCAACCACGCCCGCGATAGGGGGACACACCCTGATCCGGCACCCACAGCCCCTCCGGCAAGGTGCCATCCTGCCAGAACACATCGATGGGCATCCCGCCGCGCGGATACCAGTACCCTCCTATCCGCAGCCAGTACGGCTCAAGCTCACCCACGATGCGCTTGCCAACGGCCACAGTGCAGTCCTCGTGGAATGCTCCGTGATTTCGGAAGCTGGCAAGGTAAAGCTTCAGGGATTTGGACTCGAGGATCCATTGATCCGGTGCATAATCAATCACCAGATGCGCGAAATCAGGCTGGCCCGTGACCGGGCAGAGCGATGTAAATTCGGGGCAGGTGAAGCGTGCTAGATAACGTGTATCGGAATGCGGGTTTGTCACACGCTCAAGTTTCGCCTCATCGGGGGTAACCGGAACGGGCATTTCCGCGCCCAGTTGAGTGAGCTTTTCTTCGCTATCAGCCATTAAACCTAATCCGCTGTGCGGTCCGGCCCGGTATAAATGCAACCCTCAAGGCAGGTGTCCCGGGAAATGGCAATTTCCGCCAGGCCGGGAACGCGATTGTGGAGACGGTCCCAAAGCCACTTTGAGATTAACTCCAGGGTCGGATTTTCTAGCCCTTCGATCTTGTTCAGGAAATTATGATCAAGGGTTCCACGCAACTCTTCAATTGCACTTTTCAAGTCATCGAGTGGGAAAACAAGTCCGGTATCGGCTTCCGGTTCCCCATCAATGCTTACGCGCACACGGAAAGAATGGCCGTGGATCCGGGCATTCGGATGGCCTTCGGGTGCGGTGGGCAGGTAGTGCGCGCCCTCGAATGTGAATTCCTTATAAATACGCATGGGCCGCTCTTTACGGGATTTTGCGCTGCAATACCAGATGGCTTTCAGGCAATTCCGATGAGTTTATGGGTTTGCAGGCTGAGCCGCCATTGCGGGTGCTCCAGACAGTAGTGAAGTGCGGCCTGTGTATTTACCTGCCGGGCTTTGCTATCCATTGGCTGCAGCAGGAAGTTTTTAAATTCCAATCCGGCCATGTCAGCCGGGGATATTTCGGATTGTGGGAAGACAAGCTTCAATTCATCACCGGAAATCTGCACCAGATCCGCGCCTGATTTCGGGCTGATGCAAATCCAGTCGATGGAACGCGGCACGGGCAAGGTACCGTTCGACTCAATTGCGATCTCGAAACCGGCTTTGTGAAGCTCTTCAATAAGTGCAGCATCCACCTGAAGCATGGGTTCACCGCCGGTCAGCACCACCAGAGGCTTTTCGCTATTCTGCGCACCCCATATTTCCAGGCAGACCTTCGCCAGTCTTTCCGGTGATTTGTACCGACCTCCACCAGGTCCATCAGTTCCTACAAATTCCGTATCGCAAAATTGGCACACCGCGTCCGCGCGATCTTTCTCTCGACCGCTCCACAGGTTGCATCCGGAAAAACGGCAAAACACGGCCCGCCGGCCAGTTTGCGCACCTTCGCCCTGCAGGGTGAGATAGATTTCCTTGACCGAGTACATGTTTATGCCGTCGTCGCATCTGCCATAGAGCCGCGCCAGTCCTCAAAGCCCCTGGCTCGCAACTCACATGCCGGACATGTACCGCAGCCATACCCCCAATTCTGACGTTCTCCGCGCTCACCCAGATAGCAGCTATGAGTGTCTTGGACGATGAGATCGACCAGGGGCGTTCCCCCCAGTTCTTCCGCTAGGGCCCATGTCTGTGCCTTGGTCAGGTGCATCAAGGGTGTTTCTATCGAGAAATCAGTTTCGGTTCCAAGGCAAAGGGCCTTTCTGAGCGTTTGCAGTGTTTCATCACGGCAATCGGGATAACCAGAATAGTCTGTCTCGCACATGCCACCAACCAGCGAGTGATGATCCCGCCTGTAACCCAGCGCGGCGGCATAGGTGAAAAACAACAGGTTACGGCCTGGCACGAAGGTATTTGGTAAACCATTTTTCAGCATTTTAATCTCGACATCGCGGGTGAGCGCACTCTCGCTGATTTTACTCAATGCCGGGATATTGATCATGTGATCCGGCCCAAGCCGATCCCTCCATTGGGCAAAATTTACGGGCAATTTCTGCAGAATCATCTCACGGCATTTCAACTCGATGTCGTGTCGCTGGCCATAGTTAAACCCTACCGTTTCGATACGCTCATAGCGTGACAGCGCCCATGCCAGACACACGGTCGAATCCTGTCCGCCTGAAAACAGCACCAGAGCAGATGAATGTTGGCAGCCTTCACCGGTCATCGTCATCGTCCTTGAATTTTAAGAACCCCATCCACCAGCACCCTTTTACAAGGGGCGGCTTTCGGCTAAGAGGGTGCACGAATTTACGCACGGGTAGCTGCCCCATGCAACTCAGCTCCGTATCCCGAGGACTTTAATCATATGACAGCGATTGTTGAAATCGTCGGCCGTGAAATTCTTGACAGCCGCGGCAACCCCACAGTCGAGGTGGACATCATGCTGGAAGATGGCTCCATGGGCCGTGCTGGAGTGCCATCAGGCGCCTCAACCGGAGCGTATGAAGCCCACGAATTGCGTGATGGCGGCAAGCGTTATCTCGGCAAGGGCGTTCTCAAGGCCGTCGAGGGCGTGAACGGTGAGATTTTTGACGCGCTGGAAGACCTTGATGCTGAAGACCAGCGCCGCATTGACCAAATTTTGCGCGACCTTGATGGCACTGATAACAAGGCACGCCTCGGGGCCAACGCCATCCTTGGTGTATCCCTGGCCATCGCCAAGGCAGCGGCCATGGCAGCCGAGATGCCGCTTTACCGTTATCTCGGGGGCACGGATGCCCACATACTCCCCACGCCGATGATGAACATTATCAATGGCGGTGAACATGCAGATAACCCGATCGATTTTCAGGAATTCATGATTATGCCGGTCGGGGCAGATACTCTGTCTGATGCAGTTCGTGTGGGGTGCGAGATCTTCCACACCCTTCGCAAGGGCCTGGCCGATGCCGGGTACAATACCAATGTGGGTGATGAGGGTGGTTTTGCACCTAACCTGGCAACAGCCACTGAGGCTCTTGATTTTGTCATGAAGTCCATCGAGGCGGCGGGATACAAGCCCGGCGATGATGTGGTTCTTGCCCTCGACCCAGCTTCCACTGAATTTTTCAAAGACGGCAAATATGAACTGGCCGGTGAGGGCCGGACACTCGATGCGGGAGGTATGATCGACTATTACACCAAACTGGTTGGGCAATACCCGATTATGTCGATCGAAGACGGCTTGGCGGAAGATGACTGGGAAGGATGGATAGCCCTCACCCAAGCCATCGGAGGCAAATGCCAGTTGGTGGGCGATGATCTGTTCGTCACCAATGCGGAACGACTAGCGAAAGGTATCGCTGAAGGCGCTGGCAATTCCATTTTGGTGAAAGTCAACCAGATCGGAACTCTGACGCAATCTCTCGAAGCGGTTTCGATGGCCCAGAACGCATCCTTCACCGCCGTCATCTCGCACCGATCGGGGGAAACCGAGGACGCCACCATAGCCGACCTGGCAGTGGCGACCAATGCGGGTCAGATCAAGACCGGGTCTCTGTCACGCTCAGACCGGCTGGCGAAATACAACCAGCTAATCCGTATCGAAGAAGAGCTTGGCGATAGTGCGGAATATGCAGGCCGTTCAGTATTGCGCTGCGCGAGATAACCTCCGCTTAAGACAATGACCATAGCCTGAAGGCTCACCCTGGTGTGATTTCACTCCAGAGCTCACTTCGCGCGCAATAACAGGCGATAGCAGGATGACAGTTCGCAAGGCACTTTTTCCGCTCATTTGCCTGGGTCTCATGGGCTATTTCACCTATCACCTGTTTGTCGGAGATCATGGGCTGGAGTCGCGCGCGCGTCTCCAGACACAGATCAAGACGACTGAAGGTGAGCTCAAGGGACTCCAGGCCGTTCGTGAACGCCTGGACCGCGATGTGGCTCTTATGCGCGCAGACAAGCTCGATCCCGACATGCTGGATGAGCGGGCACGCACCATCCTGAATTTCTCCCACCCTGATGACATTGTGATCATGGACAAACCGTCCGCATCTGCCCCAAGAAACTGAGCCACGCACTGATTGGCAGATCATCAATTCTTGCATGACTTTATAATATTTATTTATTTCAACTCATTAGACTACCTTTCTCAACTCTCAACTGATGTGGCGCATCGTCAGTAGTTCGTGTTACTTTTTCTCCAGAGGGTACAAGTATAGGGAGGCTTGATGACCGTGTCCGAAGAGCACGCCGCCAAGACCCAGGTCGGCGAAGATATCATGAGTATTGTGGAGACGGCCGGGTCCAACTCCTCAGTTCCGGACTTTAATGCTGAGCAGGAACGTCACGCTTATCGCGAGATGCTTCTTATACGCCGCTTCGAGGAGAAGGCTGGCCAGCTCTACGGAATGGGGTTCATTGGCGGCTTTTGTCATCTCTACATAGGACAGGAAGCCGTTGTGACCGGTATGCAGATGGCCATCAAGAAGGGTGATCAGCTGATCACCACCTATCGTGATCATGGGCACATGCTGAGCGCTGGCATGGACCCAAAAGGCGTCATGGCTGAGCTGACCGGCCGTGCGAGTGGTTATTCCCACGGCAAGGGTGGCTCCATGCACATGTTTTCCGTTGAGGCCAATTTCTATGGCGGGCATGGCATCGTCGGGGCATCCACTCCATTGGGTAGCGGCCTGGCATTCGCAAACAAATATCGCGGCAATGACAATGTGTGTCTGTCTTATTTCGGCGACGGATCAGCCAATCAGGGCCAGGTCTACGAGGCCTTCAACATGGCCAAGCTCTGGAGCCTTCCGGTCATCTACATCATTGAAAATAACAAATATGCCATGGGCACGAGCATCGACCGCTCATCCTCCACCACGGATCTTTCACAACGCGGTGTGAGCTTCGACATTCCCGGTGAACAGGTTGACGGTATGGATGTACGTGCCGTGAAGGCAGCTGGTGACAAAGCGGTCGCACGTGCGCGTGAGGGCAAGGGGCCATATATTCTGGAAATGCTCACCTACCGCTATCGTGGCCATTCCATGTCGGATCCGGCAAAATATCGCACCAAGGAAGAAGTGCAGAAAATGCGCTCCGAACATGATCCAATCGAGCAGGTGCGTGCACGGTTACTCGACAAGGGGTTGGCGGATGAAGACGAGCTGAAACTGATCGACAAGGAAGTCCGCGCCATCGTCAGCGAGGCGGCTGAATATGCCCAGAATGCTCCTGAGCCAGAGGCATCGGAGCTTTACACGGACATTTTGAAGGAATCGTAGACGGCGTATCACGCACCGTCCGGGGGGAGGCTTTAGTACACATTATGGCGACCGAAATTCTTATGCCGGCTCTCTCGCCGACAATGGAGGAGGGCAAGCTTGCTAAATGGCTTGTCAAAGAGGGAGACAATGTTCAGTCCGGCGATGTCATTGCCGAGATTGAAACCGACAAGGCGACCATGGAAGTGGAGGCGGTCGATGAAGGCACGCTTGCCAAAATCCTGATCGAGGAAGGCACCGAGGGTGTGAAAGTCAATACACCGATCGCGGTGATTGCAGAAGAAGGCGAAGAGGTTTCGGCTGAAGCACCTTCCGGAGCACCGGTTGAGGCAGCGGCCCCGCCTTCAGCAACAGCGCCGGTTTCTTCTCCTGAACCCGCCCCTGCTGCCCCGGCAGTTATGGCTGCGGCCGAACCTGAACTTTCCCCGAATACCGAAAGCGCCTCCATGACCGTGCGAGAAGCCTTGCGCGATGCCATGGCGGAAGAAATGCGCCGGGATGGTGATGTTTTCCTGATGGGTGAGGAAGTTGCACAATATCAAGGTGCCTACAAGGTGAGCCAGGGTCTGCTTGACGAGTTCGGAGAGCGACGCGTCATCGATACACCCATCACAGAGCATGGCTTTTGCGGCATCGGAGTGGGGGCCGCGCTAGGTGGCTTAAAACCCATCGTCGAATTCATGACCTGGAATTTCGCCATGCAGGCAATCGACCACATCATTAATTCCGCCGCCAAAACGCTGTATATGTCGGGCGGCCAGATGGGATGCCCAATCGTGTTCCGCGGCGCCAATGGCGCGGCGGCACGCGTAGCGGCTCAGCACAGCCAGTGCTATTCCGCATGGTATGCGCATGTTCCGGGACTGAAGGTGATAGCGCCTTACACGGCCTCTGACGCCAAGGGCTTGCTCAAGGCGGCGATTCGCGACCCGAACCCGGTCGTGTTCCTGGAAAATGAAATTCTATATGGCCAGAGCTTCGACGTGCCCAAAGATGATGACTGGGTGTTGCCCATTGGCAAAGCCAAAGTAGCACGCGAAGGCAGCGACGTGACGCTGGTCTCTTTCTCACGCGGCATGGCTTACACGCTGGAGGCCGCGGAAGTTCTGGCCGGGGAAGGCATTGAAGCTGAGGTCATAGATTTGCGCAGTTTGCGACCTCTCGACATGCCGACAATCATTGAATCGGTAAAAAAAACCAACAGGATCGTGACGGTGGAGGAAGCCTGGCCGGTGTGTTCCATTGGTTCGGAAATTTGCGCTTCGGTCGCTCGGGACGCATTCGATTTTCTCGATGCACCACCGACTCAGGTAACAGGCGCGGACGTTCCCATGCCCTATGCCGCAAATCTTGAAGCTCTGGCCTTGCCAACAGCAGGCCAAGTTGCTGATGCGGCGCGGGCCGTGTGTTACGCGAAGTGACATGAAACTAGAACCACACAAGATCATGGAAGGCTTACCTGAACCCAGAGGCGCAGCAATTGTGTTGATTTGTCAGAGGCTAATTCAATCTAAAGAAGGCGGTGAATGGAACACAGAGGACTTTATTGCTGCTACAGCTATAATTAGGAGCTTCAGCAGTCGGTATAAAATTGAATTGCCAAATTTTACTCCTGACATTTCTGCCACACAATTATTTCAGGGGCTAACCGAGCACATAGCCTCTAGACAGGCGAAACTCTATGCTGATGCCTTCGATAAAGAAATATCCGAAGCGATAGATTTATATGAAAATCAAGTCACAAAAGATTCTTTTGGATATGCCGTCCTTGATGAAACTGAAAAAACAATCATTCATTCGAAAATAGCAAATATAAGAGAAATTATCGAAAAAAGTGATTTATCTGATCGGAAAAAGAATGCGCTTTTTGATCGATTAAGTAACTTGATCAAGGAAGTTGATAGAAATGGAACAAAAACGGATGCCTTCTTCGCTTTTGCTGGTGATCTTGCATTCGTAGCCAGAGATTTCCACGAAAATTCGAAACCGCTTATCAGTGATTTCAAGGATATTTTGAAAATTGTTATGCGTGACCGCGCAAAAAAAGAAGGCATTGAACTACCTGGGCCTGAAGATTTTCCGGCTTTGCCGACCAAAAAAGAAATTGATGAGTCTAATTCATAGATATTAGGGGAGGCCCCATGCCCATTCCGATATTAATGCCCGCTCTCTCTCCAACCATGGAAGATGGCAAGCTGGCCAAATGGATGGTCAAGGAAGGGGACAATGTTGCGCCTGGGGATGTCTTGGCGGAGATTGAAACCGACAAGGCGACCATGGAAGTTGAGTGCGTTGACGAGGGTGTTGTTGGCAAAATCCTGGTTGGTGAAGGCACCGAACATGTGGCTGTGAACAAGCCCATCGCCGTTTTGCTGGAAGAAGGCGAGGATGAAGGAGCATTGTCTGGTTTTAGTGGCGAGGCAGCTGCAGTTATTCCAGAAGCTCCCACCGAAGCGAAATCAAGCTCACCGGAAGCGGTTTCAGCACCCACGCCAAGTCCGGCAGCATCACCGGAACCCGCCAAACAATCAGCCAGCACCAACGGGCAGAGTGGGCGCATTATCGCTTCCCCCCTTGCGCGCAGACTTGCCAGAGAAGGCAATCTTGATCTTTCTGCCGTACAGGGCAGTGGCCCGAATGGGCGTATCGTCAGGTATGATGTAGATCAGGCATTGATGAGCGGTGGCGCTGCCGCGTCAGCCCCCACATCCGCTGAAACCACCTCGGCAGGGCAGGTCATGCCCGCACGCACGCCGTCTGCCACATCCGTTCCGGCCATGGCGGATGAAGAAATCCTGGCGCTCTATGAGTCCGGCACCTACGAAGTCGTACCGCATGACAATATGCGCCGCATCATTGCTGATCGGTTGACCCAGGCGAAATCGACGATACCGCATTTTTATCTCTCAGTCGATTGCAAGCTTGAGGCCCTGCTCGCCGCGCGAAAGCGCCTCAACGCCATGAGCGCACTAGAGGGACCAACCGCATTCAAGATTTCCGTCAACGACATGATAATCAAGGCCATGGCCATGGCTCTGCAGAAAGTGCCCGGCGCCAATGCCACATGGACCGAGCAAGGAGTGCTGCTTCACCGCTCATCCGACATCGGTGTTGCAGTCTCCGTTGATGGCGGGCTGTTCACACCCGTAATCAGGCACAGTGAGGTGAAAAGCCTGTCCGAGATTTCCAACGAGATGAAGGATCTCGCCGGCCGCGCCCGCAACCGCCGGCTTGCACCTCATGAATATCAGGGCGGTACCACGTCAATTTCCAATCTGGGCATGATGGGCATCAAGTCATTCGATGCCGTCATCAACCCGCCGCACTCGTCTATCCTCGCCGTTGGTGCGGGTGAAAAGCGCCCCATCATCACCAATGACGCCATCGAAGTCGCAACCATGATGAGTTGCACCTTGTCCTGCGATCACCGCGTTGTAGATGGTGCACTTGGGGCTGAGCTTCTCGACGCCTTCAAGGGCTTCATTGAAGAGCCCGTGACGATGCTGGTGTGACCCTGAACATCCCATCCACCCTTCTTGTCTTTAAAATTTTGCGTTTTGGAGAGAGGCCCCATGACTGAAAACTCTTTTGATCTGGCCATTATTGGTGGTGGCCCGGGTGGCTATGTCGCAGCCATCCGCGCGGCGCAACTTGGCATGAAGGCCTGTGTCATCGAGCGAGAGCATCTGGGCGGCATCTGCCTCAACTGGGGCTGCATCCCAACGAAAGCACTACTTCGCAGCTCCGAACTCTTTCACCTGTTCAATAATGCGGGCGAATTTGGCTTGTCTGCCAGTAATATAGAGTTCGACATTGAGAAAATAATCAAACGTAGCCGTACAGTCTCAAGAAGACTGACAGGTGGCGTCGGTTACCTCATGAAAAAGAACAATATTTCAGTCGTCGATGGTACTGCCAAACTCAAGGGCAAGGGCGTTATCGGCGTTACCGGAAAAGAGGGCGAAGGACTGCCCGATGTGCAGGCCAAACACATCATCGTCGCCACCGGCGCGCGGGCCCGCTCTCTCCCCAATCTTGAGGGAGACGGCAAGCTGGTCTGGACTTACAAGGAAGCGATGGTTCCCGATCATATGCCCAAATCACTGCTGGTGGTGGGGTCTGGCGCCATTGGCATCGAGTTCGCCAGTTTTTACCGCACGCTGGGCGCAGAGGTTACGGTCGTCGAGGTCATGGACAGGGTGCTGCCGGTCGAGGATGAAGAGATTTCAGGCCTTGCACAAAAAGCGTTCGAAAAGCAGGGCATGACCATTCTCACCGGCACGACTGTAGAAGGCCTCCAGAAGGGCGAAAACAGCGTCACGGCAACACTGAAAAAAGCGGACGGCTCATCTGAGGCCATCACGGTGGAGCGGGTCATTCTCGCCATAGGCATTACCGGCAATGTGGAAAACCTCGGTCTGGAAGAAACCGGCGTCAAGGTTGACCGGGGTCATGTTGTCATTGATGAGTGGTGCCGCACAGGCGTTGAGGGCGTTTATGCGATTGGCGATGTCGCCGGGCCGCCCTGGCTGGCGCACAAGGCAAGCCATGAGGGCGTGCTGTGTGTTGAAAAAATTGCGGGCGTTGATGGCGTCCACCCGCTGGACACCTCGAACATCCCGGGATGCACCTATTGCTGGCCGCAGGTGGCCAGCATCGGCATGACCGAGCAAAAGGCCAAAGAAGAGGATCGAGACGTGAAAATCGGCCGCTTTCCATATCAGGGCAATGGCAAGGCCATCGCCCTTGGCGAGACCGACGGTTTGATCAAAACCATCTTCGATGCCAAGACTGGAGAATTGCTGGGGGCCCATATGATCGGCGCGGAAGTGACCGAGCTCATACAAGGCTACGGCGTGGCAAAAACGCTCGAAACCACAGAGGCGGAACTGATGCACACCATATTCCCTCATCCCACCTTGTCAGAAATGATGCACGAATCCGTCCTCGACGCCTATGGACGAGTGATGCATATTTAGCCCCAATGTCGGATGACATTCAGGAAAGAGGTATCAGCAGATGGAACCACATGGATTGCTTGGTATGCCGGGCGTTGGATTTTTCAGCATGTTGTTTATCGGAATCATCGCCGGCTACGTCGCTGAGAAAGTCACCGCCAGCGACCACGGCCTGTTCACAAATCTTCTGGTCGGCATTGCCGGCGCATTTGTCGGTGGAACTTTGGCAACCACGCTCGGCGTTCATGTCTACGGATTTTTAGGCTCGCTGATCACCGCGTCAGTCGGGGCGATTATCGTGCTGTGGATCTGGCGCCGCGTCACGTCCGGTTAAAGCAAGGAGACACTCATGGAACTCATTATTTTTCTGGTGGTCGGCCTTATCGCAGGCTTTATTGCCGGACAATTCATGGGCAAGAAGCAGGATCTGGTCACCAACCTGATTGTTGGTGTCGTTGGTGCCGTTGTTGGCGGTGTCATTGCAGGTGTTCTCGGTATTGTCGCCTACGGCATCCTGGCGCGCATCGTCATCGCCACGCTCGGCGCGGTCCTATGTCTGTTTATCTGGCAGAAATACAAGAGCCGCTAGCCGTATGGATCCTTTCAGCATCCTGATGTTCATGGCTGTTGGCCTAATTGCGGGACATGTTGCTCACAAAACCGGTGAAGGCGAGGTGGCACTTCCTGCAGCGCTTATGCTTGGTCTGGCTGGCGCTTTGCCTGGTGGCATTTCCGCAGTGGAAGCCGGTATGGATTTCTACGCCGTGCTCGGACCCATGGTCGTCGCATTGGGATGTGCCACGGTGTGTCTCCTGACCTGGCGGCAATTGCAGGCATAAGGTACGGATTTTTAATTCATGGTGACGATCCTCGATACGGTTTCGAAGACAAAACAGGAGCGCCCGCGCCATCCTGAAAAACTCGGGAATCCGGATACGCCCCTGTTGCGCAAGCCGTCATGGATCCGGGTCAAGGCACCCGGCTCGCCGGTTTACAACGAGACCCGTGCGATCATGCGTGAAAATGGTCTGAACACTGTCTGCGAGGAAGCAGGCTGCCCCAATATCGGCGAATGCTGGTCGAAGAAGCATGCCACCATGATGATCATGGGCGATACATGCACGCGCGCCTGCGCTTTCTGCAATGTGCGCACTGGCCAGCCAGACCCCCTTGACCCTTCAGAACCCGAGAATGTCGGACGTGCCGTAGCCATGCTTGGGCTCAACCACGTGGTCATCACTTCCGTTGACCGCGATGATCTTGAAGATGGCGGGGCGGAACATTTCGCCAGGGTTATTTCAGCCACGCGAAAACTCTCTCCGGGCACAACAATCGAGGTTCTGACACCCGACTTCCTGCGCAAGGATGGCGCCATTCAAACTGTGGCAGATGCCAGGCCGGACGTGTTCAATCATAATCTTGAAACCGTGCCCTCGCTCTATATCTCCATACGCCCCGGCGCGCGTTACTTCCATTCTCTCCGTTTGCTGCAGCAGGTGAAAGAGCTCGACCAGACCATGTTCACCAAATCAGGTATCATGGTGGGGCTTGGTGAGGAGCGTCAAGAAGTTCTGCAGGTCATGGACGATTTGCGCGCAGCGAATGTCGATTTCCTGACTATTGGCCAATATCTCCAGCCAACCCGGAAACATGCAGCCGTTGAGCGCTTCATCACGCCCGATGAATTCAAGGCCTATGAACTCATGGCATATGGCAAAGGCTTTTTGCTCGTATCTGCAAGTCCGCTCACCCGCTCGTCCTATCACGCGGGTGATGATTTTGCCCGATTGCGGGATGCACGCACCGCTTCAATGGCACGCTAGAAAGCACTTATCCATCATGAAGATGTTCCAGAGCTTGCGCCGGGTTGCGCACCCGGCCAATGACATGTTCGCACTGGTTGCCGATGTCGAGTGCTACCCTGAATTTTTACCACTATGCAAAGCCCTGAAATTGCGCTCCCGCGAGACCATCAATGGCAAGGACGTACTCACCGCGGACATGAAGGTTGCCTACAAGATTTTCAGTGAATCCTTTACCAGCCGGGTGACGCTTGACCCGGACAATCTTCAAATTCTCGTGGAATATATCGATGGCCCTTTCAGGCACATGGAAAACCGGTGGGGTTTTCGCACAGTTGGTGAGCGGGAGTGTGATGTTGATTTTTATATAGCCTATGAATTTATGGCCGGGCCGTTAGGCCTGATGATGGGGACGATGTTCGACCAGGCTTTCGGAAAGTTTGCCGAGGCTTTCGAGAAACGCGCAGATGCTGTTTATGGCAAGGGCGATGGCTCAACACATGCCCGCATGGGCGAATCCTAGATTCAACTCAAATCAGTGAGTGAACAAGTCTGAAAGCCTCAACGACCGTCCGCTGGCGAACCTGGCTGCGT
Organism: Hyphomicrobiales bacterium; assembly: GCA_021775555.1. Classification (GTDB taxonomy): domain Bacteria; phylum Pseudomonadota; class Alphaproteobacteria; order Rhizobiales; family Methyloligellaceae; genus UBA2767. The sequence goes on along the minus strand of JAJFHP010000023.1, from coordinate 21,735 downwards.
CCCACATTGCCAAACGTGCAGCGCAGTTGGTTGACTGCGCCACCACGACGAACCGCGGCTATGAAGACGAGGCCAACAGGTTTGTTCGGGCTCCCGCCACCTGGACCAGCGATACCAGTTACCGATACAGCCAGATCGGCAGGTGAATGGTCCAGCGCACCCTCCGCCATGGCGCCTGCCACCTCAGGACTTACCGCTCCATGAGCCTCGATCAACGCATCGGGCACACCAAGCATTTGTGTTTTGGCAGCGTTGGAATAGGTCACGAATCCGCGCTCGAACACATCAGATGATCCAGCGATTTCGGTCAGGCAGGAGCTTATCAGCCCACCAGTACAGGATTCTGCTGTCGTCAGAGTCAGCGCTTGCGCACGTAACTCCTCAAGCAGCAGAGTGGCAGTTCCGACAAGATCGAGTGTTGGCATAGGGTCATCTCACTTAGCTGAATTGAACCATGGCCGTTGCCTGTGCCGCAATACCTTCGCCGCGCCCGGTGAACCCCAAACCTTCCGAAGTTGTCGCCTTTACGCTCACTCTTTCCGGTTCAATTTCTAGTATTTGGGCAATACGGGCCCTCATTTTTTCCCGGTAAGGTCCGATTTTCGGTGCTTCGCAAATGATGGTGATATCCACATTGACAATGCGGCCACCGCGCTCACTGATCCGCTTCCTCGCATCGTGCAAGAATCGATCCGAAGACGCACCTTTCCATTTGGGATCGCTCGGCGGGAAATGCGCACCGATATCGCCATCGCCAATGGCGCCAAGCAATGCATCTGTAAGCGCGTGCAGGCCGACATCCGCGTCAGAATGACCAGCGAGTGATTTATGGTGAGGGATGTTCAGCCCGCACAACATAACCCGGTCGCCACATGTAAAGGCATGGACATCAAAGCCCTGCCCAACGCGACATTCACCAGTAAGCGCGTTACCCAACCTGGCCAATCGATCCTCCGCCAGTACAAAATCAGCCTCTGTTGTCAGTTTGATATTTGCAGGCGAGCCTTCGACAAGAGCCACTTTCATCCCATGCCATTCTGCAAGGGATGAGTCGTCGGTGAAATCTGTTTGTCCCGCACTCTCAGCTGCCCGGTGCGCATCAAGCAATTTTTCGAAATGGAACCCTTGAGGGGTTTGCACACCCCACAGGTTCGATCTGTCGACAGTGCCCTCAATGAAACCATGATTGCCCTTTTTCAAGGTGTCGGTAATGGCGAGGGCTGGAACCGCGCCCTCATTGTCCACAAGTGTGCCAATAACGCGCTCGATAAGCCCCGCATCTGCGAATGGCCGTGCCGCATCATGGATTAATATGTTTCGAGGCTTAAGCTCATCAAGCCGCTTCAGCCCCGCCCGCACTGAATCTTGTCGGGTCGCACCGCCTGTTACCGGCTCCAGCAGCTTGCCCTCAAACGACGAGGTGGCAGCATCGAAATGGCTACGATCATCACCATGAATGACCGTCAGCACCCCGTCTACCTTGTCATGCTTTACAAAGCTTTCCAACGTGCGCGTCAGGACCTGTATACCGGCAAGCACACGATACTGCTTTGGTGCGTTGCCGCCAGGAGCTCTCTGCCCACGGCCGCCCGCGACTATGACCACTGCTGTTTCCACTGCCTCAATTTACTCCAGGAATTTCCCTTTGGCCCCTTTAACATGACCCCGCCGGCTCATATACCGACTGGCCTGCTCAAGCCTTAACAAGAAAGAGTGCTAAAGTGTTGCTTAGTGTGGTGTTTCCGACTATTTTGCCTACTAGATATGCATTTTTTTTAATGACTAATTATTATGCAATGTGATGCAGCAAGCCAACATGACAGAACACAAGAAGACTCCTGAACCGATATGTATCGGACCGGTGCAATTGCCCAACCAGGTCCTGCTTGCGCCCATGTCCGGCATCACAGATTTGCCATTTCGCAAACTTGCTCAACGACTTGGTGCAGGTCTGGTCGTGAGCGAGATGATAGCCTGTAAATTACTCATCACCAACAGACGTGAGGAATTGCGCCGCATTCAAAAAGGGGACGAACGCCCCTTTGTCGTACAGCTTGCCGGGCGCGAGGCTGAATGGATGGCGGAAGGCGCACGGATTGCCGCTGACAATGGCGCTGACATCATCGACATCAATATGGGCTGCCCAGCCAAACAGGTGACAAGAGGGGCTTCGGGTTCCGCACTGATGCGTGATGTGGATCATGCCCTTGTCCTGATAGAGGCGGTTGTCGGTGCAGTGGAATTGCCGGTAACGCTCAAAATGCGCATGGGATGGGATCACGGCACTCTCAACGCCCCTGAACTGGCCCGGCGGGCAGAGCAGGCCGGCATTAAAATGTTCACGGTGCACGGGCGAACACGCTGCCAGTTCTTCAACGGGCAGGCCGACTGGGATTTTATTGCCCGGGTCAAGGAGGAGGTCAGCGTTCCGGTTATCGCCAATGGCGATATGCGCTCAATGGCCAATATCCGCGCAGCACTTGATGCGTCAGGCGCGGATGGCGTGATGGTGGGGCGAGGGTGTTATGGCCGGCCCTGGTTTCCAGGGCATGCCGCAGCAGCACTTTGTGAAGGAGGGGATGTCACAGCACCGCCCCTGACCGTTCAAAAAGAGATCGTGCTGCAGCATTTTGAAGACATGCTTATACATTACGGAACGCATTCCGGCATCCGCAACGCGCGCAAACATCTCGGCTGGTATGTGGAAGAGGTTCTAGGGCAGGGTGATGAAGCCAGACAATGGCGCAATCGCCTTTTCGAGGAAGGCGACTCCGTCCAGGTCCGCTCGCGTATCTCGGAATTTTACGAGCATAATATAAAGGAAGCCGCATGAGCGACGTGGCCGGCACAAGCCTTGAGACGCAACGTGCAACAGGTGACCGGCATATGACGGCGCACCTGCTCGATGGCCTTCCACATCCTGTTCTGCTCGTGGCTGCTGGCAACTCAATCCAGTATGCCAATGCGCCCGCGGAAGTTTTCTTCCAGGCAAGTGCTGCACTTTTACAACGCCAGTCACTTGACGATATCGTCGCATTTGGAAGCCCGCTGCTCGCGCTGATCGATCATGTCCGGCGCACAGGAGCCAATGTGAACGAATATGGCGTCGATCTGGGCTCGAAAAAGGATGGCAGCCACAGACTTGTGGATGTTTATGGCGGCACGGTTGCCGAAGCGGAAGGCAAGATCATGGTGATGCTGCAACAGCGCACCATGGCCCAAATGATAGAACGTCAGATGACCCATCGTGGCGCCGCACGTTCTGTATCTGGCCTGGCCGCGGTACTTGCCCACGAGATCAAGAACCCGCTCTCGGGTATCCGGGGTGCTGCACAACTGCTTGAAAGTTCCCTGAGCGATGACGACCGTTCGCTCACCCAGCTTATTTGTGCTGAATCAGACCGCATCTGCGATCTGGTTGATCGCATGGAAGTGTTCGGTGATGAACGTCCCTTAGCCAAAGAACCGGTCAATATTCATGACGTTCTGGACCATGTGAAGAAGCTTGCACAGGCCGGTTTTGCCCATCATATCAATATTAAAGAGAATTATGACCCTTCGCTTCCCGCCATTCCAGGCTCAAGGGACAAGCTTGTTCAGACCTTCCTCAACCTTGTGAAAAATGCAGCCGAAGCCATTGGCGAAGAGCGCTCTGACGGGCAGATTTCCCTGAGAACGGCTTTCCGTCCAGGCGTTCGCCTTTCCCTACCAGGTTCAACAGCACGAGTATCTCTGCCCTTGCAAATTGAAATCGAGGACAACGGGCCGGGTGTGACGGGCGATTTAAAGCCTCATCTGTTTGAACCCTTTGTGTCAACAAAGTCATCAGGAAGCGGACTTGGATTGGCGCTCGTCGCAAAATTTATTGGCGATCATGGCGGCATAATCGAATGTGACAGCACATCGCGCGGCACCGTGTTCCGGGTTCTGATGCCCATGCACGAGTTCGGGATAACGGGTGAGGCGTCAGGGGAGGCATCATGACCAAGGGCAATATCCTGATAGCTGACGATGACGCAGCCATTCGCACCGTACTTAACCAGGCGCTAGCGCGTGCGGGCTATTCCCCACGTGCGACCGGCAATGCCGCAACGCTGTGGCAGTGGGCTTCGCAAGGCCAGGGTGATCTGATTATTACTGATGTGGTGATGCCTGATGAAAACGCCTTCGATCTGATCCCCAAGATCAAGAAAATCAGGCCTGATTTGCCGATTGTCGTAATGAGTGCACAAAACACGCTGATAACAGCTATCGCGGCCACTGAATGCGGGGCCTATGAATATCTGCCCAAACCGTTTGATCTGAACGAGCTTGTATCCATCGTTGCGCGCGCGCTGGCGGAGCCAAGGTCAGCGCCATTGCCGCCGCGCGACCAGCGTGGTGACGAGTTGCCCCTGATCGGACGTTCCGCGCCCATGCAAGAGATTTACCGCGTGCTGGCACGCCTGACGCAAACCGACCTCACAGCCATGATCTCGGGGGAATCGGGGACCGGCAAGGAGCTGGTTGCACGCGCCCTTCACGACTATGGCACACGCCGCAATGGCCAGTTCGTGGCCATCAACATGGCGGCAATCCCGCGAGAACTCATTGAGTCGGAGTTGTTCGGTCATGAGAAGGGGGCCTTTACGGGGGCCCAGACGCGCCATCATGGCCGGTTTGAACAAGCCGAAGGCGGGACGCTGTTCCTGGACGAGATTGGCGATATGCCGATGGAAGCACAGACTCGGCTGCTGCGGGTACTTCAGGAGGGCGAGTACACCACCGTCGGAGGACGCACACCCATCAAGACCAATGTGCGGATAATCGCCGCAACTCATCGCGATCTTCAACACCAGATAGATCAGGGCCTGTTCCGTGAAGACCTGTTTTACCGCCTCAATGTCGTACCTCTGCGTATGCCGCCCCTGCGGGAGCGCAAAGAAGACCTCGCCGACCTGACGCGGCACTTTCTGAACCAGGCGGAAGCTGAAGGCTTGCCGGCCAGGAGCATCGATGCGGCTGCAATTGAGCGCTTAAAACGGCATCACTGGCCCGGCAATGTCCGGGAACTGGAGAACCTGGTGCGCCGACTTAGCGCCCTCTATACCCAGGACACCATTACCCTTGACTTGGTCGAGACCGAGCTCTCAACCAATATGACTGTTGGCTATGAGGAGGGCGACCAGCAGAAGCTGAATGTCGGCCAGTCACTCGAGCTTTTCCTGACAGATTATTTTGCAGGTTTCGGAGAGGAATTGCCACCGCAAGGTCTTTATCAACGCATCTTGCGAATGGTCGAACCACCGCTCATCACCGCAGCTCTCACGGCGACACGCGGCAACCAGATCCGCGCATCGAAACTGCTCGGACTCAACCGCAACACCCTGCGCAAGAAAATCCGGGATCTGGAGATCAAGGTGGTCCGCACATCGGGCTGACGCGGGCACGATATCAACCCCAATTCGCATTAGGATTGTTGTCCAATTTTCGCAACAATTTGTCGCCATTGTGCAACATTGTGATGAATTTGCATCAGGGTTTGGGTATGCCGGGCCACTTAAATGGTAATAACTGGCGCGAAACTGCAAAAAATTATGGATTTTTTACTCACGCCTTTGCAGCTGAGTTCAACATGAAGAATGCCTACACCACTTGGCTACGCACATATTTGGGCAGGAGAATCGAACAAAATGGTGTCTGACTCAGCCGACCATGGCGAGAGTGACCAGTCGCGTCTCCAGAACTGGAGTGATACAACTGGCAACCCGCTTTTTTATATTGGCCTGGTTCTTGTCGCCCTGTCTCTTGTTTCAGGTCTTGCCACATACCTCATTCTCACCGGGCTAACGCCAATACGGCCCACCCATTCGGTCGTGGTCACCGTTCTGCTGATCAATGCGGTGATGGCCCTCGGCATGATCTCGCTGATTGCCTGGCAGGTAACCGGCTTATGGATCGCCCGTCGACGCCAGGCAGCTGGCGCCAGGCTTCATGTCCGCATCGTCTCCCTGTTCAGCATTATTGCCGTTTTGCCGGCTATTCTTCTCGCAATATTTGCCAGCCTTTCACTTGATCGCGGTCTTGATCACTGGTTTTCTAAGCGCACCAAATCCATCATCAAAAATTCCGTAGACGTCGCTACCGCTTATCTGAACGAACACGGCCAGGTGATCCGCGCAGATGTCATCTCGATGGCGGACGATCTCGACGCGGCAGTTAAACTCGTGAGTTCAGATTCGCAGAAATTTGGCCGGTTTCTGACAGCACAGGCCACGATACGTTCCATTCCCGTCGCCTATCTTATCAATGGCAAGTCTGTTCTGCTGGCCTCCGCTGGCCTTCTGTATGACGATCCATATGTGAAGCCACCGGATGGCGCTGTGGAGTCGGCCAAAGAAGGTAAAGTGGTCATCATAGCGCCGGGCAAGACAAACAAGGTCGCTGCAATCAAGAAGCTGGACGGCTTTGACGATACCTATCTCTACATCGTGCGCCCGGTGAACCAGAAGGTGCTGCAGCATTTGCGGGCCACGCGCGCAAGAGTTAAGGAATATCGGGCCCTTTCCCAGCGCCGCGCAGGTGTGCAGATTGCATTTGGATTGATGTATGTGGCCATCGCCCTGACGTTGCTCCTGGCCGCAATCTGGACTGGACTCTGGTTTGCCAACCGCCTTGTTTCGCCAATCCGCCGCCTCATCGGCGCCGCCCAGCAGGTGTCAGAAGGCAATCTCAATGTTCATGTTGCATCAAGTTCTTCCGAGGGAGATCTGAGACAGCTCGGCACAACTTTCAACAGTATGACCCAGGAGTTACGTGTCCAGCGGGATCAATTGGTCGATACCAATGCCATTTTGGACGAGCGGCGCAGATTTATTGAAACGGTGCTATCAGGCGTCACGGCCGGTGTTATCGGCCTGGACACAAAAGGCGTGGTCACACTTGCAAATCCGTCGTCTGAACAGCTTCTGGGCGGAGGCAAGAAGCAGCTTGTGGGCAAGGCCATCACGAACGCCGTACCGGAATTTACAAAACTGTTCGAGCGCGCGACAAAACAAGGTGGAAAACCGGTACACGACCAAATCCACCTGGTGCGCAATACCCAGGAACGCAATTTTGCTGTGCGCGTAACCAGTGAACGCTCCGGTAACAAGGAGTATGGCTATGTGATCACATTTGACGACATCACCGAACTTGTCACGGCCCAGCGCTCCACCGCCTGGGCGGATGTCGCACGGCGTATAGCCCACGAAATCAAAAATCCGCTGACACCCATCCAGTTATCTGCTGAACGCATCCGCCGCAAATATGGAGATTCCATCGTTGGCGACAGGGAAGTCTTCGACCGTTGTACCGATACGATTATCCGCCAGGTGGAAGATATCGGACGCATGGTCGACGAATTCTCTGATTTTGCACGTATGCCCAAACCGGTCATGGAAAAATGCGATTTATGCGAGGTTGCACGCGAGGCTTTATTCCTGTTCCAGGTCAGTCATGCCGACATCAGCTTTGAATTGGATTTACCCGCAAAACCACTGATTATGAATTGTGACCGGCGGCTCATGTCCCAGGCAATTACGAATCTGGTCAAGAACGCCAGCGAGGCAATCGAGGGTGAGAGAGGTGTACGTGGGGAAATTGTGACCCGCATACGCAGGCGCGCCGGACGCGCCATCATCGAGGTGATAGACAATGGCAAGGGCTTGCCAAAGGAAAACCGGAACAGGCTGGTTGAACCCTATATGACGACGCGTGAAAAAGGCACGGGCCTGGGACTGGCGATCGTCCAGAAAATTACGGAGCAACATGGCGGCCGCCTACAACTGCGAGATGCGCCCAAGCGCAATGGCATTGGTGGCGGCGCCTGCGTGCGCATCGACTTTCCCCTGACCGAAGATGATTCCCCTACCGAAGACTCAAAAAAACCAGTCAAAAAAACGCAACAAAACCTCAAGCAAAAATCTTCACCCAAACGCAGGAAAGCAGGAAAACGCAACACTGCACATTCAGGAGTGACCCATGGCGTCTGACATTCTCATTGTTGACGACGAGGCCGATATTCGTGATCTCATATCCGGATTATTGGAAGATGAGGGTCACCATACGAGACTGGCCAAGGACAGCACTGAAGCCCTGAGTGCGATCGAGGAGCGGCGACCGTCACTCATCATTCTCGATATATGGCTTCAGGGCAGTGATCTTGATGGACTGGAACTGCTGGACCGTATCAAGAAATCTCATCCAGATTTGGCGATCGTGATTATTTCAGGGCATGGCAATATTGAAACCGCGGTGGCCGCGATCAAGCGCGGCGCTTACGACTATATAGAAAAGCCGTTTAAAGCCGACCGGCTGATTCTGATCACCACGCGCGCGCTTGAAACATCCGCACTGCGCTGGGAAAACCGGCAATTGAAAGAGCGCACCACGCAAAGCTCCGAAATGATCGGTAAATCAAGCTCTATCAATCATTTGCGCCAATCGATTGAACGCGTTGCGCCAACTAACAGCCGGGTTTTGATTAGTGGTCCCTCCGGTGCGGGCAAGGAACTCACTGCGCGCGTTCTACATGACAGCTCCACGCGCAAAGATGCACCATTCGTCATATTGAACGCTGCGGCAATGGCGCCTGACAGGGTGGAAATCGAGCTGTTCGGCATCGAGGAGGGCAGCAGCGGCCAGCAAAAGGTCGGAGCGCTTGAAGAAGCCCACGGCGGAACACTGTATATCGACGAAGTGGCCGACATGCCGATTGAAACGCAAGGCAAAGTGTTGCGCGTCCTGGTTGATCAGAAATTCCAGCGCGTCGGCGGCGGACCAATGGTGCATGTCGAGGTGCGCATCGTGTCGTCAACCAGCCGCGACCTGGAACAGGAAATTGCGGAAGGGCGTTTTCGCGATGATCTGTTTCACAGGCTTGGCGTCGTGCCGATCCACGTACCCTCACTGGCTGATCGGCGTGAGGACATACCCGCTCTGGTCAAATATTTCGTCAAGCAACTCTCCGTGGCATCCGGGCTGCAACCGCGCCGCATCGGGGACGACGCCATGGCGGTCCTGCAATCCCACGACTGGCCGGGCAATATTCGCCAGTTACGCAACAATGTGGAACGCCTGCTCATTCTCAGTGGCGGCGACCCCAAGACGCCCATCTCCGTAGACATGTTGCCTGACGAAATCGCCAATCCGGTACCGCTGTCGCATGAAGGCAATTCGGGTGAACAGCTCATGTCGCTCCCCTTAAGGGATGCACGCGAAATATTCGAGCGTGAGTATCTGATCGCCCAAATCAACAGGTTCGGTGGCAATATTTCTCGCACTGCCGAATTCGTCGGCATGGAACGGTCGGCCCTGCATCGCAAGCTTCGCGGCCTGGGCGTGCCCTCGGGTGATCGCGGGCTCTCCGCATGAGAGTCCATGCGTGCAATAGTTTAATTATATTTTTCAATGTGATACAAATTTTTGACCCAATTGGAGCTCGTCCTGCGCTATACCTTGCGGCCAACGAGGGGTAAGAGGCTGAAAACCTTAGGGGCAAGGTGCAATGAAGGTCCTCATTTGCGGAGCGGGCCAAGTCGGTTTTGGAATAGCCGAACGGTTGTCGGCGGAAAACAACGACGTCTCGATCATCGATAATTCCGCCACCCTGGTACAAAGGGTGAGCGACATTCTCGACGTGAGTGGTTTTGTCGGACACGGCTCGCATCCTGATATCCTGGATGAAGCGGGAGCACGCGATGCCGACATGATAATCGCGGTCACCTTGCATGACGAGGTGAATATGGTCGCCTGCCAGGTGGCCCACTCGCTGTTCAACATCCCGACCAAGATTGCCCGTATCAGAGCGCAAAGTTATCTGGAGCCTCATTGGCGGGACCTGTTCTCCCGTGAGCACATGCCGATTGACGTCATTATTTCGCCCGAGATCGAGGTTGGCGACATGGTGCTGCGCCGTCTGAGCCTTCCCGGCGCATTCGAAACAGTGAGCTTTGGCGACGGTGCTGTGAGTGTCGTTGGTGTGACATGCGAAGAAGACTGCCCCGTTGTCGATACGCCTCTGCAGCAATTGACGGAGTTGTTTCCTGATCTGCCTGCCGTTGTTGTGGCCGTGGTGCGCGAGGGGAAACTGTTCGTCCCCCATGGTGGAGATCATCTGCTTGCTGGCGACGACGCCTATTTCGTTGCCCCGAACGATCAGGTTGAGCGAACGCTCAAGATCTTTGGTCATGAAGAGCAACAGGCCCGAAGAGTTATCATAGCCGGTGGCGGGAATATCGGGCTTTATGTGGCCAAGCGTCTGGAAGAGTTACACAGTGCGACACGCCTCAAACTGATCGAGACAGACCGGGAGAGGGCGGTCTCTATCGCTGAACAATTAAACAGGACCGTCGTTCTGCATGGCAGCGCCCTGGATGAGGAAGTTCTCAAAGAGGCCGATATCGCCAAATCCGATACGATGGTGGCACTCACCAATGACGACCAGGTAAACATCCTGTCCTGTATCATGGGCAACAGACTGGGCTGCGCCCGCTCACTGTGCCTGCTCAACAATGATGGATACACGGCGATGGTACGTTCTCTTGGGATCGACGCCAGCATTAATCCTCGAGGCATAACGGTGTCGCGTGTGCTGCAACATGTGCGCCGGGGCCGTATCCGGCAAGTACACTCCATTCAAAATGGTGCAGGGGAGGTGATTGAAGCCGAAGCCCTGGAGACATCACCGCTGGTCGGCAAACCATTGCGAGAAATTGATCTGCCCGATGGCTTGCGCATCGGCGCGATCGTTCGCGATGGTGAAATTCGCATACCCGATGGCAGCATGCAGATCAGCGCCCACGACAGGGTTATCATGTTTGCCACGGCTGAAAATGTGCATGAGGTCGAACAGATGTTCCGCGTCAGCCTCGAATTCTTTTAGAAAGCACATTCGCGATGAGCACAGTGGCCGTGCTGTACATACTGGGCTGGGTTCTTGCGGCTATTTCAGCAGCAATGCTGATCCCCGCCAGCTTCGCTATGGCGCTCGACTCGATTGCACATGTGCAAGCCTTTGTCATACCGGCTTTCACGGTTGGATTTCTTGCCGGTGGCATGATTATCGCCTTTAAATCCCGCGAGTCATTTTCCGGCCGCAAGCAAAGCCTGCTACTTCTGGCGCTGGTTTGGGTGGTCGTACCGCTGGCCGGAGCACTCCCTTTTTATACATCGGGTTTCCCGGGCCATGCGGTCGCGGCTTACTTTGAAGCCGCATCCGGTTTCACGACCACCGGCGCAACAGTGCTGACTGATCTTTCGCAGGCACCTGCCAGTATCATCGTCTGGCGGGCACTGCTTCAGTGGCTTGGAGGGCTCACCACGCTCATCGCACTGGCCACATTGCTTGGACCGTTGTCCGGCTCCGCGTCCATTGACAGGCAATTGCGTTTCATTGGTCACAGCACCCATGGCACGGCGCTGCATATGAAAGAGGCCATACGCTCCATCACCCCACTTTATTCAGCCCTCACAGCAGCTTGTTTCATCGCGCTATCGGTCTCCGGAATTCCGGCCTTCGACGCATTTTGCCTGTCCCTGTCGGCACTTTCGACCGGGGGATTCATGCCACGCGATGGAACATTCGTGCTCTACGGCGCCCCCCTGGCTGAGTTCTTTCTTGCATTCTTCATGGTCCTGGGCGCCATCAGCATCATCTGGATGCGGGCAATTTTCCAGATGCGATGGACGCTGGTGCGCGAGACGCGCGAACCTGTCTGGATTATCCGGAGCGTCTTAATATTCGGTTTTCTGCTGGCGGGTGCCCTGGCGATCAAAACGGGGGAGCTGAATGCGAGGACACTCCTCCACACGCTCACCCTCGGACTGGCATCGGCCGCGTCAATTATTTCCACGACCGGATTTGCCATCTCCAATCAAACCACGGATCTCATTCCCTACATGGCACTGCTGAGCGTATGCATCATCGGAGGAGGACGGTTCTCAACCGCCGGCGGCCTGAAAGTTTACCGCATCATCTCCATGTTACGTCAGCTAGGCCGCGAATTCCGGCTGTTGATTTATCCCCATGGCGTGCGTCCGTCCAGATTTGGCGCCGAGGCGCTCGACAGCGAGGTTGTCAAAGCCATCTGGATTACGCTGACAGCGTTCATGCTGATCATCGGTGTCATTGCCATGATTGTTGCATGGGCTGGGGTGCCATTCCCCGGGGCGTTGATGGCAGCAGCTGGCTCGGTCTCAAACATAGGGCCCGTTTATGAATTTGCCCGGGTCGTCGATTTTCCCAACGCCGCCAGCTACGCCGAGATGGGATCCGTGGCACAGTTAGCACTCTGTGCCGGCATGATTTTCGGAAGGGTGGAAATCCTTGCGCTTCTATCAATCTTTAACGTCATATTCTGGCGCGACTAAGGGGCAGAAGTCCCTGGAAACATCTGCGCTGCACAGGATGGGCGGTGTGCTGAGCCTTCTGCAATATCGGATACACCCGATTCGCTGCACATGGATATGAGCATTTCAATCATAGGTAGTGCAGCACATGCACCCACCATCTTTAATATAATGACAAGCTCTTTCAACGCTTTAGCATAGATGTGATTCTTGCAGCTTGCAGTGGTTCATAGGCTTGGCATCTAATGGTCCGTGGTTGTTGTATATGTGCAATGGAAATGTCTAATTTCATGGTACAGTTCTAATAAGCGGGCGAAATGTTCACCGCATAAAAAACACGGTATTCCCATGGCGGCAGAAAGATCGCAAAGTCTTCAGGATATATTTCTAAACCACGTTAGAAAGAACAAGACGCCGCTTACTATATTCCTAGTAAATGGCGTCAAACTACAGGGCGTGGTCACCTGGTTTGATAATTTCTGTGTCCTGCTTCGCCGTGACGGGCATTCCCAACTGGTCTACAAACACGCCATCTCGACAATTATGCCGGGACAGCCTGTTCAATTGTTTGACGAGGAGGAGCCCGGAGAAGCCGTGCCGGAATAATCATTGCGTAGCGTAGACCCGAAAAAGCTGAAATCAGAAACGACTGATACCGACCGCAAAGGCCTGGACACCGCTCTTGTGCCGATGCGTACGCTGGTGCTGTGCCCGGTGCTGCAGACCAGAGCCGCAACGCCCAAATCAGGCGCGCCGGTCAAACCACAGACACGTTCCCCCGAAGCCCAGCTCGAAGAGGCGATCGGACTGGCAAGCGCAATCGGGCTGGAGATATGCAGCAGCGGTGTTTTGCAGATTGCCAAGCCACGCCCAGGTACATTGCTGGGGACTGGTAAGGTCGAGGAGTTACGCGGGCTTGTAGCCGCTGAAGATATCGACCTGGTGATTGTTGACCACCCGCTGACGCCAGTGCAGCAGCGCAACCTGGAAAAAGCCTGGAACGCCAAGATCCTCGACCGGACGGGATTGATCCTGGAAATTTTCGGGGACCGGGCGCAGACGAGGGAAGGGCGCCTGCAGGTGGAACTGGCCCATCTCACCTACCAGAAAAGCCGGCTTGTGCGATCATGGACCCATCTTGAACGCCAGCGCGGTGGCGTCGGCTTTCTCGGCGGCCCGGGCGAAACCCAGATCGAGTCCGACAGACGCGCACTTCAAGTCAAGATAACCCGCATCCGCCGAGAGCTGGACCAGGTGAAACGCACCCGTTCCCTCCATCGCGAGAGCCGGAAGAGGGTGCCCTATGCAATCATCGCGCTTGTTGGCTACACCAATGCGGGAAAATCCACGCTTTTCAATCACGTAACGGGCGCTGACGTTTCCGCCAAGGACCAGCTGTTCGCCACCCTCGACCCCACCATGCGGGAAATCCAGCTGCCCGGAGGCACCAAGGCCATTCTTTCAGATACGGTCGGGTTTATCTCCAACTTGCCGACAGGCCTGATCGCCGCTTTCCGGGCAACACTTGAAGAGGTGTTGGAGGCTGATCTCATCCTCCATGTGCGCGACATCGCCAGCGAGGAGAGCGACGCCCAGGCGCTGGACGTTGAGAATGTGCTGGCTGAGCTGGGGATTGAAGCGTCAGAATCTCGGACGCGCATGTTAGAGGTCTGGAACAAAGTGGACTTGCTCGATGAGGACCGCGCGAGCGAACTCCGGAATGCGGCCGGTCGCGCCGATGGCGGCGCATATTGTGTTTCGTCCATAACAGGCGAGGGATTACCGGAGTTGCTGGAAGCGCTGGAGACAAAACTCAACGCATCGGACCGCGAAGTGGAAATCACGCTTGATCCGGGCGAGGGCGCGCTCATGAACTGGCTGCATGAAAATACGCAAATTCTCTCAGCAGATACGGACAGCGAGGGACGGACCACTTATCAGTTGAGGATTTCGCGCGCCCGGGAGCAGCAATTCACCAAGCGTTTTGCCAACAGGCCAAGCGCGAGCGCCGCGGAGTAGGAACTACTACGAGGCCTCTTCCTCGCCTGCCTTCACCTCGTCCCACAGCGCATCCATCTCTTTGAGATCTGACTGGTCAGGCGTCTTGCCCCTGGCTTTCAGCAGCTCTTCGACGCCTCCAAAGCGGCGGATGAATTTTTCATTGGCGCGGCGCAGCGCGTCCTCGGGATCGACCTGCAGATGACGCCCCAAGTTGGCGACGACGAAAAGCATATCGCCATATTCCTCGGCGATTTTTTCCCGGCTGGGGTTTTCCAGCGTCGTCGCGTCTTCCAGCTCTGCAATCTCTTCGCGGATTTTATCCAGCACCGGCTCCATATCAGGCCAATCGAACCCGACACGCGCCGCCTTGTCCTGCAACTTGATGGCGCGCACCAGCGCGGGCAGGGCCAGCGGCACGCCGTCCAGCACGCTTTTATCTGGTGCTTCCTTGCCTGATTTTTCTTTCGCCTTGATGCGTTCCCAGAAACCTTCCAGGTCGAAATTGGCGCGCTCTTCATCCGTGCCAAACACGTGCGGGTGCCTGCGGATCATTTTATCGCTGATGCCCTGGACCACATCGTCAAAGGTGAAATGCCCGTCCTCGCGCGCCATCTGCGAATGGTAGACAACCTGCAACAGCAGATCGCCAAGCTCTTCTTTCAGGTCATCAAAGTCAGAGCGTTCAATCGCGTCGGCAACCTCGTAGGCTTCCTCGAGCGTGTAAGGCGCGATGGTCTCGAACGATTGCTTCAGATCCCACGGACAGCCGGTTTCCGGCGTGCGGAGCGCCTCCATGATGCGCAAGAGGTCGGTGATGGATTTCTTTTCGGGAGGAGGGGGCGACATACCCGTCTGTTTAATCGAGTTCCGACTTTAAGCAAACACTCACGCGCTGGCAGGACCGCCAGCGGACGTTTCAAACGCACCAAGGGCAAGAACGCCGTGGCGAGCCGGTTGGGCAAGAAGGGACACCGGAAGAGTTGCAGGAGGGTTCGCTAGTTTGAGAAGCCGATATTCGCGCTTCACAAGTATTCAGAGGTGCAGGCGCTCAATGTCTGCTTTGTGCCAGGAGCGGACATCTGGAGTGAAACTAACCGGCATCTCTGGGAGACACGACTTATGTCTTGACCAAATATCCCGGGAGAAAACTTTGGGTGTAAGTAAGCCTCGGTACCGCTAGATGCAGCCATGTGATCATTTGCAGCAGAGTGTTGTCGTCCTCATATATTTCCCAATCCCGTTTGGGGGGGGCCTTCTGACCGGCCACAATACTTCGATCTCTATGATCTTCCGTAAGAATGGCTGATCCCCTATCGAGGGTAAATACGGCATCGATAAATTCGGACGGATCAACTTTTTGATTCATAAAACTCTCGTTGATGCGCTTGAGGAGCGTCTTCATTTCTAGCTGACTGGAAAACGCGAAGAGAAAATACGCTCGCCTTTCTACGTATCGCTTGACCTTAACTTCGTTTGAAGACAGCTGTACTCCTGTATTATCGGGTTTAAGACGCTTGAATTTTGCAGCCTTTTTCACGACGTCATCAAGGTGTTTCGACTGCACCTCAGTCTTTACTTCTGCACCGCATAACACCCCCTCGATAAAGTAGAGGGCTGGATCATCGAAGTTTGAAAACCGAGGGTGTTCATCGCCGATAATCAGCACATCAATCTGCCCAGGTCCTTTCAAGTCACCAGCTCGCTGCCCCTGCAGGTCCACAACCTCGCCGTGGCCGATATCCATACTCCTTGGCATATGCGCTGCCAGAAATCTTCGAAACGCTATTTCAGCTAGAGCGCCTTTGTTGCCGGTGTGTTCAAGCTTGGCCCGTATAAGTTCAAGCTCCGCTGATAGAACTCGTTTGTGACCCTTGAAGTAATCTACTGGTTTGAACATGAACTATCTCCTGCGCGGCCGCTTGGCTTCAAGATGCATTGATCATACGCAACATGTAGCTCCGGGAAGGTGCAGACTGCGTGCTAGGAAATTGCCAAAATCCAATGGTGATTTTGTGGCCGACTAAAGCCGTCGTTGCTCGACGCATGAGAATGCCAGCTTCACCCCCGAAAGCGGACGTAGCCTCACACCACACGGCCCGAACCCCATCACAACATGATCTTGTTTTTGCAACAATATTGCCAAATTCAAAATCGCCGATTCAGATAGGTTGGCCTTTTCGAAAAGAGCATAGGAGAGTTGAAATGGCAGATAGCCCAGTAGTTCAAATTGGTGAGAATTCCCGAGAAGAAGTGGCTTTCAAGTTATGGATTAGGGTTGGGTCGGCCGAAGGAAAACTGAACCCTAGTGGCTTCCCAAAAGAGGAAGTCGATCGCAAATGGATGTTGGGCACATTCGCAGAGTGCCTAGATGCCGTTTCAGGTCGCCGCGACTATTAGAGGTCATCGCGACTAAGGATTCTCACTTTTTCGCATAGCGCCCTAAATCGGCGTCCTTGAGCGCGCGCTGTACGGTGCTAACCGACACGTCCAGTTGGGCCGCTATCTCGCCATTGGTATGTGTCCTGGCGCGTCTCACGATCTCACGATCGCGTCGCCGCTTCAGCTTGGATTTTTGCGATTTCAGGAAGTAATTATAGTGTGCCTCAATGAAGCCGGGGAACATTTCCATCATGTCTGCGGCTTGGGCAATGGGGTCTTTTGAGCCTCGGCGTTTCAGCCGTTCAACATGGTGAGGTGCAGTGGCCACATTGCGGCTCAAGTGCTGCCAGCTTCGCACGCTGTGGCGCTCTGATTTGGCAATCTCTCTAAGCCCCTGAAGAAGCTCAGGGAAACACAAGAGGAGAGAGGGCCTCGCACGTTAACAATCGTCAACAAGCGTACTTAACATCCACGCCTGTGATTCGCATAATGTATATTATGACAAATTATTGATGGTGCTTTGTGGGAGTGGTGGGGAGGACCGGGATACCGGGCTGGTATGCCACGGGCGTGTGCCCCCGGCACCGCTTATTTTTCCACCGTCTCGGCGATTAACCTGTTCAGCAGCCGCACGCCGAAGCCCGAGCCCCAGCTCCGGTTAACGTCTGTCTTGGGGGCGGACATGCCGGTGCCGGCAATGTCGAGATGCGCCCAGGGCGTATCGTCCTTGATGAAGCGCTGCAGGAATTGCGCGGCCGTGATCGAGCCGCCGTAGCGCCCGCCGATGTTTTTCATATCCGCAACATCGGACTTGATCATCTCGTCATATTTGGGGCCGAGGGGCAGGCGCCAGAGTTTCTCGTTGACCTCCCCTCCTGCCCTGGTGAGTTTTTCACTCAGAACATCATTGTTGGAAAAGAGCCCGGCATGCTCCTTGCCGAGTGCCACGAGAATGGCGCCCGTTAACGTTGCCAGGTTCACGACCCATTTGGGTTGGAACTTCTTTTGCGCATAAGTGAGCATATCGGCCAGCACGAGACGGCCTTCCGCGTCGGTGTTAAGAACTTCGATTGTCTGGCCGTCCATGGAGCCGATCACGTCGCCGGGGCGATAGGCTGTTCCGCTCGGCATGTTTTCAACCAGCCCGATGAGACCAACGACGTTTGCTTTCGCTTTGCGCGCGGCCAGCGCGTGCATCAGCCCGACCACACAGGCCGCGCCCGCCATGTCGCCTTTCATGTCGCCCATGCCCGCACTCGGTTTGATGGAAATGCCGCCGGTATCGAACGTCACCCCCTTCCCCACGATGGCCACCGGCTTGCCGCCCTTCGCGCCCGCACCCTGCCAGTTCATGATCGCGGCGAATGTGGGTTTCGCACTGCCCTGCCCCACGGCCAGCAGCGCTTCCATCTTGTTGGCTTTTAGCGCCTTCTCATCGAGCAGCTGAACCTTGACGCCAAGCTTGGTGAGCGCCTTGGCGCGGGCGGCAAACTCCTTTGGCCCCAACATGTTGGCCGGTTCATTGACGAGATCGCGGGCGAGAATCACCCCCTCGCCCACCGCCTTGCACGCCACGAAAGCGCGTTTTGCCGCCGCGACATTGGCGCATTGCACGGTGAGCTTGCTCAAATCTGTGTCATTACTGCCACTGTCAGGATCTTTTTTGCCCGCCTTCGTCTTGTATTTGTCGAACTTGTAACCCCGCATCATGGCCCCGAGCGCCACCTGGGCGGCCTCATCACCGCTCACTGCAGAGGCGGTTTTGGCCCGCTCCAGCACCAATGTCACATTCGGATTGTCCGTGCCCGAGAGCCTCGCCCTGATCTGTCCGCCAAGCTCCAGCCAGTCATTGTCGCCATAGTCTTTCAAGGTTCCCGTACCAACGATAAGCAGGCGCGAAACACCCAGCTTCTCAGGCACCAGGATATCCAGTGAAGACTTCTTTTTTCCCTTGAATTTCCGCTGCTTAACGGCTCGTGAAATGGCCCCGCCACTGGTTTTGTCAAGCGCTTTCGCGGTTTTGGAAAGCGGTGCGCCATCCTCGCCTAACAGGATCAAAACGCCGCTCTTTACGGGCGATAAATTGGCGAAGGAAAAGGCGGTTGGTTTGCTCATGAGGGCGTCCTTTTGGCGTCGATTTCAGTGGCGGGTTTCAGGTGCAACGGCAGTCTTGCGACACTCCGATATTCATGCAGCTACAAAATCAGCTCGATTGGGTAACTAAATCGTGCGCGCCGCGAAGGCAAGAGGCGCCCTTTTTGGTCGAATTTCCGCCATGTTGGAGTGGTGAAAATCTCAGTTAATACATGCCCATGGCGACCATGACGGCCAGAATCACATAATATGGCGTCATCGGGCTGATAACGGGGAGCGTAAAGGTCTTCATGGACCTCTTTAGTCGATATATTTTCAAGCAGCTTGCGGGCAGCTTTCTTCTGATCCTCGTCACGCTGACGACGATCATCTGGCTGTCCAGCGCGCTGGCAAAGCTCTCCTTGCTGACGACCAAGGGGCAGTCGGTGCTGATGCTGCTGAACATTACCGGCCTGGCGCTGCCCGCGCTGATCGGCATCATCGCCCCCAATGCCCTTTTGGTGGCCTGCCTCTACACCCTCGACCGCCTTAACGGAGACAGCGAACTTATCGTCATGTCGGCGTCGGGTGCCCGGGTCTGGCAATATGCAGCTCCCTGCATGGCGCTTGCCAGTATCCTGTGCGTGCTGATCCTCATTCTCAATCTGATCATTGCGCCAGCAAGCCTTCGCCAGTTGCGGGCCTTCATCACCGAGGTCCAGACAGACCTTGTCTCCCAGGTGCTGCAGCCCGGGCGGTTTTCAGCCGCCGAAGACGGGCTCACCTTCCACATTCGCGACCGCGAGCTCAATGGTGAGCTGGTCGGGCTGATCGTGCATGATTCTCGCGCCACGGATCTGACCATGACCTACCTGGCGAACCGCGGTCAGATCGTGTCCAACGATGACGGCTCCTATCTGGTCATGAAGGACGGGCAGATCCATCGCCAGGAAACTGCGAAGAAGGAACAGGAAGTCCAGATCGTCGCCTTTGAGCAATATATTTTCGACATCTCGCAATATGGCCCCAAGTCCGAGACCAATTCCCTGCGCCGCGGCGAGCTCTATCTGCACGAACTCATGAACCCGGACCCCGATAACCAGGACTACGCACGCAATCCGGGCCGATACAGGGCGGAAATTCATGAGCGCTTTTCATCAGCGCTCTATCCCCTCGCCTACGTCATGGTCGTCATCCTCTTCCTTGGCCATCCGCGCACGATTCGCGAGAACCGTCTGGCCAGCATCGTGATGGCTTTTGGCGTGGCCGTGGCCCTGAGGGCGGCAGGCCTTGCCGCTACCAATTTACTGACATTTCAACCCTCTGCTACGACTTTGGTATATGGCATCCCAATAGGTGCGATTATCGTTGCAGGGATCACAGCACACGTTAAAATGGCACCTTATGCACGGCCAAGAATCAATCTGGATGCTCTAGCTAAGCTTCAGATATTCAACAATAAAATCTTGGCGGTGCTGGGGGTTAAGACCGAACAGAACGGCGGACGCGTGGGATGACTGCTGCCGGAACCTTTGCGCGCTACGTTTCGTGGCGATTTTTAACGGCGATTTTGGCCGTCACTGCGCTATGCGTGGTGCTGCTGTTTTTTGCCGACATGATCGAATTGCTGCGCCGTTCCGGAAAGGACGACAACAGTGACATCAGTGCCCTGGCGCTGGTTGCCATTGCACTTTTGCGGCTCCCTGCAAGGGCGGAAATTATACTCCCCTTCACAGTCCTGATTGGCTCGATCGGGGCGTTTCTCATGCTCAGCCGAAAATCGGAACTCATCGTTGCGCGCGCCGCGGGCATGTCGGTATGGCAATTCATCATGCCGGGCATCTTCGTGGCCATACTGCTCGGCATTGTCATTGTCACAGTGGTCAATCCCTTGTCAGCCATGGCGAAAGCCGGGTCGGAGCGCATGTATGCGGAGGTCTTCGGCCGGGAATCCTCATTACTGGACACCAAGTCCGCAGGTGCATGGCTGCGCCAGGACGGCACTGATGGACAGTCGGTCATGCACGCCAAGGTCGTCTCCAACCGCGGCCTGGCGCTCGGCGGTGTGAGCGTTTGGCATTATGGCAAGGACGGGAATTTCTCTGAACGCATCGAAGCGGCAAAGGCCGATCTGCAAACGGGCTACTGGGTTCTCAGCCAGGCAACCATCAGCGCTGTTGGCCGCGAACCGGCCTTTTACGAACGATATCTGGTGAGCACGCATCTCACGCCAACCCACGTCAATGACAGTCTCGGGTCGGTCTCTTCGGTTTCCTTCTGGGAATTGCCGAGTTTCATCGATCTTGCAGACAAAGCGGGCCTGCCTGCCACCCGCCACAAGCTGCGCTACCAGATGCTTTTGTCACTCCCGTACCTCCTGGCGGTCATGGTCCTACTGGCCGCGACCTGCTCATTGGCCTCGTTCCGTTTTGGTAAGGTCCAGACAATGGCAATCGTCGGTTTGGGGTCGGGTTTCCTGTTTTTCATGTTTCGCGAGGTTTCCCGCAATATCGGGATGTCCGGTCTTGCCGCGCCGGAGGTTGCGGCATGGGCCCCTGCGGTGATTGGTACTCTCCTCACAACCACAGTGCTGCTGCATCGGGAGGACGGATAACCGTGATGCAGCTTAAGCACAGAAATAGCAGTGCGACCCGGGCCAGGACCCCTGCCCGGTTTGCGCACGCTTGGAGCAGAAACTGGCTGGCGAATTCCATCGCCAGCCTGCTTCTGCTCGTTCCGGCTGCGTTGCTAGCTACAATGCAGCCAAATTCGGCCATGGCGCAGACTCAGTTCGAATCGGTAAACCGAACGGACTCGAGCCTGCCCATGCTGCTGCAGGCCGACCAGATGATCTATGACAATCAGAACAACAGGGTCATCGCCCGGGGCAATGTGGAAATCTATTACAACAAC
>JAJFHP010000022.1 GCA_021775555.1 Hyphomicrobiales bacterium | reverse complement strand
ATTGACAAACAGGCATTTCCGGCCTGTTTCGGGGTGGGTCCGCACAACCGGATGATCGGCCCACGGGTAGACCATGCCGGAGTCGTCAGCGACCCTGTCCTTGTAGCGGCCGCGGTATTGCTGCTCACCGTCGTGGCGCGCAGCAATACCGCAGCCACTATCTAAATCTGTTATCTGATTTCTTGCTTAATTTCCACGGGAATAACGTTCCCAGTTTCTGTTTAACTTGCTGCAATTCAACTGCTATTTAGATTCCACAGATGCGAGGTCTCGCTCAGGCATGCGAGCATGCCCCACTGTTGCGGCATTTTTGTTTCGCCGGAGAAGTCTGTTGCCGCCGCTATGAATGGGAAACGCTGATCGTCTCACAGTCTTGCTTATCACTCCCCATTAATGCACAATTTACAATATTGTTCTTGTTTTGTTCCTGTCCGCGATGCCGGCGTCAATCATGGTTCCGGCGTTGCGTCCAGGAGGAAGACTCATGACATCAAAGCTCATTACAAAAGTGCAAATGGATGCGCTCCTTGAAAACGGTCGCCTATCGCGAGAGGCACAACGGCGGGGCACGCTTTTTGATCCTCATCCCGTCGTAAAGTTGTTTACGCCGGACGCGCAAGCGACCTGGTTGCTCACCGAAATTAATCCAGATGCGCCAGGAATCGCATTTGGTTTATGCGATTTAGGATTGGGTTTTCCTGGGCTTGGCTCTGTGTTTATACACGAGATAAAAGCGATGCGCGGCCGTCTCGGCCTCACTGTCGAGCCGGATCACCATTTCAAGGCGGATAGACCTATATCGGAATACGCCAAGGCCGCGTATGCGGCTAGGCGGATTACGGCGTGAGATTCTCACCAACAAGAAAGCCCCTGTGTTTTTTATACAGGGGCTTTATTTTTCCAGACTTCAATCCAATCGATTCAGTTGGTGCAAATCCTATTAGATTTCTATCGCTTGCCATACCTTAAAATTATAAATCATATTGTTTCTTTAATGCTTCTGTTGCTATTTCTCTTAGAATTGGCTTGGTGAACTCCCACACCTTCCCACCTGCATTTTTTATTCCCTCAAGTATTACTGTTTGTTGAATTTCATCAATCTGCTCGCCTTTCTTCAATTTTTTGATCGATGACCTTATTTCATTTAAAACTTCTTCAGATAATTCTAATTCTCCACCAATTAGCTTATCCAGATCACTCGCAACATCAAGCGCCTTTGCCTTGTTAAGGTGCGAAATCCTTTCTTCTTCAGATAACACTAAAAATTCTAAATCTATTATGGCCCTCCTGATATCCCTTAAAATTTCTTTACAACGGTTTATATTCAATTTCCCAGATTTACTGGCCTCTTTATGAACGTACTTACTTGTGATCTGATAGGATTCATGCATTCTCCTATAAGTATCCGGCTTTAGGAGGCCTTTGAACACTTTATAGAGATTCCTTGGGACGTTTTCTCCATTAGAGCAAATCGTTTCTTCCTGTGCTGAAACAAGTGCACTGCGCGCAAACATCGCGCAGGCTGAGTAATCGTCTTCTGGTTGCAGCGCATAAAACTGATTATAAGCATTATGTAGCTCGTCAAATGATTTTGTTAGACGCTCCTTTCTAAAATAAGCATAAAATACACATGAGCCATCAATATCATCCCTTTCTTCAACATTGTACACCTTATCGGGAGCAGAAAAAGGGTAGTGTCTCAGTTTGAAATCTCACCCTCTTGACCCCTGTAGAATCTGACTCGGAATTCCTGTATGCTTAGCGGAAAGCATAAGGAGTTGTGACCGTGCAAGTGAAGTCCGAAACAATCAAATACGACGAAGACGACGAGCATATCTTACGGAGGCTCGGAGGGGCGGTTGTTCTTCAATGGGATAAATTAGCGCCAGAAGCGCAAAAGCTAATTCTCGACCAAGCCAACTTCGTACATGACCGCCATCAAACTGTTCAGCTGCGCCAGCAGCTTGGATCCTTCATTAAGGGCCACAAGCTCTGATGCCTAAAGGCCCCAAAGGCGAAAAGCGCCCCGGCGATGTAATAGGTGCAGCTATCAAGGTTGCGAAGATTGCGACCGGCGAAGAAGCCGAAGAACTGGACCATAAAGGCAAGTCCAAGGCTGCTGTCGAGCTTGGCCGCAAGGGCGGCAAGGCCCGTGCTGAGAAGATGTCAGCCGAGCGCCGAGCCGAAATTGCGAAGAAAGCGGCTAAGGCTCGTTGGGCTCGCTGAATTCAAATGGCAGTTCCAGCGTGTTGCCCCGCCTAGGAAGCACTTGGTCTACCATGTGCAAAAACCGTTTCCAGCTGTAGCCGTTGGCAATGGCCAACCGCTGGAACATCAGAATGGAATGCATGTGCGTTGCAAGCATCGGGTCGCCGATGTCGTCCGATAACCACTGATGCAGTTTGTTGGGGCGATACCCTTTTTCATTCTTCGGCGTCTTGCTGATCAGCTCTTCTGTAATGCCTGGCCCTAAGCGATCATAGATCAAGTTCGTTGTATAGCTCGCGCAAACGCTGAAACGGTTTTTGCTCATCCCGGGCCATTTCCAGCCCTTGAGCTTGTAGATGTTCTCATAAAACTCATCAGGGAACTTCTTTGCCCAAACCGCCAGTTCCCGTCGAATAACTAGTTCGAGATAGGACTGAAGCGCGTTCTGGGGCCGAACAGTTTGATAGCCCGTAGCCTCATCGATCAGCGCGACGATGCCGGTTTCGGCAAGCGCCCGCAGTAAAATTTCTGCCTTCTGAGCTTTGTCCAATTGCTGATCTTGAAGGGCCCCGGCTTCACGCGCCTTGAGCCAGATATTGCATACAGCCGGGAGGACTTGGGCATCATACCCGCGCACAAGACGGCTTCCATCGTAGTAGTCTATTGGCTTGAGGGGCCCTTCAAGCAACTCATTAGAAATAAAGGGATAAAGCTGACGCGGTGCCAAAAAAATTGGCAATGGGGCCCCGGCTTCAGCTGTGGCCTTTTTCTTGCGTTTTGATGCGCCGCTACGATCTCCTAAGACCGCATTGGTCAGGCCAGTCTCGCTAAGAACCCGCTGAACACCTGTTGGCCCAACGACAACGGCACATGGGATAGGCGAACCAGCAATTACGAGTTTACTCTTAAAGCTTTCAAGTACGCGCGTTGAACCATCGTCGGGCTCGGCCTTATCCGCCCACCTTTTGTTGGCAGCCTTTTTCGCAATTGATGAACGCTCTTCGGGACTCAACTTGGCCGCCCTAGCGTGCCCACCCTTTGCCCTGCCAGGCACATCAGCTGGATCGGAAAAATCAGACATTGCAAGCATCTCCGTTTTGATGCTTGCTTAATATCTCGGCTCGTGTTCGGATGCAAGCATTTTCGAGAAGGTGCTTGCAAAGTGCTTGACGCTAAGCATAATAGTTCATATATAAGAGGCATGAACAAATTGCCCCTTCATAAGCGCGTTCAAATTCTCTCAATGCTGGTTGAAGGCTCATCCATGCGGTCAATCTCCCGCGTGGTGGGCGTGTCCATCAACACCGTCTCAAAGCTGCTTGTGCAAGCCGGTCAGGCTTGTGCAGTGTACCATGATGAGCATGTCCGCAACCTCAACTGCGAGCGTGTTCAATGCGATGAAATTTGGAGTTTTATCGGCTGCAAACAGAAGAGCGTCGATAGCGCCAAGAACACTCAGACTTTCTCCGGGGACGTGTGGACATGGACCAGTATCGACGCTGACTCAAAGCTGATCTGCAATTGGTTCGTTGGTGGTCGCAATGCGGAGTTTGCCAACATCTTCATGCAGGACTTGGCCGACCGTTTGGCGCACCGTGTCCAGATGACGACAGACGGTCACAAGGCGTATCTGAACGCCATTGAAGGTGCGTTCGGTGCGGACATCGACTATGCCCAGTTGATCAAGCTGTTTGGCTCCACACCTGAGAGCGCCAAGGGCCGCTACAGCCCGGCAACCTGCACCGGCATCAAGAAGAAAAACCGGATTGGTAGCCCCGACGAAAAGCATGTGAACACGTCATATGCCGAGCGTATGAACCTGAGCATCCGCATGGGCCTTCGCCGCTTCACGCGGCTGACCAATGCGTTCAGCAAGAAGTTTGAGAACCATTGTCACGCTCTGGCATTGTATTTTGTGTTCTACAATTTTTGCCGCCAGCACAAGAGCCTTGGCGGTATCTCACCGGCAATGGCCGCAGGTGTCAGCGATACGCTGCATGACATGGAATGGATTGTTGGTTTGATTGACGCCCGCGCACCAAAGCCGGGACGGCGCGGGTCTTACAAGAAGCAGAAAGCGCAGTAGTAGCGCTATGCGGCCTCCAGCGCCCCGCGAATGCGGAAGAATTGCGCTAGGCTTTTTGCAGCATCCTCCGAAGCGAATTTAGCAAGCACTCTGCCGGGTGACCTTGGAGACTGGTTATCCACAGCTAGGAGATAAAGACCATACCCATCGAAAGCTGGGTTATCCTGCCGAGCTATTTCAGCTTCCTGATCAGTAATCTCACCGATGCAGAAACTTTCTTTATTAGATAAAGTAGCTACAACTTGAAAGGTCATGATTCGTCTCCCTGTTTGAGGATTCAATTCTATGGTTAACAAACCGTCAATTTCGGTCAACAAGCTTGGCGAATACATCATCAGCAGGGGTGCCCGGCAGCGCAAGATACTGCGCGACCGGAAATACCCCGATGAAGATTTTAACCCCGGAATGTACTACCGCGAGGCGACGGAAGCAGTCACGTCCTACATTGCTGGAGGCGCGATTGATACATCCCCACTGGACAATGTGCTTCACGCCCTGGAACAGTTGACGCCAGAAAAAATTGGAACAGCCCGGCGCATCAACTCGAATATCGATTCCCTTGAGCGCTTCAATATAATGCTCGACGACATCGACATCTCGGGAGCCGACCCGGAAATGGGCGTACACAGTCCGCCCAAACTGACTTTATTCAACGTCGCGGTTTCTGTGCGCCCCGAAATAGTTTTGCGTTCGACGGTAAAGAACAAATCTTATGTCGGGGCATGGAAGCTTCATTTTTCCAAGACGCACCCCCATACGAAGGAGTCCGCTGGTTATGTGTCGGCGGCAATGAACGAATATTGCAGGCTACATCTAGCTGGAGCTGATGACGTGGTAAACCCCGCGCTCTGCCAAGTCATCGACGTTGCTTCCGGAACTGTGTTTCCAGGCGTCAAAGCGACGAAGCAGCGGCTGAAAGATATTGAAGCCGAATGCCATAACATCGCGGACCTTTGGCCAGGCATCTGACACACGAGATATTTCAAACTGAGACACTACCAGAAAAAGGGATATCTAATTTTTTACTAAGTATTCTCGCCCTAGATCCCATCAACTCATTAAGAAGACTTCGGATATAATACTTATAAAAACCACAATGGCGATGGGGGATGCTTTCATTTTTCCTAAGAGGATTACCATTTATCTGTATAACAAACTTTTCATCATCAGATCCTCTTAATGTTGTATACCCTGCGCCTGTATCATTTTCATACAGCATCCACAGCCTAATAAAATCAGAAACAGTATTCAAACGAGTAAATAGTTTATTCTCCTCCAATCGATTCAACATATCGCGAGCAAATGTAAAACCCACCTCAACGCCTAAATTTCTTAAAAAGTCATCATATGCGCCTTCCCCATCTTTTGCAGATTTTCTGAACTGCCTGCTAGCCAATTCAAATATCAATGATAATGTTTCCACGCGAAAAGCCGCATATTCAATTGCACCGGTCAGAAGAATTCCATCATTATTTAATATGAGTGTCTTGGTGATAATTGTTTTCACTTCTTCAAGTGTATCCTCGGCCTCTGTTATTTTTGCTCTCGCTGCATTATATTCAGTTTGCGAAAGATAGGCCTTCACATCTTCAACCGTCATGTCTACAGGTATTCGGTTGTTTTGTTGGGACATTGAGTTTTAACTTGTTGTTAGGTAGATTTTAAACGCTTAGGGATGGGTTTGCGGGTAGAGCAATTGAAATAGAGAGCGACTGTCCTGGAGTCATCGCGATGGACCTTGAAAAAGCAAAAATCTTTGCGGCAAAGGCCCATATGGGGCAACAACGAAAGTACACTGACGAACCATACATGACTCACCCAATAACTGTTGCCAAATTGGTTTCAACAGTTACCGAAGATTTGCATACCATAGTTGCTGCGTTGCTGCACGATGTTTTAGAGGACACAAACACTAATATGGAAGACATCGAATTCCAATTTGGAGAACGCGTAGCGCAACTTGTTTTGGAATTGACAGATATATCAAAGCCTTCAGATGGTAATAGGTCTGTTCGAAAGGAAATTGATCGAGAGCATATTAGAGCAGCTAGCCCAGCTGCAAAAACAATAAAACTTGCCGATTTAATCGATAACGCAAAAACAATCGTATGTAATGATCCTCATTTTGCGATGATATTTATGGAAGAAATGCGCGCACTCCTTGAGGTATTATCTGAGGGGGACAAATATCTATATAATATAGCTAAAATAAAGGTAGATGATTATTTTAGCCGAAATTAAAAATGTGGATAACCAGCACGCGTTATCGCTCTGCCTCTTGCTACCATACGGAGTATGAATTCTTCCGACTTGGACAATAATAATGACGACCACAGAGCGACTGTTTTGGAGCGCAAACCAGAAATTGCCAACTCCGACCTGGGCAGGAGAGGATGCAAATTTCGCTCACCATGCTAGACTAGCTGCATCATGACCAAGACGTTCGATAAAGCCGTTACGCTGATCCGCTCGCTGCCTGAAACCACGCAAGAGAGCATCGGTCAATCGATGCTCGATACCGCAGCGCGGCACCGAAAACTCAATGACCAGCTTAAACGCGCCGAGGCGGAGCTCGACGCAGGACAGGGGATACCTGCCGAGGAGGTCATTGCTGATCTAAAAGAGCGCCATGGCGTATAGGGTTGTCGTCCCTCGAGTCGGGCTTCGATCATGCAGTGTTTATCATCTTGACCGCTCTTGTCGGCGTTTGCGTCACTTAGGTGGACTTCAATCCTTGTGATCCGGTCGGCGAAATGGCCAAGTGTATTCTGCACAAATTCTTTAATGTGGTTTGTAACGGTATCACTCCCGTTTATGTTGCTGTCCGTGCTGATCTCGATAAGCATCTTTGGTCCTTTCAGGACATCACATTTCGCCCACATCGCATCGGGCCAAAATAATGATAATGCTCGTTTGTAACCCGGAATGCGTCGGTGTGATTTGATGGAAGTCAATAGTACAAGCGCGACCGTCGTCACCCAGCACAACATAAACCGCCGAGATCACCAGAACCCTGTCAGGACCGGTCAACAACTTAACTCATTCTGCCGACCGGCACGCACGACCACTGGTTGTCTAAGGCAGTAGCCAAGTCCATCGAGTTGACGCAGGATGACTACGACCGGTTGAGGTCACAAGGGTAAAGCGGACATTCCCTAAATTGGTTGAGCACTTCAACGGTTCCGCAAGGCCGCTTCGAAAGAGGTTAAAATATTGATTTTTCATATAAATTAATGGTGCCCAGGGGCGGAATCGAACCACCGACACGCGGATTTTCAGTCCGCTGCTCTACCAACTGAGCTACCTGGGCACACCGCTCTGCGTTTGTCTCTCAAGGCATATCGGCTGAAGCCAATTTCCCCGCAAACCGGTCAAGACGGCTTGGCTTATAAGCAATCGTTCAAGGTGTGTCGAGTCGCCGATTTGGCACTCATTACCGGCATAAATACTAATAATTTTTCAGGCCCTTTCATTCTTCGTCTTCTGCCGTTCCCTCAGCCCCGCCAAGCGTCGCAGGGACCGCATATTGACCCTTGAGCCAGCGGCCAAGATCAACGTCCGCACAATGCTTTGAGCAAAAGGGCGAGTATTTCTCCACCACCGGCTTATCACAAAGCGCGCATTTGGACTTGCCGTTCTTCTTATTGGGCCCGCCACCGATGCTACCCCCGCCCGGGCCCTTGTCCACCGGTTTCATGTTTCGTCCACTTCGGCCGAATTCAGCCAGTTGAAATAGATGGGAAAACCTTCGCCTCTCAGCAGGTTCACAACTTCCGTCAGCGGCAGGCCCACCACGTTGGTGTAGGAACCGACAAGCTTGTGCACGAAAGCCCCCGCGATACCCTGGATTGCGTAAGCACCGGCCTTGCCACGCCATTCTCCCGATGCCAGGTAACTCTCGATTTCATCATTGCTCAGCCGTTTCATGCGCACCCGCGTCTCCACCACGAACTGGCGCAGCTCACCCGTGGGCAGCACCAGGCAGACCCCCGTATGAACACGGTGCGAGCGTCCTGATACCAACTGGAGCCCTGCCGCCGCCTCATCCAGGCTGTCCGTTTTGGCAATCACCCTGCGCCCGACAGCCACTGTGGTATCGGCGGCGAGAATGAAGGAGCCGCGCAATTGTTCATCGCTGTTCACCAGGCCGTAAGCGGCTTCAGCCTTGGCGCGGGCAAGCCGGCGCACCAGCGTACGCGGCACTTCACCCTTCTTCGGTGTTTCATCGATACTCGCCGGGCGCAGATAATCAGGCTCGATACCCGCCTGCTGCAACAAAGCGAGCCGGCGGGGCGAGGCGCTGGCCAGAACAAGCTTCGGGCGTCCCGGCGCCACGCGTTTGCCCTTGCGCGAAGACGCTTTCGCGCCGCGCTTAGGCTTCGCGCCACGCGAGAAAGCCTTACTTGAAGCGGTAAGTAATGCGGCCTTTGGTGAGATCATAGGGTGTCATTTCGACCAGAACCTTGTCGCCCGCAAGGACGCGAATCCGGTTCTTGCGCATACGTCCAGCGGTGTGAGCGATAATTTCATGCTCGTTCTCGAGTTTAACCCGGAACGTCGCATTGGGCAGCAGTTCGGTTACCAAGCCCGGAAACTCCAGTAGTTCTTCCTTTGCCATATATCTCCCTTCCTTGAGACTTGCCGGCGCGACAATGGGCGCGGAACGGTGCAAAATCAAGGTTATTGCGCGTCTCTAGTGACACTTGTTTCATGATGCTCAGACCACCGGTCCGCCTGACAGGGCGAAACGCGTCTTGATCCGCTGCATCAACTGGTCCCGGCAGGCTCGGTACTCGCCCATGATCTGGTCCCGGCTGCCGCTGGCCAGTGAGGGATCAAGTGTCGGCCAATATTCCACATCCACTGCCATGGTCCGCGTCAATTCCAAAGCCTGGTGATGCGCTTCGGGTGTAAGTGTAACGATCATATCAAACGAGGTGTCGTGCAACTCCGAAAGCCTGATCGGCTCGTGGGCCGAAATATCGATGCCGATCTCTTCCATGATCGAAACAGCGAATGGGTCGTTCTCCCCGGACCGCACCCCTGCCGATTTGGCGTAGACCTTCATATTCGTCAGATGCCGCATGAGTGCCGACGCCATAGGCGAGCGGATTGCATTCATATTGCATGCGAAAAGCACCGCGCCCGGCAATTCGGCAGATTTGAGCGCCGCCACTTTCTAACCCTTCCAATGCAGCGCGCAAATCAGTGTGAACAGACGGCGCGCCGTATCGAAGTCGGTCGTGATTTTGCCTTCAAGCCGCTGCATCAGCAGCTGGCTGCCTTCATTGTGCAGCCCGCGCCGACCCATGTCGAGCGCCTCGATGCGGCTCGGTGGCGCGGTTTTGATGGCGTCGTAATAGCTCTCGCAAACGAGAAAATAGTCCTTCACCAGCTTGCGGAAAGGCGAAAGAGAAAGCATGAAACTGGTGATTGGTTTTTGTTCTGCATCACCCACGGCGAACACAAGCCGGTTTTCCGCTATGGACAAACGCACGCTGTAAGGCCCCTCCTCGCGGCCTTCCAGCGCGAAAACATTTTCTTCAAGCAGATCGAATATGGCGACCTTGCGCTCATGCTCGATATCGGACGTGGTGTGCCCAACCGACTTGTCGTCGAGCGTAATCTCAACAAGACGCGAGATTTCTTCTGGTGTGTCAGCGCCCTTGGTCATGGCGCCACCCCGTACCGGCCAGTGATAACGCCATCCCTCAGCGCTCCTTGTTGAGGCGGATGGACACCGAACGGGCATGCGCATCAAGCCCTTCCGCCTTCGCCAGGGCCATGGCGCTCGGGGCCAGGGCAGCGAGGCTGTCAGGGCCGAGCTTCAGGATCGAGGAACGTTTCATAAAATCGAGAACACCAAGGCCTGAAGAAAACCGTGCGCTGCGCGCAGTCGGCAGGACGTGGTTCGACCCGGCCACATAGTCGCCAATCGCTTCAGGCGAGTAGCGCCCCAGGAAAATGGCTCCGGCATTGCGGATTTTGTCCATCAGCGCTTCGGGATCGCCGGTAGCGATTTCGAGATGCTCCGGCGCCACGAGGTCAATAAGCGGCGGCGCTTCATCGAGTGATTTTACCACAATGATCGCGCCGAATTGTCGCCAGCTTTCACCAGCTATTTCACCACGCGGCAACTGCCCGAGCTGACGCTGAACCGCATTGGCTACAGCCTCGCCAAAGCCGGCACTATCGGTAATCAGGATTGATTGCGCGGAGGTGTCATGCTCTGCCTGCGCCAGCAAATCAGCGGCGATCCAGTCCGGATCATTTTCCGCATCCGCCACCACCAGAACCTCAGATGGCCCGGCGATCATGTCGATGCCGACGGCGCCGAACACCTGGCGTTTTGCGGCTGCCACATAGGCATTGCCGGGGCCCACGATCACGGACACCGGTGCAATGGTTTGCGTGCCATATGCAAGGGCTGCCACCGCCTGCGCCCCGCCTATCCGGTAAATTTCCTCAACACCGGCCAGGCGGGCCGCGGCAAACACCAGCGGGTTCACTTCGCCACTTGGCGTCGGCACCACCATGGCGATACGCGCCACGCCGGCCACCCTGGCAGGCACGGCGTTCATCAAAACGGAACTGGGGTAACTCGCTGTGCCGCCGGGCACATACAGCCCCGCCGCCTCAACCGCCGTCCAGCGATGTCCCAGCATCGCACCGGATGCATCCTGATAGAGATCGTCGGCAGGCACCTGGCGCTGATGGTGGGCAACAATGCGATCATGGGCGAATTCGAGCGCCTTGTAGGTATCAGTATCGACCTTCGCCATCGCCGCGTCGATTTCGGCCACGCTGACAGCGATCCCGCTTTCGCTTAAATCCATATGATCGAAACGCTTTGTCAGTTCAACCAGGGCCTCGTCACCGCTCTCACGCACATCATCAATAATGACGCGCACGGCGGCGTCTACGTCTTCAGAGACCTCGCGCTTGGCCGCCAGTAATTCGGAGAAGCGTTCCTCGAAATCGCCAGCAGTGCTGTCCAGCAGCATGACCATGGGGGTATTCCTTGTGCGTCAAGTTCCGGCGGCCTGGTCGCCGTCGTCTGCATGTTCGGGCTTGAGCTTGGTTTTCCACACCGGACCGAGATCCCTCAATTCCGCTTCGATGCACTCAACATGGAGCCGGATCGCACCATCACCGGCGAAGGTCAGCGTCACATGACCCTCGGGCTTATCGGTTTCCTCGAACTGCACCGCCAGCAATTCCAGCACGGCGTCTTTTGCATTTTGTTCAACGCCCTGGATTTGCACGCCCAGCACCCGGTCAAACCGAAACGCGGAACGGCGGCGCTGAAAACCTTCTTTCGATGAGCCCTTGTCATCGCTGACGCCTTCCCAATCAAACCGGTTGGCGATCATGGCAAAACGCTTCTCGGCCGGCACATAGGCAATGTCGGCAACGCGCAGCACCGCATCCTGAAGATGCGCGGACATGATCTGCAGATCTTCAGTATCCAGTGCTAAAAGTTTCAAAGGCTCCATGGCTTCAACCATTTCTCAATTCACGGCGTCTTGTAGCCGGCGCGTGTTCGCCGGTCCGCGCCTGTGATAGCGGTGGAGAAGCGTTCTGGCAACGGGGACGAGTGTGGATAGTGCGGTTCAGGATGACAAGCGCTCGATTTGCGCGCCGCAACGGCCGAGCTTTTCCTCGATCCGCTCAAACCCTCTATCAAGGTGGTAGACCCGGTTGATGACGGTCTCACCTTCCGCCACCAGTCCGGCGATGACAAGGGAAACCGAAGCCCGAAGATCGGTCGCCATGACTTGCGCCCCATGCAGCTTTCTCACGCCTGAAACACGCGCCAGGTCACCATCCAGATCGATCTCTGCACCCAGCCGTGCCAGCTCTTGCACGTGCATGAAGCGGTTCTCGAAAATGGTCTCCCGAATATTGGATGTGCCGTCGGCGATCGTCATCAGCGCCATGAGCTGCGCCTGGAGATCGGTCGGGAAGCCCGGGAAGGGCTGTGTTTCAACATTGATCGGCTTGAGGCCGGCGCCGTTGCGCGAAACCCGGATGCCGGAATTGGTGACGGTGATCTCGACACCAGCTTCGCGCAGAACATCGAGCGCTGCCTCCAGCAGGTCCGCGCGGGCATTGTCGAGCATGACATCCCCACCTGTAGCCGCCACGGCCATCGCGTAGGTGCCCGTTTCAATCCGATCCGGCAGAACGCTGTGAACCGCGCCCTTGAGTTCATCCACCCCCTGGATGTTGAGCGTTGATGTTCCGATACCCTCAATTCGGGCACCCATTTTAACGAGGCACTCGGCAACGTCGCCTACCTCGGGCTCGCGCGCGGCATTCTCGATGATGGTCTCACCCTTGGCCAGCGTCGCAGCCATCAGGGCATTATGGGTCGCGCCGACAGAGACCTTGGGAAAGGTTATGCGACCTCCCGTCAGGCCCGATGGCGCGTTGGCGATGACATAACCGCCTTCCAGTTCGATCTCAGCGCCGAGTGCCCGCAGGGCATCGAGATGCAGATCAACAGGGCGCGTACCGATGGCGCAGCCGCCGGGTAGAGAAACCTTAGCTTCTCCCATGCGGGCCACCAGCGGTCCGAGCACCCAGAAGCTGGCGCGCATACGCGACACCATCTCGTAAGGCGCGAGCGTATCAACGATTTCATGCGCCGTGAGCCGGAAGGTCTGCGAATGTCCATCACTCTGGCCCGGCCGTTTTCCGGCAATCGCAAGGTCGACGCCATGATTGCCCAGGATCCGCCCGAGCTGCACCACGTCCGCCAGCTGGGGCACATTTTCAAGGGTGAGCGTACCGGACGTCAGCAAGCTGGCGATCATCAGTGGCAACGTCGCGTTCTTCGCACCGCTGATGGGGATCGTTCCTTCGAGCCGCGAACCGCCTATGACCTTAATTCTGTCCATGATGCCAACACCAATTCTGTCCTGAGATTCCGCTTCCAGAAGGCGCGGTGATAATTCTATACCCTGATCTAATGCCGCTGCCAGCAGATCGCAACACGGGCTCGGCAAAAGCGTTACCGGTGACCATCCTCGTTTGCCTTTGTAATCTGGGTTGTAACGGCGTCCTTTGTCTTCGCCTTGCGCCGTTTCAGATTGGCGCGCAATTCAGCCGCAAGGCGGTTCTTTCGTTCCTCGCCGGTGTTTTTTCTGTCCTTGCTGCTCACCCTTGCCCCGATATTGCCAAATGCATCTAGTTTCCAGGAGCCGGTTGCACGCTCACGCTCGCCTTAAACGGGACCGCCCGTCCCCGTGAAAAAACAGTTGCAGCCCCGTGTTTTTTCCACTCAGCCAGCGTCGTCATTTTCAGGCCAAGCATCGTGTAGTTTACCGCGTAGAAGCCATTGGGCATCAGCAACACTGCTTGCTTGAAGACTGGGTCGCGCAACAGATCCTGTGCCATCACGCCGACATATTCCGTGTCCTTCCACAGATATTTGAAGGAATAAACCTTGATGCCAGTCTCGAGGGTCGCGAGTTGACGGATGTCGTGTTTGAGACGAATGTCAGATTTTATCACACCACCTCCACCTCCAGTGGTGGAGGTGTCCGGAAATGTGATATCGATATCGCGGCTGTCGATCGCATCGTTAAACTGGTTGCGCTGATCCTCGGTCGCTTTCTCCGTATCCAGGATGAATTCGTGCCCGCTTTCAATATCAAGCGTGCGGCCGGTCCAGGGACTGGGGCCCGTTATGGCGCCATTGCTCGCCACGGTAATATATTGCCCGGCATTCAGCGTGACCGTAGCACCGCTGGCGGTGGTCACGACAACCGAACCCTCCACGATAACCAGCAGAAGACTATTGGCGCTCATGAACCCTTCGACGATGGTTCCGCGCAGGCCCACCGTGGCGACCGGTGTCTTGATGGTATAGCCGCCTGGCTTCACCGAGCCGGAAACGAAACGGAACGTGCCCTGCAGAACATTGACGACCACATCGCCGGACTTGCTGTGCGAGTCATAAACGAACTTGTCCAGCTTCACCTTTGCGCTCGCCCCGATGGTCATGCTGGTTTCATCGCGGAACAGGAGCTGGGCCGAGCTTTCAGGGCCTGTCGAGATCACTTCATTCTGAAAGATGCCCGTGCCCACATTGATGACATGGGTGCCGCCACCAGAACCGCTGACCTGGTTCTTGACCACTGATGCCACACCGATACGCGCTGCTTGAGCTTCGCCCGCGCCCGAGAGCAGCGCGAAGACTAGCAACATGAGTGAAATAAAGCGCAGCATCAGTATTTCCTCACGATTCTGGCCGAAGCCACGTGATTGTCGAAATCCTCAAGGGAATCATTGGAGTCATTATTCTCAAATCGATAATCCAGCCGGAAATCGAACTTGGAGCCACGCACATTCGTCACCAGGAAATGCGCTGTCGGCACAAACATCACGTCAGAGCGATCCTTGGTGCCAAAGGCGACATTCTGGTCGTAATCACGCTGGTACACACCAATGCCGGCTCCGAGAAAGGCCCGCTTGTTCGCCACCGGCATAAAATAGGCCAGGCGCGCGCCATACTCGATGTAATTGCCGGGAAACAGCGCACTCTGGAAGACGCGCCCCGGCCCGTTGCCGCCGGGTTCGGAATATGTGAACCGCGGCAGAAAATAGAACGCATCGCCCGCCCGGAACCGATTGGTCTGGAGAAAGCGCCCGTCCACCTTCACGATCAACCCGTCATCGCCATTGAAACTGGAATTTGTATCGCGGTACTTGACCGTGGTCGTCACGCTTTGCCCGTTGCCCTTGTTGCGGCGTTCAAGCGCAATGCGCACCAGGCCATCCTGGTAGAGCCAGTCGTCATCGAGAATGGCCATCGCCGCGCCCGGCGCGATATGAAGCTGTGTCTTTTTGGAGATGTCGAAGATTGGCCCCGAGGCGAGGGAGAAAGTGGCGTCGTTCAGATCATCCGTCTCCAGCAGCAGATGACCGCTGGCGTGGCCCAGCGTGCGCCAGCGGCGGCCCGCAAGCGTGCGCTCGTCATACATGAGGATGCTTGCTTCAAGCGAAACATCTTCATTATGTTGCGCGGAACCGCCGGGCACCTGGCGCGGATTGGATTCAAAAGAAAGGCCAGTGGTGAGCGTGAACGCTCTCACACTGGGCTGCAATTGCAGCTTGGCTTTCCGGTAGGCGCGCCGCGCCTCGGCATTTTCAGGATCGCGCGCCAGGACCCGCTCATAGGCGGCGAGCGCTTTTCGCGTTTCGCCCTGCGCCATGGCCAGTTCCGCATAGCGAAGATTGAGGGCGGGATCATCAGGAGTGGATAAAAGCTGATCAAAAACGGCCGTGATCTCATCGCCAAGCGCGATCACAGGCGTCGCGAAGACAGCCAGTGCGGCCATGGCGAGCACGCGCCAGAGGCCTGATACCGTGTTGTTTTTATTGCGCATATTACGCATGCATATAGCCATCGGCGTTGGCGCTGTTACACGGCACCGCCCTCCCAGGAATCAGTCCAACCCCTAGGAGATAGGGCGTGCAGCGCGTAATTTCATGCCCAGCGGGCCAAAAAAAACATGTTCAGCCCACGGAGGGCCCCATGCTGGCGTCAAAATTGCGGCGTGTAAAAGGCAAAAGCGTTTGAATTCAGATGTTTTTTTGGCCGATGTGACGGAACTACAACAGGGTTGGCCATGATCGGTGTTCATCCCAGCCCCGGGCTGCTTCACGCATCTTGCACAAGGGTGAACCCTATGGCAGTGTCCCCGCGACTTGACCGGCTAATTCAGCCCGTCACTTTTCGCCCACGTAGCTCAGGGGTAGAGCACTCCCTTGGTAAGGGAGAGGCCAGTGGTTCAATTCCACTCGTGGGCACCAGCTTACCCCTTAGAAAACAAAGAGAATTTCCGGCTTTTGGAAAATCTCAATTCTGCATAACACTGCAGAACACTGCAGAACACTGCACGAACATGCGCACAGAACCGGGGAAAAACCCGGGGAAGATGTTCGCAGTGTATTCCTGGGGCATGCGCATGTTCAGTTCATATTCGAACTAGCTACTGCTACTGAACATTTCTAGTTCACCACGAAAACCGCACGGCACTTGGTACTCTCGATCAATTTGTTGCGTACCGTCTGATTTGATTGTGAATGTTATGTCACCTTGGCAGGGCTGAGAAACGGCGTCGACAGAGAGCTGATTTATGTACGAAGCCAAGACCGGATCAAGGTCAGATTTCTGGAGCAACAATTGAATATTATTGCCGCAAGCAGGATGCAAATTCGTACAGTATGGACGGATGCCCCTCGCTTCTAAAGACTGGAGCACCTCATGATCTGGCAACTTTACGCCGTTAGCTGAAATAAGTGCGTATTTCATGCCGTCAGCCTCGGACGAGAAAGCGACCTCAAAAGCATCATCCGTGCAATCATGCTTGGAGCCATGGTGAGGCAACTTAACTGCGGTACTATCAATCTTTGTAAGATTGCGAGTCACTTCATGTCCTAGCCGTCTGGTCCAATTTTTGGCCGTCGCATCCCCCCCCAAAAGAACGTTGATATCTTTGTAGCGGAACACCAGCACCACGCTCAGATCATTTTCTTTCTCGCTTTCAAAGATTGATGGATCGCCATCTCTCACTCGTCTGAGGTAGGCATCTTTGTAAAACAAATACGGCAATGCGCTAAAGATCTCGACATCGTCGAAGCCTACGACTGGAACTTCGTTGTAGGGACCTGACAATTGGACAATATTTGCGAATCCGAACTGATCGTCCATCTCCATCAGAATTCGGATGAATTCGTACGCATCACTCGCGACTGACTGATCATCCTGACTATTTGCCAATTCCCGGTATCGCCCTGCAAGCTGCCTCGCCTTCTGGCCAAAAAACTCCCCTGCTGGAAAAGAGAAGAATTGATCGATTCCTCCTGAGAAATATTTTAGCACAGCGTGTAGTCCGCGATAATGGTCGCGGTGGGGATGAGTCATGCAAATGAATGAAAGTTGTTTCGCGCCGAGTTCTACAAGTTTTGTAAGAGCTTTCGGTGGCGTACCGCGTTCGGCGTTAGAATCGATCAGTCCAAATGAATGGCCGTCTGACCCTATGTGCTCGACAATTATTGAGTCGCCTTGTCCTACATTCAGGACGTGAAAACGTAGCATTTAGTCCTGCTTATTGATCCACGCATCAATCACATCTGCATCTTCTGGAGGAGCAATGGGATCGATCTCCTCCCTCTCAGTTATTGAAATTCGTCGAATTCCACCATCCGTATCAACTGAAATCCAAACCGGAGCGCCAAAGTGAGACAAATTATGGGGCACTAACGCTGTGGGAATTTCGATGAGCCGTTCATGATCGTTGGACAGCTTGCATTTCAATGTAATGACAACAGCGTCGACCTGAGTGATGACACCTTTGACGCGTTCCACGTGGATTGGGTCCGCCAGCGGCAATTTCACGTCCAACTTAACCATTTCTTTTTTGTAATAGATGTCAGCTTTTTCGATGGTCTCAAGCTTAGTCAGCTCACCGTCTTCGTCATGGCCGACATTAGTTTCAGAGCGTCGGTTAGTTACCGGACTATTTTGCTTTAGCGCCAGGCCCGAATCCAAAAATGCAGTTGGGTTAGTAACCATTGTGATTCCGCTAACTGATCATAAGCTTAGAGAACTCAGTCATGAAAATTGAAGCCTTACCCACTTTAGTACGAGCCCATTTTTCCAATGTAAATTCTTGGATGGAAAAATCTTTCTCGTAGAAATCCATATCGCTCATAAAATTATAACCACTTTCGATGAACAAGTCCTTTTTTTCCGGTTTACCTTTAGGAAACAGATATTTATCCGTGTCTTCTTCTACTAACGGACCGAAGGAGACGCGGTAGAAAATTTGATCCTCTCCCTTACCCTCCAAACTAAACGCGATATCTGTCAGTTCACCCAAGTTGTCATTGACAGCAACGATCACATCATCGCGGACGATCCTTTTGCTTCTTCCCAAAAATGTTTCCTGATCACCTGCCGCACTTTCGACAAGGAACAAACGAATGCCGGCGCGCGCAAGACCGTGGACCTCGAACTTATGACAAAAATCATTTGTCAGCTTGCTGATGGCAACAAAACTGGGATCTTTACGAAGATCATCAATATCAATGCCGCCACTGAGGAATTCTACTGAACCATTCACGTTAAAAGGCAGAAAGTTTAGTTCTCGATACACCTTATTTTCCGATTTATAGACAGCGGACAAAGCTCGATTTTGTACGTTGTCGGATACGGTGTCCCAAAACTTTTCTTCAACGGAATTCAGAATCTCATAAGCGGTTCCTGGACAATTGAGATATCGACTGCAGACTTCGCTAAAATCGAACCGGTATATAAATCGAACTAGCTTAGCCATATCAACGCTCTATCAAATGGGACACCAAAACCATTCCGACAATCTCCATTTTTGGACACATTTAGATTACAGTACGGGGAAAACACGGGGAAAAAATAATTTTCTCAATAAATTCAATGATCCGCACTCCCTTGGTAAGGGAGAGGCCAGCGTTTCAATTCAACTCGTGGGCACCAGCTACTATTATCGCTTGCGCCCTTACTTCTCCTTCACCAGCGTAGCCTAGATTTTTTTTCAGCGCCTTATCAGTAATGATGCTCGTCGTCG
This sequence comes from Hyphomicrobiales bacterium, assembly GCA_021775555.1. GTDB lineage: Bacteria > Pseudomonadota > Alphaproteobacteria > Rhizobiales > Methyloligellaceae > UBA2767. The sequence goes on along the minus strand of JAJFHP010000022.1, from coordinate 101,714 downwards.
CTCACCCGGTACTGACACAGGATGAGATTGCGCACTCCGGCATCGGCGCTGACCAACTCCCTGCCATGCCAGCTGGTTTTCTCGGGCAGACGGTTGACCACGAAGGCACATGAGCTGTTGGGGCGGAACGGGAACCGGGCAACCTCTTTGAACTTGTCTCCAAGCAGGCGTTTCGTCCAGGGTTGGCGCACATAAACCGATGTCCCGAGATCCTCCTGGCTCCTGTCGTGGGGCAGGTAATACAACATCGTGACAATCCGGTTGGTGCCATCGGGATGGGGCTTGATGCGGTAGCCTTCCGTATCGCGCATCAAAACGGCCCTGGGATATCCCTTGATGTCAGGCACCTCTCTCTCATCACAGTCGAAACGCAACGCGATATCCTTGGCGAGTTTGGCGAAAATCACCAGCTTCAGGGACTCACTCGTGAGTGCCGTTGCAATTGACTGCCAGAATTTGCGCGTTTTCGCCGGCAAACCGGAAAGCCCTTCCTCTGACAGGAACAACCTGTCGCGGGTGCTTTCTCCGTTTTCGCGCGACCACTCCTTGAGGTTCAGGGGGCGATAGTCTTCAGGTTCGGGAAGGCGGTCGAGCATCTCCTCATAGACATCTGGCGGGAACGCATTTTCCAGATAATAGTGGCAGTAAGGCTCTTCGTTTGCGTCCGTGCCCTCGATCGCGTGGATGAGATGTTTGATGATTTTCTGCTCAATCGACTTGGAAGCGCGCGGTGATGAGGCGCGCGGCGATCCGGCCTTTTCTTGAATTTCAGCCTGGGCACTACTCATGAGAAACGGTCCTTGTCGCTGGTGCGTGATCACATTCGACGCGTCAATCGGAATTCCCCGGCTGATGTGGATCAGCCAGTGAAATGATACCGGAACCCCACCCTAGAGACCGGAAGCACTCAATTTACTGATCTGGATCATATGCAGCGCGATGTGCCTCCCATATGCATGTCGTTACGGCTGGTGGAATACGCACTGTTCCTAGAGCCTTAGCTGCCGCAAATGGATTTACAACAAAGCGTCAATTGGTCTCAGCGCCGGGCACATAATCTGCTCAATTTTCTGAGTTAGCGGTCTTATGATTGCCACGACACGGCGATTGTGTTCATGCCGCCAGAGTGTGTTGGGTGGCTGCAAACGGGGAGTTGTCTATGGATGCCGAAATAGCATCTGAACTGGGGCGCTGTGCCTCCTGTGTCATACGTCGCGAGGGTTTGTGCGGTGCCCTGAAACAGGACGAACTCCTGCAATTCCGGAGAATTGCAAACAGGCGCAAGTTCGAGCCGGGAGAAAATATCCTGCAAAGCGATGATGACCCGGATTTCTTTGCCGCCGTCATTTCCGGTGTTGTGAAACTCACCAAAGTCCTGTTCGACGGGCGTCAGCAAGTGGTCGATTTGCTCCTCCCCGTCGATTGCCTTGGACAGGTGTTCGGCAGAAGGAGTTCCTACTACGCTCAGGCTGCAACCCAGGTCGAGCTCTGCTGTTTTCCTTATTCAGGCTTTGAGCAAATGCTGGAAGAGTTTCCAGATTTGAAGCATCGGTTCCTGGAGCAGACACTGGATGATCTCGACTCCGCCCGGGACTGGATGGTTCTGCTTGGGCGGAAAACAGCAGAAGAGAGGGTCGCAAGCCTTCTGCTAATGCTCGCCACACGAACCGCAATCACCGGGACCGCCCACAATGGGAGCTCGCGGCCGGTTGCGCTGGATCTGCATCTGAAACGACACGAGATAGCTGATTTTCTGGGGCTGACCTACGAAACCGTCTGCAGGCAGTTCACCGCCCTGAAGAACAAGGGTCTCATTCAGCAACCGAGCCGGCGGCGTTTCTCGGTACCAGATACCGAAGCGCTTGCCAAAGCTGCCGGTTAGCCCGCCCGGGCAGAAGTTTTAGGTGCGTAATTTTTGTGATCCAGATCAGAGTCCCCCCTCAACTGACCGCTTAAATCACACTTGAAACATTCTAAAGCGATGACGCGAAACTTCGTGGCATCCCGGCAAGAAGTGAGCGCGGCTATGATCGATTTTGATGCCATCAAAAAGGCAAAGGTGACACGCAAACCATTCCAGTTCTTTGCAGCATCCGGCGTATTGAGTGCCGTCGACCTGGCAGCCATAAGGGCCGATTTTCCAGATATTCAGAAGCCGGGGATATTTCCGCTTTCAGAACTGTCCTACGGGCCAGCACTTGCCCAGCTGGTCGAAGACATCAGGAGCACGGAGTTTGAGGATGTTATCGCCGACAAGTATGGCGTCGACCTTTCCGATAAGCCTCTGATGATTACCGTGCGTGGTCATGCCCAGGCCAAGGACGGCCGTATCCACACGGATACCAAGGCAAAGTTCGTCACCTGCCTGCTCTATCTCAATGATGTCTGGGACGAAGGGGGCGGACGGCTTCGCATGCTGAAAAACCCCGACAACCTTGAGGATTACCTCGCCGAAGTTCCACCAAGCGGTGGCACGCTCGCGTCTTTCCTGCGCGCGGAAAACTCATGGCATGGCCATGAACCCTATGTCGGGGAGCGGCGTTATCTGATGTTCAACTGGATGACGAGCCACACAGCTATGGAGCGGGAGCTGGGACGGCATCGTTTTTCAGCGACATTGAAACGGATCAACCCATTTGCATAAAGGATGTGAAGCTTGGGACAAACAGCCGAACTCGACCTGAAACCCGCCGCATCTGATAATCCGGTTGCCAGCGCGTTCCTGTCCTGCCTGGGCAAGGCAGGACACATGACAAGCCCGTTTGATCACTGGCTTCTGGAGAAGCCCCTGCCCGACACTCTTTGCGATGAGATTCTCAACCTTCCCTTTGATCCTCCAAAGGGCGCTGTTTTCGGGGGCAAGCGAGAGATCAACAACAAGCTTCGGGTCTATTTTACTCCTGAAAACCAGGCACGATTCGATGCCTGCAAACAGGTCGTATCAGGGTTCAAGGATTTACGCGTGATCCGGGCAATCGAGCATAAGACAGGCACGGATTTGTCGGATACACGTCTTCGGATCGAATATTGCCAGGACACCGAAGGGTTTTGGCTGGAACCGCATACGGACATTTTTGTTAAGAAGTTCACCATGCTGGTGTACCTGTCCGATGATCCCACACTGGTGAATGCAGGCACCGACATTCATGAAGGACCGCCTGATTTCCGCTATGTACATTCAGCACCTTATGGCAAAAATGTGGGTGTCATTTTTATTCCCGGTAAAAACAGCTGGCACGGCGTGGGCCACCATCCGGTGAAGGGCATCCGCAAATCCATCATCATCAATTATGTTGCACCCCAATGGCGCGACACCTGGGAACTCGCCTAGAGTCAGGACTCATAACCAAAATATGACACTTGCTGCGTTTCCTGCGATCTATTTGATGACGAGGACACCATCGATAAAATCGACATCCGCCAAAGCCTGCCGAACGACGTTATCTGGATCGAGAAGCTTTATCCGAGCGCATTCCCCGATGAGGATTTGCTGCCTCTTGTGAGAGAACTGCTAAGATCTGAACCAATTGTTCTCTCGCTTCTCGGGACTGCTGACAATGCTCTGGTAGGGCATGTCATCTTCACGACATGCAGCATTGCTGGAAGAACTGACAAGGTCGTGCTCCTTGGGCCTCTCGCCGTTGCTCCCGCTTGGCAACGGCAAGGCATTGGTAGCACAATTGTCCGCGCAGGCTTGCGATGGTTGGAAAATGCCGGAGTGAGCCAAGTTTACGTGCTCGGCGATCCTACTTATTACAAGCGCTTTGGTTTTCAGCCCGATGATAACGTCACTCCACCATATTCTCTGCCAGAGGAATGGCGCGGTGCATGGCAATCGCTCTGTCTACGCAGCAGCAAGTCTCATCTCCACGGAGAACTTTCCGTGCCGCCACCCTGGCGCCAGCATGCCCTGTGGGCGCCTTGAATTATTAGTGCGGCCCAGCCACCATTCATTTATGGATCCTGAGCCCGGTCAACCTTTCATGGTTATCCGGTTGCCGCCAACGGAGCACTCCGGCCGGTTGTGATGGCTTTTTCCGGCGAGACAAGCTGTTCACGATCGCGCCAGTCACGGACATAATTGATCTCCATGAGGCGGCGCACCCCCTTGATCGGGCGTGGCTCAAAACCGTGCCAGGTATTTTCTCCAGGAACGAAGATGACGGCTGAGTTAAAGGTGGCTGGCGCACGCCCAACCCATTTTTGATCAGCATCATAAATATCGGTTCCCCAATCATCGGCTTTAGGACCGGTACACAGATAAATCACCATGGAAAACAGCTTCTCCTTGATGTCTGTATGCGGTTCCAGCCACGCACCGTCGATATCCTGAATATATTCAATCCGCAAAAAACTCCCCTCGGCATCGATCTCGGTGGTGGCCTCGAATTGCTGCGCGACCTCAGGCCTCTGAAGAGCCTCGGCCAGCACCGCACAAGCTGGAAAATCTTCCCTGCGTTCTGGAGTAACGAAGGCCCGGCTGTCATTGTAGGTGTCACGCGTGCCGTCTGTTTCCCCGATAATCGCGGGGGCAATCGGCAGAGTGAGAATTCCGGTACACATCTCCACCGGAAATACATCGGTAAGTTTCCAGTGAAGATAAGGATCCTCAGAGCGCCCGGCATCTCTCAAGGCTTTGCAGAAATGACTCGCAACCGTTGCGGCGTCGGGAAGTGGTGGATAGGTCATTTTTGTTTCCTCCTTAGCCCCCGGCAGCAGTAATATTTAGGGGGGCTGCCGGGGGCCAATGCAATTGGGCCGCTGGATGTTCTTTGATGATCAGGGTGGGACCGTTCAGAACAAGCGGCGTGGTGCCCATTGCAAAACCTTGCGGGTAATCGCATTGGATTTCGCCAATGCACTGATGCCATGGCGCCAGTCCTCGCGCCGTGCGTACTTTTCCGAGTCCACGTAACAAAGCTGCAGGCTCATACGCTTGCCCTTCTGCGGCAGGAAGCCATGCCAGGAATGATCACACACCCGGAACATCAGCATTTTGCCGTACAGGGGAGGAAACTCGAACGCGCAGTCTTCCCGATCATCACTTCTCAGGACACGGAACTTGCCCCTCTCGTAAGGCCACTCTTCACTAAAACCCAGTATCACGGTCGCAATTTTGTGCGGGGAATCAGGATGCGCGTAGCCTTCATTATAGGCGCCCGTCGTATTGCCCATCATCACGATGCTTGGAGGACAGCCTTCCAGATCCAGTTCCAGCTTGCGTTCGACCAATCTCCGGAAACGGTCAGAATAGAGATCCGTGAGGATCTGGTCGAAGCGCGGACCATAATCGAGTTGCTTCATGGCGTAGCTGCCACGCCAGGGTATTTCCGGCGCATCAGTCAATACCTCGTCCCTCATTGAGAGGGGCAAAGCCTGATCGACAAAGGCATAGTCATACGGGTCTTTGCAAAGCTTGCTGGCTGAGATGGCACCCTCGTCCAGCACAAGGAATGGGGGCTCTGTATGTGCAATCATTTCCTGGTCCTTCTCTTTGTATACGCGCCTAGAATGCATGCAGTGCCGGATCCTCATTGGGTGCCACCGCGACACCTTCAACCTCGACGAGCCATTCAGGACGACAGACTGCACCCTCCACAATGAGGGCCGGTATGTTGGGAATTTGACGGGAAAGGTACTGGCTGATTTTCTGGTAGTCAGTGGGATCGCGCAGATAAACAATGAGGTATTTCATATCCTCAAGAGATGCATCGCCAGACATGAGCAATGCGTTGACATTGTCCAGCGCCCGGTCGAGCTGGCGCATGACATTGCCGAGGTGAAGCACTTGGCCCTTGCGATCGATGCTTGCCGTACCTGAAATGAAATGATGTGAGCGGTCCGCATAAGCGATCCGGGTGCCACGCTCGAACGTGACATCATAGTCCTTGGTCGGGCACAGGCGGTCAAAGTCGTTCAGATAGGATACCTGGTTCGCGCCAAGACCAAGTACGGAATAGGCATCCATGGCCACAAGGTCATGACGGTGTGCGCAAGCCCCCTCAATACCAGTGCTGGCTATGTAATGAGAATTTCCATTCATCCCTTGCTGGACAAAAAGCTCGCGCCGGCTGTCGACCATCGGCTGGTAGAAGACATCGACGTCCTTGACGTAAATCCAGGTGCGGACACAATCCTCGCGGAGCTTTCCTCCCTCGCCCTCGATTGTCCCTATCAGGTTATCGAATACCTGGCGCGTCTGATCTTCAGCACAGAAAGTCCCGTGGTCATCACTGGCACAAAGACGCGTGCTCCACAGGTGACGCAAACCATTTTTCTCGATCATTACATGCTTATTTGAAAGACGCTTTTTCGCGACTGGTTTCTCGCTCTCCAGGTGATAGGCCAGTACAGATATCTTGGAACCGGGCAGAGGTTGCTGCTGAACTATCGAGACAGCTACGGGCCCTTCTTCGGGATTGCTGGCAAGCCCGGAATCCACAATCTGGGGTGCCTGGTTGATAACGTCACTCAGGAAAAGACGCCGGAAAACTGCTGTCTCAGGCTCCAGACCCAACGCCGCGACGGTTTCCCGGTAATGCGTATCGACATGGGCAACCTGGTCTTCAAAGCTTGCATCAGATGGCGGCGTGACAGAGATGAAATGTTCTGTGCCACCGCTTTTACCGCAAAAGCTGCTCGTCGAAATTCCATGTTGGTCTTGCATGTTCAGCAGCCTCTTTCCGAATGGCAAATGATCTGTCCTGATCCGCACTCTTAGACCGCTCAATTTTCATGTTTTGTGATTTAGATCAGATTTTGGCGCACGAATTCTGCGATACGTTTTCGCCCGATGAGAGATGCCGATTTTAAGCGTTTCCCATGCAAGAGGGCCCCCGTGATGGATGCCCCGAGGTATGAAATTTGATGGAGGTTGAAGGCGCTATGTCGTCCACATTCCACAGTGTTGCAGAAATAATTGCAGATACCGGTCAGATCCCTTTTGAGGAAATCACTCCTGACAGCCATACGATAAACGATCTCGAAATAGACAGCCTTGATTTTCTCGATATCGTTTTCGCCATCGATAAAACATTCGGAATCAAGATCCCGCTCGAGACCTGGACGAAGGATATCAATGAAGGTCAGGCTTCCTCGGACAAATACTTCATCATGAGTAACCTGTGCGCGCGGGTCGACGAGCTCATAGCTGCCAAAGCGGCGTGACCGCGACATGCGCCTCGAATATTTCAAGATGATCGATGAAGTCCTGGCGCTCAGCACCGATGAGCAGTCGCTGGTGGCCCGCTCGAAAGTGCCCAGGAAAAGCCCGGTATTTGAGGGGCATTTTCCGGGTTATCCTCTGATGCCCGGCGTCCTTCTCATAGAGGCCATGGCGCAGGCTTCAGGATTTCTGATCATGGCGCTGAATGAGTTCAGCCTGCTGCCCCTGCTCATCAGCGTGGACGAAGCAAAGCTGCGCAAGCCGGTGGAACCAGAGTCCGAACTCATCATTGAGGCTTGGGTTGAGCATGCCGGCTCCGGTTTCTCGGTTATGAAAGCACAAGTGCTTCACGACGGATCGCAGGCCTGCAAGGGCACGATCAAAATGAAGACGATGCCGTTCCCGAATGAAGAACTGCACCGCCACATCATGACCAGCGCGGAAGATGCCGGTCTCCTGGCTCTGGAGGTTTGATATGGACACCCGGCACGAAGAGGAAGTCTGGATCACCGGCATTGGCCTGGTTAGCTCCCTTGGCGAAGGATGCGAGGAGCATTGGCATCACTTGGGAAATGGCAAGTGCCGTGAACCGGTGATTGATGCGCAGTCATTTGCACCATATGCAGTTCACCCGCTTGTTGAAGTCGACTTTTCAAGTCAAATACCCAAACGCGGTGACCTGAGGCAAATGGGTCCCTGGCAGCGGCTCGGAACTTACACAGCCGGACTGGCACTGTCAGATGCCGGGATTGCCGGAGACCATACCTATCTGGACAAGATGGATATGATTATTGCCGCCGATGGCGGTGAACGCGATATGGAGGTGGATGGAAAGATTCTCGAGGACATCGGCAAGCGAAACGATCCGGAAGTCTTTTTAAACGAAACGCTTTCCACTGAGTTGCGGCCAACGCTGTTTCTCTCCCAGCTGCCAAACCTCATGTCCGGAAACATCTCCATTGTTCACAAGGTGTGCGGATCATCGCGAACCTTCATGGGCGAGGAAATGGCGGGCGTGTCCGCGGCCCAGATTGCCGTTCAGAAAATCCGGCACGGGCAATCGGAGCTTTGCCTCATCGGTGGGGCATACAGCGCCGAGCGTGACGACATGCAATTCATGTTCGAGCTGGGCAAATGTTTATGGCCGGGTGAATTCGAGCCCTTGTGGGAGCGCAAGACAAAAGGCGGCGGCATCGTGAATGGCAGCGTGGGCGCGTTCCTTGTACTGGAAAGCCGCTCGCATGCATTGAACCGCGGTGCAACCGCATACGCCCGGCTGACTGAAGTGCTGTCGGATCGGTGCAACAGGGCTCCGGGCAAGGCGACGGCAAATGCTGAAAAGCAAATTGACGCCCTCAATGGCAGGCTGGAACCAGGCCCGCTCGCCGTCTTGTCGGGTGCCTGTGGCGCAGAGCCGGCAACGGGCGAAGAACGTGCTTTTTTGGAGGGCCTCTCTGAAAAAGGATTTGAAGTTTCGGCACGCGCCGTCAGCACCATGCTTGGCCACGCAGTTGAGGCTCAATTTCCTGCTGGACTGGCACTGGCAGCAATTGCTGCCTCCAAAAAACATTTCTTTGAACCCTTTGGGCCTTCCGATTTTGAGAAACCGCTTACTGGAAATCCTGAACGTATTCTCGTGACCAGCTGGGGCCACTGGCGCGGCGAAGGCATGGCGCTGGTTGAAAGCGTGCAGCAACCCGCAACCCACATGGCAGGTGAATAAATGGCGAGAGCAATGAGAGACGGGAATGGACGGCCAGTCGTCGTAGTCACCGGCATCGGTATTGTGACGTCGCTCGGCAGGGGTATGGCAGACAACTGGGCGGGCCTGACTGCAGGCCGTTCCGGGGTACACGAGATCAAGCGTTTTCCTACCGATGGGCTGAGTACCAGGATCGCCGGTACCATTGATGATTTTGCGCTTGATAAGATTTCAGCGCCGGGGCTGGCAAAGGCCTTCGCAGCGGAGGCCGTTACCGAGGCAATCTCGCAATCGGGTATCGGATCCGCTGCCTCATTCCCGGGTCCACTATTTCTTGCAACGCCCCCGGCGGAAGTGGAATGGCCCACGCGCATAGAGGTCTATGAAAGTGCGAGAAACGGCTCACCGGTAACCCAGCCACAACTGAAGCAAGCTGCCCGTCGGGGCAGTTTTGAGGACAGGCATGCTCTCTTCCTGTTTGGCCAAGTGGGAGAATATCTCGCGGACAAATTCGGAACCCGGGGTCAGCCTGTCTCTCTGTCAACCGCTTGCGCATCGGGTGGCACGGCCATTCAGCTCGGCGTGGAAGCCATCCGTCGCGGTGAAACGGACTCCGCACTGTGCGTGGCAACCGATGGTTCGGTTCATGCAGAATCGCTTATCCGCTTCTCGCTGCTCTCGGCCCTCTCGACCCGCAATGAGCCTCCTGAAGCTGCCGCGAGGCCATTCTCGAAGGATCGTGATGGCTTCGTCATGGCGGAAGGGTCGGCAGCGTTGGTGCTGGAATCATATGATGCCGCCAAGGCGCGTGGCGCAAAGATACTCGGTGTCGTGCGCGGCTGCGGTGAGCGCGCCGATAACTTCCATCGCACGCGCTCGACGCCTGACGGGACACCGATAATCGGTGCAATTCAAAACGCGCTTGACGATGCATGTGTAGAGCCCGGGCAAATTGACTACATCAACGCCCATGGGACCAGCACGCCCGAAAACGACAAGATCGAGTATCTTTCGCTTGCCACCGTGTTTGGAGATCGTCTCGCCGGGACACCAATCAGTTCGAATAAATCGATTGTCGGGCACACCCTGACGGCTGCTGGTGCGGTGGAGGCTGCATTTTCGCTGATGACAATTGAAACCGGAACGATCCCGCCGACGATCAACTACGATACCCCCGACCCTGATATGCCGCTCGATGTTGTGCCCAACGAAAAGCGGGACGCCCCGGTCAATATGGTTTTGTCCAACTCGTTCGGGTTTGGCGGCCAGAATGTGTGCCTGGTGCTGTCAGCGGAACCCGCCTGAATTTTTATGAGTGAGGTGAAAAGTGGTTGAGGAGCGCTCCATGCTGGTAGCCGTTACCGGGGGAAGCCGGGGCATTGGCCGGCAGATTGTCTGCGCCCTTGCCGAGGCCGGATTTGATATCAATTTCACCTATCGGAATTCGCTTGATGAAGCTGAAGCCTTGCTTGTCGAATTGAGATCGAACTGGCCTGGGCAGGAATTCAGCACCTGTCACCTTGATCTTGCCAATCGCGTTCAGGTTGACGAACTCACAGAGCGCCTGTCGGAAACCGATACGCTTTACGGCCTGGTGCACAATGCCGGCCAGTCCTGTGACGCGCTTGCTGCAATGATTGACCAAGACGAGGCGGAAAAGACAATGCAGGTCAATTTCTGGTCCTTGACGAGACTGGTCACCGGCGCCATCCGTCCAATGATGCGGGCGCGCTCCGGCCGGATTGTCGGCATTGGCTCAATGGCCGCTCTCCATGCCATGCCAGGCAACTCGGTCTACGCGGCAACCAAGGGTGCGATGCTCAGCTATTTACGCACGGTTGCGGTTGAGTTGGCCCGCAAGGGCGTAACCGCAAACTTCATCGCACCCGGCTATGTCGATACGGAAATGATGTCAGCCTATGCGGACCACCGCGAGCAGATGGAAAAACAGATACCCATCGGCCGGTTCGCAGTGCCTTTCGAGGTTGCAGCGCTGGTGAGCCATATCATGTCGCCTGCGGCCAAATATATTACGGGAAGCATTCTCCCCATTGATGGCGGAATGAGTGCGGGGATGACACTCCATGGCTGACACCCTCATTCGTCCTGAAAAGGTTTCCCAAGGATCAGCAAAGTCTATGCGTGCTCTTCAGCTCCAGGCCGAGCAGGACATCCGGATCGTACACTTAGACCCGCCTCCACCGCCTGGTGAAGACGAGGTGCAGGTTCGGATCAGGGCTGTTGCCCTGAACCATATCGACGTGTGGGGATGGCGCGGCATGGCTTTCGCGCGCAGGAAATTGCCAATCACCATCGGTGTCGAAGCCGCCGGTGAAATCGTAGCTACCGGAAGCGGTGTAAAAAGGCTCGGGGCAGGTCAACTCGTCGCCCTCTATGGTGCAGAGACCTGTAATACATGCGTGGCTTGCCGGGCAGGCAAGGATAATCTCTGCGAAGATGTCGGGGGCATACACGGATTTCACATTGACGGTTTTGCCCAGGAGCTGGTGAACATGCCGGCGCGTCTCGCCATTCCCGTGCCTGACGGTGTCGATGCGGTCACTGCCGCCTGCGCTCCGGTTACCTTCGGCACTGTTGAGCATATGCTGTTCGACAATGCCAAACTGGAACGCGGCGAAACGATCCTCATTCAGGCAGGTGGTAGCGGTATCGGCACGGCTGCCATACAGATGGCAAAAGCCGTTGGGGCCAGCGTTATCACAACCGTAGGCAGCGATGAGAAGGCGCAAAAGGCGCTTGAGCTTGGCGCCGATCACGCAATCAATTACCGGGAGGATCGCTTTGAGGGTGTTGTCCGCAAGCTCACCAACAAGAAGGGCGTGGATGTTGTTTTCGAACATGTTGGGGCCGACACCTGGGCAGGCAGCCTGTTTAGCCTGCGCAAAGGAGGCCGGCTGGTCACCTGTGGTTCGACGACAGGTGTCACGGCAGAAACCAATCTCTACCAGCTGTTCCAGCAGCAACTTCGGTTGTTCGGCAGTTTCGGATGCTCGAAGCGAAATGTTTCAGACGCACTGGAAAAGCTGGCCGCGGGAACCATCAAGCCGGTCATTGATACGGTGCTGGAACTTGATGATCTGGAAACAGGTCTGAAGCGGCTGAGAGACAGGCAGGTCTTCGGCAAATTCCTGGTGACCCTGTGAGACAAGCAGACATGCACCAAGCTTCCGATCGCTTCTTTACATATGCCGCAGGCAGCACTGCGGATATTAAGGGCTGAAGCGGTGCGGCGCGGTAATAGACATCTTGCACCCCTGATTGCCGACTGGTCGCTGGCGGCAATTGCCAGCGCTTGCCTGAAAGTCCTTCGGCTGTTTCCTCATGACACGAGTATTGATCTTGCCGGGAAGGTGCTGCGCGCATCAACTTTTGTTTTGCCGCGCTACAGAACAGCCATGAAAAACCTGGAAAGGGCTTTCCCTGAAAAAACGAGGGAAGAGCGATTGGAGATTCTTCGTGGGAGCTGGGACAATCTGGCCCGTACAGGGTTGGAATACGCCTATCTGGATCAGGTCTTCAGCTATGATCCTGACGATCTGGAGGCTGGCAATATAGAGGTCAGAGGCGAGGAAAATTTCATCAGGCTGCGTGACCAGAAAAAGCCCGCGATCATTTTCACCAGCCACATGGCGAATTGGGAACTGCTCTCAATATGTGCCGCGAAAAACGGCCTCGACGTGACGTCCATGTTTCGAGCGCCAAACAACCAGTTCTTCGCAAACTCTCTGATCAAGGCACGATCAAAACTCATGGGGCCCCTGGTACCTTCAGGCAATGGTTCTCTATTCGAGCTTGCGGCCACGCTGGAACGGGGTGGTCGTGTCGGACTGCTCGCGGATCAGAGATACAAGGGGGGCGTGCTGGTTCCCTTTTTTGGCCACCTGGTGGAATCAAATCCACTTATTGCCAAACTGGCACGGCAATATGACTGCACCGTCTATGGTGCACGTGCGATACGATTACCGAACCACCGTTTCCGTCTAGAGATCACCGACCCCATCAATTTACCTCGGGATGCGGAAGGGCATATCCATGTCACCAAGACAACGGCAGTGATTCAGAACATCGTGGAATCCTGGATACGCGAATATCCCGAACAGTGGATATGGTTTCACCGGCGCTGGCGCTTTGGTAAAAAAACCCGGTTTTCTGACATGACGCCCGAATTGAAAATGCAGCAGCCGGAAAACATGCACTGATATGAATTGATAGTGCCCTGACGAGAGGATTGAATTTCCGTGCGTGTTGTAGATCGCTTTGAAGCAAGCACCGCATCACTGGCCGGTATCATGTTGATCGTGGTTTCGGCAGGTGTACTGATTGTAGGCCCGGGCCATGACAGTCATGACGGTGAAGGCAAGGCCCGCACAGGGCTGACCGGCCTGTTCTCAGGAATATTCAGGACAGGATCTGATGTTCCAGATATCGCGGGCAGCGTGTATGGCGGATATTCCGTTGCGCGCAACAGCAATGTCATCCTGCAACAGCCCAACGGCACGGACATGCTGCTCGAAGATGTCAGCTGGAACTCTGAAGCCGCAAAGATGCCGCCATATCACGGTTTCCGTGGAACATGGTGGCTCCCGCTCAGGAGTTCGCTGGGTGTCATGGCTGATCTTGCCTACGTCAAGGTTGTAGCTGACCGGGATCGAATTGTGCGCCAGTCAGGGACGCGTGATGGCAGTCTTGTGCCTGAAAAAGAACCGGCCTCTGCCACGTTCCGGCGTCTTGAGTTCACAGATGGACTCAATTTGCTGACAGGCAGCGTCATATACCGGATGCCGTTTTTCGGGCGGGTTATGCCCTATTTCGGGATCGGGGCCGGTTTATCTTTGCCGCATGCGGAAGTTCAGCGCCAGGATGGAGCTTCTCAAAAAACCTCCTCCTACCAGTGGGCCGGGTTTGCATTTCACGCTTTCGTCGGTGTCGAATACCGCTTCGCAAGGCCTGGCTCAATTTTCAGCGAATATCGTTTGAGCTACGCGACGAACAAGGTCCGGCTCATCGATGGAGGCACGCTGCAGGCCAATCTCGGGATCAATCATTTCACCGTTGGAGGATCTGGATATGTTCGCCAAACACCTGGCCGGCTCGCCGAATAGAAGTCGAGGAGTTGAAAACCACGACAGCATGAAATTTGTAATGGCAGTTCAGCGCCAGGCTCCAGCCTTTCAGGCCAAACGGGACCACCCTATCTTTATTTCTTCACCAGCGCGTCGCGGATTTCTTCCAGTAACTGCACCTCGCGCGGCGGCGGGGGAGCATCTTCAGGTTTCTCCTCCTGTTTGCGCTTCATCTGGTTCATGCCTTTGATGAGCAGGAACAGCGCAAATGCAACAATGATGAAGGCAATGACGGCATTAAGGAAAAGCCCGACATTCAGCGTCACCGCACCAGCATCCTTGGCCGCCTTGAGGGTATCGAATTGTCCCCCGCTCAAAGTGATAAAAACATCCGAAAAATCGACCCCGCCAGTCAACAGGCCGATCACCGGCATCATAATGTCGCCAACGAACGATTTGACGATCGAGGTAAATGCGGCACCAATGACAATGCCGACGGCCATGTCGACAACATTGCCGCGCATGGCGAATTCCTTGAATTCCTTGAGCATGGAAAGTCCCTCCCTTTTCTCAAATCATCTCCGGCTTTAGCCGCCAATCGGCGTGTTGTCAAAACGCTTTTACAACCCCGAATTGATATGCCTATTCGCGGTATCTGGGCGTCTTCCATGTCCCGGCCCGTAAACCAAGCGCAACTCTCAAGACTCGCCCCCGGCTTTAACAGCCTGTAAGCTTTATTCAATCCTTGAATTCCCTCGCAGTACGCCTGCGTGAGGGACAAACAGGTAAGTATGAACGCGCATGATTGACGGCTGGATCATCATAACGGCAGCCTTGGCCTATCTCGGGTTCCTGTTCGCAGTGGCCTATTTCGGCGATCGGCAGGCCCGGCCCGAAATGTCGAGCAGAGGGCGCCCGGCCATTTACGCTTTGTCGCTGGCGGCATACTGCACATCCTGGACATTTTTCGGTTCCGTCGGGCTGTCGGCCACCACCGGGTTCAATTTTATTCCGGTCTATCTGGGGCCGATCATCATGTTCGCGGTCGGCTGGCCACTCGTTATTCGCATCATCCGCCTGTCCAAGACCCAGAATATTACCTCGATCGCTGATTTCATCGCCGCACGGTATGGCAAGAATTCATCACTCGCCGCCATCGTCACGGTGATCGCGGTGGCTGGCACGCTGCCCTACATCGCACTGCAACTCAAAGCGGTGTCGGAGTCAGTCACGACCCTGATTGGTCCCGTTGGCACCGGCCACAATTTTTCGCTTCTCGAATCCCCACTCGGAGACATCGCCTTCATAGTGGCCGTCCTGATGGCGATTTTCGCAATCCTGTTCGGCACCCGCCACATCGACGCCACCGAGCATCAGGAAGGCCTTATGCTGGCCATTGCGACTGAATCCGTCGTCAAGATTCTGGCCTTTCTGCTGGTTGGCGCTTACATCACCTTCGAGATGTTCGGGGGACTTGGGCCCCTGCTTGAGCAAGCCGCACAAAGCCCTGAAATTAATGAGCTGTTCAATCGCGGTTTCAATGGTGGTGCATGGATTTCCGTCACCTTCCTGTCTCTGGTTTGCATCATACTCCTGCCGCGCCAGTTTCATGTGGCCGTGGTGGAAAACAACTCTGAGAACGAGGTCCGACTGGCGGCTTGGCTGTTCCCGCTCTATCTCATCGCCATCAATATATTCGTGGTGCCCATTGCCGTGGCCGGACTGCTCACTTTTCCCGATGGCAAGATATCTGCCGACATGTTCGTGCTCGCACTGCCGCTTTCCGCGGGCGCCCAATTCGTAACCCTCGCGGCCTTTATCGGCGGGCTGTCCGCCGCCACTGCCATGGTCATCGTGGCAACGGTCGCACTGTCAATAATGGTGTCAAACGATCTGGTGGTGCCGCTGCTGCTGCGCCGTCGTCTGCTCGATGTGACGGAACGCGAAGATTTGAGCACCCTGCTGCTCAACATTCGCCGCTCGGCAATTTTCGCCATACTGATCCTCGGCTATGTTTTCTACCGGATGATCGGCGATACGGTTGCACTTGCGTCAATTGGATTGCTGTCTTTCTCGGCAATCGCGCAATTCGCACCTGCATTTTTCGGTGGTCTCGTTTGGCGGCGTGCAACTGCCCGTGGCGCCATCGCCGGTATTCTCGCGGGGTTCACAATCTGGGGCTATACGTTGCTTCTGCCCGCGTTTGTTAATTCAGGATGGCTCGCAAACGATATCCTGATCCATGGTCCGTTCGGGCTTGGTCTACTAAGACCTCAAATGCTGTTTAACCTTGAATTCGAACCCATTCCCCACGGCGTATTCTGGAGCCTGATGTTCAACATGGTGGCCTATGTCACCGTGTCCCTGTTCAGGGAACCAGAACCGATCGAACGGTTGCAGGCAAATGTTTTCATTCAAGATGAGCTGGTGCGACCACAGACACCGGGATTCCGCCTGTGGCGGACGTCGATCACCGTGGAAGAGTTGCAGAACACCGCCGGTAGATATGTGGGCGAGGAACGCGCCAGGCGCTCCTTCGAGGAATACGCCTCGAACCTGACCGAAGAGCTGCACCCCAAGGGTGAAGCCGACATCAACCTGCTGCGATATACCGAACATCTGCTGGCGAGCGCCATTGGTACGGCATCGTCGCGGCTCGTGCTCTCGCTGTTGCTGCGTCGGCGCGCGGTCGGCATCAAATCGGCGCAAAAGCTGCTCGATGACGCATCTGAAGCCATTCAGTACAATCGCGACCTGCTGCAATCCGCACTTGATCATGTGCGCCAGGGCATCTCGGTGTATGACAAGGACATGCGGCTCATTTGCTGGAACCGGCAATTCCGCGAGGTGCTCGACCTGCCTTCAGAATTTGGCCGGGTCGGCGTGCCGCTCGATGAGATCATCCGCTACTCCGCCGAGCGGGGAGACTATGGACCCGGCAACACTGAAGACCTGGTGTCCAACCGCATCAACAAGTTCATCATCACCCAGGAGACTTTCCAGGAACGGCGGCGCGACGCCGGCCAGGTACTCGAAGTGCGCACCAACTCCATGCCGCAGGGCGGCATCGTGACCACCTTCACTGATATCACCGACAGGATGGAAGCCGGGGAAGCCCTGGCCCGGGCGAACGAAAATCTCGAACGGCGCGTACGCGAGCGCACCGCTGAGCTCACCAAGGTGAACCGCGAACTTGCCAAGGCCAAGGCCAAGGCGGACGATGCCAATCTGGGCAAGACCCGATTCCTGGCTGCCGCCAGTCATGACATCCTGCAACCCCTCAACGCAGCGCGTCTCTACACGACCAGCCTTGTTGAGCGCAAGCGGCGCGGAGAGGATGGCCGTCTTATCCGCAATGTTGACGCGTCGCTGGAAGCGGTCGAGGAAATTCTCGGCACGCTGCTTGATATCTCGCGGCTTGATACCGGCGCCATGAAGCCGGAAATCACGGTGTTCCCGGTGGCCGAATTGCTGATGCAGCTGAAACTGGAATTTGAACCCATCGCCAAGGACAAAGGGCTCGATTTCAGGGTGCATCCGTCAACTCTGTCGGTGAGCTCCGACAGGCGCCTGCTTCGCCGTGTCCTGCAAAACCTCATTTCAAACGCCATCAAATATACCGAGAGCGGCCGGGTAGTGCTCGGTTGCCGGCGTCGGCCAAAAAGGCAGCTTGAAGTTCAGATTTTCGATACTGGCCCCGGTATCGCAAAAGACAAGCAGAAACTCATCTTCAAGGAATTTCAGCGGCTGGCGACAAACAGTGACGGCACGCACGGCCTCGGCCTGGGCCTGTCCATCGTTGAGCGCATTGGCCGTATTCTCAAACACAAGGTGAACCTCGAGTCGCGGACACAGAGCGGTTCGGTCTTCTCAGTCATGCTGCCCGTGGCCGAACCGCGCGTCACGCAACGCACAACACCGACCCGCATAGGCGCGGGGAAAATCGCAGGGTGCCAGGTGCTGTGTCTCGACAATGAACCGGCCATTCTTGAGGGAATGCAAACATTGCTGGCGGGTTGGGATTGTTCCGTATTGAAGGCGACAGACACCGCTCAAGCATTGGAGCAAATTCGCACCTCACCTAGACCACCTGAGATTATCCTCGCCGACTACCATCTCGACGAGGAAACCGGTCTCGATGCGGTTCGGGCAATCAGGGACAAACTGGGATACGAGGTTCCCGCTGTGGTGATAACGGCGGACCACTCACCCGAGGTGCAGGAACTGATCCGGAGTGAAGGCTTGCAACTGTTACGAAAACCGCTGCGCCCGGCGGCCCTCAGGGCGGTGATGGCGCAATCGCGCATTCGCCAGGCCGCGGCGGAATGATCCCGAGAATAGGTCAGTCAGGATTGTTCCACAGAACCCTGCCACTCCTGGCCTTCAATTTTGTTGACGGCGATGACCGCCTGGGTGCGGCTGTCGACCCCGAGTTTCTGCAGGATTGCCGACACATGGGCCTTGATCGTCGCCTCTGAGACACTCAGTTTGTAGGCGATCTGCTTGTTGAGTAGGCCCTCACTCAACATCATCAACACGCGCACCTGCTGTGGGGTGAGCGTTGCCAGCCTGGCCACTAGATCCGTGGTCTCGTCATCGCCTACATCACCGAGATCAAGGTCGGGCGGAGTCCACACACCACCTTCCAGCACGGTCCGGACAGCCTCGCGGATGGTTTCCACAGGCAGTGACTTGGGGATAAATCCCGATGCGCCGAACTCGATACAACGGCGTATGGCGGAAGGTTCTTCATTGGCTGACACGACGACCACGGGAATTTCGGGATACTGTGCACGCAGATACATCAACCCGGAAAATCCCTTAACACCGGGCATCGCAAGATCAAGCAACACCAGATCAGTTTCAGATTTTCCTTCAAGTGCGCCTGAGAGCCCATCCAGAGATCCGGCTTCAGTGATGACAAGGTCACTGAACTTGTCGCTTAGCGTCTGGCGCAGCGCATCCCTGAACAGCGGGTGGTCGTCGACAATAATGATAGTGTAAGCGGCCATTTCTCGGCCTTTCATCTCAGGACGGCTGACACCTTGACGGGGCAATCCGTCCCGTTTCCCCCAAGTCACGTATATCATGACAATGTAAATCGTAAAATTCAGCAAATTCAATGGTCAAAACGGCTTGTCTTGTGATCTGCCCGTTTCTGCACCTGTCTGGCAATTTTCATGAAAGCTATGCATGCAGAGACAAGACTGTTAGGACCTTACTCCCGCCCCGATCCGGTGAAAAATATAAGGGACAAATTCAAAGGTCCGTCATGATCGATGATGAACAACGCCCGCGCTACTGGCTGCAAACGTTTCTTCTGGCTCTCGGCATGGTGGCATTAATTGTAATATGCGCCTTCGTGCTGCCCTTGTTCACGGCTGAACTCAACACGGATACCCTGCTGAGCTTTCCACTTGGCTATTTCTTCGCCGCGCAAGGTGTGATGTTAGTTCTGATTGTTTCAGTCTACTGGTCTGGCAGCCGTCAAGCTGAAACCGACCGCAAATTTGGCGCCACGGAAGATCTGTAGGCAACCCTGGGGCTCCGGACTTTTAATCATGTCACTACAAAGTCAATACCGACCACTGAACCCGCGCCTGGGAACCCATTACGCAATCTTCGCAAGCGCTTTCCTGGCTTTGCTGCTGGTGCTGGCGCTGCTGGAACAACTCGGTGCACGCAAGCTTTGGCTGAGCCACACGATGATCCTGGTGCCTCTGCTGCTGTATCTCATTGTCGCTGCCTTGACGCGAACTCTGGACCTGCACGAGTTTTTTTCCGTGAGCCGGCGCATCCCGCCGGTGTTCGGCGGCCTTGCTCTTGCGGTGACTGCCATCGGAGGCGTCGGGTTGTTCGCGCTTACCGGCTGCCTGTACCTCATCGGCTTTGACGCGCTGGCGCTGGCCATTGGCTGGATTTCCGGATTCGCACTTGCCGCTGTCCTGTTCGTGCCCTATTTGCGCAAAACGGGCGCTTATACTTTGCCAGGTTTCTTCCGGCTGCGTTTCAAAAGCCCGCTGCTGGGTGCAGTCGGAGCGCTGTTACTGATGCCACCTGCAATCATTCTTCTGGCAGCGGAATTGCGCATCGGTGCGTTCGTGACGTCTTTGTTCGCATCCGTCTCCTTTGAAATCGCGGTGATCTGCGGCGCGGGCTTCATTATTCTCACCCTCGTCCTGGGTGGGCTGCGCTCGCTCACCTGGACGCAGAGTGTTCAATATCTGGTGGTGCTGGCCGGGCTGATGGTGCCACTGGTCGTTGTGTCCATACAGGTCACCAACCTGCCATTGCCGCAACTCACCTATGGCGGATTGCTGGAGCAAACTTCCATCAACGAGGTGACGCTGGGCGCCTCTCCCACATCTCCGGCGCCTCTTCTGGGCGGGCTCCCGGGTGAGCGCCCCGAGCCGGCGACAAAACCGTTCCTGCAGGCTTTTGGAGCTATCTCCAGAACAAATTTTGTGCTGCTCGTATTTTGCCTTCTGGCCGGTACTGCGGCAATGCCTAGCCTGCTGCTGCGGTCGGGTACGGCGACCCATACCCTGCAATCGCGTCGGTTGATGGGCTGGGGCACCCTGTTTCTCGGCCTGTTCCTGATTACCGCACCGGCCTACGCAGTATTCGCGAAATACCTTACCCTTCAGCAAATCGTGGGAGTCACTCCATCGCAGTTGCCGGGCTGGATTGGTGGCTTACGGGACGCCGGGCTTGCGAATTTCTCAGACCGGAATGGGGACGGTGTGATCAGCGCCGCGGAGTTGCTGGTATCGCGTGATGGCGTAGCCCTGGCGCTGCCGATCATGGCCGGGCTTCCGTTTATTCTGGTGGTGTTCGCCGCCACGGCCGGTATCGCGGCAACCCTGGCAGCGGGGGCAGCCCATGCCTTTGCTGCTGGTACGGCGATCAGCGATGATCTCTATTACGGCATGCTTCACCGAACCGCGACACCCGGCAAGAGAATGATCGTCGCCCGCGTTGCCATAGCAACGCTCGCCCTGGGTACGGCGTGGTTCGTAACCACGAATGATTTTGACGTACTGCGGGCCGCCATCAGTGCGATGTCTCTCGCAGGTGCGGCTTTTCTCCCGGCCCTACTGCTTTCTATATGGTGGAAACGCACGACCAAGTGGGGCGTGCTGGCGGCCATGCTGGTGGGGGCCGGCATAGCCGGTGCACACATGGCGCTTCAGCTTTCAGGCAGCGGAGCGCTGTGGCCCGAACTGAGCGGTTTGCTCGCTGGCGTGCTTGGCGTTCCAGCAGGGCTCGTTTCGGGTATCGCGGTTAGCCTTGCCACGCCAAAACCCACACCCGAGATGGAAGCTCTTGCCGACGACATGCGCGACCCGAGCGGCGAGGCCCTGTTTGACAAGGCCATGCGGCTGGCACCTCTCAGGAACCGGCCTGAACTGCCTATGACGGAGCGTGAAGGTTCTCAAGATGTCTCAACTTAGCCTCTATCCTGAAATAGCGCCCTATAACAGAGGGCGGCTCAAGGTCTCCGACCTCCACGAAATCTATTATGAGGAATGCGGCAATCCGGAAGGTCCGGCTGTCCTGATGGTTCATGGGGGGCCTGGTGGCGGTTCGAATCCTACCATGCGCCGGTATCATGACCCTGCCCATTACCGCATTATCCTGCTCGACCAGCGCGGCTGCGGCCGCTCTACGCCCCATGCGGAGCTGGAAGAAAACACCACATGGGATCTGGTGGCAGACATGGAGAGGTTGCGCGAGAATCTGGGGCTTGAGAGCTGGCAGCTGCTTGGCGGCTCGTGGGGGTCGACCCTCTCGCTTGCCTATGCGCAAACTCACCCCGAGCGTGTGAATCAACTCATACTGCGCGGTATTTTCACGCTGAGACGCAGTGAAATCGAATGGTTCTACCAGGAAGGCACAAGCTGGATTCACCCAGATGCCTTCGAGGCCTACCTGGCGCCGATCCCTGAAGAAGAGCGCGACGATATGCTCAGTGCCTATCACAAACGGCTCACGGGCAATGACCCTGATATACAGCTTGAAGCGGCGCGCGCCTGGAGCGTGTGGGAGGGCACAACGCTTTCACTGCTTCCCAACGAAGAGCGGGTCAAGAATTTTGCTTCAGACAACTATGCCCTCGCCTTTGCCCGGATCGAGTGCCACTATTTCGTGAATGAAGGATTTCTGGAAACGGACGGTCAGTTGATTGCCAACGCCCATCTTCTCAAGGGTATTCCCGGCATCATCGTGCATGGCCGTTACGATGTGGTGACCCCGCTCAAGAGCGCCTGGGAACTGGCAAAAGCCTGGCCGGATGCAAAATTGAAGATTGTGCCGGATTCAGGCCATGCCATGACCGAACCCGGTATTATCCATGAGTTGGTTAGTGCCACCCGGGCATTTGGACCCGATGCAGCGTCCTGAGAAAATGCTCACTCGCCAGACACAGTTCCCAAAAAAGTGAGCACGACCCGGCGGCGGTGCGGCGCGTCCCGGTGCTCCACCAGGTAGACCCCCTGCCATGTGCCAAGCGCCATACGCCCCCCCTGCACGGGTACTGACAGGCTTGTCGATGTCACCATAGCCTTGATATGTGCGGGCATGTCGTCACTGCCCTCAAGTGAGTGTCGATACGTATGGCCACGCGGTGCGATACGCTCCAGCGCATCAGTGAGATCATGCAGCACGTCAGGGTCGGCATTTTCCTGGATCGTGAGCGAAGCAGACGTGTGCGCAATAAAAAGCGTGAGCAACCCGTCATGCACGCCTTCTGATGCAAGCCAGGCGTTGATCTCACCAGTTATGTCGGTGAAGCCGGGCCGCCGGGTTTCGAAAATCAATTCGTGACCGGCATGCTGCGTAACGGGTTTGATCATGTCAGGGCCGGTCCGGCGAGGCCTCGCCCTGCATATCATCGGCCATTTGCTTGAACCGGCGCATTATTTTTTTGAAGAAACTCATAAATTCTTCCACCTGGACGTCATCGGGAAGCCAGGATCGCGAGGCATCGGGCTGCGGAGACTCACCAGGCGCCGCTTCAAGCCCGGCTCGCGCAAGTTCCGCCCGCAAACGCTCATTCTCAACACTCAAGCGATCGATCTCATTCTGCAGCGCGCTCTGATCATCGGCGACACCCTTGCAGACCCAGTTGCCTGCTTCACGCGCACAACGTGAAACCGCGCCCGTTTTCGTATCGAGGCGCAGCATGTCCTCTCCTGAAGGCGTCATGGTGAAGCGCCCGGGAGTTGTCTCCTGCGCTATCACAGGAACAGCGGCAATCATCGTGAGCACTACTGAAATGGCGATGCTTGTGCGCATTTCTAACCTCTCTCCAAACGGTCAGTCCGGGTATCGCGGGTAAACTTCTGTACGTCCCGCCTTGAAAAGTGACCGCCCGGGACCCTCTTGGCAAGCCTGCAATCCGCTCGATCCCGTCCCAGAATGGCATCGGACTTAACTTAATATTTACCGGCAACTGAAACCGTGGGGCACTGAATACGTCCATCCAGGTACCGCGTTCCGGACATTTGAGATTTCGCGCTGCTCATGCGGCAGGGCAACCACGTGAACATGCAGCTTCCGTCATCCCTGAAAAAGATGAGTAGCGGAGCAGCAGCCGAGGCGTTGAGCCATCTGGAGTTGGGATGACCACTAAATCAGATTTGACTACCGGGAGACCCGGCCAGAGGCCGCCTAAGGTCAGAAACAAACCGGCTCGTCCCTCAGAACCACCCGCAATCCAGATCAATATGCCCAAGCAGGACACACGCCGGAAGGCTTCTGCACAACCGGCAGCACAAGCAACATCGATGGATAAGGTCGAGGCACTTTTGGGGAAACTCATGGGCCGTCTCGATGAAAGTGATCAGCGTTATACCAACGCGCTGGACGATTTAAACCAACGACTTCACGACCTCTCACATAGGGCGAACACCGCGCGTGGTACGCAACCGGAGAATACGGGCGATGCATTGGACCGCGTGCGTGAGCAGGCGTCTTCACTCGCCGCGCAGGTTAATGAAGCCGGCGCCGCGCACAGGGCCCAGAACGAGGTGCCTTTAGAGGGTCTTGAGCACCGTATGACCGGTTTTTCCAGCGCCAATGATGACGGTCCGGAATCCTATTTCGGCAATGCCCGGCTCAACGACGATTTTGCCGATGTCACTGCACGGCTGGAGCGCTCGCTCGCGGAACGTGCACCGGTAAGCGAATTTGATGTTCTGACCCACCGCATGGACGATCTTGCGCGCAAGTTCGATTCAGCGCTTGCCACCAAAAACGACATAGCTGCGCTGCAGGGGATTGAATCCCAGCTGCATGCGCTCTCCGCAGGTTTTTCCGATGCGCGGCAGAATTACGAAAGAGTCGAGGCCATTGAAAGTCATCTGGCTAGCCTCATGAACTGGGCCCAATCCGCCAGTGCCCCGGGAAATGGCAGTGACCATGCCCGGCTTGATGCCATTGAACAGGCCCTGCACGCGTTGAACGAAAATGCCAGCGCGATGGACGCCCGTACCGTTGGCACACTCGAGGCCATGAATGACGCTTTGCATTCGCTGGCAGCCAACATGGAAACGGGTGACGCACCCCATGACCACCCGGATGACACGGCAATGGCTGGTGACCATGAAGTGTCCTTACCGGATTTGCCGGCGCAACCTGCTCCGGAAGACTATGCCGAAGTCTGGATAGATGAACCACCGGCACCGGAAAAAGCGCCTGTCACAAAACCGGGCCAGCCAGCAACCGCAACAGACCAGCTCGGCGCCACAATACCCGACTATCAGCCCGCGCCGGGCAAACCTGGTGCAAGACACAAAGCAGCTCGTCAAGCGGCGCCCCAGAGGCGTGTAGAGCCGACTTTCGAGGCTGAAAATGACTTTATCGCTTCTGCGCGCCGAGCTGCTGCGGCGGCCTCTGCCCAGGAGCCCGCACCACGGCCAGTCAAATCGTCCAGCCGCTCCAAAGCGCGCATGGCTGGAATGCCCGCGCAAGCACAGTCTACCGACTCCAAACGTCCACGGCCCGTTCTTGTCATGGCGGCAGTCGGCCTGCTGCTTGTGAGCGCCGGACTGCTTTATGCCCGGCTGAAATCAAATTCACGCGCACCTGTGGTTGGCACGTCGCAAATTATCACGCCGCAATCACCCGCAATGGTACCCGGCACGGCTCCGGGTAACAAAACCGCCACACCTGCGCCCGCACCGAAGGCGGCAGCACCCAAGCAGAATTCCCAGCGCTTGATGAACGGGACTGAGACACCTGCTCAGGCCACCCACCCGGCAGCGACCGAAACCCGGACAAGCCAGCTAATCCCGGCCTCAGCCCCTGCTCAAAAATCAACATCAGTGCTGTACCCGTCAGCGCAGCCAATCTCCACCGCCACGCTGCTGGCTTCCCTGCCGCCAAATGCCGGACGTCAGCAATTACCCGGCGTTTCAGTGGAAATCAAGGAGCCAGCCAGCCGTGCCCCGGCGCCACGCTCGCAAACATCTTCGAATGCAACTGCACCCGCTCTTGTCCCCCCGGCTCAAACCGAACCCAGACAGGCGCTGATGCAATTGCCGAAAAGAGTCCCGGCGCTAGGTGTCAAACCAAGGCCCACACCCGCCAACACCAGCCCGGTTGACAGCGCACGTGCCAACGAGATCACCCGGGAGTCCGGCGCCGGACAAACAGTAATGCCCCCGGCGCGTATTGGCCCGCACTCGCTGCGTATTGCAGCCACACGCGGCAACCCCGCGGCCCAGGTCGAGATTGCTTCACGTTTTGCCAAGGGAACCGGCGTACCCAAAAGTCTGAAAAAGGCAGCGAAGTGGTACAACCGCGCCGCGGCCAGCGGGTTCGCCCCAGCTCAGTACCGGCTTGCCGCGCTGTATGAACGAGGACAGGGCGTGAAAAAGGATCTTGGGATGGCGCGGACCTGGTACAGGCGTGCCGCAGAACTCGGCAATGTCCGGGCCATGCACAATCTCGCGGTCCTCTATACGCGGCCCGAGCCCCGCAGCCCTGATTACGCCTCGGCGAAGAACTGGTTCCTCGAAGCGGCGCGCCGCGGCCTGGCTGACAGCCAGTTCAATCTGGGTATCCTGTATGAAAGCGGCCTGGGCACGAAGAAGAACACCGCCGAAGCCTATAAGTGGTTTACCCTCGCTGCACGTCAGGGAGACACGGAGGCCCGGAAGCGGCGCGAAGCACTCCACACGCGTTTGCCGGCACGCTCCCTCGCTGCCGTCAAAAAGATCATTCAGCGCTGGAAGCCGGCCGCTGTAAATGAAGCCGCGAACCGCTCAGGCCCGCCGCGCGGCGGCTGGAGCAATGCCCGAACGGATACAAAACTGAATAGCGGTGACCCCGCACTGATCGCCAGGGCGCAATTTCTGCTCAACAAGCTCGGATATGACGCAGGTGTGCCGGATGGCAAACTCGGCCCCCAGACAATGACTGCTATCCGCAGGTTCGAGCAGCGTTCGGGATTTTCGAAAACTGGCAAAGTCACGCCTGTCCTGTTGAAGAAACTTGAGGCTCTCAGCAGTTAACGGTCTTCCTGGTTGAAGTCGCGCTTCCAGGCGTCCCACCAGACGAGACACTTAGTTTCAATAATTAACACGATCGGCCCATTGACTTATGGCCGTACCGGGCGTTTAAGAAGCGTCAGTCAGGCATTGCCCGGACACTCGGCTATGACCGGTCGGGGTGATACTCACCCTGTCTTGGAAAAGTTCCGCGCCCAAGGCAATGCGCCCGCAAGACAAGCGCCGATCCATGTTCGAAATTTATCTTCCAATCGCCGAAATGTCGGTGAATCTCCTGGTCATTCTGGGGATGGGAGGAGCGGTCGGATTCCTTTCGGGCATGTTCGGTGTGGGTGGCGGGTTTCTCATGACTCCCCTGCTGATTTTTTCAGGCATTCCGCCTGCCGTTGCCGTCGCCACCGAGGCCAACCAGATTGTCGCCTCTTCCGTGTCGGGCGCGCTGGCGCAATGGCGGCGAAACAATGTGGATATAAAGATGGGTACGGTGCTGCTCGTGGGCGGCATCGCCGGCGCAATCGTTGGCGTACAATTGGTCAAGGTGCTGCGCCAGACCGGCCAGGTCGACCTCATCATTTCACTAAGTTACGTGACGTTTCTTGGCATCATCGGGTCCCTGATGATGATTGAAAGCCTGCGCGCCATCCGCCGCGCCAGAGCCGGAAACCCGGTGCCTGCGCGCCGCCCCGGCCAGCATAACTGGATCCATGGAATGCCGTTCAAGATGCGGTTCCAGCGCTCCAAGCTTTATATCAGTGCCATTCCACCACTCCTCATTGGTGCCTTTGTTGGTCTGCTCGCTGCCATCATGGGCGTTGGTGGCGGGTTTATCATGGTGCCGGCGATGATCTACCTGCTGCGCGTGCCGACAAATGTGGTGATCGGAACGTCCCTGTTTCAGATCATCTTCGTCACCGCCATGGTCACGATCCTTCATTCAGCGACCAACCAAACGGTTGATGTGCTGCTAGCGCTTGTGTTGATGATCGGCGGTGTTATCGGCGCCCAATTCGGCGCCAGGGCTGGTCAAAATCTCAAGGGTGAACAGTTGCGCGCCCTGCTGGCCCTGATGGTGCTTGGCGTATGCTTGCGCCTGGCGTTCGATCTCGTTCTCGAGCCGGACGAGCTGTTCAGCATCGGCCCGGCGTTCGGGGGTCACTGATGACCTGGCGCCTGCTATTCACCACTCTTTTCGCGCTTTGGCTTTCCTGTGCATCCATTGCAGCGCAGACAAAACAGGCGTCCGAACAAATCGAGTCGGATATCTCATCGCGTTTTATTGCCATCGAGTCGAACTTTACCGGTCAGCGCATCGTCATCTTTGGCACGATTGAGAACAGCCAGCAGACGGAATTCGAGCCCGGGCTGTATGATGTGGTCGTCGCCATTCGGGGACCCAAAGAAAAAATTGTAGCGCGGCGGAAGTCGCAAGTCGCTGGCATCTGGATCAATCGTGAAGCGCAAACCTTTGCCAATGCACCGGGTTATTATGCGGTGCTGTCTACGCGGTCCCTGAAGGATATTTCCAATAAAACAACACTCACCACCTACGGCCTGGGTTTCGAGAATTTAGGATTCAGGCCTCTCGGCGCACAAACCTCAAGCCGGGTGGCCGAGGGCCTGAGTGATTTCAGCCAAGCCGTTGTTCGGATTAAGCAGTCGGATGGTCTGTATGTTTATAACCCGGAAGGCGTCATCTTCGTAGGCCGCAACCTGTTCAGGGCTACGGTTGATATGCCCGCCAATGTGCCCGTAGGCCAATATGCGACCGATGTCTACCTGTTACGAGAAGGCACTGTGCTGAGCCATAACCGCAGCCAGCTCACCATCAACAAGCAGGGTTTTGAGCGGTTTGTTTATTCAGCCGCTTTCGACCACCCGCTTCTCTATGGCATCATAGCCGTGATTATCGCGGTAACTGCGGGATTGCTCGCTTCCACCCTCGCCCGGCGGGATTAATACCAGTTCCCATCGTTAGCGACACTCAGTCAGTATCGCTCAGCAATTTCCGTTTTGGGACCGGGTAAACCTGATTTCGCCCCAGCATCCAGACGTTAAAATCGCCGTCTTGAAACAACTCAGCGAAGGTCTTGTCCAGTACATTGAGCCCGCCCTCATAGACGCCGAAGGCCGGGACGATCAGCCTGGCGCCGTTGGAGATAAAGCATTTTCTCCGCACAGTCTTGCCATGGCGGATGAGCCGGGATGCAGGGTGCAATTGCCCGGCGATCTCATGGGATTGGGGACTGCTGGATGGTTCGTAGCGGAACTTGATGCCCTCCAGAGTTAGCACAGGGCACACAATACCGCCCAGCCAATCCGGCAGGTCGGACCCTAAAGTTCTTGTAATCCAGTACCATTCACGACCCTGAAGCAGGATGGAAAGCTTGTTCCTGTCAGCGCGCGGCATTGCTTCAGCAGCAGCCTGATCATGAAAACTGTCCCCCAGTACAACCACGCGATCAGGGTCATAGCGATCCATCACCGCCGCCAGCCGGCGCAAAGTGGAACGCGTGTCATAGGGGGGAAGCACACGACCCTTTGCCGCCTTTGCTGAACCCTTTTCAAGACAAAGGTCAGCGACGATCAAGGTCTTGTACCCGGGCCAGTAGAGCGCCCCCGACGGGTCGGTATTAAAATGGTTGCCGCACACCAGGATGTCTTCTGATTGCTCACCGGCAAGCGGGAGGGGGGCTTCAAATCCCAAATCAGCTTGTCGAGCCATAGCGCAGTGCCTCCTTGACCAAATAGTCTGCTTCCTTGCGCACCCCCTTGCGCTTGCCCGCGAGCGGCGGGATGTGATCGTTCGCACTATGCCTGATTCGGACACAAACACGTTTCAGGAATTTTTCGCCGCACCCCAGGCTGCGCCTCCGGTCCGGTAAAACCAGCGTTCTTCAGCCATATTCAGTCTCTAGATGACTTGACGGCAGCCATCGCATTCCCACATTCAGTATGGTAAGCCTGCGTCCTTTAGCACGGTATACGCGACGCAAATTTGACGAGGTGCAAGATGGAACGGTTTTTTGGCGGCAATCCGGGCGTGGTTTTTATCCGCCTGGCAGTCATTTCCCTCATCGTGGGAGTCGTGCTCTCGGCGATGGGCCTGAGCCCCTATGACATCATCAATTCCATCAAAACCCTGCTCCAGCGTATCTACGACATGGGCTTCGACGCCATCGAATGGGTGTTCCGCTACTTCCTGCTCGGCGCTGTCGTGGTGTTCCCGATCTGGCTGATTTCCCGCATCTTTAAATTCGCGGGCAAAGGCGACAGGGCGAATTCACCCTACTCGTCGTCAGGCCGCGCGGACACGTGAGCGCATCACGGCGCGTGATACCATGACCGCGCCGCTGGTACCGGGGGCAAGCAACGAACCTGGCCAAGTTGATCTGGACCGGCTTGGCCATGGACAGGTCCTGGCCATTGCCGTCCCGATCATTCTCGCCAATGTCACGACACCGCTCATCGGGTTGATCGACACCGCAGTACTCGGACAGCTCGGCGACCCGCATTATATCGGCGGCGTGGCGCTCGGCGCCATGATGTTCAACCTCCTCTACTGGGGGTTCGGCTTCCTGCGTATGGGCACGACTGGCCTGACGGCGCAGGCCGAAGGCAGCGGCGACGTCCAGGAGACCGGCGCCATCCTGATGCGCGCCCTGCTCATCGCCGGGGTGGCAGGCCTGATACTGGTTGCCCTCCAGGTCCCCTTGCTGACGGCTTTCCTGGAGCTGATCGGCGGGTCAGAAGCCGTTGAGACAAGTGCGGAGGACTATTTCGACATCCGCATCTGGGCAGCACCCGCGGGGCTCGCCAATTTCGCATTTCTCGGCTGGTTCATCGGGATTGGCCGCGCCCGCACCGCGCTCATACTGCAATTGCTGCTCAACGGAACAAACGCCGTTCTGGACGCCTGGTTCGTTCTCGGGCTTGGCCTTGAAGTGGCAGGCGTCGCTTACGGCACGCTGATCTCCGAAAGTATCGCCGCGATTGCCGGGCTGTGGCTGGCCATTTCCCTGCTGAAACGCCGGAACTACGCATTCGACCTCGTGCGCATCCTGGACCGCAACTCGATCCGCCGCATGCTCGGCATCAATGGCGACATCATGATCCGGACCTTGAGTGTGCTTTTCGCCTTCACATGGTTCACGGCAAAATCAGCCGAAGCGGGAGACGTACTCCTCGCGGCCAATTCCGTATTGATGACGCTCACCCATACGGCAGCCTATTTTCTCGATGGTTTTGCCTTTGCTGCTGAAACCCTCTCCGGTCAGGCCATCGGCGCGCAACGGATCAACCGCTTCCGCGACGCGGTGCGCCTCTCCACCTTGTGGGCAATAGTATTCAGCACCGTGGCCAGCGCCATTTTCTGGTTCGGCGGCGGGATGATCATCGATTTGTTGACCGTGAATGAAGAGGTTCGGGCAATGGCTCGCACCTATCTCATCTGGGCGGCACTGGTGCCAATTACCGGCGTCATGGCTTACCAGCTTGACGGCATTTTTATCGGCGCGACCCGCACTGCAGACATGCGCAATATGATGCTCATAAGCCTTGCCTGTTACCTGTTGCTGTGGGCGACGTTGACGCCGATCTTCGCCAATCACGGCCTGTGGGCAGCCATCGTGATATTCCTGTCCCTGCGTGCTCTTACACTGGGCCTGCGCTACCCCGCGCTGGTGCGCGGTTCGTTCCCGTCAGTGCGCCAATAAGGCGCCCCCGGGATCGTCCATCTGCCACAGGGCTGTTGGAGTTTAAAAGCGGCTTGTCCTGCTCCATACACCCTGATAGGGCCGCTGCACCAACCTGGAGGCCAGCGTTATGGCCGCCAGTCTTTGACCACGACCACTGATCCGTTCACGCCGCGCCCTTTATAGGTCGTGATGTAGAGCGTGTCCTTGAGAGGCAGGATCGTGAAGGGTTCGAATTTGCCCACGTTCAACTCGATAATCCGCTGGATGGACAGATCTTCAGGCGAAAGAACCCATATCTTTCCCTCGCCACTGGCGGCAATGACATGATCATCATCGACAGCGAGGGAGAAAACGGGGACCGGCAGATCACGACGCGCGGCTTCCCTGCCCGTTTCGCCATCGAGTTTCACAACCGAGATCATCGTCTCCCTGCCCTTGTCCTTTCCCGCCGACGTAAACACGCCGTGGGAATTGGCCGCCAGGTGGTACATGAAACCGTCCAGCGGAAGTTCGCGGACATCGCCAAGGGTTTTTGCATCGAGCACCGACATATAATCGCCATGCGAAACCCAGACCTTGCCGAAACCCTGTGTGAGATTGAAGCCCTGGCCGGAAAGTGGTTCTGACTTGGTTGATTTGCCACTATTCTGGTCAATGCGCACCACCTGTTCCACATTGTTCTGTTTGGTGAGTTGCGTAATGGCCCACAGGGTTTCGTCGTCACCCACCATATCCACGGAATAGTCCGGCAGCTTGGTCAGCCTTTTTCCGCGCCCCTTTCTAGGCTGTACCCACACCAGGTCGCTATAGATGGCCAGGGCGAACACGCTTCCTTTTGAGTTGGCCACCATGGCCGAAGGGTAGCGCCCGACCTTCACGCGCTTGATGACGCGGCCATTGGATGCGTTTATCTGCACGATCCGGCGCCGGGCAGCTTCGGCGTACCACAATGATTTCCCATCATGGACAATGCCTTCTGGCCACTTGCCAACCGGCCACATGGCGGCCTTGAGGGTGACTGGAGCGGGCCCGGGGTCCGTCGCGGCAATAACCTTGTCCACAGCGACCCCATATTCGACATATTTGGGACTGTCATATCCGGGCTGTCCGAGAACATCGCCGAGCAGCAGCCATCCGGTCGCTCCATTGGCGCAGGTCAGCTTCAACCACTCGTCTACTTGCGTGTCCGTTTTCTTGCCGTCTTTTTCCTTCGAAGCCTCGAACAAATCCTGTTCCGCCGCATAGACCTTGTCCTGGAATTTCATCCGGAACGCGCCTTCGCCGTAATAGGTCAGGTAGGTCCATTCATCTCCCTGCTTGAAGGACACGGTCACGTCGGACTTGGTTTGCTCATCGTGGAGAGTGAATGTGACGGGAGCCTTGATGACATAGGTCTCGATCGGCACGAAGCTGAGGAATTCCAGCTTGGAGGATTTGACCCGGTCTCCGTTCCACGGATGGTAGGTCGCTCCCTTTTCCATGGTGCAAGCAATATCCTTCTGCGCCTTGGGGTCATGATCGGCACGGATTTGTGTCGTTACATCCTCATTCAAGGTGAAGCCATGAGGATATTCACCTGACCAGAAATCAGTTTTGTACCAGGTAGCGTCGTAAGCGAGGGCCTGAACCGGGAAAAGGCCCGCGGCCAACAGCAGGGCCTGACAAAATCTGTAGTAAATTCGGAGACCCATTTGATTTCCAATCCTGGTTTTTAAATTACCGATAATAAACAGGTGCGAGACGGGTTTCAGCCCAACAACCAGCTCACCCTTTCTCAGGCAATAAACTTGTCCCACTATAAGTCATTGTACGGGAGAACACCCTGAACCCGTCGAAGAAGTCGTGACTCACACTCAGGTTCAGGACCTTCTGGTTGAAAGGCATTCGTCATGAACACGCACAGGCATTTTTTTGACCTTCGCTTTGTTTTTCTGATTATGGCAGTGACAGCGATTACCGTCGGCCTTCCCGCAGCCAAGGCGCTGGCCTGTGCCTGTTGCGGCACCTACAGCGTTTCAGGTGTCGCGACCTGGGACACGCTCAATGTCAGGTCCGGTCCCGGCACTGGCTACGCAATCACCCAGAAACTGGCTTCTGACGAAGGCTGCATAACCAAGACCGGAGAACGCCAGGGCAACTGGGTTCGCATCAATGCCGGTGGCGGTTCGGGACGGGTGAATCAAAAATATCTGCAATACTTTCAGGGCCCGGTGGCACCCGGCCCCGGTCATGGTAATCCATGCTCCAACACATGGCAGGTGTATGGCGTGGCCAGCAATGACGTTTTGAACATGCGCGCAGGCCCCGGCTCAAATTACAGTATCGTCGGAATATTCCAGCCTGGTGATTGTGGCATCTCGCTAAGTGGCGGCAGGAGCGGCAACTGGGTACAAATCAACTCCGAACAGATATCCGGCTGGGTGAACCAGAGTTACTTGCGATATGTGCGATAGCTAGGGCACGCCCTCAGCCCCACAGCGCTGCATCCGCGGGGTGAATCAAACTCCCTTCAAAACGCATAGGCGGCTCGCGGTCCTTGGCCAGCAGGAGAGGCCCGTCAAGATCAACAATCTGCGCGCCCTGCGCGACCAGCAGCGCAGGCGCCATGGCAAGCGACGTCGAGAGCATACACCCGACCATCACACCGAATCCCAGCCGTTCCGCTTCCGATTTGAGCGCCAGTGCTTCGGTCAGACCGCCCGTCTTGTCGAGCTTGATATTTATCATGTCATAGCGCCCCTTGAGCGCTGCAAGTGATGCCCGGTCATGGCAGGACTCGTCCGCGCATACGGGAACGGGACGTGCAATCTCGCCAAGCGCGGCGTCATCCTTTGCCGGCAGTGGCTGCTCGATCATCCGCACGCCGAGCGCCGCGAGTTTAGGCGCGAGATCAGTATAGATTTCCGACGTCCAACCCTCATTGGCATCGACGATAATGGCGGCTTCCGGTGCACCTGAACGCACCGCCTCAACCCTCTGCAAATCGTCTGGTCCTGCGAGCTTGAGCTTGAGCAGGGGCCGTGATGCATTCTCGCGGGCCGCGGCCTGCATCTTTTCAGGCGTATCAAGTGAGAGCGTGTAAGCACTGGTGAGGGGTTTTGGCGCGGGTAGCATCGCCAGATTCCACATGCGCTTGCCGGCACATTTGGCGTCAAGGTCCCAGAAGGCGCAATCAAGCGCATTGCGCGCCGCACCCGGGCCAAGCACATCCTGCAGCTTATCGGAGTCGAGGTCCGCGGCCAGCGCCTCCTCCAGACCCTTGATCTGCGCCATAACGCTTTCAGGCGTTTCGCCGTAGCGGGCATAGGGCACGCATTCGCCCCGGCCCCTGTGCTCACCATCAATAAGCTCTACGACCACAATATCGGCCTCGGTCCGGCTGCCGCGCGAAATGGTGAAGGCACCGCGAACCGGCCATGTTTCATGTGAAACCGAAAGCGTAATCATCACGCAAGTTCGTTGATGATCGCCGCGGCACCCGTGCGCACGGGATCGACCGCGGGCAGACCAAGCCGTTTCTGTGTCTCCTCAAGGTAGCCAAGCGCCTTGTCTTCATCCAGCCGTGATGTATCGATCGCCACACCGGCAAAACGGACTTCAGGATTGGTCAGGGACGCGACCTTCAAATTGGCTTCCATGCACTCTTCCAACTCTGGCAGAGGGTAATGCGGCAGCCCGCGCATATGGGTGCGCGTTGGCTCGTGACACAGCACAAGCACATCGGGCTGCGCACCGTGCAGCAGGCCGGTTGAAACGCCCGCATAGGATGCGTGGTAGAGTGACCCCTGCCCTTCAACAATATCCCAATGGTCCGGGTCATTGGCGGGTGCTATCACTTCCACAGTTCCGGATATAAAATCGGCCACGACAGCATCCACCGAGACACCTTCCCCGGCGATGAGAATACCAGTCTGGCCGGTGGCGCGAAACGTCGCCTTCATTCCCTGTTTTTGCATCTCGCGTTCCATCGCAAGAGCGGTATACATCTTGCCGCAGGAACAGTCGGTACCAACAGGTAGCAGCCGTTTGCCTTCACGCTTTTCACCACTCGCCACGGGGTAGGTACCGCTTGGATGGCGCACATCGAAAATGCTGCGTCCCAGCCTGTCGGCAGTCTCTTTCAGTTCGGGAATATCCGCCAGCCGGTTGTGCAGCCCGGCGGCCAGATCGAGGCCGGCTTCAAGCGCCTCAAGCAGAACGGCTATCCAGGCCTGGGATATGATACCGCCCCGGTTGGCAACACCAGCGACGAGGGTCTTCGCCCCTGCCTTGCGCGCTTCCTCGATAGTTACATCATCAAGGCCGGTGTCGGCATTACAGCCATCCATGCGCAGCTGACCAACGCAATCTTCCTCGCGCCAGTCTTTGACACCTTGCGCCGTCTTAGCGGCCAACTGGTCCGCTGCATCGCCAAGAAACAGCAAATATGGTTTGGAAATTTTCATCTCACCCCCGCAATTTCCAATATCCGGTACCGGATACCTCAGTAGAAGAGAACAATACCCGCTAGAGTGGCTTCGATAAAACCAGTGTCAGGTTACGCTCACACTAGAGAATTTCCAGCACATTCTCCAGAGGTCGGCCTACAGCTGCCTTGTCGCCATTCACGACGATGGGCCGCTCTATCAGGATGGGATTGCCCACCATTGCGGTGATGAGTGCGGTATCGGACAGGGCCGTGTCGGCCAGCTCCAGCTGTTTGTATATTTTCTCACCCTTGCGCAGCAGATCACGTGGGCCAACATCAAGCTTGAGCAGGATTTCCTTGAACTCCTCTGCTGTCGGCGGCGTCTCGATATAGTCAATGATTTTCGGTTCGATATTTTTCTCGCGCAGCATGTTCAAAGTCGCGCGCGATTTCGAACAACGCGGGTTATGCAGGATGGTGACTGTCATATCGTGTTCTTTCCATTCATGTTTTCGCGGCCCAGTCGTCTGACCTGGTTCCGATAAGTTCAGTAATTGATTTCGCTCCCGCGCGTTCAATCCCTCTTATCAGGGCTGACTTGATCCGGCCAACAAGACCAGGACCCTCATAGACAAGCCCGGTGTAAAGCTGGATGAGCGACGCTCCGGCTTCTATCTTGCCAAGCGCGGTTTCACCTGAATTGATCCCACCAACGCCGATGAGCGGTATCTGACCCTTGGTGAGCACATACACCTTGGCCAGCAGCGCTGTCGAGCGCTCATACAAGGGCGCACCGGACAATCCACCGGCTTCGTTAACATGCGTAAGGGCTTTGAGGTCATCTCGATCAAGAGTTGTATTTGAGATGATGAGGCCATCAAGGCCATGAGCCATGATCTGCTCGCAAATGGGCGCGATGTCATCATTCGCGATATCTGGAGACAGCTTTACGGCGATGGGACGTTGCGGCACACCGCTTGAAGCCAGCTCCACGCGCTTCGCCATCAGCTTTGTCAGCAAACTGTCCAGCTCTTTGGGCGCCTGCAAATCCCGTAAGCCTGGCGTATTGGGTGAGGAAATATTGACCGTGAAATAATCGGCCACGCTCGAGAACACTTCCAGCCCAGCCACATAGTCGGCTTCGCGATCCGGGCTGTCTTTGTTGGCGCCAATATTCACGCCCACAACACCGCTCCATTTGCGCTGTTTCAGCCGCGCGAGAGCCGCACTATGCCCCTCATTGTTGAACCCCAGGCGGTTAATCATCGCGCCATCCTGGCTGAGCCGGAATACGCGCGGGGTGGGATTGCCGCTCTGAGGGCGAGGGGTCAAGGTCCCAACTTCAGCAAAACCGAACCCGGAGGCGAGTATGGCGCCCGGCACGCGTGCATCCTTGTCGAACCCCGCCGCGATGCCAATGGGATTGGTAAACTCCAGCACGCCTATTTTCTGTGCTAGGCGAGGATCATCGACATTGCACTGGCGCGGATACAACCCCGCTTCCATGGCGCGCAATGTGATCTCATGCGCGCGTTCAGGATCGAACGTACGCAGGAACGGCATGGCAAGATCTGTAAGCCCGGGAATCATGGCATGACACTTTCCGGAAAGAGGTGTGCTCCATCCGGCCCAAGCGGCAGGTCTTCAGCCAATCGGACCGCCTCCAAGGGCAAGGAACTGTAGAGATGCGGGAACAGTTCGCCACCGCGCGAAGGTTCCCATTTCAACGCATCACCAAGACGCGCGGTATCCACCGCCACTAGCATCAGGTCGTCCTGTCCGGCGAAATGCCTGGCGGCCGTCTCAACCACCTGTGCCGCGGTGGAGAAATGGATAAAGCCGTCCTGTTCATCGACAGGCGCTCCCAGAAATACGCCCGCCTCGACCGCTTTTTGCCAGACATCGCGCGGGGAAATTTTGTAGATGATCTCGTCCATTGGGCCTGTGTCCTGTGGCGCAGCCTAGGTCATGCAACAGCTGAACAGATTGGGCAACTTTGAATGCGTGACATTTAAGGTCTAAATTCCTATTGTAAGGTTTAAATTCCGATTCGAGTGAAGTCACATCATCAATCACTCGGAGGAGATATGAGACTTACACACCATCAGGTCTGGTCTGCGATCGATGCCCTTGCGGCTCGCTATGGCTTTTCGCCTTCGGGACTGGCGAAGCGTGCGGGCCTCGATCCAACCACGTTCAACCGTTCCAAACGTGTCACATCCAAGGGGCGCGAGCGATGGCCCAGCACCGAAAGCCTGTCCAAGATACTCGATGCCACGGATGCTGATCTCAATGAGCTCATGGCGCTGGTGCGCAAGGCGGGCAAGGACCAGTACGAACCCGCCGGACCTATCCCGCTCATCGGTTTTGCGCAAGCCGGTGCCGGTGGCTTCTTTGACGATGGCGGCTTTCCTGTTGGCGGTAGCTGGGAACAAATCCGTTTCCCCGAGGTGAAGGACGAAAACGCGTACGCGCTTGAGATCACGGGCGACAGTATGTTCCCGCTCTACCGGGAGGGGGATATCATTGTGGTCTCGCCAAATTCTGGAGTGCGCCGTGGCGACCGCGTGGTGGTCCGCACACTCGACGGCCAGGTGCTGGCCAAGGTGCTCATCCGCCGCACCGCCAAGACGGTGGAACTGGAATCGCTCAACAAGGAACATTCTCCGCTGGTGCTGCCGCTCAACCGTATAGATTGGATGGCCCGCATCATCTGGGCATCGCAGTAAGAGATTTCGCTCGAAGTCTTTTCGCTCACGCCATTGCGCTTTCGGCGCGGGACGCCGTGGGGACGGCCAGAACTGCTGGTGTGTTCGCGCTTGTCTCGTTTTGCTCGGTTTTTTTAAAGTATCAAAGGCCGCAGTGCGAGCCACGCTCCAAGAAGCAGCAGGGCAAAAAAGAAGACCTGCCTGAATCGTTCCTCCGACATGCTCCTGCGCACCCATGCGCCCAGCATCATTCCCACGGTTGCGGGAACGAGAGCGCCAAGGGACATCAGCCCCAGTTCCGTGGGCAACAGGGAATGTCCGGCAAGCGCCAGGCCCAGAATAAGCGTG
Source organism: Hyphomicrobiales bacterium (assembly GCA_021775555.1). Lineage (GTDB taxonomy): Bacteria > Pseudomonadota > Alphaproteobacteria > Rhizobiales > Methyloligellaceae > UBA2767. The sequence continues at coordinate 63,090 of JAJFHP010000022.1, read as the reverse complement.
GAGACCGAAAATGAAATGCCCATGGCCTGTACGAGCTCGTTCCGGTCGAGCTTCAGGGCCTGCATATAAAGCACTGCCGGCATAACAAACGAGCCGGTAAGCCCGGTGACGATGCCGGTGCTAGCCCCTACGAGCGGTGACAACCAGCGCTCATGGCGTCCCGGCGCCGGTACCGTGATGCGCGCCAGCGCCAGCGCGGAATAAATGAAAATCATGATGCCGAGAATAGCGGCCATTTGCAGGGAATCCGCCTGCTCCAAGATACCTGCCCCAAGCCAGATAGCGGGACATGCCGCAAGCAACAACGGCCAGAGCCGTTTCACCATAGCAGTGAAATTCCCGCCCACGAGCCCCTGCCAGACATTGGTGACGAATGAAGGGATGAGCATCAGCGCCATGGCCTCCTTGAGGCCCAGTGCGATGGCCAGCAGCGCCAGCGACACCGTGGGCAACCCCATGCCGATAACGCCCTTGACGAAACCAGCAAGAACAAAGGCGGCTGCCACAATGGCTATTGTTTCCATATCCCCCATGACAATGGCTATTGTTTCCATATCCCCCATGGTCGGCGAGTGAGCATTGGCCACCTCAACAAGTCAAGCTGTCCTGGACCGAACTATGTCTGCGCTCAAATAGTCGATAGGCGATAGTACAACTCAGAATCAAAAAACCGCCGAGGCGCGAACCCCGGCGGTTTCAATTACAAAACTCTTAAATCGAGTTAGGAAGCGATAGCGATATTTGTCGCCTGCTTACCACGGCCGCGCGGATCGTCCTCGATGTCGAAGGTGACCTTGTCGCCTTCGTCGATGCTCGGAACGCCAGCACGCTCAAGCGCGGTCACATGGACGAAAACGTCCTTGGATCCGTCTTCAGGTGTGATGAAGCCGAAGCCGCGCGAGTGATTGAAGAATTTTACAACACCATTGGTTGACATAGGGGATATTCCTTTCCCGTCAGTTTGCATTGGATAGTTGGGAGTACGCCGCGCCATTTCGCGCAGCGTGCTGCAAAGGTCTCTCAGATGTCGGGAAAGGTCGGCAGTCCATGATCGGCAGTCGTCTAACCTGATAGCTTGAGAGGGCGCGTCTATCCAATTTCTCGACGCGCCGATGGATGACATATGGGGTGCTCACGCCAGAAGTGCAAGCAAAAACAACTACACAGCAAGGTTATGGTTGCCGGGAAGTGATGCTGAAACGCAACACAGCACCCCGGCACACCATATCTCGCTGCCAAACCAGCAACGCACCCCTACTTCTGGCGTTTGGAGAATTCTGTCTGACCTCCGCTGGCAAGTGTCTTGGCCTGCTTGACCCAGTTCTCGCGCTTGATGCGGCCCTTGAAGTTGAGTGCTACGTCCGCCTTGTTGATATCGGCGGCCTTCCAGTTGGCGATCTGCCGGTAGGTGGTGACACCCATTTTGTGCAGCTTTTTCTCGATGCCCGGTCCAACGCCGGAGATTTTCTTCAGATCGTCTTTTTTCTTCGCTGCGGTTTTGCGTTTTGTCGGTGCCTTTTTGGCGGCCGTCTTCCGTTTCGGCTTGGGTGCATCACTGGTAATTTTCACCCCAGCGCCACTTGCGATATAGCCAAACACGACGCCGAGCAGCAGCATCACGATGGCGCCTAAAATCAGTATAGATGACATTTTCTCAAACCCCTTGAAATCTAGAACATTTTACCCGTTCGCGGGTCGCAATTGTCAGCCCGAACGATGCTTAGTCCGTGCCACATTTCAAGCCGATGAAAAACCCGATCATCAGCGCTACAAACCATATCAATACGCCCATGGTTGTCATGTCGAACTCCTTATCCTGTATGGTGCAAATTTGACGGATACGCGCGACTGCCGCCTCAACTCTACAGTCACATTTAGCACAACCTTCGCATCATCACAGCCCCTTGTGGAAAGAGTGAATAGTGGGGATAAGTCACAAGAGCTTCTTCTTCTCGCCTCCTGCCCTGTCACACTGATTGCATTGTCTGGCCCCGTGTGCGCCTGGCGCGTTTTTGCTTTGGCTCCCATCGGGACAGCACCAGCGAAGAACACAGGAGGGCAGGTCATGAAAGCGATCATTCCCGGCATTGCACTGAGTGTTTTGGGACTTGCGTTCACTCTGACATTGCCAATGGGCGAGAGCCTTGCCAGCAGTGGCATGAAATGCGCCAAGCGGGAAATGGTGGCGACCGGTTCCTCGGTCATTCATCAGCGGATTGCCAAGATCGATGCCGAGTTCGCCTGGGAACTCAAGGTAATCAACAAATACGGGTTGCTCTGGTACAGCTGGTGGGCGGCGGACAATAACCGCTTCATTTGCAAAACCAGGGGCAAGCGCACCACCTGCATTGCACGCGGTAAACCCTGCCGGCTGCTCTAGATCAAGACAAAAAGCACAGATGCCACCAAGACCAATGAGCATTCCATCAAGTGGTGTCAGTTCATCTTGCGGCGATATTCACGCGGGGCAACACCGAACCAGTTTTTCCCGGAACGCGAGAAGGCGCTGAGATCTGAAAATCCCAGCAAGAAAGCTATTTCAGTCATCGGTAAATTCGTATCGGTGAGATAGTGTGCTGCCATGGACTTGCGTATCTCATCTGTCAGGTCCCTGAAGCAGATGCCAGAAGCCGCAAGTTTGCGTTGCAAGGACCTGGGGGCCATGCCGAGAGCACCGGCTATATTCTCCAGGGTATTGTTACCGTTTTTAAGTGCCTCACCAATCTGTTCGGAAATAGCGAACATCATATCGTCACTCTGTTCGTTGTCCTGCATCTCCCCGAGTGCTGCTTCTTCAACCATGGAGTAGAGATTGGGTTCTGCTGAACTGTGGGCCAAGGACAGATAACAGCCTGGGATCAGAACCCGGTCATGGGCCTGATTGTATCTGATGCGATGGCCCATCTTTTTCTGGAACTCCGTCGTGCATTTCGGCTCAGCGCAGCTGAATTCCAAACTCACCTGAGCATCAGGATCGGCAGTGATATATAAAATACGTGTCACCGCCCACGACATTGTTCCGAACATAAACTGCGAGCGGGGTCCGTGCCGGTCGGAAAATTGCCACTCAAGATACCCGATCCCGTCACGCTCTTCGTACTGCAGGACAAAGGCATTTGTAATTATTGGTATAAACCGGACCCAATTCTGTACGCCAACGCGCAAGGATGGAGCGGAAATAGCGATATAATCAAACGTGGAGCTGAAACCAACGGGAACTGCTGAACCAGTTGTAAAGCCCTGAGCGTCGTCACCTGAAATGGCGGCCGTATGTTCAGTGATAGCGAACAAAGTCCTGATAGGGACACGTGCACCACGTTGATGCCCGAGATCCGGATCAATACCAAATTTGCCTGCAATCTCATTCCAATCAAGACCATGCGCTACCGCATAGCCTTCCACCGCACGTAGATTGCGCGACAGGATCCAATCGTCAGGAAACTTACTGCCCATCTCCTTCTCGCAGCGTTGGAAATGCAAAACTGCCGAGTTAATTCAAAGCATAACAAAACAAATGTCATGTTCAATCAAGTTTCTGTCGCAATTATTCAAATTTATAAGTTTTTCAACAACTTCTCACTCGAGACACGCGCCGACAAAATGTCGTGGTGAGTCAATATTTTGTCAGGGATAGGCAAGCAATTGCACCGAATGCATGCCCACACTCTTAGTTAGAATATGGATTTTTCCATCAGGGCTCCGGGCGAGGCCATTTCTATGGTTGGGCATATTTTTTTGGAGTGGGGCAAAATGAACTCACCGAACACCATGTTCAAAATCGTAAATTTGTTAAAGGAAGCAAAAGCCGAAGCAATCCGTCTTGAATTGCGGACGCTTACATATTTTATCGATATGGCGCTTGAGCAAACAAGAGAAGAAGCAGAAAATTCCGCCCATTATTCTGTTGAGTCAGATGACCTCAACAAAGTAGCTCGCTGAACCAGCACGCCTCGCACCGATCAGCCAGGGCTACAGATCAATCCCTTTACCATTTATTTAAAAGATGTCCGCGCGCCAATCGAATGGCGCGGCATCTGTCTCCGTGCTGTCACTCGACAGCATCCGCAATGGCCTTGGAGCAAGTCAGCATATCCGCGGGACCACCAAGATCGCGGGTGCGTAGTTTTTCTTCAGCCAGAACCACCTCGATGGCCCTGACGATAGCCGATGCGGCTTCCTCATGCCCCAGATGCTCGAGCATCATGGCCGCGGTCCAGATCTGTCCCACCGGATTGGCGATGCCCTGCCCCGCAATGTCCGGAGCCGAGCCATGCACCGGTTCGAACAGTGAGGGGTGTTTGCGCTCGGGGTTAATATTACCGGCAGGCGCGATACCGATGGTGCCCGTGCAGGCGGGCCCGAGGTCGGAGAGAATGTCGCCAAACAGGTTTGATGCCACCACAACGTCGAAACGGTCCGGGTTCAGCACAAAATGGGCTGCCAGAATATCGATGTGATACTTGTCCTGGAGCACATCGGGATATTCTTTCGCCATTTCCTCCACCCGCTCGTCCCAGTAGGGCATAGTGATGGCGATGCCGTTGGACTTGGTGGCCGACGTCAGGTGTTTCTTCTCACGCTTTTGAGCCAGATCGAATGCGTAGCGCAGAACACGATCAACCCCATGGCGCGTCATCACGGTTTCCTGCACGCAGAACTCCCGCTCGGTGCCCTCGAACATGCGTCCGCCGATGGAAGAATATTCGCCTTCGGTGTTCTCACGCACCACCCAGAAATCAATCTCGCCAGGCGTGCGCCCTGCCAGCGGCGCGGGTACACCGGGCATGAGACGCACGGGGCGCAGATTCACATACTGGTCAAAATAACGGCGGAACAGAATGAGAGACCCCCAAAGGGAGACATGATCGGGCACCGTCTCGGGCCAGCCCACCGCACCGAAAAATATGGCGTCGTGACCTTCGATCTGCGCCTTCCAGTCGTCAGGCATCATCTGGCCGTGCTTTGCGTAATAGTCGCAATTGGCAAAATCGAAATCATCAAAGCGCAAGTCGAGCTTGTATTTCTTCGCTGCCGCTTCGAGCACGCGTATTCCTTCCGGCACGACTTCCTTGCCGATCCCGTCTCCGGGTATCACGGCAATACGATTTGCATTGGTGCTGGCTGACATGGAACGCGCGCCCCCCTCATGACTGTGTGTTGCCAAGGGGTGTGGCGAATGGGGCGCATGAAGTCAATTGCCTGAAGACATGAAAAACATGGTTAATCAGATTTTAACTGGCCAGGCGCGACAGTGCGGCATGAAACCGATTCCGCTGACCCGTGCGGAGCGTTCCGCACTGAACAAGCTTGTGAAACTGAAAGGAAGCTGCAACCGGAGACGGCTTACGACCGCCCGGGCACAACGCTTCATACAGCTTGGCCTGCTGCAGGATTTCAGAGGTGAATATCACCTCACGCTCAAGGGCCAGGTTGAGTATTTGCGCCAGCGCTACCGCGGCATCCGCTGCCGCCCGCAATCCATAACAATCACTGACACCATGCTGGACAAAAGACTGTTTGGCTGAACGGCCTGACATTTGCCATACCCCCGCTTTTAAGAACCACCCCAAAAACTGCCCTCAAATAGCGCGGCGCGCGGTTGGGCGGAAAAAGTGCCGGCGGCACAAAAAACAGCGGGACCCGATATGGCCCCGCAGGAAAGTTGGTTGTGTCATTCAGGGGACTCCGGTTTCTTAACGCCCCGGAGCTTGGCTCATCGCGCTTTTTCAGGTGAAGAGTGCGAGTGCGATGGCAGCGGCGATGACGATCACCACCAATGATAACCCTGTCCAGATAAGGGCGCGGGCATCAGGGGATTGAGTATCCATCTGGTCCTCCAATCCGATGCGCGGGGGCCTGCTTCGACGCGGAAAGGCCCGCGACTATGTTGTTCCGCAAACCAAAATCTGAGTTTTGGCCTGAATGAATTATACTACTTTTGTCTAATAGCCACAAGTATAATAATGAAGCTGCTGCGCTTAACCTAGGCGCGCTCCATGGCATCGCGGATGAACTTGTGCGCTTCTTCCGCCTCACCCCAGCGGACGATCTTGACCCACTTGTCCTTTTCCAGGTCCTTGTAGTGTTCGAAAAAATGGCCGATCTGATCGATGAGGATTTCCGGCAGGTCGCGGTAGGAAGAAATCTCACGGTAAAAAGGTGAAAGATCGTCGTGGGGCACGGCGAGAATTTTTTCATCCAGCCCCTTCTCATCCTGCATGACCAGAACACCAATGGGGCGGGAGCGGATAATCGCACCGGGCATAACGGGAACCTGGCCAACCACCAGAATGTCCGTCGGATCTCCATCTTCAGACAGGGTATGGGGAAGGAAACCGTAATTGGCCGGATAATGCATCGGCGTGTGCAGGAAGCGGTCGACGACCATGGCGCCGCTGTCCTTGTCGAGTTCATATTTGATCGGCACGCCACCGAGTGGGATTTCTATGATCGCGTTGACGTCATAAGGCGGGTTCTGGCCGACAGGTATGGCTTCAATACGCATGGATGAGAGTATCCTCTGCCATCCCGTTGCGGTCAAACTGCGACGCGCCTACGGCACCCGCCACGTTTTTGGCCCGAAGACACAACGCTATAGCAGCTCACATACTCAGCGCCGCGTCTTCAGTCCCTGATTTACCAAATCTGTTGGGTCCATCTGTCCCGCGCTGAACCGTCCAGTAGATGAGTACCAGCACACCGATTAACGGGATCAGAATGATGAGCAGCCACCAGCCTGAGCGGTCAATGTCGTGGAGGCGGCGCACGGACACCGCGAGACCCGGTAGCAGGAGGCCCAGCGAGACGATTGCTGACAGAATTTCCGGTGAATCCTCTGCAAAAGATTCAATGCCGAGCCGTGGGCCAATCACAAGATGGTCTATGAAACCCGTGGCGATGCCCAGCAGGAAAGTAAACAGGCACCACCACCAGAATTCCGGGCGCGCGGCGCGGCCCGTGAAGGTGGCATATTTCGACAGAACGGTTTTTACAGCCTCGGTGAACGTCATGGTTCGGCTCCACTTCTGCATTCTGGATCAAATCTTATAGCGCGCGGGAGTCACTTTGTCGTCTGACGGATGTGCCATGAGGACAACGCTATTTACCCGGCAACCGCGAGGCTCCGGCTTTTGCATACATCCCCAGTCAAGAGCCTGTCCCCGTAAAGGCGGGGGGACTGCGCAGAACGCTGAAAAACTGCATTCCGTTAGTTGAGGCAGCTTTCCAGCGCCCCGCGCACGGTATCTTGATCGAAATCCGCCCGGCGTCTTGTTTGGGTGTCCTATCGGCTATCGCCTACTTGAGGACAATTTGGCTTGTCCTATCGCCTATCGGCTATATGAGGACAAACCGCACTCAAGCAGCGAAGCGATAGCGCAACTAAAAAACCCATCCAGCCTCAGGCGCGGGGGCCATAGTACCCCCGGGTCCGGAACGGCACGCCCGGGAAAACTCAGGGTCGTTAATCCCAATTGCCTGGCCGTATCACACCCTTCGCGCTCAATGTGCCCGAGGGGCGGTAGCGCAGACAAAGAGTCTTCGCAGGAACCGCTCCCTTCCTCACATGCACGGACGGTCCATGGCACGCATCCCCTTATGAGGAAGAGATAGGTCTGAGTTTACGGGAGGTATGGAGAGGGGGGAAAAGTCTTGTTTACACCACTTACCGTTTCAGAAAAGGCGCGGTGTTGGTGACCGCACTGTCGTTGACGTCAAGGCGCGTGAATTCGGGGGGGGCATCGCAACCACGCCTGGACCGATTTTCTCCCCACCTTCGCCTGGGGACCCGGCATCTCCAACCTCGCCTACTGCACGTCGAAAGAGGAATTGCCGGGCGCGAGACCGTACGCGGTCACTTGAGCCGTCTGGAAGGCGCTCTCAAACAGCGCGGCAATGACGGGCCCTATTTCAACGACGACAAGATCAGCCTTGTGGATGCTGCCTACGGCCCCTTCTTCATGCGGTTTTCAAATTGCGACAAGGCGCTTCAGACCGGCCTGCTCGACGAGTTTCCGCTGGTGAAAACCTGGTCGGAAGCGCTCCTGTCTTCGGATGCCGTCACCGGTTCCGTCCCGCCCGAATTCCCCGAAGCATTTGAGAAAAACATCGAGGGCCGCGGCGCGCTAGCCTGGCAGATCATGCAGGGCGCGCAGGCGGCGGAGTAGGGGGCGATAACCTAGGGAAAGAGTTTTTATTTGATGGGCGGTTAAACGCGAGTAGATGCTTCCCAATTTTGAAACCTAGATCCCTGGCGCATTGTAGTGTGCGATTGCGGCTGCAATCCTGTCCAGCAGCGGTTTGAAACCATCGAAATTGATTTTATCGGCATTGGGTCTGACCACTTGTTCGGCAAACACGAACTTACCGTAGCCGCCCGATGCTCCGCCGTCTTTGGAAGGGTCGAACTTTTTCCCCTTTAACTTGGTTTTCAGGAGGGATGGTTCGAAACAATCCTCAATGCAGGATTTGCCGGTTTTTCCTTGCTCGACGGTTTTGACCAAGTAGAGATTGTCGGTGATGTGATAGAACGGATCGACTGATTTCAGATCGATAGAAATCTTGAAATCCTGTTTGATGGCGCTGAATATTCCTTTTGCGCCTTTTGCGCCGTCGTCGTTGTCAATCAGTACGATGACAGGATGCTTTAACGGCTTGTGCCCGAACTTGTTGATGATTTCGCGGTAGCGGTTCTTGATGAAGAACAGGAATTTCAGATCATCAGCACCGCCGCCCAGTTCCAGGACAGACGCTGACCGCGATAGCTTGTTATCGTGTCCGACATAGTTGAAGAAGGACACCTTGGCGCTGAATTCTTTACCCTTCACCTCGGCCAATGCCGGATATGCCTTGGCGAGGCTTCGTAGGGCACACTTCAGGTAAATGTTGTCGGTTTTTCCCTCGCAGACGAGAATCGGTCTATCGAGGCAGACGAACTTCCTGAATATCAAAAAGCGCCTGTAAAGCTGCCTCGCCGCAGTCGCTTCCTTCCGTTTGTCGGTTTCCTTACGGTCGTCGATTGTGTCTTTCACGTGATGGATATGGCTCAGAATCCCCTCCAGAGGGTTCAGGGACTCAATCATCTCCAGTTCTTCCGGCTCATCACCTTCGCTTACCGCCGGAATCGGTCTGTGGTATTTGCCTGTCTTGAAAACCAGGTGACACATTGATCGTGCATAGCGGTAATAATCCGGTCTGATATTGACCTTTGCATTGACGGTGAGGCCGGTAACAAGCTGCCGGCTGTCGCGAAACTGCATACGGGTCTTGTCCGGATTGATCGAAAAGCCGGCGCCCTCAATCGCCTTAATCAGGGCGGCGCCAGGTTCCCAATCAGCTCCCCCGCCAGCAACAGGCTTTGCAAGCGCGTCGGGAAAGTCTTTCTGGCTCGTCGAAAACGTGATGTCATCGGCGTACCGCGAATATGTAGTCTTGTGGTCCTTGGCGAGCCGCACTAGCCGCGCATCCAGTATGTTTGTGATCAGGTCGGCTATGACCGGCGAGCAGGGGCTTCCCTGCGGAAGCAAGTTCTCATGGCAGGCTATCTGAGCGATCAGGGTTCCGACCTTGTCGTGAACACCAAAGCGATTGTCATTGATGAAGAAGCCCCGCACGCGCCCGAAATTGAAGGTTGGGAAGAAATCCTTGAGGTCCAGATTAAGAACGTAGCGGCGACGCTTGTGATGCCGCGCATTGGATATGATGGAATGTTTGCGGCGGAAGCCGTGAGAAGTGGTGTTCTTCCCCTTCTCGGCTTCAATCGTATCTATGCAGGCATAAAGGACATTCGCCAGCCGCCGCTGAAGCGTTTTTAACGGCTCTATCGGCGCGCATATTTCACGCTCGCCCCCATTTGCTTTTTTGATTTTGAATTCTGTATATTTTGCGGCGGGAGGTATCTTGTACAAAATATAGGATAAGCCTTTTGGCTTGTATCCAATTAATTCAGCGAAATCATCAATCGTTTTCGCTATCTGTAGTTTCTTAATTACAGTCAAAATATTTTCCAAAACATGAAAAGGCTTACAGGCACTCCTATGCGATGCCCAGGTTCATCCATTGGTCGATACGCATCGGGCATTAAGGATCGCCGGGAAGCGAACTCCCCTGACATTGTTTCTTATATCGCGATACGCGATAACTATTCTGCCTGTAAGCCTATCGTCTTCTAGCGCTAGAACGCGATGCGGGCAAGAAGTCTGCAATGACGTAGCCGTGTCTAGACGGCTCTATTGTAAGTTCTCGCGACGATTAATGGCATGTCTGCTTTCGATGAGGGAGTATAGGGCATCAAGCTTGCCCCCGCCTCTTGGGAGGTCAGGCCGTCCGGGATCCTCAATTCGTCATTGTCACTTGCAAATCGGCAAGGGCCGCGGCTTGCCCTTGGGAAGCGCATCCCGCCATTCATTGATGATCGGCTGGAGGGTTTCCTTGGGCCAGAATTTGGGAGAGCTGATAAGCCTGAGGCAGGCCGCGTTCCAGTAGAGCCCGGCGCGCGACAGGGACCGTTTCTTCTTTATCGCATTTGCCACGGCGTCAACATCGCCGGACTCAGGATAGATGTAGAGCGTCGTCGGGTTGTCCTGCACCATCGCGACAATCTTCTTCGCATCCGGTGGCGACCAAGTTGTGCACCCGTTGCTGCGGCCGCTGGTGTAGTTCACCAGTTTACCAAAAGGAACATACCCCTCCTCGTCCGCATAGGGGCTTTTCGGGTTCTTGTAGCGGCACCGCTTTCTCAAACCAACGGCCTGATGTCCGCCGATGGCCCTCTCCCAGGCGTTCGCGGTTGCGCCTTCCCCGACAAAGGGGAGAAACGGGCGAACGAAAGGCGTCTTCTTGCCCGCACGGCGATAATACCCTTTAAACGACTCTCTTATTTCGGCTGTCATATAGACGCCGCCCGAGGTCAGGTTTGAACCCTCCGCATTGCTGAAGTTCTTTGCGCATCGCCTGCCATTTGAGAAATTGGCACGCCGCAGTTTGCGCCCGTTGCCATAGCCTGACGTAATCGCGCGGAACGATTTCTTCGCCTCGCAGATGATGTAAAACCGCCGCCCCAACTTGCCACTGCCATCCCTGCTGGGGCGCGTCGCATCCATGGAAAAGTAGCAGGGATTCTTGACCGCGCCTTCGTCGACTTTTCGCCGGTATAGCGCGCGCGCCCTCTTTAAAACCACCGGTGCGATCTGGCCTTCGCCCGTGCCGACATGCGCCCGCAGCCAGGCTGGAATGTCCGAAGGTTTCTCCGCTGCCCGAGACAGGTGAGAACCCGGCAGGGGCATGAGGATCATCACGGCAATGGTTAGAATGAGCAATCTCAGCGGCAAGGGGCGAATCTCCTTATTTGCCTCCTGAACGCCGGCTTAACATAAGTCGCCCAAGCAAAAGAACCATGCCGTGGATGCCAGTTCAAGCCTCGAGCGGCAAACCGTAAAACTTCTCGTTCAGCTCGGCCAGCGCTGCGCGCTCCTGATCGGTCGACTCGGCGTCTCCTTGCCCTCAGAGAGAGCCGGGACACAATCATGAAAGGTTTTCCCTTAGAATGATGTCTCCGCTTCTTCAATGCACCCGTGTTTGATGATGGGACGCGCTGATCCTGCCGGTCACCATGGGGTGCCGGGGATCACAATGACCCCACACTTAATAAAGGACTGCGCAACACTGTCTGGCCGCACGCGGAAATAGAAACAGGATACCCTGCACGCTACACTTTACCGGAGGCCTTTTTCCCGAAAATAGCGCATGGCACCGATGTGATAGGGCGCCGTCAACCCGGTCTGGACCATTTTCGCCGGATCGAGATCTTTGAAGGCCGAATGGGATTTTTTCAGGGCTGGCAAATTCTCAAACACACCTTTGACGAAGGCATAAACCAGCTCTTCGGAGACATCCACTGAGCTGACCACGGTGACTGTCGAACCAAATGTCTTCACCGGTTCAGAAATTCCGGCATAGGTGCCGCCCGCTATGGTCGTGTGAGTCAGATAGGGTTTTGCCGCAACAATTTTATCAATCGCAGCACCACTGACATTCACGAGTGTCGCGTTGCAGAGTTTGACCGTCTTGCTGATGGAGGGGTCCGGGTGGCTTCCCATATAAAACATCGCCTGCACCCGGTCATGACAGAAGGCCAGGCGCTGGTCTGCCTGAGACAATTCATCTACCAGCAGAAAATCTTTGAGCGTCCAATTTTTAGCACCCAGGACCAACTCCACACTCTTGCGGTCATCGGAATAGGCGCGTCCGATGTTCACGCGCTTGCCTTTCAGGTCATCCAGCTTCCCTATTCCCGCATCGCTCCGGACGATCAGAGTTACCGGTTGAACATGGATGGAAAACAGGCTCCTGATACCATCAAGATTGCCGCTCACATATTTCACCGGCCCGGTTCCTGTAACGACAAAATGGTGCCAGTCAGACCGTGCAAGACCGATTTCCGCAGCGTTAGTATTGACATTGATAAGATTGACGAGGGAGTCGTCCGGCGCATCACCGCGTGTCGATGGTAACAAGCTGCAGGACAGGCTCTTGGCCTTGCGGTCAATCAAACGGCAAATGCTGCGCCCAAATTCATAGTAAGAGCCGCCTTCCTCGCCAGCTCCAATTGTAATTTCATCGGCTGCACGAACAGAAGGTGTAGACAGCAAAATTGCCGCAACAAGAGTCCAGATAATTAAGAGTGCTTTGTTTAAGATCATTTGCGCACCTTTTCAGATCGTCCAAAGGTCCCCCGAGCCATCTATAATGATAGCAGATAATGCAGTTTCAGGACACATCTAAAACCTGATGCAGTAGGCTGACACTTGAAGCTGCGCAGCACGCATGTACCGCAAACCGACCCATGAGCCAGTGTCCCCTATAGCTTCATCAAGAAAGTTAGAAATCAGCCTCGTAGGGCCCAAGACAAAGAAACATTCAAGGGCAACAAGGATGAGCAGCAGCTATTTCAGCGCCTTCTCGATCAGCGCACGGGTCTCCGCCACCCCGTAAAGCTCAACGAAGTTTCCAAATCGCGGGCCCTGGCTTTGCCCCAGAAGCACCTCGTAAAGCGCGCGAAACCAGTCGCGCAGGTTCTCGAAGTCGTGCGCCTTGCCGACCTCGTATACCAAAGTCTGGATGTCCTCGCCGCTCGCACCCTCCGGCAAACCGGAAAACTTCTCGTTCAGCTCGGCCAGTGCAGCGCGCTCCTGATCGGTTGGCGCGCGGTAGCTTTTGTTGGGCTTCACGAAATCATGGAAATATTTGATGGCATACCCGACAAGGTGGTCGAGCAGTGGATGCTCCTCGGGTGTGGCGCCACCCGCATAACGGCGGATGAAGCCCCAGAGCACGGCAGCGTCTTCCGAGTTCGATGCGCTCACCAGATTGAGCAGCAGATTGAAGCTGATCGGCAGCTCCGCTTCCGGAGCGAAGCCCTCATGGATATGCCACACCGGGTTGTTGAGTTGCTTGTCCGCCTCTAGCGCGGGGTATGAGCGAAGATGGCTCAGATATTCATCGACCGCCTTGGGGATGACATCGAAATAAAGCCGCTTGGCCTTGCGTGGGCTCTGGAACATGTAGAGCGACAGGCTTTCCGGCGAGGCATAGGTGAGCCACTCCTCGATGGTCAGTCCGTTGCCGCGCGATTTTGAAATCTTCTCCGCATTCTCATCTAGAAACAGCTCATAGGAGAACCCCTCCGGCGGCTGCGTGCCCAGGATGCGCGCGATGGCGCCGGACAGGCGCACACTATCAATCAGATCCTTGCCGGCCATTTCATAGTCAACGCCCAGCGCCACCCAGCGCATGGCCCAGTCCACTTTCCACTGGCATTTGACCGCGCCCCCGGTGACGGGCGTGGTCATCTCGTCGTCTGTCTCGGGGTCTTTATAGGTGATGGTGCCCGCCGCCTCGTCGCGCGCGGTCATCGGCACCTGAAGCACCTTGCCCGTGCGCGGGCAAACGGGGAGGAACGGCGAATAGGTCGCCCGGCGCACCTCGCCAAGGGTGGGCAGGATCACGTCCATGACCTTGTCGTAGTGGCTGAGGATCTTCAGCAGCGTCTCGTCCAAGCGACCTGACTTGTAACACTCGGTGGCTGAGAAAAATTCATATTCGAAGCCGAAGGTGTCGAGGAATACCATCAGCCGCGCATTGTTATGCGCGCCAAAGCTGTCATGGGTGCCAAAAGGATCGGGAACCGAGGTCAGCGGCTCATCGAGATGCCCGGCCATCATCTCCTGTTCGGGCACATTGTCCGGCACCTTGCGCAGGCCATCCATGTCGTCGGAGAAACAGATCAACCGCGTGGGCCATTTGTCTTCTGTCAGCGTGCGGAAGGCATGACGCACCATGGCCGTACGCGCCACTTCGCCGAAGGTGCCGATATGTGGCAGGCCCGATGGGCCATAGCCGGTCTCGAACAGGACCGTGTCGGGTTTTTGCTTGAGCCGCTCCAGACGCTTGATGAGCTTGCGCGCCTCGTCAAACGGCCAGGCTTTTGAATCCTGCGCAAGGTCCGTAGTTTTTTTATCGAAATTGATGGACATGGCGCGGAACCTATGCGCGCTTCGACAAGCCGTCAATCGCGCATCAGGGGTTGACCCTCACGCTCCAATCTTTACATGTGCATTCGTACTACACGCGAAAAAACTCACTCCACCTGAGGGAAGCAAGTCCCATGACCAAACTGAACCACCACGAAGCGCTCGTTTATGTCATGGTCGCCATGGCCGCGGTCGACCGCACCATGACAGATCCCGAATTCACGCGCATTGGCCAGATGGTTTCCCATCTGCCTATCTTCGTGGATTTCGATCCCGAAAACCTGGTGGAAACAGCAAAGAAATGCGGCGAGATGCTGAGCATCTCAGGCGGCCTCGACGAGACCCTCGATGCCATCGGCGAAGGTATCCCGGAGAAGCTGCGCGCGACGGCCTATGCGCTGGCTGTCGAAGTGGCGGCGGCCGACTTCCAGGTCAAGCCGGAAGAGCTGCGATTCCTCGCCCTTCTGGGCGAGCAGATGAAACTCGACAAGCTGACCATGGCGGCGATTGAACGCGGCGCCAAGGCGCGGCTGGCTATTCTTTAAACTCGCAAATCTCTAAGCATTATCTGCGGCTCGCGACCCCAACAATGTGCGTGGCGTCACCCCCATCGCCTTGCGGAAGGCAGCCGTAAACGCACTTGCGCTCTCATAACCATTAGAACGCGCAACGGCTCCCACCTGTTCGCCACGCACAATCGCCTCCATGGCATTGTGAAACCGCACCCGCTGGCGCCATTGCGTAAAAGACAACCCCACTTCATTTGAGAACAGCCGCGAAAGCGTACGCGGGCTGGCACCGGCTTCATCCGCCCATTCATCCAGTGTTTCACCCCGCGCCGGGTCATCCAGCAGTGCCTTGCACAGCCGTTTCAACCGCTCATCGCGCGGCATGGGAATGACCAGCTGCAAATGTTTAGCTCTGGCCAGCTCATCGAGAATGAGCCCGGCAAGCAATCCGCCCCGGCCCTCCTTATCATACAGTACCGGCTCATCCAGCAGCGTCAGGATAAGCGCACGCAGCAGCTCAGATATGTCGAGCACTGCGGGGCTCAAGGGCAGGCCGGGTGCCGCGCCCGGCTGAATATAAAGTGTGCGCATTTCAACGCTGCCACGCATCGCCACGCCATGGCTCACACCCGCCGGCACATAGAGAGCGCGATCGGGCGGGACAATCCACGCCTCGCGAACTGTGGCCACGCGCATTACGCCATGAGTTGCGTAAAGGACCTGGTCACGGGCATGGGCATGGGGATTGATGCTCTCTCCGGGCTCAAAACTCTTGGCCATAGCGGCAATGGCGCGCGGCACGGACTGATAGTCCATTGGGTCTGTGCTGCGAGTGGTTTCGGCCATGGGAACGGCTATCCTGCGTGGTCCTTAAAGCGGAGGTCGAATGAAGGTAGACGCACCATTGTGTTCATACCAATCCGCTAACCATAATCCGAAATCTGTCCATATACCGGGGTAAGTAAACGGAATCTTCGCCAAACCATGTTGAACTCTA
This sequence comes from Hyphomicrobiales bacterium, assembly GCA_021775555.1. Lineage (GTDB taxonomy): Bacteria > Pseudomonadota > Alphaproteobacteria > Rhizobiales > Methyloligellaceae > UBA2767. The sequence continues at coordinate 47,056 of JAJFHP010000022.1, read as the reverse complement.
CATTGCAGGGGGTCAGTTGACGCCGTGTATGAGGCAGTAAAATGGCGAAGTCTGGTCCACCCGGCCGCATATTTCGCATCTGCAGTGAACGCGATAATTTGTGGGCCCAACGCATCCCAGCCGGTAACCCGGCCCGGAGCCGCACACTTCTATTGTCTTTTCTCCCGCGTAGACTTTTTCGGAACAGTTTTGCCGCACTGACCCTGGTCGCCGGCATCCTGTTCTCAATCTTCTGTATAAACACGCCCCGGGCGCATGCAGGTGACACAAATTGGTGGACACTCGGCACTTTCATTCAACCACTGGCGCAAGGCCCTGAAAAAACGGATCAGGACCTGCAAACCAGTGCATCCGCCTGGACGGCCTTTCTGAACGCCAATACTGCCGCCGCAGCCGGTGATCAAAAGAAAGCTGCCGCCAGCTTCGCGCGCGCCATCAAACTCTATGGTCCGCAAAATCCGCATATCGCAAAACTCTACGTTAAACACGCACTCTCCCATCACCGCCATGGGCATCACTTAGAGGCTATCAGGGTCCTTGATGACCTGATTGCCCTGGAGCCGGAGCACCCCGAAGGCTTCTGGACCCGCGCCCTGATACAGATGGACACCCGCAATTACAACAAGGCACTCAGTGACTTTGAAACGGTTGTTCGGCTTTCGCCGAATCTTGTGGGCGCGCATATGAACCGGGGACTGGCACTCTATAATTTGAGGCGAGCGGAACAGGCGCTGGCCGCTTTCAAGGAAACCATCGAGGCTGCCCGGAAGCGGTATGTGGCAATTTCCGTCTACTGGCACTCTTCGGAATTCACGCAATCGACACCGGGCGTTGCCACGACAATGCTCTCCTTTCTGGAGAATGACCGTGACATGACCATCGCTGAGGCCCATCTGTGGCAGGGCAAAACCCACTTCCGTCGGTCGCGCTTCTGGGCCGCTTTAAGATCCTATGAAAGTGCCATCAAGATCGCGCCGGAGTTTGACCTGGCCTACAAATATCGCGGCTGGCTGAACGAGAAGATGGGGCACATCCCCGAAGCACGCGCCGACTATCGTACCGCAGCCAATCTGAACCAGGGCGATCCCTGGATCATGAAAGCCCTCAGGCGGGTGCGCTAGAAAGCCAATATTGCGAGATACGAACAGATGCTGCCTCTCAAGCGGGTTCTTTTTCTTTTTGCCTCCTTCCAAGGTCGAATCGGGCGAAAGTCTTGGTGGGCTGGCTTTTCGCTTCTCGTAACCATCTCCATCGCCATTGGAATGTTGGCCAGTCCTCCAGCGTTCGATGGGGAAACGATCAAGGCTGCAGCACCGCCCCTTTGGCTCTTTCTCGTTTCTTTGGTGATGTTATTGCCGATGCTGGCCCTAACCATCAAGCGGCTGAATGACCGCGATCAGCCAAGGTGGGTTAGTTATCTGTACGCGGTACTGGGTATCAGCACGATGATATCTCCGCATTTCTTATCGTATGCGGATCCCCAGAACATGACGACAACCGAATGGGCTGCCCTTGCGGTTCCTGGCCTGATTAGCCTTTGGTTTTTCATCGACAACGGATTTTTGAAAGGTACGCTTGGCCCAAATCGCTACGGCCCTGACCCGCTCGACCCAGTATCAGGACCAGCCACCAGCCGCCCGACGGTGCCGGTGGTAACTGGAACTGACAGGATACGCGGCGCATGGGTGCGTGACGGGTTCGTCGGCGTCATCGGCTGCATCGTCGCGGCCTTTCTGCTCCTACCGAATCTGAGCATCGAGAGCGCGGTGAGATGGGGCATGGAAGCGCTCCTTTTGCCCAATATGCGCCATTTCACATTAGGTAATGATATGCGCTCCAATGCGTCCGCATGGAATGCCTATACGGATGGCAAGAACGCGGCGCGTTCAAAAAATAACGATGTGGCGGTTAAGCACTTCACACGAGCCATTGAACTTTATGGCCCAGAAAAAGATACATCTTCTAGTTCATTTTACCGTCGCGCCTACGCGCTACGTGCGCTGGGTAGGCCGGAAGAAGCGTTGGAATCCGACAACAATTCCATTCGTCTTGGACCGATTACAGGGTTCAAATATTTCTCACGAGCAAAGAGTTACCGCGCTCTCCGCCGCTACAGCGAAGCCCTCGCCGACTATAACCGCGCTCTGGAAGAGTCGCCGGACGATGGCGATTATCACATCGGTCGTGGCGCCATGCTTGAGGAGCTAGGCCGAATGGACGATGCCCTCGAGGCGTATGTTGATACGATTGATGCGGCGGAGAGAGACTATAAGCGCTGGCTACAGTTTTACGACAAGCGTCCAAATCTATCGAAGCCTGAGGAATTAGAGCGGCTGCGGAGGGAACGGAGTAGGCTAAAGGCTTGGGCGCACGCCGAGACTGGCAAACTCATGCACGACCACGGCGACCCAGGCAAAGCTCTTGAAGAGTTAAACAATGCAATAAAGCTGCGCCCCGATTATCGTAATGCCTACACGCATCGCGGCTGGGTTTACGAGAAGCAGGGGCATCTCGAAAAAGCCCGCGTTGACTACGAAAAGGCAGCTGAACTCGGCGAGCCTGATGACTGGCTGAAACGTGCTTTAGAACGCATGCTTCGGCACTAGCTAGCTGTCCTCTCCGCAATAAAAAATGGCATGACATCGATATCACGCCACGGCTAAAGTCCGCGCTGAACACATGAGGACACAGCGCCATGACACTCTCGAGGCTCCACTTTGCATTTTTGAATATCGGCCATTTTCTCGATCATTTCTTCATGCTCGTCTTCGCCACCGTGGCCGCGCTAACGCTTTCATCAGAATGGGGCATGAGCTATAGCGAGCTTATTCCCTATGCCACGCCGGGCTTTATCGCCTTTGGTATGTTTGCCCTGCCCGCCGGCTGGCTGGCGGACAAATGGAGCCGGCACGGCATGATGGCAGTGTTCTTTATCGGCATCGGAGCCTGCTCGATGCTGACAGCACTGGCGCAAACCCCGTTTCATATGGGCATCGCGCTGTTTGCCATGGGGGTTTTCGCGGCAATCTACCATCCTGTCGGCATCCCGCTCGTCATTGAAGGAAGCAGCGGCGGCAAAACCGGAATGCCGATCGCCATTAACGGGGTTTACGGAAATCTCGGCGTGGCCAGCGCGGCGCTGATGACCGGCTTAATGATTGATAATGCGGGCTGGCGCGAAGCCTTTGTCTTGCCCGGCATCGTTTCGATTGCCCTTGGCCTTGTCTATATCTGGCTGATCATCCGGTTGCCCCGGGCAGAAAAAACCTCCGCTGCCAAGAAGAGCTCGAAAAACAACCGCGGCTATCAGGGCGTGCCCCTCATTCGTATATTCGCGATCATCCTGATGACGACAGCGCTCGGCGGCATCGTCTTCCAGTCCACCACATTCGCACTGCCAAAAATTTTCGACGAACGTCTCGACGGAATGGCGCTCTCGGCCACGCTGGTGGGCTGGTACGCCTTCCTGGTTTTTGCCCTGGCTGCCCTCGCGCAGATTGTGGTGGGATATCTGCTCGACCGTCATTCAGCGCGCAGCGTGTTCATTGGTGTTGCATCGCTACAGGCCATCTTCTTTGCTCTCATGCCGGGGCTTCATGACGTCGCGGCACTGGTCGTCGCGGTTGCTTTCATGCTGGCGGCGTTCGGGCAAATCCCCATCAACGACGTGCTTGTCGGCCGGCTGGCATCGAGCGAGTGGCGCAGCCGCGTCTTTGCCTGCCGCTACATCGTGACCTTTTCAGCGCTCGCAGCTTCAATCCCGATGATTGCCTGGATTCACGCTAATTGGGGCTTTGACAGGCTGTTCATGCTGCTGGCGGTGGTGGCGCTGTTTATCCTGCTTGCCGTTCTCATGCTGCCCAGGGCCATTCCGGCACGCGCGCAGGCCGCAGAATAACCTGTCAGTTTTCAAGAGCTATTTCAGGGGGGAGACCACCGAGGTCCTCTGGAAAGGAACGACGATCCTGAAGCGCATCTCGTGCACTTCGGGGTCGATACTGAAGGCCTGGCCACCAGCGGTGAAATTCCACTCCTGAAAATCTGTGAAGCGGTATTCCATACCCCAGCGGATATCCCGGCCCCGTATTGTGCCATCGCGCTCGAAGCCCGCGCCGACCGTGAGCCCAAACAGGCGCTTGTTACGTTTGGTGTTCGTAGTGGTGGTGGTGGCAACGACGACGGGAACTTCGTCATCAAAGTTCAGCGTAAGGACCGTATTCGTGGCCGTGACCTTGGCCTTGTACTGACCACCCGAAATCCCCGCAACGGCGAACAGCAGCATGGACGGGGTTCGGAAGCGTCCAATGCGACCGAGCAGCGACACTTTATGCCGCGCCAGGGCAATTCCGCCCATGACATCGTTGAAAGTCAGGTCGGCTTCCACGCCGACGAGATGGCGATCCGTCACATAGGAGTTGTGACCTCCGACAACGCCGCCGGTGAAACCTTCATAAGTTTCAGAAAAGGTGTTGGGCGGAATGGCAATGTCGACATCGGTCCAGGAAATGCCAAGTGCGCCGCCGGCATACCAGCCCAGCCAATGATCTGTCGCGCCTTGTGAAACAGCCTGCGCGCCCGGTAAAGCCATAACCGTCAGTAGGCTGATAACGCCAATTGCACGCGTTAGACTGCGTCCACGCATGTACAGAATCCCCCATTCGCATGCTTCATCAAACGCGAACCATGAGACCACTGACATGCCTGCGGAAAATTGCCCGTAAGCCGCAGGAATACTGGATTTGGCACGGTTGCCGAATCAATCAGGAATTGAATCAATTCGCGTGTCTCACGTCAATCTATTCCCATAGCAACGGATTTCGGTACGCCACAGCGTACAAAATTCAGAGCGCAGCCCGGTCCTGGGCTGCACCAGAATTTTCAAGGAGAAGATTGATGCGTAAAGGGACCAAGATTGCATTGGCTGCAGGCGCAATTGCCATACTTGGCGCGGCCGGACTTTCAAGCCTGGCCGTTGCTGAATATCGCGGCGCGAGCGGCTCGGGTCATCACGGTATGGGCCATCATTCTGAAGGCAAAAAAGGCTGGGGTCATCACCGGCGGGGACATCGCAGCCGGGGTCATAAAGGATGGGGCATGCACCGGATGATGGGGCGTTTTGACACCAATGAGGATGGCAAACTCACTCAGGCGGAACTGGACGAAGCCCGCACCAAGCTTCTCGCCACCCACGACGGCAACAAGGACGGTAAACTCAGCCTGGCCGAATTCGAAAAGCTATGGCTTGAAGTGAAGCGCCAGCGCATGGTGCGCGGTTTCCAGAAAATTGACAGGGATGGTGATGCCACGATCACGCTTGATGAGTTCCTGAAACCCTTCTCACGGATAGTCGAGCGCCTGGACCGCAATGAAGATGGCGTCCTGGACCGGACAGACCACCGCAAGCACGGCTGGCGCGGCCGGGGCCATCATATGGATGGCGGGCATCATCGCGGACGCGATGGAAATGATAAAAAGCCTGGCATGGACAAGCGCGAAGGCTAAACCTCTCGCGTAAAGTGGTATTTTCCCCCTGGACCAACCACCTGAGGCGGCGCTTAAATGGCGCCGCCTTTTTCCCGTCTGTCAGGCTACGGGCGCGCCATCACGATTTTCGGTTGAGGCCCCAAAGCAATATTAATCGAAATTTCCCGCAGCAACTTGTTGCGTGTGCCGACCACGATATCCGCGTAATCATTTACACTCATGACAAAGGCCCCCGCACCGCCGATGACATTCTCTGCAAAATAGTGATGCAGGTAAGGCTCATCGGTCAAAATGGTAAGCCCGTTCACGGTGATACCCTCCTCGATAACCATGTCACGCACCAGCCATGGCGGTATGCCCGAATTGTTGGCCCCATCACCAGAGACGTCGATCGACTTGCGCCGCCCCTCATACCGGTTTCGTCTTATAATTCTCTCGGAATATTGCAGTACGCCGCCTATCCCGGTGCTGTCTGAAAATTTGCGGGTGGGTGCGGCGGCGATGGCGTCGGCAAAATCTCGCGCGGACTCTTCGTTTTTCAGCACTGTCCAGGGCACGATCTGCTCTTGCTCGTTGGTGGAACTCCAATGAACTACGGTGGCAGCCACACCACCGGTTGCGCTGGTACCGATGATGGCGGCAATCACCGCCGGATCGCGGAAGGCCAGGATCAGCCCCTCGACCTGGAGTTTATACTCGTTGCTGTCGACGCTGCCGGATGTATCTACAGCAAGGACCAGTTCCAGATCCACCCGTGTCGCTGTCTGTGCACGCGAAGGCTCTGGCGGCATCAGTACAGCCGCCCCGATGCAAGCCAGCACACTCCATATCCTGAAATGAGATATCATCATGGCGACAATGTTAACTGTTCCGCCTGGGGGTGGTAAAGCAGTCGCGATGAACAGATGGTGATCAGCGCTGCAAAAAACCGCATCTTCAAAACCCGCGCCAACCTATAAACTGGATCCATGGAATTTTTGAACGAAATCGGAGAAGCGCCTCTGCGGTTAGCAGCCTTTCTCGGCATCTTCGTTGCAATGGCGCTGCTGGAGCTTGTGATGCCACGGCGCATACCGGGGCAAGGAAAAGGCGCCCGCTGGTTCACCAACCTGATGATCACGGGCATCGGCAGCCTTGTTATCAGGTTAATGGCGATGCTGTCGGTACCTCTTGCGGCAGTCGCCGCGGCAGCCTGGGCTCAGACGAACGGCTGGGGCCTGTTAAACTGGCTGGAGACTCCCCAATGGTTTGAAGTCGCACTGGCCATGATCGCCCTTGATCTTGCGATCTATGCCCAGCATCTGGCCTCGCACAAGATTCCCCTCCTGTGGCGGCTTCACAAGGTCCATCACACGGATGTGGATTTCGATGTCACTACGGCATTGCGGTTTCACCCGGTGGAGATTGCGCTCTCCATGATCTGGAAAATTGCCGTGGTTCTCATCCTCGGCGCATCGCCCTGGGCGGTTGTACTGTTCGAGGTCACGCTCAATGGCTGCGCCATGTTCAACCACGCCAACTTCGCCCTTCCAACATGGCTCGACCGGATCGTGCGGCTGCTCATAGTCACTCCCGACATGCACCGGGTTCATCACTCTATTCACCATTCAGAGCACGACTCGAATTATGGCTTTAACCTGTCACTTTGGGACCGGCTGTTCAGCACTTATACTGCGCAGCCCCGCGACGGGCACCTGGCCATGGCCATCGGCCAGAAAAACCATCTGAATGAAAACCCGAAGAATCTCGTCTGGAGCCTGATGCTGCCCTTCCGGGAGAGGAAACGGATGCCCGATCAGAAGAAGCTCAAGGGGAAATAGCGCAAGTGAAGCTCTTCGAAGCGCCCCTCTGTGCGTGCCAGATGTAATCCGTAATTCAGCGCATCGCGCAGCTTTCGATTGCCCTTGCGCACGGCAATGCCAACACCCTCACCAAAATATTTACTCTCGGTGAAGGGACCTCCGCGAAATTCGCAGCAGCCTTCAGAGGACGTCCCGTTCAACCAGAACATCAGCGAGACGCCATCTCCAAACAGGAAATCGATCTTGCCCTCGCGCAATGAGGATTTGGCCTCATCCGCGGTGCCATATGCCACCACCGCCGATTCGGTGAAAAAATCTCCCAGATAAGCCTCATGGGCCGTGCCGCCAATCACACCTATTTTTTTGCTTGAAAGAGTTTCAGGCGTGATGGCCTTGACCGGATTGGACTTGAGCGCGGCGAAACGCGCCGGCGTGTGGTAATAGCTGTCGGTGAAATCCACCTGCCGCAGGGTTTTTTCACTGACGCGGATCGAGGCGATCACCGCGTCCGCCTCACCCTCCTTGATGGACGACAGCAGCCTGTTCCAAGAGACCGTGCGGATTGAGCATTCGACTGACAGCTCGTCACAGATAGCGCGCATCAGATCGATATTAAACCCGGTCAGTTCTCCCTCTTCATCGAGATAGTTGAATGGCGGGTAATCATTGTCCGTCACGAACCGGATCGAATCGAGGTCCAGGAGGTCGGGTTTTGGGATCCGCAAAGGCGTATCCTGCACTTCCGCGCTTTCTTCTGACGCCGGCTCCTGCGCCGCTCCAGTATTGGGAAACAAAGGGGCAAGAACGAGTGTGGCGCATAGCGCAATGATCTGGAAACTGCGTTTCATAGCGGCGCATAATACCGGGCGCACGCTTGTCCGCAAGTGGCGAGATAGACAGGCCCGGGATAACCACAACAGATCAAACTCATAGTATATATATTTTTTATATGCATGTATATTTCTATAAATAGATTACAATCAACTTACTTCAGATTATTATACAAATATAATTTAATATTTCATTGAATTAATGTCTGTTCTATTTAAATTGTTATCATAACCACATGCGCTTTCAGGTGTGACCCGGCATAAGCGCATGCGGATCAAGTGCGGTCGTCAGCGGGTATCAGTGTAGGTGCAAAAAGCGGGGGGAAGAATAAGGTCTGCTTTGACGGGCAGACGGGACAGGCAGCAACTGCCTGCCAGAATCCATGCGAGAAGGAACTCACCCGGCTCACCTGGCGAATATGACTTTATGAACGGGACACTGGTTGACACGGCAACCCTTGAACGCGCCGAGGGGCTGGCGCAGCGCTGGAATGTCACTCCGCATGATGTCCTGATGTCCAATGGCTGGGTGCGTCCAAACGATTACTACCGTGCACTGGCGCAAGACTGTGGAGCCGAATTCGTCGATGATCCCGCAGCCCAATCACTCACCCCTTTTTCTCACGCCGCAACACCGCGCGAGGCGCTTCGATCCCAACTCCTGCGCAGAGTCAAAAATGGCCGGGCAGACCTCGCCTACGCTCCTGGCGCAGCCCGCCCCGGTGAGTTGAAAAGGCGCCTGGCGGTCGGTGTAAACCGCATCGCGATCACCACGCCACGCGAACTGCGCTCCGCGATACAACGCACATTTGCGGAACGGTTGACAGACAATGCGATTAACAGCCTGACCAGCCGCTTTCCTGGAGAGAGTGCCGGCCAGGGGCTTGTGACCAGCCAGCGTTACGGACTGGCCATGATATTTGCCGCTATTTGTATTTCGGGATTTTACACGCCCCTGCTCACCCTGCATCTGGTGGCGGGCATAACCACAATATTTTTCGCGCTGGTGGTGGCGCTTCGGCTCGTGGCCTGCATCAATGCTATTGTCTCGCTGCCGCTAAAATGGATGCAGCGCAAGGCGGCACGCATCGACGATGCTGATTTACCTCTCTATACGATCCTTGTACCCCTGTTCCGTGAAAGCGCGGTGCTTGAGGAATTGACCTGGGCGCTGATGCGACTCGATTATCCTGCCGCCAAGCTGGATATAAAACTGATCTTCGAGAGCGCCGACCCCGAAACACTGGCCCATGCCAAGACACTTGGCCTGCCGGGCAATTTCGAATTCGTCGTTGTTCCCGATTCACAGCCGCGTACGAAACCCAAGGCCCTGAATTACGCGCTGCAATTCGCCCGCGGTGAGTATGTCGTGATCTATGACGCGGAGGACAACCCCAGCCCCGGCCAACTCAGAAAAGCACTCGCAGCCTTCGCCAACGGCCCGGCAAACCTTGCTTGTGTGCAGGCCCGGCTCACGGTCTACAACAGCGCGGAGAACTGGCTCACCAAGCAATTCGCCCTCGAATATGCAGCCCTTTTTTCGGGACTGTTGCCAACGCTGCAACGGCTTGGCCTGCCAATCCCGCTCGGCGGTACGTCCAACCATTTCCGTATCTCAGCTCTCAAATGGCTCGGCGCCTGGGACGCCTTTAATGTGACCGAGGATGCCGATTTGGGAATGCGGCTATATCGCCACGGCTATGTGTGCCGGATGCTTGATTCCGAAACGGCTGAGGAAGCCCCCTGCAGTTTCAAACCCTGGCTGTATCAGCGCACCCGATGGATGAAGGGCTGGATGCAAACCTATTTTGTGCATATGCGCAAACCTCTGAAACTCTGGCGTCAACTCGGCACCGGGCGATTCCTGGGTTTCCAGGTGGTTGTCGGCGGCATGATTTTTTCCTCCCTGGCACATCCTGTGTTTTACCTGCTTGTCGCCATCGAAGCCTCAGCTGATACGCCCCACATGCTGCCCTCGAGCGTGCTGGGCATTCACGTCTGGCTTGTGGGGCTGTTCAACATCGCCATAGGTTATCTTGCATCCATGGCGCTCTCCCTGATCGCGCTTAAGCAAAAGGGAGCGCGTTTTGTACTGCACATATTGTTTATGCCGGCCTATTGGCTGCTCATATCCCTTGCCGCCTACCGTGCCCTCGGGCAACTCGTTACCAGGCCATTCCACTGGGAAAAAACCGAGCATGGCGTGAGCAGCCACATCGCAAAACAGTCTCACTCCGCTCCGCGCTAATCCATCTTTCAGTACTGGATAAGCCGGCGTTCAACCAGGTATCGACATCTTCCCCTGTTGCCGATTTTTTAATCCTCGGCCATTGTATCACACGATCAGAGTGTGATGCGCCGCAAGGCATGCACCAGTGATGACCTGGTTCAAGGGAGTGAAGATGCGAAACCAGCTCCGGCTTTATAGTGGCGTCATATTGTTCATTTACGTCACCGGCCATTTGTTCAACCACATGGTTGGGCTGATCTCGCTTCAGGCAATGCAGGCGGCAACGGTGGTGTTCACCGATCCATGGCAGACATGGCCCGGGATAGTATTGCTCGCTGGTGCATTGCTCGTCCATGCGGGAGTTGTGCTGTGGGGTTTCTGGTCCAGGCGCAGTTTCAAACTGAAAGCCTGGGAGGCCGTGCAGCTTGTTTTTGGCCTCGCCATACCGCCATTGCTTGCCGCGCATGTCGCAGCGAATGGTATTTTGCCTGCGATCAGTCCCTATGAAGGCGTCTATCTGGAAGTCCTATCCACCTTTGCCGTTCACTCGCCCGTGCGGGGCTTCGTCATGGGGGCAACCGTACTCATTGTCTGGACACATGGCTGCATCGGACTGCACAGCTGGCTCCGTCTTCAGCCATGGTATGCGCGATACCAGCCATTGGCCTTTTCAGCGGCGTTGGTCATACCGGCTTTGGCATTGGCTGGGTACGTGGCGGCAAGCATGCGCGTCAGAGAGTTGGCCCAGCGGCCCGAAGGGCTGCAGGTAGATTATTCCCGTGTGGAACCCTGGATGCCTGATTTCGTCTATAACACCGAGATCGGCGTTATTTTGTTCATCGTGGCGCTCCTGATTGCACGCGCTGTCAGAGGGGTATTCATTGCCAAAAGCACAAAACCCCGCCTGTCCTATTCTCCAGGAAACCGTAAGGTTGACCTGCTTCCCAACGCGACACTGCTTGAATCCATCCGCGCCGCGGGTATTCCCCATGCCTCAATTTGTGGCGGCCGGGGCCGTTGCTCAACCTGCCGGGTACATATTGGGGAATGTGCGGTAAATTTATTGCCCCCGGATGAGGATGAGAAAAAGGTTCTCGCCCGGGTCACGGAATCCCCCTCCGTGCGTTTGGCCTGCCAGATCCGGCCGAACTCAAATATCGAGGTCACGGCATTGGTGCCCGCTGATGCCAACCCCAGCGAGGCCTTTTCCAAGCCCGGCTACCAGCAGGGCAAAGAGCTCGCGGTGGCGATATTGTTCGTGGACTTGCGGGGGTCCACCACATTGTCCGAGGACCGCCTCCCCTTTGACGTTGTGTTCCTGCTCAACCAGTTCTTCGCTGAGCTGGCGCAGGCCCTGAGTGAAACCAACGGACATTATGCCCAATTCAACGGTGATGGGCTGATGGCCATTTACGGCCTGGAATCCGGCCCGGAACAAGGAGCGGCAGAGGCGGTTGCTGGAGCGTTGGCCATGCTACGGCGCCTGTCGAAACTCAATGAAAAGATCAGAGATGAGTTGAGTGACGGGCTAAAAATCGGCATTGGCATCCATACCGGCGAGGCCATTGTCGGCTCGATGGGCCCGCCGGCATCCCCCATCATTTCTGCGCTTGGCGACAATGCCAACGTGGCCGCGCGTCTCGAAGCCCAGACCAAGGAATTCGGCGTGCCGCTGGTGGTTTCTGAAGATACGGCAAAGCACTCAAAGATCAATTTTTCAAAATTTCCCAAGCACAAGATACGTGTGAAAGGTCGCGAAGGCATGATCACGGTCTATGCAGTCGATAAACCTGACAAACTCAGGGTCCCCATAAGCTTGCCGGCATGGCAACAAGCAACCAATAGGCCTGCGTCCTAGATCGCTTCATGTTTTGATGGAATCAAAACAGCGATCTATCTATTCGTTTATGCGTATCATTTTTCGATAACCGGTTCCCACTTATCGGTGATACGCACTAGCGCTTTTTTAACCTTCCTGCGGCAGGGTCGACGCGTAACAAGTTCGGCGCGTAGTGGCCAATGCTCAAATCATCTATCGACTTCTCACAACTGCGAATTCTCATTGTCGAGAACCATGCGCTCATGCGCCGGTTACTGGGCGAGATGCTGCGCGGGTTCGGCGTGCAGCATGTGCGCTTCGCCCGCGATGTGCCGGGCGCCGTGGAGCATATCTACAGCGATGATTTCGATGCGGTTATACTGGATTTCTTTCTGGGGGAGCTGGATGGCGCCGATTTTGCCAAGCATATCCGCCATGATGAAGACTGCTGCAACCGCGAGGTGCCCATCCTGCTGATTACCGGTATGCCGGACCACCACAAGGTCATGAAAGTGCTGGACGCGGGGATAAACTCCATGCTGGCCAAGCCCATCGCCGCAAAGGATCTCTATTATCGCATCCATGCAATGCTGGCCGACCCGAAACCCTTCGTCATCACCAATGACTATGTGGGACCGATGCGTAAAAGGAAGAAACCACCCGTCTCCAAAATGACACGGCCGTCCAGTTTCAATCTCAGCGCACAGGCGAAGAAGCCACGCGGGCGCGTCAACCATGTCTATGAAGATGGTATCCTGATCTAAGTCGGCTACTACTCAAAAAACTTACAGTGCTGATGGAAATGTCCGCTTTACCCCCGAAAGGGGGCATAAAACGGCATAGGCTGGAATGTCTGCTTTGTACCAATAGCGGACGTTAGCCAGTCTCAAAAATCTTGACGTTCAGTAGCCTTCATATGGGGGCGTCGTTTTTGAGCTACTCATTCACGTCACAAATTCCGGGCGGTCTGGCCAAAGAGCCAATGTGTGATCTGCGTCACTTCAGATCGCCAAATTCGATCCGATTTGGTTGTCAACGAGCCAACACAACCAAATGATAAAATCGAAGGAGACTTACCCATGACTATCAATATGAACATCAAGAAAGCTTTGATTGCGGCAGCGATGATTGCCGCTGTGGCGTCTGTGGCCGACACGAGCGCATTCGCCCAGCAAGATCCGACGCAGGGCCGCATCCAGTCCCGTGAACTTGCTCGGAAAGCTGAAGCTCTCAAGAAGTATAACGTTTGCGCCGCAACCGCCATGCGGTTTTTCCGCGCTTGCAGCGGGCAGGCTGGCAACAGCAGCCCCATGATTCGCAATTGCCGCAACGTCTATCACAGCAAACTTTCAAACTGCAGCGCCCTCTACCTCTAGGAGTGTCGCAACTATAGTTTAGAGGCGGTGCCAAGCCGGATTTCCAACCACGGAAATGCCAGAAATTACTCGGCTCTAACGACCGGTATGGCGCCCCTCTAGATTATGGGATCAGACCAGGCTGTGTACTCATAAATGCCAAAGGACCGGCCTGCCCAATCCGCTGTGAGTGCAACTTTCGTGATCGTTGAGCCAGCACATAGATTGAATCATCTGGCTCCAGCTCTTCGTAAGTCACCAAGCTGATGAGATCATAAAGTCGTTCAAAACTTAACCGGAGCTGTGCCTCGGTACGATAGAAGAATTTGAGACCATGCATTTCTTCTACCCTGTCGCCCTTCCAGAATGAATGCATCAGATAACCGCCCTTGTTCAACACCTGATTCTGACGTTCCAGTGAGCTTTGCAGTTCATCCTGACTGAGATGATGCAGAACTTTGTTCGAATAGATGCAGTCGAATTTGCGATCTGTATCCAGTTTAACTGCATCTAAAATCAACAAATCCGCATCAGGTCGCTCTTGCCGATAAAGATCGACGAAAAACCGGGAGTTGTCCGACCCTGTGACACGATACTGCTGGCCAAGAATATTGAGGTCTGTTCCTGGCCCCATCCCAATCTCCAATACGCTCGCGCCTTGCGGCACGTGTTCGGACATTGCGGTGATCAGTTCGCTGCCGTCATACCCATCCGCCATGGCGATGTATTCGCGAGCGGTCTCTTCCTCGTCATAAAAACCCATGCAGCACAGTGTAGCATGTTGGCAGGTGACTTCCGCTATGGGTCATACGCGGACATTGTGTTCGGTGTTTACGATACGATCCGCCATATCCGGGGGATATCGGCTTTAACTCTGGCTGGTTTTTTGAAGCTCCTCTATGGCACCCTTCTGATCGCTGATAATCCTGCTCACCAGATCTCCAATTGATACCATGCCAGCCAACCGATCGTTGTCCACGACCGGGAGATGACGGACGCGCTTTTCCGTCATGATTTCCAGACATTCAAATATCGATTGCTCTGGCGTGACGCAGATTACGTTGTCGCTCATGATATCGCGCACAGCGGTCTCGGGTGACGTTTTACCCTTCAAGATGACATTGCGCGTATAGTCCCGTTCGGTGATGATCCCGATAATTTTCTCGTCTTCCAGGACAAGCAATCCCCCGATATCTTTGATCGACATTTTTGTAACAGCGTTAAAGACGGAGTCGTCGGGGTCAATATCCCAAACGTCGCTTCCCTTCTCATCGAGCAACTGGCGAATTGTTGTTGAAGCACTGGATTGATCGCTCATGTGTACCTCACAGATGCAAACTCCTGCAAAAAAACCCCCCGGAACCAGTGACCTAAATCAAATGTGAAAGTCAATTTATGTCCACACAGGATAGATCGTCTACTTCTGGCCAGGAGCCGGCATGCTACTCACCTGGCAAGAACGCTCACTTGGTTAGACCGGGGCAGATGTTTCGTCTGAGTATGCCGCCCCGGTGTTTCTCCCACTCTCCAGATGTTTGTTTATGCGGATAAAACGTTGACCAGAGTCCAGCGCTGCCATTGGATCAGGGAACCGTCCCACAACTTTGTCTATCTCGTTCCAATCTTCATCCGTTAGCCAGCGCTCCGCCGCAGGTAAGAAGAAACGTTCTTCCATTGCCATATGTTCGCGCTCACGGTTTATGAATGAGCGTGCTGACAGAATAAAATCCGAACGAGTCATTGGGCTCGGATCTGTCAGTAGGGCTGACACCTTCTTCGAAAACGAATGCAACTCGTCGGACAGATGCTCATGATCATCATCAAGCTTGAAGAACTTTTCATCAAATCCAGTCGCACGCTCGCGTAGCCTTCGAAGGACCAGATCTTCCTTTGGGTGGTGGTACATGTCAGGAAAGCTGCGCAAGTAGTCGACAATTTCCACGATCAGCGAAAGATCAGGATCGCCTGACTTTTCGATGCTATCCGTCTGTCGCTCCAATAAGTCGAGGAGATATGCAATGTTGCGGTGCTCAATACGCAGCGTTTTGATGGTCTGGTTCACTGCAAACTCCCTTGGAAGATCTTTTAAGAAGATCAACCAAATCGAGTGGCGCCTAGCAGACGTATCGCCACTGCGACAAAATGGAACGGAAGTCGCAGCTCCCAGCTATCGATTGCCCTGCAGCTTGTCGATCGCCTGGCGGAAAGCCCGGCCAGCGGCATAAGCGCGGTCATCTTTCTTGGCGATCTTTTTGGCTTCTTCAACAACGTCGCGGGCTGCCTTGACCACCTTCTCCTTTGCCTCGGGATCGGACGCAGCTTTTTGTGCAACGTAGCGGGCAATTTGGCGCAGCAGCACTGACATCGCGGCACGATAACCAATTCCGGCTATTTCAGCCAGACAGGAATTTGGCGATGACAGATGCTGGTTGAGAGGTGTGCGGGCGGCCCCAAGCGTTGGTCGGACCGGATTAGAGAGCCTCAATCCGAGGAGGGTAGCTAATGTCCGCTTTGCCCCCGAAAGCAGACATGCAGCTGGTTGTGAAGGACAGCTGCCTGATGCAACTTCGTCATTACTGACCGGCCTTGATTTCCATCATATCAGGGCGGATCAATTCATTGGGGAAGGATCAGTTAGTGGCAAACAAACCGGTGTCAGTTTAAATTGCTGGGCAGCGTTGCGATCATATTCAGTGTGACGCTGGCCACAGCCAAGAGCGAACGCGCCGATCAACTGCAGGATCATGTTCGATTAACGTGTCTTGGGCCAAGAAGACAAAATGCGAAGTGGATGTTGGAGCGGGTAACAGGAATCGAACCTGTGCACACGACCTGGAAGATCATAGCTCTGCCACTGAGCTACACCCGCGAACCAATACACTACACTCCAAGGAATTTAGATTTCGTTATCTGGACCTCATTTGGTAACAGTTTCAGTGTTGTCCGGAGTGTGGATTTGCATGCCTCTGTGCAGAGCTGCCACCGCATCCTGCGATCTGAACTTTGCCGTGACAAGGCGGCCGGCGTGGCGCAGAAGCATGGCAAACGGTGGCAGCGGATCCCGCCATGTGAAGGTCAGGTGGATTCGCGCTCTCAGTAGGGATCGGAGTGCATGGATGACCCACATACACGCACCGCTGGCCCCGATCTCGCCGTGCTCAACCGCTTCTTTCAAACCATATATGTCGCCGTATATCCAGCAATAGTAGATACCGGTCGGGTAATGATGGGCCGGGTCCAGGCCGATATCGGTCGTACCCCGGGCCAGTTGCATCGCTGCTCTGGTAAGAGGCATGCCAACCGCTTCGGCACAGTAGTGAGAGCCGGCAGTTCTTGGATTTAGCTCAAGGAAGGTGGCCTCCCCGGTGTGCGGATCGCGGATAAACTGAACAAAGCCGATGCCCGTATAACCAATTTCTCCGACAAGTCTCTGGGTGTCCTTTTTGAACGCGGGCGTTACAGCACAATGCACACCCTCGGTAGAAAGACCGGTACCGTCTACATGATCGGTACGTGTGATCATGGTTTCAAGCAGTGACCTGATTTCACCGTTTACGGCGATGAAATATAGATCATGCCGAACGCCGGACACATAACGCTGCAAAAGCAATCCGGGCTGCCCGTGCGGCCAGCTGGCGAAGATATCCAAAAGCTCATCGTGATCCTGACAGATAATCGCCTTCTTGTGACCGAGCCGGTTCAGGTGGCTGAACGGGCGCACGATAATTGGAAAACCTACCTGACGGGATTGTTCGTAAAGTTCTTCAAGTGTCTCCACCACGGCGTATGGTGCACAGGTGACTCCCGCCCGCGACGCCAGATCGAGCATTCTTACCTTGTCCAGGCATAGCTCGACGGTGCGGGCTTCAGGCGACACGATGGTAATATGCGCCGGTATTGAAGTCCTGTTTTTCGCAAGCCATACAACGAATTCTTCCGCAACCGGAAAAATCGCCGTGATGTCCGGCCGCTGATCGAGGAATAACTTCAGGGCCTGACCGAACGTTGCGCCTGCCTCCGTATCCAGGTCTGGATGATCCCACATCTCATCGACAAAACGGGAATATCTGGCCCCGGCGACTCTATCATCGTCCTCGCCTACGATGACATTGTACCCGTCATCGCTAAGCACCCTGGCGACCGAGAAAGTCGTACGGTAATTACCCAGTATCAGGACAGTGTCTTTTTCCTGGTGGCGTGTCATGACAGTTTCCTTTCAAAAACGCGCCCTAAGATCAGGCCCGGCAATGGCAGACCCAGACGAAGCCGGGACAAGGCGTCACACGAAAATCCGAGTTCCCGGCGCACAACAACCGCCAGCCCTGCGCTGGTGACTGCAATCGCCGCGAACACCGCCAGCGCCATGCCGGTTATGCCAAGCGCCGGTGTCAATGCGAGCGCGGTCGCGGCAAACACGGCGAGTGATGCCGCAATCGGCGGAATAGCGTATTTATGGCGTCCCGAGGCAATCAAGAGCGGCAGCGCCGGTCCACCGAGCGCGCGAACCAGCTGGGCGCCTACAAGAATTAACAGGACAGAATAGCCAGCCTGGAACTCAACTCCAAAAATCCCGAGAAGCTCGCTCCCGGCAAACCAGCTCGCCAGCAGCGCCAGAAACATCATGCCTGCCGCTACGGCATTGGCCTTGGTGAGAAGATCAACAACGCCAGCCTGATCTTTTGCCCTCAGGGATTTAGTGAAGCGGGGGAGAACGATCTGGTATGCGATCTGAATAAAGAACCCCAGCATAAACGCGATCTTGATGGCGATGCTGAAGATGGCCACCTGTGCGTGCTCCAGCAGCAGGCCGGAAAAACTTATCGCCAAATCGGCGAACAAGGTTGCCACCAGAACCGGCACCAGCAGAGTTCCCCCGGATTTGCGCCAGTGTTTTACCTCGCGCCGGTCAGGCTCAAGGGCGGGGCCAGCAGCTCCAGCGGACCAGCCGACGATCAACGTTTGCGCAAAAGCTGTCACGATCATCAACGCGCTAAAAGCGCAGACGGCGGTCAGCAGGGTTAGCGATCCGGCCATGAATACGAGCGTGCCAATAATCAGGGCAAACAAAGCGGGCCGTATCAGATTGTCCGGCAGGATGGACAGAGAATAACGTTGCAGCGCATTGGCTATTCCCCCGTTTATCCTGAGTGTTGCGAATGCGGGTATTGAGAGGGCGGCGATGGCCGCGGGCCAGACTATTCCCAGGTTGCCATCGCTTCCTATCGCGATTGCCGCGACACCGGCCAATGCAAGGCCTAACGCGATGACCAGCGTGTCCCGCCGGGCAACCAGGACGAAGGCCCTCATTTTCCAGTCTTCGCAGCGCGCCGCATAGCGCACGATGAGATGGTTGGCTATTCCCGGATATCCGATACTGGCAACGGCTCCCAGGAGGATAGCCATACTGGTGACGATGTAGAATAAGCCCAGGTCAGCCGTGCCCATTGAGCGGGCGAGCAACAGCTGCGCGATAAAATTGGCGCCCGAACCTGCGACCCGCGCGGTCGACAGGCTGAGAGTCTGGGTTAGCAATTTTGCGCCATCAGGGAGGATCATTTCCATCCCTTTGGCAGCTGCAATCCTGCAATGCGCCGGCGACAGGTCCGAAGTGAGAACAATACGTCCGCTGCCATGCGGTCAAGGCTGGTGTTCCACCTGACAAATTCACCGGGCAAATCGACAATTTGTCCTTGCCGTCCAACCAGCCCCGTTTTGAATTGATTCAGGCCGGAATCACCTCCCGTGCCGCCCAAATCGTACCAGTCAGGCCCCTGATCCGACAGCCAGCGCACGATCCACCATTGCAGGGCATATCCCGCACGAAGTGGCAAGGCTGCCTGGGTTGTCGCGCCGTATAGATAATATGCGGTATCCCCGTTGAGTGCGATGATCGCACCTGCGACCGGTTTACCCTCATGGGATGCGATAACGGTTGTTGGCGCAAGGCCCTCCGGCAAAGCATTGCGGAGGTGCGGCAGAAGATGTACGGCGTCGCCTTTTGCGGCATTCTTGCGCGTGACCATGCTGGTATGCATTGACTGGAATTTCTCAAAAGCACGATCGCCATCTGCAAACCCGATATCCAGATCGAAGTTCCTGGATTTCCGAAGATTCCGCCGCCAGCTTTGGCCGAGACTCGAAAACTGCGTCTCCTCGTCAAGCGGCAAATTGACAAGATAGCGCGCCGGATCGTCTACAGGCTTGCGGTTTGTAAAGCCGTTGGCTTCGAGCAAGACCTTCTCCTGGGCGCTGAACTCAGGGTTGGCTCGTGGCAGGATGGAGAGCACCAGCCCGCGCTTGTTACAATATTCCTCCGCAAGCGCGTCCAGAATGGAACAATAAGCTCTCGGGTCCGGCTGCTGGTTTGCGCGCCGCCACAGGGGCCCGAATTTGACATAGGCCAGCCCTTTTTCAAGACCGGGAATTTTGAGCTCAAGCACACGCGCTGCGGCGACGATTTCTCCCCCCTCGCGAAGCAGTAAATGGCTGTTCTTTTTCTCTCCCCATCTAGCGCTGCAATAGGCGCCGGTCTGCTCGTATGAGACATCATCGAAGCCGGCAGCTATAGCATCCCATTCTTCATCGCTAAGCGTGTCGGCCTCATAAGCCATGACCTTGCGGCTTGTTTTTTCGGGACGGCATTGTACGCCGTCGGCAACCAGCCCGGGAAAGCTGTTCCAGGAGTCCAGTGTTGTTTCGGCTGAAAGGCTCATATCTGGCCTCCTTTCTGAAGTTTGGATGTTGCCGCGTTCTCGAGCACGTTCATCGCGGCGGCCATATGCAGGCAGCACCAGAATCCAATGCCGAGAAACTTGAACCCGTCCTCAAGCAGGAATTCGGTCCGTTGGTTGGCCTGGAGCCAATGCGAGATGGCTCCCATTTCGTGTTCGCTCAGGATGTCGATGGAAATGCTCAAACCAAGGCTTGAAATAGCCATCAGCAAGAACATCGGAGAGGCAGTTAGAACGACGCGCCATGACAATGCGATATAGGCACATGCAATTGCGCCATAGAGCGCGTAGGTGGCCGGTTGCGGCAAACCGATTAGCGGAAGCACGGTTTCATGCAGCATGAACAGATCGTCGAGCGCCAGCCATGCGGAAAATACGGCAGCCATTGCAAGCGCCAATATCTCGTATAGTCGACTGGACAGGCATGCTGCCACCAAGGCTGCAA
Source organism: Hyphomicrobiales bacterium (assembly GCA_021775555.1). GTDB lineage: Bacteria > Pseudomonadota > Alphaproteobacteria > Rhizobiales > Methyloligellaceae > UBA2767. The sequence continues at coordinate 26,360 of JAJFHP010000022.1, read as the reverse complement.
AAGCGGTGATTGAGGCTGCCGCCCACCATAGAAGAATGCCGAGATTAGAAATCAATCCGTCATAGACATGGCAACATCCCGGATACTCCTCGGCCACTACGATAGTGTCGCGGAACAACCGCTCCAATGGAACAGAAGATTGAAGTCCCGCAGCTGCGAGGATCAAAATCTGGAAAAGAATGATGCAATAGAAAATGCTGAAAAACTTATTCTCGTAGCCTGTCCTCGCAAAGACTGATTGCCAAATGCTGGGGAGGTGGCCGGAATGATGAGTTGTTGTGAGCGACATGGTGACTGTCCTCCACCGTTTGGATTTCTTGAACCAACGTAGGAGCAAGCCCTATGCCAGATTTTATTGGGGCTTTTGTTTCAATTTGAGACAGATGGAGCGTTTGAAGCCCATTTCCGGGCGTTATTTTATTCGAGTTATAGAATGTCGCTCAAACATCTGGTGTCGAAATGGCGGCGTTACTGCCCCCTTCATTGAGACGTATGGACACGCCCCAAATATCTCGCTTTATTGTCTCCCTTCATGTGCCACGCCACTCAATGTGGGCGGCCATGCGGGGTGTGTAAACCGCAACAAGCATTGGTCGGACCGGATTAGAGAGCCTTGGTCCGAGGAGGGTAGCTATTGACCGCTTTAGCCCGAAAGCGGACATCAAACTGCTCTGTTCGGCATTGGAGGTTATGCGTAAGTCCACACACTAGCCAGGCTGCTCATCAATCGCCTTTTCAAGAAGCTCGCGCACATCATTGGGCGGCAATACGCTCTCGCGCTTCTGCAGATCAAAAAAGCAGTTTACGCTGCCCGCCGTGGCAACGCACTGCTCATCAACGAACAGCCCGAAGCCGGTGGAGAAGGACTTGGTGCCTACCCGTTGCAGCCGCCCGCCGACATCTACCGTACCCGGATAATGAAACTCGGCCTTGTAATCGATTTCCACATGTACAAGCGCATAGTCGAGGTCGGGATATTTCTCGCGCATCAGGAAGGGGTGGATCAGACGGGTCCGGCATGATTCAACGAAAGCCGCCACGGCCACATTGTTGACGTGGCCGAGGGAATCCTGGTCCGAAAACCGGATGGTGACCGGCGTCCAGTGGCTGAAACTGGAGCGGGATGTGAGGTCGACAGCAGGCGTGTTTTTGTTCATTTGTCCACTATATGGCGATGGAGCATTGGAGCGGGTGAAGGGAATCGAACCCTCGACACCGAGCTTGGGAAGCTCGTGCTCTACCACTGAGCTACACCCGCGAAAAATTCGCAATGTATTTCTTACCACGCCCGCACAGGTGCGAAAAGCAAGAGGGAGGCGCACAGACAGTTACTCCCTGACAGTAAATTGATTATCAGTACACGGCCCACATGCTAGGGTCCGCAGCTTCGCGGGATGAGAAAAAGAGACGCCTTATGAGTGATACTGTCGTGGAACAAGTTGAAGAACTCCGACCGAGGAGCAGGGGGAAATTCACTGATCCCGGGATCACGGCGGATGGTCAGACGCGCGCAAGCGTCGCGCTGGATACCCTGGAGACACTGTGGTTCAACACCGGCACGCTGTGCAATATCGAATGCGCCAATTGCTATATGGAGTCGAGCCCAAGCAACGACCGATTGGTTTATATCTCGGCACAGGAAACACGCGAATTTCTTGATGAGATCAAATCACTCTCCCTGAACACCCGCGAGATCGCGTTCACCGGCGGCGAGCCGTTCATGAACCCCGACATGCTGGAGATGGCGCGCGATGCACTCTCACGCGGTTACGAGGTGCTGATCCTCACCAACGCCATGCAGCCCATGCAGCGCAAGCGCATCAAGAATGGACTACTGAAATTGCTGGCCGAACATGGCGGGAAACTGAACCTGCGTGTCAGCCTCGATCATTATGCCCGGGAGCTTCATGAGACCGAACGGGGACCACGCAGCTGGAACCCCACTTTATCTGGCCTCGACTGGCTCTCGGAAAACGGACTTAATATCACAATTGCCGGCCGTACCTGCTGGGGTGAAGATGAGAGCCAAGCCCGCAAGGGCTATGAGCAACTGATTGCAGACCATGGCTGGAATATCGAGGCGCAGGACAAGGCCGCGCTGATCCTGTTTCCCGAGATGGACGAGAGTGAAGACGTGCCGGAAATTACCACCAAGTGCTGGGACATTCTGGGAGTTGCCCCCGGGGACATCATGTGTGCGACAAGCCGCATGGTGGTGAAACGCAGGGGCGAAGACAAGCCCACCGTTTTGCCCTGCACGCTCCTGCCCTATGACCGTGCTTTCACCATGGGATCAACCCTGCAGCAAGCGGCAAACGCCCAAGGCGGGATGTTCGAGCATGGCGCGGTCAGACTGTGCCACCCTTATTGCTCAAAATTCTGCGTGCTGGGCGGGGCCAGCTGTTCAGCGTAAGAGATCCACGCTGCAGCGAGCCTATTTCTGCCTCACAGTCACGTAAGCCATTACCAGCGCAAACAGAACAAACGCACCGACCACCAGCCCGAGATACAGAGTTTCACCTTCGGTCATCCCACATCCTCCCATGTCGAGAAGTATTAGAATGTGTTGACAGGGACGGACCTGCCTTGATCTGGGTCAGCGCCCCCTCTCGCATCTTGAATGTTTTTCCGATCCGGCTAGGCTGCGCGCTTCATTGCAAAACTATTTTTTTCAGGAGGATCAACCTTGGGCAGCAAACCACTTGAGGGGAAAACCGCGCTTGTAACCGGAGCGTCCCGCAACATCGGGCGCGCCATTGCACTTGCCTTGAGTGATGCCGGCGCCAACATCATCATCAATAGCTTGCAGGACCGCGCGGCGGCCGAGAAAGTCTGCGCGGAAATTGACGTGCAGGGCACCGGCAGCCTTGTTTATGTCGGTGATGTCATCAACCGTGACACCGTGCGGGACATGGTGGAACAGGGCAGGGAAAAATTCGGCGCCATCGACATTTTCATCTCCAACGCATCCGCCCGGGGTCAGGTTGATTTCCTCGACATGAGTTACGAGGACTGGCGCCGCGTGATCGACATTTCGCTTGATGGCGCATTCCATTGCACACAGGCCGTCCTGCCGATGATGATCGAGCGCCAATGGGGCCGCATCGTCACGCTGGGCGGGATAGCCTGGCATCTGGGCATGGCGCGGCGTGCCAACAACCTTGCGGGTAAGGCAGGGCTGACCGGTCTGACACGTGCGCTGGCGGCAGAATTCGGTGACAGGGGCATCACCTCCAACATGATCTCGCCCGGTGCGATCAACACCGAGCGTCCGGCATCCGCTGGTGCTTTACCAAAGCGTGACGGCATGCCTCCTGTCCCACGCAAGGGGCAAACGAGTGAAATCGCATCAACCGCACGGTTTTTGTGTCTGCCTGAACAGTCCTATATCAACGGGCAGATCATTCACATTAATGGCGGCGCCTATATGGGAACCTAGGGTTTGGACCCTAAGTCTGGATATTTATTTGAAGTGCTTAGAAAGCTTCAGACCCTGAGCCTGGTAGTGAGAGCCGATGCCAACGCCGTAGATGGTGTCAGGCGTCTCGGTGAGTGGTTCATAAATCAGCTGGCCGATGATCTGGCCATCCTCGAGGATAAACGGCACCTTGTGGCTGCGCACTTCCAGAACCGCCTTTGATCCTTCACCGCCGGCTGCACTATAGCCGAAACCCGGGTCGAAGAACCCGGCATAGTGAACGCGGAATTCACCTACCAGCGGATTGAACGGAACCATCTCTGCTGCCTGTGTCGGCGGCACGGTAACCGCCTCTTTAGAGGCTAAAATATAAAACTGGTCCGGATCAAGGATCAGCTGTGTAGCCCCTCGCGCATGGATCGGCTCCCAGAAATCAAGAACGTCCAGCGCACCCGGCATGTCAATATCTACGACACCCGTATGCCGCTTGGCGCGGTAGCCGACGAAGCCCGTTACAGGATCACCCGCCAAGTCTACCGACAATGAGACCACCTTTTCCAGTTCAGGGTCAGCAATATCTGGTGCATCATCAGACACACCCTCACGAAAACGAATCTGCGACAACCGCGAACCGGTGCGCACCAGAACCGGGAATGTCTGCGGGCAAATCTCCGCATAGAGTGGACCTGCATAGCCCGCCTCAATCTTGTCGAACGCGGAACACCCATCCGTAATCACGCGGGTAAACACATCCAGGCGGCCTGTTGAACTTTTTGGATTGCAGGCGGCGGAGAGACCCGGCGGCAAGGAAAGTGATTCCAGAAGCGGCACCAGATAGACACAACCCACCTCCAGCACCGCGCCTTCGCTCAGATCAATCTCATGCAGCGCGAGCTGTTTCAGCTTTCCATCGACCGCCACATCAGGACCGGGCAGAAAACTGGCGCGCACGCGATAAGCCGTTCCTCCCAGACGCAAATCAAGACTGGCGGGCTGTATCTGCCCTTCAATAGCGGGTTGCTCAAGCTTGAGAATGCCTTCCTTGATGAGCTGCTCAATAGCCTGACAGGGGAGGATGCCGCCACTGGCGGGCATAAGTTCCGTTATGGTGTTCGGGTCGGCCTGCGCCATATCATCCCTTCCTCATCTGCCTCTCGTGTAGACCAACACCCTCTTGACGCCAAGGCCACTTCACTGCTTAATCCACACCTCACGTGGTGATTTGGGCCGGCCGGCTTGCAGCCACGCTAAAAAACTCGCTAAAAGGCCGTGTCGGAAGAACCCGGTCATTTGGCGAGAGCCTGGCCGGGATTTTTTGTGCGTAAAAGAAAAATGCGCGAAGTGGAGCAGACAGATGGCAAAGACTGGACACAAAAACCGAAGCGATGACTGGCACGACGCTACATCGCTGGTGCATGGCGGTACGATCAGAAGCCAGTTCGGTGAGATGTCCGAGGCCATGTTTCTCACCTCCGGTTATGCCTATGAGTCCGCCGAGCAGGCCGAAGCCCGCTTCAAGGGGGATCTGGATGGCTTCGTCTATTCGCGCTATTCGAACCCCACCGTCGCCATGTTCGAGGACCGTATGTGCGCGCTCGAAGGGGCACAAGCCGCGCGCGGCACAGCAAGCGGCATGTCCGCTGTCACCGCTTCCCTGCTGAGCCATCTCAAGGCGGGTGATCATGTGGTCGCAGGCCGGGTGCTTTTCGGTTCCTGCCTTTACGTGGTGGAAACACTCCTTCCGCGCTTTGGCGTTGAGGCCACACTGGTGGACGGCACGGATTTAAGCGCATGGGAAGCCGCCATGCGCACCAATACAAAGGCGGTCTTTTTCGAAACGCCAACCAACCCGTCGTTGGAACTGGTGGACGTTGAAGCGGTGTGCAAGATCGCCCGTGACGCCGGCGCACTCTCCATCATAGATAATGTGTTCGCCACGCCCATGCTGCAAAAGCCGCTGGAGCTGGGCGCTGACATCGTTGTTTATTCCGCGACCAAGCATATCGATGGCCAGGGCCGATGCCTGGGGGGTATCGTGCTCGGCACGTCTGAATTTATCGACGACACGTTCCACGATTTTTACAAGCATACCGGCCCGTCCATGAGCCCGTTTAATGCCTGGGTGATGCTGAAGGGTTTGGAAACGCTCCCTCTCAGGGTTGCCCATTCCTGCACTTCCGCTGCGCTGGTGGCCGACTTTCTGGCCGAAAGCCCAAAGGTCTCCCGCGTCTATTATCCCGGGCGCAGCGACCACCCCCAGCACAAAATTGCCAATCGCCAAATGGCGTCTGGCGGACCGCTGGTCGCGTTTGAACTCAAAGGAGGCAAGGACGGGGCCTTCAAGTTCATGAACGAACTGGAAATCTTCAAGATCACCAACAATCTGGGTGACTCCAAATCGCTGGTGACCCACCCTGCAACAACGACCCATAAGCGCCTCGGCCCTGAAGGCCGGGCCGCTATCGGCATCACCGACGGAATGTTGCGTCTGTCGCTGGGGTTGGAAGATCCAATTGATTTGCAGGCCGATATTGATCGGGCTCTTAGCGCCTAGGTCGCTTTTTGTTTTGATGAAATCAAAACCGCGATCTAATTTTTGGTTTATGCCTATCATTTTTCCAAAAACTGAGGCCCACTTTTCGGTGATACGCACCAGAGCAAAATTGTCATACACTCCTGCGCGGCGGGGGATATCACATGATTGACTTGAGGCCGATTCTGCTCGTGGCCGGCGTTCTGCTGGCGACACTGGGTTGCGCCATGATGATACCGGCCCTCTATGACCTCACGGTAGGTGATGAGGACTGGCAAATCTTCGCGGCCTCCGCGACCATTACGCTCTTTGTCGGGATCGGTCTTGCCTTTGCCAATCGTGGACGCACGGAGAATTTCTCCATCAAGCAGGCCTTCCTGCTGACCAACGTGGCCTGGATTTCGCTCACCGCCTTCGGCGCCCTGCCTTTCGCCTGGTCGCATCTGGAGATCAGCTACACCGATGCCTTTTTTGAATCCATGTCAGGCATCACCACCACCGGTGCCACGATCCTCACCGAACTCGACAAGGCGCCACCAGGAATCTTGCTATGGCGCGGGCTGCTGCAATGGCTCGGCGGGCTGGGCATCATCGTCATGGCCATCTCGATCCTGCCATTGCTGCAAGTTGGCGGGATGCAACTCTTCCGCGTGGAAGGTTTTGAAACCGAGGGCAAATTCATGCCGCGCGCGACGCAGATCGCCGGCTCTCTCAGCGTGCTCTATCTCGGCATCACGATGCTCTGCGCGCTGGCCTATTATGTTGCCGGCATGTCGATCTTCGATGCCATGGTCCACTCCATGACGACCATCGCCACGGGCGGCTATTCAACCCATGATGCCTCGATTGCCTATTTCTCCTCCCCGCTCATTGAGACATTGTGCATCATCTTCATGATCGTCGGCTCGCTTCCCTTCGTTCTGTACCTGAAAGAGCTGAGAGGCGGTCACGGCGCACTGATGCGTGATTCACAGGTGCGCTGGTTTTTCGGCACCGCGGCCATTTTCATTCTCCTGGCGCTCATCGCCTACCAGCCAAGCCAGCCAGAACCCCTCGGGCCAAGGCTCATTACGGTCATCTTTAACGTGGTGTCCATCATGACCGGCACCGGGTATGCCACAACAGCCTATGACACCTGGAGCGCCATGGCGGTGGTCGTTTTTTTCGTGCTGATGTTTATCGGCGGTTGTTCCGGTTCCACCTCCTGCGGTATGAAAATTTTCCGTTTCCAGGTCATCTTCGAGATGATCCGCTGCCGGCTACAGGCGGTCATCTATCCCAAGGGCGTGTTTGTAGAGCGCTATAACGGCGCGCCCATTGCCGACACGGTGACGAGCGCCGTCATGGGCTTCTTCTTCCTGTTCCTGCTGTGCTTTGCCATCATCGCGACACTGCTGTCGCTGATCGGACTCGATACGGTAACGGCCCTCTCCGCCGCTGCTTCCGCGGTAGCCAATGTCGGCCCGGGGCTGGGGCAGGTCGTCGGTCCGGTGGGGAATTATGCCGACCTGCCGGATAGTGCCAAGTGGATCCTGTGCTTCGGGATGCTCCTTGGGCGCTTGGAAATTTTCACCGTGATTGTGCTGTTTACGCCGACTTACTGGCGGGCCTGAACCCCATTCGGCTTTTTAGTCCCTGAAGCATGTGGCTGATATCCCCACCGATGCCAACAAGGCTTGGAACAAGGATCAGGACGAGTAAGGTTGCCGCGGCCAGGCCAAACACCATGGTGACCGCCATGGGAATGAGGAATTGCGCCTGAAGGCTCGTCTCAAACAGCAATGGTGTCAGGCCACCGATTGTTGTGAGTGATGTAAGCATCACTGCCCGGAACCGGTCCTGGGAAGCGCCAATTGCGGCTTCCGCCAGCTCGTCCCCATCGCGCAGACGGCGCGCCACCTGCATGACGAGAATGATCGAGTCATTCACGATAATGCCTGATAGCCCCAGCAAACCAATCATGGAGATCATGGTCAGTTGATCGAAGCCCATAATCACGTGGCCTAGAATCGCGCCGACAATCCCGAACGGGATGATCGCCATCACGGCAAAGGGTTTGAAGTAACTCTCAAACACCCAGGCCAGAATGATGTAAATCATGACAAGCGACATCAGGGCACCGATCTTCAAATCCGCGAAAGATCTGGCCCGCTCCTCGGCCTGCCCTTTGAAGGCGTAGCGGAGCTTGTATTTCTGTTTCAGGTCAGGGAGAGCCTTCTCTTCCAACTTTGCCAGAACCTTTGGAAGTGACGTGACCTTTTCATCAATAGAGCCGGTGACCGCGACTGTGCGCAATCCGTCAACCCGCTGGATCACTGAGAACCCTGCTTTCTCGCGAATGGTCACGACCTCGCTAAGTGGCACACGATCGCCCGCAGGGCTTCGCAGATATAGCTGCTGGAGCGCGTATCGCCCCGGCACTTCCTGCAAACGCTTCACCCGCACGGTGATTTCCTCATCGCCACGCGCAAACCGCGTCGCAATCGCCCCCTCGAACGCATTACGCACTTGTGTGCCCACATTGTTTGACGTGAACCCAAGGGCCGCACCGCGCGGCGTAACTTCAAGGATGAGCTCCTGGCGGCCATAGGGTAAATCGTCATTGATTGCACTCAAACCCGGAAAGGTGGAAAGCGCCTGTCTCAAATCAAGTGCTGCTGCCTTCAGGCTCTCCACCGGTGCATCTTGCAACTGGATATCAATATCGCGGCCCGGTGGTCCGCCCTTGCGCTCGGTTATCGCTACTTTTTCTAACCCGGGAATTATAGGCAAATGCGCTCGCCAGGCCTTTACAACCTTCTCGGTTCGAATAGAGCGCTCTTCACTGGCTGTAAGCTGGACATTGATCTGGGCCAGGTTTTCACCGCGTGAGCGGCCGGCCACACCAAGCATAGTGAACGCATTTACGACCAGAAGCTGTTTCCCCTTACCCAGCTTTTCTTCAACTTTGCGCAGAGAGTTTTCAAGCTGAGTAAGGACAGCGCGTTGCTCACTACGTGGCAAACCTGGGCCAAAAACGACCGATGCGGAAATGTTCTCTGCTTCCGGTGAGGGGAAAAAGCCAATCCTCAAACGCTCGCCTGCGATAAGGCCAATGCAGAAGATCAGCATGCCAAAGGTGAACGCCACAGTCGTGTAGCGCCAAGCATAAGCGATCTCCACAAATCGCCGGTAAGGTCCGTCACGAAAGGCTTTGAGGGTGTTGTCAAACGAATTTCGAAAACTGTTGCCTTCACGCTTTATCTTGCCAAAACCGTGACGCAAGTGACCCGGCAAAATCAAAAAGCACTCGATAAGGCTGGCAACAAGAACTGCGAACACCACAAGCGGAATAGCACTCATGATGGTTCCCATCTCATCGCGGATGAGGAAGATCGGGAAAAATGCCGCCTGGGTCGTCAGTGTTGCCGCGACCACGGGCAACAGCATGCGCGTGGCGCCACGTTCAGATGCCTCTAGCCGGGTATCGCCAAGTTGCTGACGGGTTGCCGTATGCTCGCCAACGACGATCGCGTCATCGACGATAATGCCAATCATCATGATGAGCGCGAACATGGACACCATGTTGATGCTCTGCCCGCTGGCCCACATCACCGCCAGAGTTGCGGTGAGGGCCACGGGGATACCGGCCGCAACCCAGAAAGCCACGCGCGCATCAAGAAAAATGAACAGGATGACAAGCACCAGCGCCAGCCCCTGCAAACCGTTCTTTATGAGAATACCAAGGCGTTGCTGAACGAGTTTTCCGCGTATGTCATAAACTGTGACCTTCAGGTCCTTTGGCAGTTTCGAACGCATCTCCGCCATGTAGGCCGTCATGATCTCCATGGTCTTGAGCGTGTCAGCTGCCAGGGCGCGCTGAACATTCAGCTCAATCGCCTGGGCACCGGCCTGTTGGCCAATGGATTGATCACGTTCGAATCTGGTTGAAACATCGGTGATATCCCGCAACAGGGTTTTTTCGCCGGTACGCTCTGATTTCACCTCGATTTCAGCGATCGTTTCGGGTGTCTTGCGCTCGGCCCGTGAACGCAATTGCATCTCGATGCTGCCTTCAAGAATACCGGAAGGTGTATCGCGCGTCTCATCTCGAATACGTTTTGCGATATCATCCAATGACAAGCCGAGGCGCCGCAATTCACGTTCGCGAATGCTCACCCAGATTTCTTCATCGCGCGCGCCGTTGAAAGTTACCTTGTCGATACCCGCATCCAGGAGCCCGTCCCGGATCTGCTTGGCATAGGTTTTGAGTTCCTTTTCAGTGAAGGGACCAGAAACTGAAATTTTCGTGACCGGTTCAAAGAAGCTGATGCGTGTGACGACCGGCTCTTCGGAATCATCGGGCAACGTCGTCACGCTGTCGACGGCCTGCTCCACATCAGACTGCGCCTTTTGCATGTCCGTATCGGCCTTAAATTCGATATTGATGGATCCCGACCCTTCACGGGCTGTCGATCGCACTTCATCAATGCCATCGAGGAACCTCAATTCGGGTTCCAATGCATCGAGAATGTTTTCTTCAACGTCCTCGGAACTGGCTCCCGGCCAGGCAACCGAGACGTTCACCTGGGGAATTTCCAGAGTTGGGAAAAACTGTGTATTGAGGCGCCCCAGTGCAAACAAACCGATGACGATCATCGCCACCATCAGCAAATTCGACGCCGTGGGGTGATGCACGAAAAGGCGTATGATCCCATGTGCTGAAGATTGTTCCGTCACCTGGTCTAGCGCTCCTCGACGCGCACACCATCCTGCGCCGCTGTGAGCCGAGTGCTGATCACCTTGTCGCCCCTGGCGAGTTCACCCCGCACGAGGATTTGTTCTCCCGAGGCGCCCACAAGGTCGACTTCGCGGGCTTTGAGACGCCCCTGCTCGATGACAAAAACGCGATTTCCTCCATACAGCGACGTTTGCGGCAAACGGATTACCTGCTTATATGCTCGGTCCGGCACGCGCACTTCAACGAAGGCACCGGGGCGAATGTGCGTTGGTTTGTTCGGATTATCTATCCGGGCATATATTTCAACACCGCCCTTCTCCGCGGCGATCTCTGCGCCGACGCGCTCGATGAGTGCCTTGTAGACAATTGGCTCATCGCCAACATGCCAGAGTACCTTCACCTCACGGCCAATCAGTGTCCGCTCGCTTGAAACGATCCGCCCATATTGCCGGTTGGACAGCGTGAAGCGCACATCCACCCAGCTGGCGTCGATCAGCGTCGCCACCTGGTCGTTGGCGCCGACAATGCGGCCCGTCTCGGCTGTCACACCGGTCACATAGGCATCGAACGGCGCTTCCAGAACTATATCTTCCAGATTGCGCTTCGCCTGGCGCACGCCCCAGTCGAGCTGGCTGATAACGGCGCGCTGTTGGGCTGCCCTGGCCTGCTGAATATCGAGATTGTTGGTCCGCTGGTCGAGCGACTGTTCACGCTCCGAGACGATCATGCGCCTGTCGTCGGCGACCTTTTTGGAAACAGTGCCCTTCTCAGCCAATGGCACCGCGCGCGCCAGATCGCGTTTGGCAATCACAAGCTGTTCCTTGGAGCGTTTCAGCGCGTCCTGTTCGCTTGCGATGTTGGCTTCGATCTCGCGGGCCTTGGCACGGGATTCGGCAAGTTTGGCCCTGGCCTCAACGAGCTTGCCCTCATACTGGAACGGATCGATACGCAGCAGCACTTCGCCCTTTTTGACAACGCCGCCTTCACGCATATGCTTACCCGTCTGGATCACTTCGCCAGCAACAAGCGAACGGAGTTCAACACGACGACCCGCGACGGTCTGCCCGTATAGCACCAGCTCAGGCCGGAAGGTCGAGACATCGGCTTCGATGGCTTTTACCGCCCACACCTGCTCGCGCACGGGGCGTTGCGGCACTTCCGGCTTGGTGGCCTTAAGCCCAACAAATGAGACGATCCCAAGCGCCAGTACGAAAATTGGCGCAAGGCTTTTGGCCGATAAGCTCAATATTTTATGCAGACGTGAGACAGCAGCACGTGTTTGCGTTTTACCTACGCTGCGCATTTTCGTTTTATTCTTGGAGTTTACGGCCATGTCTCACAATCCATTTGACGCCAACGCGTCCCGTTATTTGTATATTATACGCAATTTCAGGCCCAATTCCGGCGCCTGTATCAAATCACGCTGAAATGTGGTGAGTGTCGGGCATTTGGACAAGAGAAAAGCTGAGGCAGGGTTGACGCAGGGTGCATTACGTAACTGCGAGTTTGGTATCGAAGGCAATCTGGGCGGGATGCTCGGTCTGGATAAGAAATAGGTGTTTAATATCATATAGCCCGTCGCTGTGGCTGAACCTGCTTCCACGGTGCGGCTAGATTTATTAGGATCACAAGGGTTTTTCTGGCAATCTCAGCCCTTGCACTGCCCTCTTCTTGCGAGCATGGTACGGACCGTCCAAGCGGGGAGAAGCGATTGTCCGGCCAGAGTTACAATCCTGTCGAAATGCTCGAAAAACTGGTGGCCTTCGACACCACCAGTGCCAAGACTAATATTCCACTCATTGAGTTTATCGAGGATTATTTAGCCTCCCACGGCTTGGAAACACACCGGGTACAGACAGACGACGGCATGAAATCCAGCCTTCATGCGGTCATCGGACCCGCAGGCGTGCCCGGCATTGGCCTGTCCGGTCATTCAGACGTAGTGCCGGTGACAGATCAAAACTGGAATACAGACCCCTTTACCCTGACGAAGAAGGGCAGCCGTTTATACGGGCGCGGTTCGTGCGACATGAAAGGATTCATCTCCTGCATTCTCAGCCATGTGCCGAAGTTCCAGAAACGCGATCTCAAAACCCCCATCCATTTACTGATCTCCTACGATGAGGAGGTCGGATGCACGGGCGTCCGCCCCATGATCAGCGAATTGGGCAAGCGCCTTCCTGCCCCGCGACTTGTTATCGTGGGAGAACCGACTTCCATGAAGGTCGTTGATGCACACAAAAGCATTCATGGTTTCGAGACTTGTGTGACGGGCAAGGAATCTCATTCCGGCAAGCCGCATCTCGGCGTCAATGCGATCATGGCCGCGGGGCAACTGGTTTCGGAACTGACCCGTATAGATTCTGAAATGCGCGCACGCTCTGACGGGCCGCGCTTCGACCCGCCCTATACCAATGTCGCCGTTGCCCTTATCGAGGGCGGCACTGCGCGCAATATCACGCCTAAAAACTGTACCATCGCATGGATGTTCCGCACTGTTCCCTCCACCGACCCGGATGAAATTATCAGCCGGTTCGAAAAGTTTGCGCAGGAGGAAGTTCTTCCCGCCATGAAGGCAGTGAGCCCGGATGCCGCCATTGAAACCGTGCAGACAAGCCGCGTTCCCTCGCTCAATGCACCTGACGGCTCACCCGCTGTTTCGCTGGCGCTAAAACTTGCCGGAAAGAATGATACCTTTGCCGTCTCCTACGGTACTGAGGGCAGCCTTTTCGAAGAAGCCGGCTTCTCCTCCGTCATTATTGGGCCCGGTGATATCGCCCAGGCTCATGCGCCCGACGAGTTTATCGAGGAAAGTGAGCTGGAAGAGTGCACTGTGTTTCTCGACAAACTCTCTGACTACGCGGAAGCGAGCTGAATTGCTTACCTCAGTTCCTGGTCAGAACCAGTATGAGAATTCCGGCAACGATGAAAAAGATGCCGGTCAATTCCAGGCCCTTTATCTTCTCCCGGAAATAAATGGCTGACACGAGCATCGTAAAAACGAGTTCGATCTGGCCCAGTGCCCGAACGTAAGCCGCGTTCTGCAGGGTAAAAGCTGAAAACCACATGATGGAAGCCAGCGCCCCCGAGATGCCAACCATCAGGGAGGGCCGCCAGTGAACCAGCACTGCCGAAAGCTGACCCGGTTCGCGAAGCGCCAGATAAATGCCCATCACGATGGACTGGATCACCACGGCAACTGTGAGGGCTGTGGCTGCCTGAATCAGAAACCCTTCACCCCCCAAAGACAATGCGGCCCCACGGAAAAACACCACCGATGCACCCAGCGCCGCGCCGCAGGCAAGCCCTATAAGGGTTGGTTTTTCGAACAGGCTGGTGACCAGGTTGCCGAAGGTGATTTTGGTTTCCGACACTGACAAGGCCAGTACGCCGATGAAACTGATGGCGATGGCGACCACCGCACCGATGCTCAACGGGTCGCCCAGGATCAGCAGGCCAAGCACGGCCACCTGAACCGTTTCTGTCTTTGAATAGATCGTGCCGGCGGCAAAGTTGCGGAACGAAAACAACCAGACCAGCAGGAACGTAAACAGAATTTGCGAGGCCCCGCCCAACAGGCAATAAACAAAGAATGTTGGATTTAGCGCAGGGATTTCGAAACCACCAAAATGCGTCAGACCCCAGACATAGAGAAGCGAGAACGGCCAGGCATAGAAAAACCGTACATAGGTCGCCCCAGCGGTTGAAAGATGTGCCTTCAAATGCTTCTGCAGGGCAGAGCGCAAATTCTGAAAGAACGCACCGGCGATAGTCAGGGGAATCCAGAGTTCAAACATATTTGGTTCTCAGTAAAATCCCGTCAGTTTGCAGATGATAGGGCACCACATTGCCTCCTTCAGAAACTGACTGCTCTCAGAAACGCTACACGACTTGGCCTGAAGACCGAATTGGGCACATGTTTAAAAACCCCTTTAATCATTCTCGGGGATCAGTTGAAAGAATCACGGCCGGTAAAGGTTCTCCTATGGCTCAAAAAATATCCGGATCCAACTCGTAGCACTTGTTGCAGAACTCACAGGTGACAAGGATTTTTCCGTCTTCAGCCATATCGCGAACTTCATCTGAACCAAAGCTGCCCAACATTGACTGCACCCGTTCCTGCGAACAACCGCAATGGAATTTGAGCGCTCGCCCCTCAAAAGCGCGCACCTGCTCTTCATGAAACAGTGCGTAGATGAGCCGGTCCGGGGACAGCATGGGGTCGAGCAATTCTTCATCTTTAACAGTACCCGCCAGAATGCTTGCCCGGTTCCAGTCTTCTTCGCTGGACATGATGTCGGGTGCATCGCTCCCGCCTTCGCGCGTGAGATGTTGCATCAGCAGCCCCCCGGCGCGCCAGCTCCAGCCACCATGAGCAGTGTCTTCTCCTGCACCCTGGGCGCTGTAATGACGCGCAACCGCCACGCGGATAAAAGTGGGGAGTTGTTCGGACTGGCGGAAATATGCATCCGCCGCCTGGTTCAGGTCCCCGCTCTCCAACGCCACGACGCCCTGGTAAGCATCCATGTCGGGGCCACGGTCAATGGTCATGGCCAGATGGCCGGTTCCTATCAGATCGGCAGGCTTGATCTCTTCGGACTTCTCCAGGGTTTTTACTTTTTCCTCGTCAAAACCCGCATAACCGCGCAGCTCACCCGTAGAGCGATAATCAACCACCAGCATGTTCACGGGACCATCGGTCTTGGTCTGAAAGGTGAACTTGCCGTCGAATTTGAGCGACGTGCCAAGGAGCGCCGTCAGAGCGACGGCCTCACCAAGCAATTTGCAAACCGGTTCAGGATAATCATGACCGCGCAGGATTTCATCAACCGCCGGACCCAGGCGCACCACGCGCCCACTGGCCCCCGCCAGGTCGGCCTGAAAGGGCAGCACCAGATCATCCGGCACACTGGAGCCGGGTGATACACCTGTTTCTCTTGCTTGCATTTACTTCAGACCGAAACACCACGCCAAAATGGCCTTCTGGGCATGGAGCCGATTCTCCGCTTCATCGAACACCACCGATTGAGCGCCGTCGATTACCCCGGCCGTGACCTCATCGCCCCGGTGGGCAGGGAGGCAATGCATGAAGATTGCATCCTTGCCGGCACCACTCATGAGCTTTTCATCAACCCTGTAGGGCGTCAGCAATTTCTTGCGCGTGTCCGCGTCCTTGTCTCCCATGGACACCCAGACATCGGTGACAATGGCGTCTACACCATCTGCGGCTTCCTGGGGTGAGGAGGTCACATCAACCGCGCCACCTTCTTTTTTCACCCATTGGAGCAAATCGGGATCGGGGGACAATTCATTCGGACAGGCGATGCGCAGTGTAAAATTGAACCTTACCGCCGCATGGGCCCAGGAATTGGTGACATTGTTCGCGTCCCCGACCCAGGCCACTGTTTTCCCTTCGATCGGCCCCCGCGTCTCCTCAAACGTCATGACGTCCGCCATCACCTGGCAGGGATGCGAGCGCTCGGTCAGACCATTGATGACGGGCACGGCGGCATGTTCCGCCAACTCGGTCATATTTGAATGCGACCCGGTGCGCAGCATCATGGCGTCAACGTAGCGCGAAAGCACGCGCGCGGTATCAGCAATCGTTTCACCGCGCCCGAGCTGTGTTTCACCAGAGTTGAGCACCAGGGTCTCCCCGCCCAGCTGACGCATGGCGACATCAAACGAGACGCGGGTGCGGGTGGAAGGCCTGTCGAACATGAGTGCCAGAACCGTGGAGGGAGGAACCCGGATGGAGCCGGACACCTTGCCATCCGCTTTCAATTCCCGTGCACTGGCAATCAGCGCCTTCAGGGTTGCGCTGTCAAAATCACAAATATCTATGAAATGCCGAATTGCCATATCCATGCCCCGACTTGTCTATTTAGCCGCAGCAGACAATCGTCCGCATGCCGCATTCAGCCGATCGCAGGCCGTATCGATATCTTCCTGCTCGACTATGAGAGAGGGCAGAAAACGCACCACATTGTCGCCGGCCGGAACCGTAAGAAGTCTTTCCTCAAAAAGTTCATCAATAAGCTGCTGATTGGGGACTTTGCATTTGAGGCCGAGCAGGAGCCCCTCACCACGAAGCCCCTCAATCACATCGGGGAAAGTATCGCAGATTTGCGCGAGCTTCTGCTTGAGCCTCACACCCATGTCTTGAACATGTTCCAGGAAGCCTGGAGCAAGCACAACATCAAGAACCGCATTCCCGACAGCCATGGCGAGCGGATTGCCGCCGAAGGTCGATCCATGCGTGCCAGCCGTCATTCCCTGGGCTGCCTCGCTCGTTGCAAGGCACGCCCCTACCGGGAATCCGCCACCTAACCCTTTGGCAACGGCCATAATGTCAGGGGTCGTATCGGCCCATTCATATGCGAACAGTTTTCCTGTACGCCCAATACCGGTCTGAACCTCGTCGAAGATCAGCAAAATACCTTTTTCGTCTGCAAGTGAGCGCAAATCACGCAAATGCTTCCATGGCACTGTCAAAATGCCCCCTTCACCAAGGATAGGCTCAATGGCGATGGCGGCTGTCTCTTCAGTTATGGCATCACGCGTGGCATCCATGTCACCGAGCGGCACCTGATCGAATCCTTCTACGACAGGGCCGTAGCCTTCGAGATGTTTTGCCTGCCCGCCAGCGGCAATGGTCGCCAGCGTGCGACCATGAAAAGCGCCTTCGAAAGTAATGATCCGGTAACGCTCCGGATTTCCGATGGCAGAATGATATTTGCGCGCCATCTTGATTGCGCATTCCATGGCTTCAGCCCCGGAATTCGTAAAGAACACCTGATCAGCAAATGTCGCCGCTACGAGCCTCTCGCCCAACCGTTCCTGACCGGGAATTCGGTATAGGTTTGATGTATGCCAAACAGCCTCGGCCTGTTCGGCGAGCGCCTTCACCAGCACTGGATGGGCGTGCCCGAGCGAGGCCACGGCAACACCGGCGCCGAAATCCAGATATTTTTCCCCGTCAGCCGTTTCAAGAAAGACACCTTCGCCTTTCACGAATGCCAGATCGGCCCGCGCATATGTCGGTATGAGAGCGCTCATGATTGCCACATGTTAAGTTTTCAGAACCAAAAAAGCCGCCAGACCGGTGGCGGCTTCGCAATTTCTGAATTCTAAGGCTTCATATCACCGTGTCAATTGAGCCTCACCCGTCAACTTTATTCAGGTTTCGTCCACTGTCCTCTTTTTTTTTGGGATAAGTCATGTCAGAATCCGATTTACCAGTGGAAAAGAACAGTCATGGACGGGCGGGCGCTTGCCGGGCTTTTCACTGATAGAGTAGCTTTACGGAAGTCGGCCACAACATTTGGATCACTCACCGGTCGGCAGTGACCTCACGTAAGAGTTAGCGTTCTAGCGGAGCCGCTTCAGCGGCAACGGGTGGATTCTGAGTCGTTAGATACAAGCGACCACAATTGAGGAGGCATATCCCATGGCGTGGACCGACGATCGAGTCGAGTTGTTAAAAAAGCTTTGGGCAGAGGGACTTAGCGCCAGCCAGATTGCTAATCAGCTGGGTGGCGTCACAAGGAATGCTGTCATCGGCAAGGTACACCGGCTTGGACTTTCTGGCCGGACAACAACATCAAGGGTGAAAACGCCGCGCACGCGACGAAGACCCACACACACACAGAACAGAACCGCCAGACCGCAGATGCGCTCGCATGGCAACACTGCGCTGAAGCCCGCATATGACCCGAATGCGGAAGAGGAATTCGAGCTGGCGCCAGCCCCGATCTTGGAGCTAGTGATTCCCTTGAACGAGCGGGCAAGCATCCTGACGCTGGATGAAACCAAGTGCCGCTGGCCGATCGGTGATCCCGGAGACGAGCAGTTTCACTTTTGCGGGCGGCATTCGGATGCAGGGGTTCCCTATTGCGAACACCATTCCAGCATTGCCTATCAACCGGCACAGTCCCGCCGCAAGGTAAACCGGGCGGGCTCGCGATAACTCAAACACCTTGGGCCCCCGCCCTTAACCGGACCTGACCAGGTTGGTGCACATCCCACCAATCTGGAGTGGGTCTGAAGGTGCTTTTTAGCGAAATAGCGTCAATCCCGTATAGATGGCCGCGGCAAGCGATGCTGCTGCCGGAACCGTAACCAGCCAGGCCGCTATGATCACGACGAAATGTGACCGACGGACCAGTTTGCGGCGGATCACTTCTTCCTGCGTGGGTATCACTTCAGGAGATTGCGAGGGGTATCGGATATGTTTTTTGACATATACCTGCCGGCGCTTCGATTGGCTTGTGTAAAATTCCCGGAAAAAACCAACCCCGAACACAGCACCAACAGCGATATGCGTTGAAGACACCGGCAAGCCGAGCGCAGAAGCGAATATGACCGTTATTGCGGCTGACAACGCCACGCAGAAGGCCCGCATAGGGTTCATTTTCGTGATCTGTTCGCCAACCATCCGTATGAGCTTGGGACCATACAAAAATAGTCCAAGTGAAATACCCACAGCCCCGATCAGCATCACCCAGACGGGTATTCCGACTTTCGTGGCTATGTCTCCTGACTGGGCCGTATGCAGAATGGCTGCGAGCGGCCCCACAGCGTTGGCGACATCATTAGCGCCATGGGCAAAGGACAGTAGCGCTGCAGAGCAGATCAGCGGCAGATGAAACAGAACCCGTAACGATTCATTTCGGTTTTCAAGCCCTTCGGATTTTGCCCGCACCCAGGGCCTGAGAAGCGCAAGTGCGACAATAAAGATACCAATACCAATCGCACCAATTGTAATAAAGTCAGGATTCCAGACCCGCTTCAGGCCCTTCATCATCAGATAGCAGGAGAACACCGCCGCCATGGTCGCGATCAGCATCGGCACCCAGCGCCGCGCCGCGGCAATCTTGTCGTCCTGGTAAATCACGTTAATCTTTATGAAGGCGAGAAAGAGCGCCGCGATAATCCCTCCCAGCACGGGTGAGATGACCCAGCTTGCGGCGATTTTTCCCATTGTAGACCAGTTCACGGCACCAAATCCGACGGCCGCGATCCCCGCCCCCATGACGCCGCCGACAACCGAATGGGTGGTGGACACCGGTGCGCCGATATAGGTTGCGAGATTGACCCACAAGGCCGATGACAGCAGGGCTGCCATCATCGCCCAGACAAAGGTTTGGGTATCGGGCACAAGGGAAGGGTCTATGATCCCCTTCGAGATTGTATTCACCACGTCACCGCCAGCGAGCAGCGCACCTGCGCTCTCGAACACTGCTGCGATGACCAGCGCGCCCATGAGCGACAATGCGCGTGAACCAACAGCCGGGCCCACATTGTTGGCAACATCATTGGCGCCGATGTTGAGCGCCATGTAGCCCCCAAGCATCGCTGCCACGACAATGAAAACGGCATTGGGTTGTGTGCCTATAAATATGCTTGAAAAGACGCCTGCGACGGCCAGAAAAAGCAATGCAAGTCCTGGCGCAAAAAGCCGCCTGGAGATAAAGCGGGTTGCCCGTTCAACATGGACAAGTTTGGTGAGGTCCTTGTCGAGAGATGCTTTTTTAAGTGGAGTTGGATTGGTGCCCTGAGAAAGATCCGATTTCATCTTCTGTACCCCGTGTCTTCGAATCGGTCCTTGATGCGAGTCGCAGCTAGGGCAATCAGCACTCGAATGTAAACAAGTTATTTGTAGTCAAACTTCCAAGGCTAATAAGTTTGAATTATACTAAAAATCATTTTCTGACCGAAACCAACCCATCACAAGACTGTTCATGTGACCCAGGTCCGGCCTAGGATATTGGCAGCGAGTCATGGGGAAGACATGAGCAAAAACACTATTGGTATTACCCAGACAATCGATTTGGCGGCGTTCGATCTTGAGAACCCGGAATTGCCCGAGGAAATCGATGAAGCGGCCTTCAGGTCTGGCGGATATCCTTATGACAAACGGATAGCGAGCAAGGCCTATGAGACAGATCTTCACCTGCTGCAGATCGAATTGCTAAAACTCCAGAGTTGGGTGCGCGATGAAGGCCAGCGCGTCGTCATGGTGTTTGAAGGTCGAGATGCGGCCGGCAAAGGCGGCACCATCAAGCGTTTCATGGAACATCTAAACCCGCGCCATGCCCGCACAGTGGCGCTCTCCAAGCCTACCGAAACCGAGCGTGGACAATGGTATTTCCAGCGCTACATCACCCACCTGCCCACCGCCGGAGACATGGTGCTGTTCGACCGCTCCTGGTACAACCGTGCCGGGGTGGAGCCGGTGATGGGCTTCTGCACACCCGAGCAAGTCATACAATTCCAGGCGGAAGCTCCGGAATTTGAAGCCTCTCTGGTGCGTGATGGTATCAGACTGTTCAAATTCTGGTTGACGGTCGGCCATGCCATGCAAATCAAGCGGTTTCACGCCCGCCGGCACGACCCTCTCAAATCCTGGAAGCTCTCGCCCATCGACCTGGAGAGCATGTCCAAGTGGGATGAGTATACCAGGGCGCGTGAAGAGATGTTCGACCATACGCATACAAAGACCGCCCCCTGGACCGTGATCCGCTCCAACGACAAGCGCCGCGCGCGGCTCAACGCCATACGTCATATCCTGGCGTCTATCGACTATAGGGAAAAGGATGAGAATATCGTCGCCAAACCCGACTCCAAGATACTAGGGTCAGAGGGAGAAATATTTAAAGATGCCTGACGGTGCCAGGCATCCTGTCAGATTTACTGGATACCCAATGGAGAGTGCAGGTGGAGCAAAATTCTGAAGAAGAGGACAAGACCGTTGATATGGTCCTGACCGCAATAGCCCGGGATCGTCCCGGAGTGGTTGAGAGCCTTGCAGACTTGATTGCCGCCCATTCAGGAAACTGGGTTGAAAGTTCCATGGCCCGGCTCGGGGGTGAATTTGCAGGCATCGTGTTGGTCGAAGTGCCGGCAAAGTCTGCCGCCAAACTTGAGGGTGCCCTCGCTACCCTCGACAAGGAGGCCATTGACGTTACCGTGCACAAGACCGCTTCCCACGCACCTCCAAGCGGGCACCATGCCCGGCTTGAACTTACCGGCCTCGACCACACGGGTATTGTGCTTGAGATCACCCGCACTCTTGCACGCCATGGAGTCAGTATCGACGAATTGAGCACGTCGGTATCTCGCGGCAGCATGGGCGCGGAGCCCATGTTCTCGGCACAGGCCGATATCGTCTTGCCTGCCAGCCTGGGTACGAATGAGCTAAGCGACACGCTGGAGCAGATCGCGGCGGACATCATGGTCGATATTGAACTGACCGATGTCTGAGAGCACAGCTGAGAACATCCCTCATGTCAAAAAACACCACATATCCAGGCATTAATGCCGGCCGCCTCTGGCAGCGCCATCTCGATATGGCGAAGATCGGCGCGACGGCGGGCGGCGGCGTCCATCGTATGGCGCTGACGAACGAAGATATCGAAGCGCATGTTCTGCTGGTGAAGTGGGCGGAAGCCCATGGGTTTACCACCGACCTTGACGCCATTGGAAATATGTTTATCCGCCGCGACGGGATAGATCCGTCTCTTCCCCCCGTCTCAAGCGGCTCACACACCGACACACAGCCCAATGGCGGACGCTTTGATGGCATCACTGGCGTTCTGGCGGCGTTCGAGGCCCTGGAAACAATTGAGGAAGCCGGTATTAAAACACGTCATCCGTTAGAGACCATCATATGGAATAACGAGGAAGGCCCGCGCTTTACTCCCTCCTGCATGGGTTCGGCAGTCTATTCAGGGGACAGGAAGCTCGACGAAATGCTCACGCGCCAGGATAGCGAGGGCATCACCATGGGCACCTGTGTTGATGAGCTCAGGAAAGCTCTGCCGCAAGCAGGCTCGCGAGAGCTCGGTGCGCCAATCGCAAGTTTCCTGGAAGTGCATATCGAACAGGGAACCAGGCTTGAATCAAGCGGCAATATTATTGGCGCTGTAACCGGCATGCAGGGTTATCGGCGGTTCGAAATTCAAGTGACCGGAGAAGATTCACATTCCGGCACGACGCCGCGTTCCCGGCGCAAGGATGCCTTTGTCGCAGCCACCGATATGACCCATGCGTTGAGAGACATCCTGTGGGACGATGAAGACGAGATGCGTTATACGATCGGCCGGTTTGAAGTCCGGCCCGGTGGTGTATCGGTGGTCCCGGGACAGGTGAATTTTTACATCGATCTGCGCTACCACAACAAGAAAACACTGGACGAGTTGGGCGAGCGCATCCCTCAAATTTGTAAGGCTCATGCAGGCCCCTGCGAGATGAAAATACTAGATGCCCTGAAAGTGGACCCTATGGAATTCCCCGAGGAAGTGATCTCAGGAATTGAAGCCGCTGCGGACTGGCACGGGTTTGGCCATGAACGCATGTATTCCTATGCAGGTCACGATGCACGTTTCGCTGCACGGCTTTGTCCTGCAGGTATGATTTTTATTCCCTGCTGGAAAGGTATCAGCCACAATGAGGCTGAAAGCGCTGAACCGGAACATATCGCTGCTGCTGCTCAAATTATCACGGATATGTTGATTGATCAGGCCATCTAGCACCCCAGAGAACACTCACTAACCCCTTTCATGCATGACGCCCTCAGGAGGGCAACACCATGACCACACATATTCTCCACCGACAAACAAAATCCCCAATGCCCGTCGTCGCCAGTGGCGAAGGCGTTTACCTGACAGACACTGAAGGCAAACGTTATCTGGAAGGCTCAGGCGGAGCGGCTGTCTCCTGCCTCGGATACGGCAACAAGAGAGTCATTAATGCGATCAAGGAGCAGGTCGACAAGATCGCCTACGCCCATACGGGCTTTTTCACCAGTGAGCCGGCAGAAACACTGGCTGACTGGTTGTGCGAGCGCGCACCTGGAGATATCGGTCAGGTCGCCTTTGTCAGCGGTGGTTCCGAAGCCATCGAGGCGGCCCTCAAGATCTCCCGCCAGGCGCTGATTGAGCGCGGTGAAGAACAACGCACTCATATCATCGCGCGACGCCAGTCTTTTCATGGCGCTACACTTGGTGCAATGAGCGTCGGCTATCACGTGGAGCGGCGCAAACCCTATCTAAATATGCTGTCGCAGAATACGAGCCACATTTCCCCCGCCTACGCATACCGCCACCAGCGCTCCGATGAGAGTGCGGAAGACTATGGCCTGCGCGCAGCACGGGAGCTGGAAGATGAAATCCTCAAAATCGGCCCGGAAAAAGTGGCAGCTTTTTTTGCAGAAACCGTGGTGGGCGCCACACTCGGTGTTGTCCCGCCTCCTCCTGGATACCTCCGCGAAATCCGCCGCATCTGCGATAAATATGGGGTCCTGCTCATCCTCGATGAAGTTATGTCGGGCATGGGACGCACAGGCACCCTGTTTGCCTGCGAACAAGATGGTATCGAGCCTGACATGATCACGATTGCCAAGGGACTGGGCGCGGGATACCTGCCCATCGGCGCAACGCTGATGTCATCAAAAATTGCAGACGCCATCTCCCAGGGCAGCGGAGCAATGAAACACAGCCACACCTATATGGGACATGCCACGGCCTGTGCAAGTGCTCTTGCCGTTCATACTGTGATCGAGGAGGACAATCTCCTGGCCCAGGTGCGTGAAAGAAGTGCGTTCGCCATGGCGCTGCTGAAGGAGAGATTTGGCCAGCATGCTCATGTGGGTGACATCAGGGGACGCGGGCTTTTCATCGGACTTGAATTTGTTGAAGACCGTGAAACCAAGGAACCATTCGCGCCGGAACGCAATGTTGCGGGCAGGCTCAAGGACACAGCCTTTGAGAATGGACTTATCTGCTATCCCGCCAGTGGCACTGCCGATGGGGTGCGCGGCGACCATGTGCTGCTCGCGCCGCCCTTCATCATCTCCGAGACAGAATTGGAAGAGCTGGTGGACAAACTGGAGAAGAGCCTCACCCAGGTTCTGGAATCAAACAGCTAGGGCTGGACTACCCATCCACTCAAATGACAATAGCCCCGCATCTTTTTTGATGCGGGGCCATATTTTGTTGTTCAGATAAACCTGCCTAGATCAGACCGGTCACCTTCCTGCGTCTGAGTTGCAGGAAGCAGACGAGCGCCAGAAGCAATAAAGCCGGGATATAGAACAGCTCCTTTGGCGGGCGGACGGCCGGCACTTCCAGCCTGGTCACCTCCCAATCCAGATCAACACCCTTCTTCTGAGCAAATTTGCCAAACTCCACATTATCGACAAAGGTTTTGCCATCTTCGTTGCGGAATTCAATGCCGGCATTTTTCAGGAGCCTGGCTGCACCATCGCCTTCCTTGGGACCAAGCGGTAATGCCACAAAGGTTTTGATCTGCTTGCCGCTGGACTGGTCCTCGCCATTGACCTGGACGCGGATAACGCCTTCCGCCTCCCCAGAGCCAGCAAGCTCAATCACCTTCGAGGTTTCAACCGGAACGAAGGGATCCTTCCACTCATCGAGGAAAAAGCCAGGCCTGAACAGGGCGAAGGCCACCAGGCACAGGGCCAGGCTTTCCCAGATCTTGCTTCGGGTCAGGAACCAGTTTTGCGTCGCGGCGGCAAATAGCAGCATTGCCACCGTGGCAATACAAAACACGAATATCCCCTTCATTAGTCCCACATCAATCAGCAGCAACTCGGTGTTGAAGATGAACAGGAAGGGCAGGATCGCGGTACGCACGTCATAGGAGAAGCCTATAATGCCGGTCTTGATCGGATCGCCTTTCGATATGGCGGCGGCCGCGAAGGCGGCTAGCCCCACGGGCGGCGTATCATCCGCCAATATCCCGAAATAGAAGACGAACATATGAACCGCGATTAATGGCACGATCAGGCCGGACTTGGCGCCAACTGCGACAATGACCGGCGCCATCAAGGACGTGATAACGATATAGGTCGCCGTCGTCGGCAGCCCCATACCCAGCACCAGACTAAAGAGCGCCACGAAGATCAGCATCAGGATCAGCGAGCCAGAAGAGATCAACTCGATAAAGTCACCAATGACCTGATGCGCACCCGTTAGCGATACGGTGCCGACAATAATGCCGGCGGTGCCGGTGGCGATGGCGATGCCGATCATATTGCGCGAGCCTGAAATCAATCCGTCGATCAGATCACCCCAACCACGTTTCAGGCTACTAATCAGCTCGTTGCCCTGCCCTCGGAACATGGCCTTGAGACTATGTTGAGTGAGCAAAACGAAGATCATGGCAATGGTCGCCCAGAAGGCTGACAGACCGGGCGAGAAGCGCTCGATCATCAGGCACCAAATCAGCACCACCACAGGCAGCGCATAATAGTAGCCAGTTTTGGCCACCGGACCAGGGTCAGGCAACTCAAGCAGCGGTGCTTCAGGGTCATCTATTTCAAGGTCTGGATATTGGGCAGCCCAATATATCAGGCCCAGATAAGCGATCAGGAAGACCACGCCCATGCCGTATACCGTGTAGTCACCAAACAAGGTCTTCAACCAGCCCAGACCGTAATAGGTGCCAAGCGCAAGTCCGCAGACAATGGCGATTGTGAAGGCATAGCCCATCAATTTCTGGGCAATAGACTTGGCCACGGTGTTTTTGCGCTCAAGACCTTCAAGGCCCATTTTGCAGGCTTCAAGATGCACAATGTAAACCAGCGCTATGTAGGAAATAATGGCCGGCAGAAAGGCATTCTTCACCACTTCCAGATAGGAAATGCCGACATATTCCACCATTAG
>JAJFHP010000021.1 GCA_021775555.1 Hyphomicrobiales bacterium | reverse complement strand
GAGAACAGGGGCCCCGACCCCAAGAGCCAGGTCCCACGCGTTTTCAACAATATCCCGGAGCACCGCGCTGTAGCGCCTCCGCCTGTCAGACAGCAACCGCCCATGGCCCCCAGAGCCAATCAGCCAATTCAGCGGCAATTTGCTGCCCCGCGGAAAAACGATACGATTGAGAGGCCAGCCAAACGCGAAGACTGTCATCAAAAGCCGGATGTGCGGATGTCTGGAGGATCACAAGGCCGGCCTTTCGGCGGCTATACGGTAAAATTCCCGTGTAACGAACGCAGGAAAGAAAAAGCCTATATCGATAGCGTCAGGAACTGCAAAACAAAGGTGGTAGGCGGCGTTTGTGTGGGTCATAAACCAAAGCCGCCACCGATCTACGTTCCCGGCGGCAAACCCATTTATATTCCGCCTTTGGGAACAGGCACCAAATCAGCCAAACAAAAACAGCAACCTTCAACGACCACACGGCGATATGGTTCTCACCGTGAATCACAAGTGTATTGCAAAAATTTTGGCCCGGACGGCGAGACTTGCATCGATAAAAATCGGGTGTGGCCAAAGAACAGCGTCACTGGCAGTGGTGGTCCGGTCTATGGAGTGCCTCGTTAGGAGCTGGACAAGATTGTAGAAGCTGATTTACGGCTGAAGAGGGATATAGAGGCGACCATGTTCGATATCCACTTGATCATCAGCAAGTCGATTATACTGATTGCATTGGTGCTTTTTGGGCCCTTGGTGGGGTACCAGGACTAGATTGCGGACTCATGAACTTGCTGCCGGTCATCCTGTTTCAGGGCGCTTGATTTCTCATCTCTCAATTAAAACAAACAGACCTAACGAGAAAACCGATAGGTCCGATAGATATCAATGATGCGCCATAGAGTCAGGTTTCGCTGTAAGATGCCTCTCTGTAGTTTCAGACCATATCCAAATCTCAAGGGAGGAGTATCAGTCTCATGTTCAAGACCATTCATCGCCGTACATTAATCGCGGGAATGGCAGTTGCTGCTGTTCTGCCTTTCACAGGGCCCATCCCGGCGCAAGCGACGGAGGACAAGCTCGTCATCGTGACATCCTACCCGCCGGACACCACCGTCACAGTCAAGAAAGCATTCGAGGCAAAGCATCCCGGTGTGAAAGTCGAGATGCTCAAGAAAAAAACCACCGCCGGCATCAAGTACCTCCAGGAGACCGCGGGCAACAATACGTCCGACATGTTCTGGGCTTCGGCGCCGGACGCCTTCGAAGTGCTGAAGGGTGATGACCTTCTTCAGAAATATCAGGTCAAGGTTACAGGCATCCCTGAAAAAGTGGGCGCGTTCCCGATCAACGACCCTGACGGATACTACAAGGGCTTTGCCGCGTCCGGATACGGGATCATGTGGAACACCCGTTATCTCAAGGCAAAGAAACTGCCTGTGCCCAAGACATGGGCCGATCTGTCTAAGCCCGTCTACAACGGCCATGTCGGAATGAGCGCACCTTCACGCTCGGGAACAACGCATTTGACCGTCGAGACTTTGCTGCAAGGCGAGGGCTGGGAGAAAGGCTGGGCCCGCTGGAAAGAGATCGCGGGCAATTTCAAGACCGTGACCGAGCGCAGTTTCGGCGTGCCAGATGGCGTCAATTCAGGCCAGTTCGGCTTAGGCATCGTGATCGACTTCTTCGGTTTGTCGTCTAAGGCTTCGGGTTTCCCGGTGGATTTCCTCTATCCGCCGATCACCACGCTTGTGCCGGCCAACATTGCAATCGTCAAAAATGCGCCTCATCCGGACGCAGCCGCCGCCTTCATCGAGTATCTTCTGTCCCCGGAGGGACAGGAAGTGCTTCTTGATCCGAAGATCCGGCGCCTGCCGGTGAACCCGGCCTCCTATGCCAAGGCACCGGAGGGCTTCCCGAATCCGTTCAAGGACTCGTCAATCGGATCGGCGGTCAAATTCGATCTTCAACTCTCCAAGAGCCGCTATAATGTGGTCAACTCGCTGTTTGACGTTATGGTCACCTACCGGCTCAACGATCTGCGTTCTGCAACCAAAGCCATCCAGGCTGCCGAGGCCAAGATTGCGGGTAAATCCAATGCCGCGGCACAGAAATTGATCGACGATGCCAGGGCGCTGGTCAACTCGGTTCCGATATCCGCTGTTCAGGCCAGCGAGAAGGACTTCAACAAGATCTTCAAGAAGAAGCGCAAGAAAGCGACAACGAAGGTCACCGGCCGTCAGGCCGAAGTCGAGCAGAAATGGGACAGTGAGGTCAAAGCCAACTACGCCAAGGCGAAAGAGATGGCAGATAAAGCTGCATCCATGCTCTAAACCGCGATGAACTGTGGGCCCGGTCTCACTGGCCGGGCCCACACATCCTGCTTATTGAACAGGCTGGGGAGTACCGCTTTGAATCTGTTTGGACGCGGTCAGTGGGGACCGGGGGCGGTGGCCCTGTTTCTGGGCCTGTTCCTTCTTGTCTTTCTGATTATTCCTGTTGGAAAGGTGATTTATGTTGCCTTTCAGGATCCCAACACCGGCGCGCTCACGCTCATAAATTTCATCGATTTCTTTAACACGTCACTGTTCCGGGAATCCTTCATCAACTCCTTCTACGTGGCGTCCATGTCGGTGGTGCTGGCGTCCGTATTTGCACTTCCGCTCGCCTATTTCACTACGCGGTTTAACTTCGGCGGCGCGGTCCTCATTCAAACATTAGGTGTAATCCCTCTCATCATGCCACCCTTTGTGGGCGCGGTGGCGATGCTTCTCCTGTTTGGCGAAAACGGATCAGTCAATCTGTTGCTGGGAGAGTGGTTCGGAATAAATATTCCCTTCATGCAGGGCCTGAATGGCGTCATTCTCGTTGAAAGTATTCACTATTTTCCATTCATCCTGATCAATCTGTCAGCGGCTCTCAACAACATTGACAGGGCTATGGAAGAGTCCGCTCAAAATCTGGGCTCCAGTGGTGCCCGGCTGTTTCGCCGTATCGTTTTTCCCCTTGCCATGCCGGGGTATATCGCCGGAGCCTCGCTTGTATTCCTGAAGGTCTTTGACGATCTCGGCACGCCGCTGCTCCTCAACATCAACACTATGCTGGCGCCACAAGCATATCTCCGTATCACCTCGATCGGTATATCGGACCCCATGGGGTATGTGATCTCGGTCATTCTGGTCGCGTTCTCGCTGCTTGCCTTGTGGACCTCTTTTCTGGCCCTTCGCGGCAAGGACTACGCCACCGCACAGAAGGGTGGTGGCGGCTTGATGAAGCGTGATCTGCGGCCATGGGAGAAGGCCGGGTGTTACGCGGTGGTCATAACCATTCTTCTGCTGGTGCTGTCACCGCATATCGGGCTCGCACTGCTCTCCTTCGGAACCGTGTGGTCATACAGTGTTCTTCCAGACGCTTTCACCCTGGATCACTATTCCCGGGTCTTCTTGAATTCATCGCAGTTCATTACCAATACGCTGCTCTACGCCGGCCTTGCCGCCACCATCGACGTCGTCTTCGGGACAGCGATCGCTTATGTGGTGTGGCGGACCAAATTGGTCGGACGCCAGTGGCTTGACTATGCAGCCATGGGCGCGGTGGCTATTCCGGGAGTGGTTC
Source organism: Hyphomicrobiales bacterium (assembly GCA_021775555.1). Classification (GTDB taxonomy): domain Bacteria; phylum Pseudomonadota; class Alphaproteobacteria; order Rhizobiales; family Methyloligellaceae; genus UBA2767. The sequence continues at coordinate 44,824 of JAJFHP010000021.1, read as the reverse complement.
TGGGCATCGGGTACTTGCGGACCTTTTTTGATTTCAACGTGCCGATTATCGACAAGCCTCTGGCGTCATGGTGGATCATCATCGTGATTGCACTCACCATACGGCGATTGCCTTACGCCCTTCGCGCCTGCATGGCAGCGCTCCAGCAGGTCAGCATCATGCTTGAAGAAGCATCAGAAAATCTGGGGGCAAGCAAGAGAAGAACCGTGATCCGGATCGTCGTGCCCTTGATGTCAGGAGGTATCGTCGCCGGTTTCGTGACAAGTTTCGCAACCGCCGCGGTCGAGCTTTCCGCGACCATCATGCTCGTCTCAACGGAGTCGGATGCACCCCTGGCCGCTGGCATCTACGAATTCATGCAATCTGCCGCCGGTCGCGGTCCCGGCGCCGCACTTGGTATAATAGCCGTCCTTATTGTTGGTATCGCCACTTACGTGTCGCATCGATTTATCGAGCGTAAGGAAATCGAACGCACGCCAGACGTGGCGGTGGTCGCAGGAGTATGAAAATGTCATCCCGGAACGTCAGTTCAACCAGCGGCGTAACCATTGAAGATATCAGCCTGTCCTTCGGCCAGACCGAAGTGCTCAATGGCGTTAATCTTGAAATCATGCCTGGGGAGCTGTTTACATTTCTGGGTCCATCGGGTTCCGGCAAGTCCACACTCCTGCGTGCGATCGCCGGGTTTGGCCCGGAACCGGCGGGCAGGATTCTCATTGGCGATGACGATGTAACGCATCTCCCCCCCTGGCAACGCAATGTCGGTATGGTGTTCCAGTCCTATGCGCTGTGGCCGCATATGACCGTGCGCAAGAATGTCGCCTTCGGCCTGGAAGAGCAGAAAGTTCCGGCACGTGAAATCGGCCCACGTGTCGATGCGGCTCTGAAGCTCGTTGGCCTGCTGGACCTGGCAGAACGGAGGCCGTCACAATTGTCGGGCGGCCAGCAGCAACGGGTGGCGCTTGCGCGCACCATAGTGGTTGAGCCGCGCGTCCTTCTTCTTGACGAACCGCTCTCCAACCTCGACGCCAATCTTCGTGTTCAGATGCGCAGGGAAATCCTGGAGTTGCAGCGCAAACTGAACCTGACCACCATTTTCGTCACGCATGATCAGGAAGAAGCAAACACAATTTCGGACAGGATTGCTGTCCTGAACGATGGCATCATCCAGCAGGTCGGCACGCCGCTGGAGCTCTACGATCAGCCTGCGAACCGCTTTGTCGCGCATTTCCTTGGCACAGCAAATCTGATCGATGGCACAATTCGAAAGGCCAGGGGCAAGACGATATTCTCCACGCAGGATCGCATCACTATTCCTGCCGATGGCACCGGACTAAAATCAGGCCAGGAGTGTACGGCAATGATCCGCCCGCAAAGCCTTCGCCTTTCGGCCGGCAAGAGCCGCGCAATGAAGTCAACGGCACAGCTGAGAGGTGCGGTCGAACATCGAGAGTTTCTGGGACACCTTATCCGATATGCCGTGCGCGTCGGGAAACACCTCCTGCTGGTGGATGAGACCCATGAGTCCGGCGAGGCTGCGTACAACTCCGGTGACAAGGTTGTCATGGGCTTGCACAAAAGCCAGGTCCAGTTTCTGAAGGCGTGAAACCCGACAACCGACAACCCGAGTCATAGTCGGTAAAAGCGTAGTTTTGGACTGCATTTTACCAGCCATATGCACTCATAGAAACATTCCGACGCCCCGTTTACGTGCTGACTATCTTACGGAAAACTGATCGAGACAGAGGGGTTCAAACGGCCGACCTCGGCACCAAACGGATGGATGTCAAAATAGGAATTTCAGGCTTTATCAGCCTGCACGGGTGGCAAGGTCACCTTGCTGGTCTGGAATGCTCGACTCAGTCACGACGCAGTTTCTGCCTGCATTCTTTGCTTGATACAGGCAACTATCCGCGCGCTCCACCAATGAGTCTGTGCTATCATTGGTAGACAGCTGCGCCAAGCCGATAGACACGGTAATATTCCCGAGATTCTCGCCAGTCCCCCTCTTTGTGAGTTTTTTATCGGCGAGACTCTGGCGGGTTCTTTCCGCCACGATCAAGCCAGTTGCTAAATCTGCCCCCGTGAGGATGATGGCAAATTCCTCCCCGCCATATCGGGCAACGATGTCGTGATCCCGAACTGCGCTTTTAAGAACGCTGGCGATGAGTTGAAGTGCCGAGTCACCCGCACGATGACCATGTGTATCATTGAAATTTTTGAAATGATCAGCATCGATCATGCAAAGGCAAAGCGGAGATCCGTTCGCCTTTGCTTCGGTAATTTCAGCGGCAATTTTCTGGTCGAACGCTTCTCGATTGTCGGTCTGTGTGAGTGAGTCAGTTAATGAATCGGCACGCGTGATCTCAAGATCTTCCTTAAGCTTGCTGATTTGGTCGGATGCCTCATTCAGCTTCATCCGCAGTTCCGCGCCATCACGCCCCAGCTCTTTCGTGGCATTTGCGAGATCTGCCACAATAGAAATCAATGTTTTTGGGTCTTTGATATCCGCCAGTTCAACTTCTGCATTCTCAAGAGTCGCACCCAATGTCTCAGTCGACTGGACAGCTTTTTGGACCAACGACGAGGCACTTGATACTTGTTCGCTTAGTTGGCAACTAAATTTATCCAGTTGTTGCTCTTTGATTGAGGACTGGGACTTGCAATCGAGCAACTGGTTCAGTTCAGATTTGGAAAGCGGCCTGTTCTCGCCTAGAGCCCTGTTGATGGTGCCGGCAATCTTCTCATCAGTGCCGGCCGCATAGGCATAGAGTAACTCATAGACCTCAGGAATGGGCCTGAGATTGAGCCTGTGGATCAACTCAACGGCATCAAGACAAAGTCGTGGTGCGCAATCACCTTTAGAGATTGAACTGGGATTTGGGTTTTTATCCATGAGGCGATTAAATCATTCCAGATCGCACAAGCGCTCTTAAAACGCACAAGCGAGTATGATGCATTCTGATTATTGAAGCCTTAACAGACGTATCTAGGGTTGTGTTTTTCACCAAGTGATGCCCATGACCTGGTTCATGCTAAACAGGATTGGCGGCGGGGATTAAACCATCACTATTTCCGCCGTTCCGGTGCCGGCAAGGGCCAGCCTCCCCGACGTTGCCAGCCTTTCGACCCCCTACGCCATCTGGGCTTTCGCGGTGAGCAATGAGGTTCAGCTCTTCGAGCAGCTGGTGGCTGTAAATATATCTATTGAGAGTAGTCGCCTGCAGTCAGCTCTCGCGGCTGAAGAATTGGCGTGCCTCGATCATGCCGCCAATTACAGGGGCCACGGCTGGAAAAACCTTTGAATAGACTCGCCAGAGTCACATCAAGTTAGCTTGGCGGAGCTGCTACCGACGCACGCCGGATGATGCAGATCACTTTGGAGGCGGACAGGATTTTCGATTATTATGATCGAATTATTGAAACGGCCCAAGACCTACAGATCACCTTGGCTTCACAACATATCAGTGCCAGCACTTTAGATCGCCTTCGACTTCTGCGCAGACTGCAAAGCGCTGCCGGTCTCTGCGGGAATACCACTTTGGGCTGTTAGCCTTGCGACTCTTCCAGCCGTGCGATCCGGCAAATTTTACCAGTTTATGATGTTCATTTCAGCACCTCTACTTGCGGGTCACTCCTGCCCAACCGCCGTAAAATTCAGATGCGCGCGATGATACTGGAGTAGTCGTTCGAAGTCTGCAAGCTCAACCTCTCCCAGGCCAACCGGCTCTCTCGTACCAATGCAAGCCTTCTGGAGGCCCTCAACCGCCACAGGGGCAAGGGGACAGCAGAAGATGACGGTCGAGCATGTCCACGTCCATGACGGTGGCCAGGCCATTGTCGGAAACGTCCATCAGGGAGGGGGGCAGACAAAAAAGAGAAGGAACAACCCGATGCGAAAGCAATTACCCATGCACCTCAAGCCTGAGATGCGGCGCGAAGACACGCAGCGGGAACCCGTGCCTCGGTGCGGCGATGAAGAACGGTAGGTGTCGGATGCATGGTGGGACATCTCCGGGTGCGCCGAAGGAGAATAAGAACGCCTGGAAGCATGGTCACTATTCGGCGGAGTCAGTTGCTACCCGGCAAGCGATACGGGTGTTGATCCGGGAGAGCGGTGAATTAATCGCAAAGGAATAGGATGCACAAGCACGCATGACTATAGACACTGCCAGAATACCACTAAAGTCGGCCCGACATCATGTGCCTGTTCTTGGGCTGTGAATAGGAGACTGCGATGCCTGACCGGACCATGATGATCGACGGGGTTAGGGTTTCCTGCTTTTGCTATGGCACCGCCTGGAAGGAGGACGAGACGACCCGTTTGACCACGCTCGCTCTTGGGCAGGGATTTCGCAGCATCGATACCGCGAACCAGCGTAAACATTATCACGAAGCCGGGGTCGGGCGCGGTATTCGGGAGGCGGTGAAAAGCGGTCTGGTGGTGCGGGACGATCTGTTCCTGCAGACTAAGTTCACCTTCCGCCGTGGGCAGGATAATCGCTTGCCCTACGACCCCAAGGCCCCCATACCGGACCAGGTCGCACAATCGTTTGCGCGCTCGCTTGAGAATTTAGGAACCGACATCATTGACTCCTATATGCTTCACAGCCCCACGAGTCTAACGGGTCTGGGTTCTGACGACTGGGCGGCCTGGCGCGCTATGGAAGCTATTCACGCAAGCGGCCAGGCGCGCCTGCTCGGCATCAGCAACGTGACCCTCAATCAACTCCAGAGTCTTTGTAAGGAGGCGCGGGTTCAGCCCCACTTCGTTCAGAACCGATGTTATGCCGACCAAGGTTGGGACCGCCGTATCCGCCAGTTCTGTGCCGCCAACGGAGTAGTCTATCAGGGTTTCTCGCTGCTCACGGCCAATCGCAAGGTAACGGCCCACCGTGAACTGATAAAAATAGCCGAACGCCACGATCGGACCGTCTGCCAGATCGTTTTCCGATTTGCCATTGATGTCGGCATGGTGCCCCTTACCGGGACCACCGACGCCGAGCACATGCGCGAAGACCTCGATGTCTTCAATTTCCGTCTGGAACCCAAGGAAGTGGAAATCATCGAGGCGCTTATCGCCCACTGAAGCAATGCCGCGACCCCCTCCGCACCGCGCCACCGGCTGGTGGAGAGGGCGAGCCGTAAAGCATCTTCCCAAACCAAATGTGAAAGGGTCAGCATTGCGCTGACCCTTTCTGTTATGGTGCACACATCGATGGGTTAGGGAGAGAGAAGTGATGGGCCTGTTCAGCCTGATCATATTTGGGGCGCTGGCCCTGATTGTCTATTTGGTCATATTCAGAAGAGTAGAGACGAACTGGCGGTAGGAACGCTACGTTTCAACTGGCTATGGCACAGACTCATTCTTGGTTTTTCAGCGCTTTGATAGCAATACGTTGCACAAAAGCAAATCCTAGTTCTGTGAACTCATACCAATTTACACCCGATGGGCCGTCATCGGAAATTTTCCCATCCCAGCCGAATCCAGCATAGCTCTCCTTGATCAACCCTTGCCTCTCTAAAATGACAAATCCTCGAGCGTTGTCGGTAAAAAATTTCTTTTCAAAAATTGTATCAATCTTGTTCGCACGCTCTGTTGCCACACCCTTCCCTATTATTGTGACCAGAACGGGATAATCAGATGGGAAATATTCTAGCAGCTCGACAAAAATATTCTGATCTTGCTCATCAATAGCTTTCAATATTCGCGGCTTAATAACCTCACCTTTATTGTAGAGCTGAAACGCGGAGCTCGCCGTTGCACGCGCGTGCCTATCCTCCCACTGACTCAGATCATTAGTACCGAGCATCTCCTTGATAATATCAGCTTCTCTTGGGCCTATTGCCGACAGAATTTCCGAAAACGTATTTACTTCGATATCGTAGTTTACTGACGCCGAGGCTAGTAAATTTGCCCACGCTTCAATCAGTGTTGAATCTGTTTCCTCAAGAGAGGCTTTTTCCAATATTGGGATTAGAACCTTATTTGGAACTGGCTTTATAGATAAGCCCTGCTCGTCGATACGCTGATGCGCAAGCTTTATAATTTCTATCGCTATCTCTTCCCGTTGAAGCCTTATTAAATCTGCCTTCAGTCCCCGTGCCTCGGAAAATGGGCGGATTATATCTGTAATAGCATCCGTTAAACGTCCCATTGAATCTGTAGGTATCTCAGCAGAGACGTCCAATTTGACTTCAGCCTTCGCAGCAACATCGATCTTGACAGGCAGCTCGGTCGTTTTCTCATCATCAGACATGCAATCAACAACCTATTCCAGACAATCCCACAAATTCAGGGAAACAGTACCACCCCTCCACTGCCATGAGAACTTCGTTCCCTCATCAACCATTGCGCTGACCCTTTCTGTTATGGTGCACACATCGATGGGTTAGGGAGAGAGAAGCCATGAAGCGCAGCATCAAGAGCCTGCTGGTCGCCCTTGTCGTGTCCCTCAGCCTTGCCGTTCCAGTGTTGGCTGGGCCAGACAAGGGTGGACCGCCGCAGGATATTCTGGATCTCGCCGAGCAAGGTTCACTCCCTGCTATGAACATCCTCGGCCGCATATATGCCCTTGGGGCTGGTGTGCCCCAGGACTACGCAGAGGCGTTGAAGTGGCTCCGCAAGGCGGCTGAACAGGGCTTCGCCCTATCCCAGATTTACCTCGGCGATATGTACAACAAAGGACAAGGTGTGCCGCAGGACTACGTAGAAGCACACAAGTGGATGAACTTGGCTGCCGCTCAGGGAGATAAGGACGCGGCTAAATCGAGGGATGCTTTTGCCCGCAAGATGACCCCCGCTCAGATAGCCGAAGCCCAGCGACTAGCGCGGGAGTGGAAGCCGAAGAAGTAGAAGTGCGGGCGCATACCGCAACCGGGAGGGTTATGCAGCAGCGCCCGCGTGCTGCCCGGTTATAGCTACAGGGGGGAGCCTGCATCGGGCAACGACTGGGATATAATTATGAAAAGATGAGTGCGGGCTGCGGTATGGGGCCGCACCGACCCATTGCCGAGATTGTAGGTAAAGCCGCAAAAAACCGACAATTTGTTACCTACAGCGTTACCTAATGCCCCCAAGAGGGGGTAGATATTTTCGCTAACCTATTGAAATAATTGGTGGAGCCAGACGGGATCGAACCGACGACCTCGTGAATGCCATTCACGCGCTCTCCCAACTGAGCTATGGCCCCACACTTTGCACGGATGACGGTGAAACCGGCAATCCGCAGATATCTTTAGTTAGGCTCCCGGGCGGGCGCGATCAAGCGAAACATGCCGAGCAACGGCGAGAGGACCAGAACATTCAGATGGACTATCAAGCTCCATCCTTGGGATCGATTGGTGTTCCGATAATTACACTCACATCAGGGCCGGATTCATCATCGTCCTCGAGGAATACATCCTGATTGTCATCAGGCGGAATATCCGCATCATCATCATCGCCAAGATCGGCAAGCTTCGCATCTTCGTCGACGTCTTCTTCCGCCGCCGCTTCTTCGAGGCTGACGAATTCAGGATCGGGCGGTGGCGGCTCAGCCCCTGACACCGCTTCAGCTTCAACCACGGGTTCTTTTACCTTGGTAGGTTCAGCCGCTTTTTCAGGTTCCGGAGCCGGGGCTGGAGCCGTTTTCGGCTTTGGCTTAGGTTTTGGTTTATCTTCCACGAAAAGCGTTTCACAAACGGGGCATACGATTGGCGTTTTACCCAGGTCGTAGAAATTCTTTTCACAGCTTTTACAAAGCCGTTTCGTCCCGCGTTTTTCCTTAGACATGAAGTTTTCCTAAATCGCGTGAATCGCGGGTTCCTTGCCATGACGAGACGCTGGTGTCAAAAGCTAAAAATGCATACGCACAATCGGCAAATAAGGGACATTGACAGACACGGGGTCAAACGGCTCAATGACGACAACCCTATTGGCTGTGTTAAAGCGCTACGATCAACCCCCCAAGCAGTCACATTTTCGAGCATATGCCCGCCATGCTGACCTCAATAAAATCCGGCACCCTGAAGGGTAGTGTCCGTGTACCGGGTGATAAATCCATCTCACACAGGGCACTCATCCTGGGAGCGCTGGCAACGGGCACCACGAAAATTACCGGGCTTCTGGAGGGTGAAGATGTCCTCGCCACCGGCGCGGCGCTGTCCGCTCTGGGCGCGGGCGTGAACAAAAAGGATGCCGCCTGGGTCGTTCATGGGCGCGGTGTCGCCGGTCTCAACGCTGAACCGGGCGAGCTCGACTTCGGCAATTCGGGCACCGGTGCCCGGCTGATGATGGGCGTTATTGCAGGTCAGAATGTCCGTACGGCCTTTACCGGCGATGAATCGCTTTCCCGCCGCCCCATGGGGCGCGTTCTCACGCCTCTGATACTCATGGGACTCAATGTTGAGGGCGATGACGACAGGTTGCCCCTCACCCTTACAGGTGCGACCGATCTGGTCCCTATCGTTTATGAGCTCCCGGTCCCTTCCGCACAGGTAAAATCCGCCGTGCTGCTGGCCGGCCTCCATGCGCCGGGCGAGACCACCGTGATCGAGAGTGTCCCAACTCGCGACCATACCGAACGCATGCTGCGTCATTTCGGAGCGGAACTGACAATATCACATGAGAAAAACGGCACCGCGATCACCGTGAATGGTGATGCGGAACTTGACGGCAGGGACGTCTGCGTCCCCGGCGATCCCAGTTCGGCGGCCTTCCTGACGGCCGCGGTACTCATCACGGAAGGATCCCGGATCACCCTCGAAGGCGTACTGGTGAACCCGACACGTACCGGATTTTATGAAACGCTAAAAGAAATGGGCGCTGATATCCAATATCAGAATGAACGCGAGGAAGGTGGCGAACCGGTAGCGGATATCCAGGTTGCATCGGGGCCCCTCAAGGGCGTTGAAGTCCCTGCTGACCGGGCGCCTTCCATGATCGATGAATACCCCGTCCTGGCGATTGTTGCGTCCTTTGCGAGTGGAGAAACCCGCATGGAGGGCGTTGGAGAGCTGCGGGTGAAGGAAAGTGACCGGCTGGCCTCCACGCTGGCCGGACTGAAGGCATGCGGTGTAGACGCATTCGCGGACGAGGACACGTTAACAGTCCAGGGCGGCAAAGGAGTGCGGGGGGGCGGGCATATCGAAACCCATATGGATCATCGCATCGCCATGGCATTTCTGGTCATGGGGCTGGGAGCGGAGAAACCGGTGACAATCGACAATGCAGCGATTATTGCCACAAGCTTTCCTGACTTCGTGGAGATCATGCGCGCGCTGGGTGCGCAAATTCAGCAATTGGAACCCTCAGACCCATGATAATTGCACTGGACGGACCGGCGGCTTCGGGCAAAGGCACCCTGGCCAAAAAACTTGCCGCGCATTACGGGCTCGGACATCTTGACACCGGCGCTCTCTACCGCGCCGTTGCGCGCGACATGATTGATGCCGGCAAGGCGCTTGACGATGAAGAGGCCGCTGCAGGGATTGCGCAGCAGATTGATCCCGCATCTCTTGAAGACCCCGAACTGCGCACCGCTGAAACAGGTGCTGCAGCATCTCACGTTGCCAAGCTTAAAAGCGTTCGTGCAGCGCTGGTGAACTACCAGCGCAAATTTGCCGAACGCCCGGGCGGGGCAATTGTCGAGGGTCGCGATATCGGTACCGTCGTGTGCCCCGGCGCGGATGTTAAAATCTTCATTGAAGCCTCGACAAAAGTGCGCGCAGAACGCCGCCACAAGGAATTGGTCGAGGCCGGACAGGACATTTCCTATGATGAAATTCATGCCCAGATCGCGGCCCGGGACGAGCTTGACCGCTCGCGCACCATTTCACCGCTGGTGCCTGCTGCAGACGCCCTCTTGCTCGATACATCGGATTTGGGTATAGAAGCGGCGTTCAAGGTCGCTATCGAACTTATCGAAACTAACAGATGATAAGGGATTGCGGGCCAATTGGCATGCCCGATCACGCTTAATCACTGACCCGGCAGGTCATATCGGCAATATCATGAATTGGAATTTGAGCGCCAGACCGGCACGCTGCCGCTTTGGATAAACAGAAGCCACTATTTTAATGTCCCACTGCGCGAGACGATATCGCAAGGTGGTCATCAATCGGTCGATCAGGAGACCTGATGAATCAACCCCAAGCAAGTGAACTCAACCCCACACGCGACGATTTTGCCGCACTTCTAGAAGAAACAATGGGGGAATCATCCCTCGCCGAAGGGTCCGTTATCAAGGGCAAGGTCATTGCCATCGAAAAGGACCTGGCGGTGGTCGACGTTGGCCTGAAGACCGAAGGCCGCGTGCCGCTGAAAGAATTTTCCCTACCCGGCCAGGTGTCCTCCATCTCGGTAGGTGATGATGTCGAGGTCTATCTCGAGCGCGTCGAGAACGCACTTGGCGAGGCGGTCCTGTCTCGTGAAAAGGCGCGGCGCGAAGAAAGCTGGGTGCGGCTGGAAGAGAAATTCAAGAAGAATGAGCGCTGCGAGGGCGTCATCTTCAACAGGGTCAAGGGCGGCTTTACGGTCGATCTTGATGGCGCGGTGGCGTTCCTGCCCGGAAGCCAGGTCGATATCCGGCCCGTTCGCGACATTGGCCCCTTGATGAATACCCCGCAGCCTTTCCTGATTCTCAAGATGGACCGCCGGCGCGGTAATATTGTCGTCTCGCGCCGCTCCATCCTTGAAGAAGCAAGGGCTGAACAGCGTAACGAGATTGTCGCCCAGCTGGAAGAAAACCAGGTCATCGAGGGCGTGGTGAAGAACATCACCGACTATGGAGCCTTTATCGACCTTGGCGGCATAGATGGCCTGCTGCATGTCACCGACATGGCCTGGCGGCGCGTCAGCCACCCGAGCGAAATCGTCAATGTGGGCGACAGCGTGAAGGTGCAGATCATCCGCATCAATCCCGATACCCAGCGCATCTCGCTCGGCATCAAACAGCTTGAAGCTGACCCGTGGGAAGGCGTGGAAGCCAAATATCCGATCGGCAACCGCATCTCCGGCACCGTCACCAACATCACTGACTATGGCGCTTTCGTCGAACTTGAGTCCGGTGTTGAAGGCCTGATCCACGTCTCTGAAATGAGCTGGACCAAGAAGAACATCCATCCAGGCAAGATCGTATCGACCAGCCAGGAGGTTGAAGTTCAGGTGCTCGAGGTTGATCCGCAGAAACGCCGGATTTCACTGGGGCTGAAACAAATCCAGGAAAATCCCTGGACTGCTTTCGCGGACTCTCACAAGTCCGGCGCCGAAGTCGAGGGCGCTATCCGCAACATCACCGAGTTCGGACTGTTTGTCGGACTGGACGGCGGTGTCGACGGCATGGTTCACCTGTCTGACCTGGACTGGACCCGCACAGGTGAAGAAGCCATTCAGGACTTCAAGAAGGGCGACATGGTGAAAGCCGTCGTGCTGGAAGCCGATGCGGAGAAAGAACGCATTTCACTCGGTATCAAGCAACTGAGTGAAGATCCGCTGAAAGGAAGCGGTGGTCTGAAAAAAGGCACCCGTGTCACATGCGAGATTACCAAGGTCACGGACAAGGGGCTGGAAGTCAAACTGTCTGACAGCGATATGACCACCTTCATCCGCCGCTCTGATTTGTCGCGCGAGCGCTCAGAGCAGCGTCCTGAACGCTTTGCCGTGGGAGAAAAGGTCGATGGCGTTATCACCCAGATCGACGTTGCTGCCCGCAAACTGACCATCTCGGTCAAGGCGCTTGAGATCGTCGAAGAAAAAGAAGCCGTCAAACAATATGGCTCAACGGTCAGCGGCGCATCTCTCGGCGATATCCTGGGTGCTGCCCTCGACAAGGCCAAGGACGGCGACGAGGACGAGGACGCCGAGGCAGAAGCCAAGCCAAAAAAGGCCAAAGCCAAAGCCAAGTCCAAAGATGACGGTGAGGATGAAGCCGCCGAAGCTGAGGACAAGCCTGAGCCGAAAAAGGCCAAAGCCAAAGCCAAGTCCAAAGATGACGGCGAGGATGAAGCCGCCGAAGCTGAGGACAAGCCTGAGCCGAAAAAAGCCAAGTCCAAGGCAAAGGCGAAAGCAAAAGACGACGCCGAAGCCCCGGCTGAGGATGATGGCAAAGACGCCGGGGAAGCAGACAAGGCCTGATTTAGGGTTCATTTTAACGGCAACTGGTGTGGCGGATTTCATCCGCCAAGTGAGGCGAGATGACGCTTCGGGCAGATTTTCTGGTCGACCGGCGGCGGCTCAAGCGCAGCATTACCCTGTGGCGGCTGTTGGCCTTCATAGGCGCACTCGCGTTGATAGCTGCGGTTGCGCTGCAAAGCGATGAGATTGCTGCTTCGATCGGCTATAAGCCGCATATCGCCCGCATCGATATTTCTGGAATTATCAGGGAAGATCGGGAGCGGGACGACCTGTTGAAGGAAATTTCAGAGTCCAAGAACGTCAAGGGCGTGATCCTGCGCATCAACAGCCCCGGCGGCACGACGGTTGGCGGCGAGTCCCTGCACAACGCACTTTTAAAATTGGCCAAGGAAAAGCCGGTCGTGGCTGTATTTTCCACAGTGGCGACCTCGGCCGCTTATATGGCGGGCATTGCCAGTGATCACATCATCGCACACGGCTCTTCCATCACCGGCTCGGTAGGCGTCATTCTGCAATGGGCTGAAGTGACCGAGTTGCTGAATAAGCTCGGCATCAAAATGGAGGAGATCAGGAGCGGGCCGCTGAAGGCCGTCCCTTCGCCATTCCGTCCGCTTGATGAGCAGGGGCGAGAAGTCACTAAAGAGATGGTTCAGGAGGCCAAGTCCTGGTTCATCGGGATGGTGGCCAAACGGCGTGCTCTCGATCCCCAGAGCGTCCCGGGTCTCACCGACGGGCGTATTTATTCCGGACGTCAGGCTCTGCAGCACAAACTCATCGATCAGCTCGGCGGCGAAGATGACGCGGTAACCTGGCTGGAAGAAAAACGCCAGGTGCCTAAAGATTTGAAAATCATCGACTGGGAGATTAATTCATCAAAAACTGCTGGAATTTTCTCAAAAGCGACGCAAAAACTCCTTGCATGGACCGGTTTACCACCCTCAATACATGATGCCTTGCTCGGACCCGGAAACCCGTTGGAGAGAGTACAGCTTGACGGCTTGGTCTCCGTTTGGCACGTTCAGGGGAATTAAGAGCGCCGTAAAAACTAATAAGAGCAAAGAGATAGGCGTATAGTGAGGCAGTCTGGGGTCGCGTCATGATAAAGTCGGAGCTCATTCAGCGGGTCGGCGCCGCAAATCCACATCTCTACCAGCGCGACGTCGAGCGCATCGTCAACATCATCCTTGATGAAATAATCGCCTCACTGGCGCGGGGCGATAGGGTTGAATTGCGCGGCTTTGGCGCATTCACCGTGAAACACCGCACGGCACGGCAGGGGCGCAACCCGCGCACCGGTGAAACCGTCTTCGTCGAAGAGAAGTTTGTTCCCTTCTTCAAGACTGGCAAGGAGCTGCGCGAGCGCTTGAACAGGGGGTATGACGGGTCCTCACCGGGGGCTTCGGAGGAGATGTAACACCCTGCGTGTAGCAGGTGGTGCGGGGTCGAGTTGTGTTCAGAAAATTTGTCTGGTTGTTTGTCATTTTTCCGGTTGGCGCCGTGCTGGTCGCCTTTGCGCTCGCCAACCGCCATGCTGTTCGGCTGAACCTCGACCCGTTCTCGATCGAAGATCCCTTCCTGGCGCTTGATGCTCCCTTCTTTCTGTTTCTGCTGGCGGCCCTGTTAACAGGCCTGCTGCTCGGCGGCTTTGTAACATGGCTCGGCCAAGGCAAATGGCGAAGAGAAGCGCGCAATCGCGCTTTGGAAACCAGGGCGCTGCGTGCCGAGAGGGAACAACTCAACAGCCAACTGCACACCGCCGTCAACGAGCCACGTCTGGACAGGGCCCAGGCCGCCGAGTGATCCACTGCTCGTATTCTCCAAGATACCGCGCAGGTGCATGGACAGTTTCGGTCCAATCTCCTAGTTTGACGCTGACAAGTGGCGCATGTGCGCCAACAAACTCCAAATCCGCTAAAGCCCATGAACGCTAAGGTGAAAATCTGCGGTATTCGCACGCCCGAAGCCCTTGAAGCTGCGCTTGATGCTGGCGCGGATTATTTTGGCCTGGTGTTCTATGGCCCCTCGCCGCGCAATGTGGACCATGGAATGGCGCACAAGCTGGCCGAAGCTGGCCGCGGGCGTGCCCGCTCAGTGGCCCTGCTGGTGAACCCGGACGACGACGCAGTGCGCCGTGTTGTGGATGAAGTTGATCCAGATATCCTGCAGTTGCACGGGAAGGAGAGCCCCGAACGGGTGGCGCACATAAAGCTACTTTCACAAAAGCCCGTCATGAAGGCGATTCCAGTCGCTTCTGCCGATGATGCGGCGCAGGCTGGTGCTTATGAAGATGCCGCAGACATGATTCTCTTCGACGCCAAAGCGCCTGATGATTTGGCCGATACCCTGCCCGGCGGCAACGGCGTGGCGTTCAACTGGCAGGCGCTCAGCGGTGTTAAGGGAGGGATGAGCTTTATGCTGTCAGGCGGTCTTAACCCGGGTAATGTTGCGTCAGCAATCTCGGAAACCGGGGCGGCAATCGTCGATGTATCCTCGGGCGTTGAAAGCGCACCGGGAGAAAAAGACCCTGTATTGATCCGGCAATTCATTGCCGCCGCCAAGCCGGCATCGCGCAACTAGTACAAGAGCACGGGACCCCATGTCTGATACCCCTAACAGTTACCGAACCGGCCCGGACGAGCGTGGTCATTTCGGCCTCTATGGCGGACGGTTTGTTGCCGAAACGCTGATGCCGCTCATTCTCGAGCTCGAGCAGGCCTATGAGGACGCCAAGGTTGACCCGGAGTTCCATGCCGAGCTTAAATCTCTGCTGGCCCATTATGGAGGCCGCCCTAGCCCTCTCTATTACGCTGAACGGCTCACCGAGCACCTGGGCGGGGCGAAAATCTATTTCAAGCGCGATGAGCTGAACCATACAGGCAGCCACAAGATCAACAATTGCCTTGGGCAAATCCAGCTTGCGCGGCGCATGAAAAAAGGCCGCATCATCGCCGAGACGGGCGCGGGCCAGCACGGTGTGGCTGTGGCCACGGTCGCAGCCCGCTTCGGTCTCCCCTGCGTTGTATATATGGGCTGCACAGACATTGAGCGCCAGGCGCCCAACGTGTTTCGCATGAAGTTGTTGGGGGCGGAAGTGATCCCCGTGACTGCCGGATCAGGCACTCTGAAGGACGCCATGAACGAGGCCCTCAGGGACTGGGTGGCCAATGTGGATGATACCTTTTACATCATCGGTACCGCCGCCGGGCCTCATCCCTACCCTGAGATGGTGCGCGATTTCCAGTCCATTATCGGACAGGAAGTCCGCACCCAGATGATGGAAGCTGAAGGACGCCTGCCCGACACGCTGGTTGCGTGCATCGGCGGTGGCTCGAACGCCATCGGCCTGTTCCACGATTTCCTGGATGACAAGGACATTGCGATTTTCGGCGTTGAAGCCGGTGGTTTGGGATTGGGAAATCCGGACGAGCATTGCGCTTCCATGAATGGCGGCAAGCCCGGCGTATTGCACGGCAACAGAACCTACCTGCTGCAAGATGACGACGGGCAGATCATCGAGGGGCATTCGATTTCCGCCGGGCTCGACTATCCCGGCGTCGGGCCTGAACATTCATGGCTCAGGGATACCGGCCGCGTGAACTATGTCGCCGTTACCGACAAGGAGGCGCTGGAGGCTTTCCAGCTCTGCACACGGCTTGAAGGCATTATCCCCGCGCTGGAACCCTCCCATGCACTCGCGCATGTCACCAAGCTCGCGCCGACGCTGCCTGCGGACAATCTGCTGGTGATGAATATGTGCGGGCGCGGCGACAAGGATGTGTTTGCAGTCGCCGCCCTTCTCGGCGTGGAGATGTGAGCATGACCACACGCATCGACACGCGCTTCGCCGCGCTGAAAAAAGACGGCCGCGCCGCACTTGTCACATTCACCACCGCCGGTGATCCGGACTATGACACCTCGCTTGCGCTGCTGAAGGCGCTGCCTGCAGCCGGCGCGGACGTTATTGAGATGGGTATGCCCTTCTCGGACCCGATGGCCGATGGCCCCGCCATTCAGGCTTCGTCCCAGCGTGCGCTTAAAGCCGGACAGACCATGAAGAAGACCCTGCAAATGGTCCGCGAGTTCCGTGAAGGAGATAATGACACTCCACTGGTGCTGATGGGATATTACAATCCGATCTATATCTACCCGGTCGATGATTTCATCAAGGACTGCCTTGAAGCCGGGGTGGACGGCCTGATCGTGGTGGATGTCCCACCCGAAGAAGACGAAGAACTTTGCATCCCTGCTCTGAAAGCGGGTCTCAATTTTATCCGCCTGGCAACACCAACCACTGACGCAAAGCGCCTGCCCACCGTCCTCCAAAACACTTCTGGGTTTGTCTATTACGTGTCCATCGCCGGGATTACCGGTACGAAAGCACCGGATCCCAGCAAGGTTCATGCCCAGGTTGCGCGCATCAAGAGCCAGACCGAATTGCCGGTTGCCGTCGGCTTCGGTGTGCAGACCCCCGCTCAAGCACGCGCGATTGCCGATGGCGCGGACGGCGTCGTTGTTGGTACAGCTCTGGTAAAAATTATTGAAAGTGGGTTGGATGACGCCGGAAAATGCGCACCAGACACGGTGGAAAAAGTAACCAAACTTGTGCGAAGCCTTGCCGACGGGCTGACAAGCAGCGAAACTGTTGCCGCGAAATAGCCGCAGAGCATACATAGGCTTGATAACATTCAAATAACCAAATTGAGGAACTCCCCGTGAACTGGATCAACAACATTGTCCGCCCGAAAATCCAGCGCATCCTGGCGAAGCGCGAAGTGCCGGACAATGTCTGGATCAAATGTCCAGAAAGCGGGCAGATGATCCACTACAAGGATCTCGAAGCGAACCAGTTCGTGGTGCCCGGGTCCGATTATCACATGCGCATGACCGGTGAGCAGCGCCTGAAAGCCCTGTTCGATGAAGGCGAGTATGAGACCATCGCAACACCTGAAGTGGCACAGGATCCGCTCAAGTTCCGTGACGAACGCCGCTATACCGACCGGCTGAAAGACAACCGCTCAAAGACCGGTCTGTACGATGCCGTTCTGGTGGGAGCCGGAACACTGGACGGCTTACCCGTTGTATCCGCCGCGCAGGATTTCGCGTTCATGGGTGGCTCGCTGGGGAGTGCCGCGGGCGAAGCGATCATCACAGGCCTTCGCGAGGCGGTTTCCCGTTCAACCCCTTTTATTCTTTATGCCGCGTCGGGCGGCGCACGCATGCAGGAAGGTATCCTGTCACTTATGCAGATGCCACGAACCACCGTTGCGGTTCAGGAGCTTAAAGAAGCAGGCCTGCCATACATCGTCGTGCTGACCCACCCAACCACCGGTGGTGTCACAGCCTCTTATGCTATGTTGGGTGATATCCACATTGCCGAGCCCGGCGCGCTGATCTGTTTTGCCGGCCCGCGCGTGATTGAGCAGACCATCCGCGAAAAGCTTCCTGAAGGCTTTCAGCGCTCTGAATATCTTCTGGAGCACGGCATGATCGACATGGTCACCCATCGCCACCAGTTGCGCGAAACCCTGAGCCGCATTTGCCGTCTTCTGATGGAAGCCCGCCACGAAGAACTGGCCACGGGGCCGTCCCGGGAAGATAGCGAAGAGACCCCGCTTCAGGAAATATCTGAGAATGATGTGGATGAAGCAGATTTTGATGATCTCCCGCCAGGGCAAGACACACCAGACGATTCGGATGATCAAGACCCCCGCCCCACAGCCGAGTGATGCAGTCCCGAGTTAGCGCACACTCATGACATCCCTCACACCCTCCCCCGGCCAACGGGACACTCTGCCCGTGCGCACTGGCAACAGCAGTGCTGAAATACTGGAGCGGATGGAGCACCTCTTCCCCGAGGTCATAGACCTGGAGCTCGACCGCGTTTTGCGGCTGCTGGATGCGCTGGGCCGGCCCCAAGATCAACTCAAGGGAGTGGTTCATGTCGCGGGCACCAACGGCAAGGGATCTACCATTGCCTTTATCAGGACGATGCTGGAAGCGGCTGGAAAAAAAGTTCATGTGTTCACCTCACCTCACCTGGTGCGTTTCAACGAGCGTATCTCGCTTGCGGGTCCGCGAGGTGCGGAACAAATCTCCGAAGAGGATTTATGCGCCTATCTTCTGCGCGTTGAGAAAGCCAATGCGGGCGAGCCCATAACCTTATTCGAGATCACAACTGCCGCCGCTTTTCTCGCCTTTTCTGAAACACCGGCGGACTATGTGCTGCTGGAAACCGGTCTTGGCGGGCGTCTGGACGCCACCAATGTAGTGGACACGCCCGCGCTTACTATCATCACCTCCATATCACTTGATCATGACAAGTATCTGGGATCCGACCTGACGAAAATCGCCTATGAGAAATCCGGCATTCTGAAACGCGGCGTGCCCTGCATCGTCGCGCGCCAGGAGCAGGAAGCCCTTCGGGTCATTGAAGCCCGCGCGGATGGGTTGGACGCCCCTCTCATTGTCCATGGACAAAACTGGGATGTTTTTGAACAGCAGGGCCGCCTCGTGTTCCAGACTGACACCAGCCTGCTCGACCTGCCGCTACCGCGCCTGCCTGGGCGCCATCAGATCGACAATGCAGGAACAGCACTAGCTGCCATGCATGCGCTGGCAGGTGAGAAGATTGGCTCAGACGCGCTTTCTGCCGGGCTGAAATCGGCCCGCTGGCCAGCCCGGCTGCAGAACATCACGGACAGTATTCTGAAATCCCATGTTGCGGAGGGGTCAGAGATCTGGCTCGACGGCGGACATAATGCCTCCGCGGCACAAGCCCTGGCGCAATCTATGGCGGAGATGGAGGAACGGGTGCCCGTGCCTCTGCATCTCATTTGCGGCATGATGACGGGCAAGGATGCCTCGGGGTTTTTTCAGCATTTCAGCGGGCTGGCCCAATGGGCGGCCACAATCCCGGTCGCCGGAAAAGAAAAGGCGTATGACGTGGGCGAGCTGGCGCGGATTGCCGTTGACGCCGGCCTCGATACATATGCCGAACAAGGACTGGTTCGAGCGCTTGAAGCCAGTCATGCGCGCACGCACGGCCCGGTCCGCATCCTCATTTGTGGTTCGCTTTACCTTGCGGGCCAGGTGCTGGAGTTGCTGGAAAAGAAAAACCCCGGCGCGTGAACGCCGGGGCTTGCCTCAAAACTCTTTGAACAGTCTGTTCAGGAGATGGAATCGTTAATCCAGTCCATCAGCTTGCCCTTGGGATGCGCGCCCATCTGTGTTGACGACACTTCGCCATCCTTGAACAGGATGAGGGTCGGGATCGCGCGAATGCCGTATTTACCCGGCGTGCTGGGATTCTCGTCAATATTGATCTTGGCAATCTTGACCTTGCCGTTCAACTCGGCTGCGATCTCTTCGAGTGCGGGTGAGATTTGTTTGCAAGGTCCACACCATTCTGCCCAGAAATCGACCACAACCGGGGTCGATGACTTAAGGACTTCGTCCTCGAATGTATCGTCGGAAACATCTGAGCTAGACATGTTTGCATCTCCTGTGATCTCAGGGCCGGACTCAATCCGTCCCGTCAGAATTTGACCGGAACGTAGGTGCGCGACCTCGAAGCGTCAAGGGGTCCTCAAACAGCAAAGCATTAGTACAAATAAATAGGGATGGTTAGATGGCTGTGAGTATCGCCGCCGCCTCGTCAAGCAATTCATCCGGCATCAGCATGAGATCCGGCACATCTGTCCACAAAAGGGCCGTGCGGATGCGTTTCCCGGGAAATACCTGGGAAAGCGCCATACGGTAGGCTGCAAGCTGCCTGCGATACAGGGGCGCTACCTCCTCCGGCGTCTGAGGAGGCGGGCGGTTGGTCTTGTAATCGACAATCAACACTTCGTCATCAAGCTCCACAAGCCGGTCAATTTGCCCGGAAAGTTCGATGTCCGGGCCGTCCTTACGCTTGATCCTGGCGACAATTGGCACCTCTGCCTGGCTGTCCGGTCCGAATATGGGAGCGAATTCCCCGTGCGATAAAATGGCCAATGTCTCATTCACAATCGCCTTGCGCTGGCCCGTTTCAAACGCGTCTCCGCGCGCCGCAACATAGGCTTGCGCTCTCTCGCTCCTCTTTTCACTGGCAATGCCCGGTAAATGCTCCAGCAAGGCATGAACGATATTGCCGCGCAGGAAACGGGCGGGATCACCCCGCTCCAGCGGCGGAACCACGTCGGCTTCGGACAGCTGAAGACCTGACCCGCCGGGTTCTGCCGCGATCGCAGACGGCGTGAGCGGCAATGTGGCCGGCATCTCATGGGCAGCATTGGTCCGCGCCCAACCAGGCAATGTTTCGGGCGCGGTCAGGCCGCCCGCCTCTTCTACCGCATCTTTCGGGTTTGCCGTTTGTGCACTCTCGTAACGAAGCACGCTCTCGCCAATCGAGCCTGTTGCAGGTATTGCCAATCCCTCAAGACCCACGCTTACGAGGTTATGCCAGCACTCTTGTGGCTGTGCGTTCGCGCCCCTCCATCCAGCCACGTAAAGACGGTCACGCGCACGCGTCATGGCCACGTAGAGCAACCGGTTGTGCTCCTCGCGCTCAGCCTGCTTCATCACGCCCCTGGCCTCCTCAATGGCCTCCAGCGGCATGGTTCCCGACGGCACCCACACGAGATGATCCGGCGCGCCGGGTGGCGCTGATGCGCGCGGCAGAGGCAACAATTTCGGCTTTGAACCGCCCCCGCTCGATGGGCCCTTACAGGTATCGGGCAGAATAACGATATTGGCTTCCAGTCCCTTGGCGCCGTGGGCGGTCATGATCCGCACCTCGTCGCGCCCCTGTTCCATGTCGCGCTTTACCTGCGCGTCTCCCTTGCGCATCCAGTCGAGGAAGCCCTGCAGTGAAGGGGAGGCTATGCGTTCATAATCAAGCGCCATGTTGAGGAACTCGTCGATGGCGTCTCCCGCATCCGCGCCAAGACGGGCAATCAGCGCCAGGCGCAACTTCATCTGCCCCTCTTCCAGCAGCCCGGCAAAAAATTCGTAGGGCGGCTTAGTGTCAGCCCGTGCAAGCCAGTCCTTGAGACGTGCAACCGCACCGCCATAGCGCTCATTCGCCCCAGCCTTGTCCCGTAGGGAATTCCAAAGTGCGCCAGGGCGGTCATAGGCCAAGGCAAACAGATCATCGTCATCAAGGCCTATCAGCGGGCTTTTGAGGATGGTGGCGAGATTGAGATCGTCGTCGGGCATCAGCACGAAGTCGCCGATAGCCATCAGGTCCATCACCGCCAGCTGCTCCGTCAGTGTCATGCGGTCCGCCCCGGCGACGGGAATGTCACGTCCCTTGAGCGCCCGGATGAGCTTTCTCACAAATTCATCGCGTGAGCGCACCAGGATTAGAATGTCGCCCGGCCGTACCGCCCTGTTACGCGCCTCAAGCTTTTCGCCACTGTCGAGCCAGTGCCTGATCGTATTGGCGATGCGCTCAACCAGCCGGTCGCGGGCATGTGCCCCCACGTGCGTCTCGAAATGGGGGCGCATCGGGTGAATGTCTTCCTGCTCTTCAGGCTCCTCGATCTCCCAGAGCTCCACCAGCCCTGCCTGGCCGGAGCGCACCGCCTGGTGGACAACCGGAACCCCCGCCCATGTCACCCCGTCACGCGCGCCTTCCCTGGCAAACACGTCATCAACCGCATTCAGTACCGGCTCTGTCGAGCGGAAGGATACCGTGAGCGGAACACGCTCCCATGGACGCCCGGCCCCTTGAGCCGCTTTTTGAAACACCGTGCCTTGCACTGCGAAAGAGGCAGGGTCCGCGCCCTGGAAGGAATAGATTGACTGCTTTTCATCGCCCACCGCGAACAGGGTGCGCGCCGTGGCTTGAGCACCCTCGCCTGAGAAGAACTCGTTTGCCAGGGCATCGATAACTTTCCACTGGACCGGGCTCGTGTCCTGCGCCTCATCCACCAGGATATGGTCGATGCCATAGTCGAGCTTGTAAAGCACCCACTGGGCGGCAGGAGATGATCCCAGCAGCCGCACGGACTTCACAATGAGGTCGTCATAGTCGAGGACCGCCCGCGCATCCTTGCGCCGTTCATATTCACCGATGATTTTATCTGCCAGTGTCAGTAGTGCCCCCGTACACGAAGCGATGTGGCGGGCGGCCTGTTCTCGCGCCAGTTCCACGAAGCGCTCCTGAGCCGCTTCAATTTGCGCAACGAGTTCGGGCAAGGCTTCTTTCACCGGCTTGGTGAGAAGGGATTTTCTTCTTTGTTTCGCCTGTGTGAGAAAAGCCTCGAACAGCGCCTGCGCGCGCATCTCGGGAAAAGTTGCGGCCCTGGCTTTTGCAAAAGCATCGAGCAGGTTCTTTTCTGTCATCTTGTCAGTTGGAATTTCCTTCAAGGCAGCATCAATCTGCGTGTCGCTCAGGGCATCCGCCATCTCTTGCCAAAGCTCTGCATCACTCCTGTCTGCACCTGCATTGAGCGCCAGCGCAACTGAATGACGCTCTGCCTTGCCCAGGGAGTCGAAACTATCGCCAAAGCGCGTCATCTGACGCAGCTCCTCCTGGCGCCCCAGCGTCACTTCGATAATCTCGCGGAACCGTTCCTCGCCGGTCGCCGCGATCACCTCCTGAAGCGCCTGGCCAAGTGGCGCGCCCTGATCGACGCAAGCTTTTGTCAGCACCGTGTCAATGGCCGCATCACGCAGAACACGGCGCTCAGCATCTTCCAGCACCTTGAAATCCGCCTGCACACCAGCCTCCAACGGGAAGCGGTGCAACAACCGCTCACAGAAGGCATGGATGGTGTGGATTTTCAGTCCGCCTTTGGTATCGAGCGTGGTGGCAAACAGGGTGCGGGCGCACGTCATGTCCAGTGGACTGGCCGGCCTGCCGCGTAAATCCTTCAGTGCCCCGGCAAGCTCAGGCTCCCCCATGACCGACCAGCTCGACAGGATATCGAAAAGCCTGTTTTCCATCTCCGCAGCCGCCGCCTTGGTGTAAGTGAGACACAGGATGGTTTCAGACCGGGTGCGCTGGCCGCTGGCTTCGTCAGAGTGCAGCAGCAGGCGCAGAACGCGGTTGACCAGAACTGTGGTCTTGCCAGTGCCCGCATTGGCCGAAACCCAGGCAGAGACGAGCGGGTTTGAGGCGCGCGCCTGGTTGGCATCAGTGTCCTGTTTAAATTGCTCGACGGTCATGGGTTTAATCCCCCTCAACACCAGCCTGCCACTCCTGCAGGCGAGCCAGGTGGGCATAGTCGTCATAGCGATAATCGAACCTGGCTCGCCGCAGGGCCTCATAGGGTTGCGCCTCATCGGCATAGGCCGTGACCAGGTTTTTCAGATGCTCCAGTGCGTCGGTTGCCAGTTCATCGGGAGCAAGTTTTTTACCTGCATCGCGCTCTTCGCCGCCCTCTCCATAGCCCCGTGCCCGGATATAGACGAGGCGGGACACCGTGGCGGCCGGGATATCTTCAAAACCCCCTCCTTGCGCAATTACGGCTTCGAGTGACAATTGCGGGGCTTTGATATCGTCAACATTTCTCGCGGTTGGGACAGTGCCCGTCTTGTAGTCGTAGATCGCCAGCGTTCCATCCTCATACTCATCAAGACGATCCGCCACCGCCGACAAGGAAAAATCCTCTACGCCATCGAGGACCAGTTTTCCCGGAACCTCTGCATGAACAGCTTTGACCCCTTCGCGCCGTCCCGGTTCCGTGGTCGCAAACCAGCGGGCGAACACTCCCAACTGTCCGCGCCAGAACGCCTCGATGCGGGCATGGTCGCCAAATTCACCAAACAGCGCACTGGCATGGCGCATGAGTTCAGCCGCAATGTCATTGGGAAGGCTGCCAGGGTGCGCCTGTGAGAAGCGCATCAGCGCGTCATGCACCAGTGTACCCTTGAGTGCTGCACCCGGCTCACCCGCCAGGTCATCCAGCTTATGAAGTTTAAGGATGTCACGCGCGAAGATGGAATAGGGATTGGCTATCCATGCTTCAATGCGCGTGACCGACAAGCGTTTGGGCCGTGTATCCAGAGGAGGACACGGAGCTGGAGCTGAAACTGGCGCTACTGTGTCTGCCGCGTCACGCGCCCGCGCCCACGCAAGCCACGGCTCTTTCGGCTTCAGATCATCTTTCAAATCCAGCGCTTCCAGCACGGCGTCGAGCCGCAGCAGCCAGCGTGAAGGGACGGTTGGCGCGCCACCAACCTTTTCGGCGCGTGTGAGAATGACCTCGCTTACACCCATCATTTGCGCGACGTCGTGGGCAGCAAGCCCGATACGCCGTTCAGGCGCTGGCAGTCCCAACTCGGCGCGCATGGGCCGGCTGAGCCAGGGATCAGTATCCGGTGTTGCCGGCCATATCCCTTCATTCAAGCCACCGAGCACCACCATGTCCGGGCGCTGCAGCCGCGCCTCGAGCGGACCCCAGATATGGATGCGTGGATGGGCTGGCGTGCGCGGACGCACCGCCACACCGGCAACAAACGACCTGTAGAGTTCAGGATAGTCACGCGGCGCAATTTCAAGATTGGCGCCCTCTGCCGCAAGCAGGGCTTCAAACAGTCCTGCCAGCGCTTCCCCGGCTTCACCGCGCCAAAGGGCAGCGCTTGAAGCGCCCTCATCACATGCAAAAGCTTCACCGGCAAGCACATGGGCACGCACCAGGTCGCCTACAGGATGGTCCTTGTCCGCCTTGTCGAAAAATTCAGCGATCGGGTGCATGGCCTTTTTCAGATCATCGAGCAGCTCACCAACGCCCTTCCAGTTTTCGGGCGACAAACGTTTGAGCGCGGGATGAACGCGCTTGCCATCCCTGATCCGGGAGCGCACACGCTCTACTGCCGCAAAGTGAGCCTTCAGGCCTTTGCCCGTGGCAGGCTGACGGAAGGCGATGAGTTCCAGATGCCGTGCAGCACGGCGCATATCTCCCGGCGTGCGCCCGAGCCGTGTTAACGGGTGCTTGAGAACTGCAAGGAGTGGCACCGGAGCAAAGCCGCTCCCGGCCGCTTCTCCAAGCACATCCATGAAACTGCCGGGCGGGGATTTATCGAGTGGCTTCCCGGCGGAATCATCGACATCCATGCCCCACTTCTCAAGCCGCACAGACACCCTGCGCGCCAGGGTTCGGTCCGGCGTTACCAACGCTGCGACTCGCCCCGGCTGCTCGGCTGCATTGCGCAGCAGGAGGGAAATCACTTCGGCCTCATCCTGCTCGGTTGGCGCATTGATCCGCGCAACACCCTCCAGCGCCCGCGCCATGGCGGCGCGGTCAGCAACCTGGGCAAAGCCAAGCCACATCTGCGTTGTGCCCGCCGGGCGCAGGGTCTGCGAGATGAGCTGCCTGCGGCCCTCTTGTTCGCCCCCTCCCAGCACCATCACATCAGCGCGGGTGAGCCCAACCCGGGTGAGAAAATGGCTCATGCCGAATTGTGGATGTTCTGGATGAGGATTTGGCTCAGTGATTTGCGCCCAGCTGTCCGCGTCCAGCTCAAGATCAAGCCCCGGCAGAACAACCGCGCCGTTGGGCAATTTCGCAACTGCTTCCAGCAGCGCGACCGTGGCAGGAACCGTACCGGTAGACCCGGCTGCAACAACCGGCGCGTCCGGCGGATTGGCGATGAGGCGCGCTGTTTCCGCCGCCATCAGCATGTCGCGCCGTTTATAGGGTGACATCACGCCATGTTCATCAAGATGGGCCGGCCACATCTCGGTGACAATCTTAAGAAACCCGAGGGTCTTTTCCCAATGCTCGGCAAAACGCTCAGGCACCAGTGTGGACAGTTTATCCAAATCCACCTGTTCAATATCGAGTTCATCCATCAGCGCCCCGAGCTGGACCGCCAGGCTGGACGCCTGTGCCGGCGTGGCGCGCATGCGGTAACCCTCATCGGCAGCGCGTTCAGCGTTGAGCCTGCTCCATTTCAGGATCAGCTTCGTCAGTGCCAGCCGCCGTTCGATTGCACCAATGGCAGGCGGGAGCGCGAGCGCCAGCTCTGAGTCATGGCCTGCATCGGGGTGTGGGGAGAGCGCCAGTGCATCCTCGTCTACATCACCCAGCGGACGTATACGCGGCAGTAGCATCGCGCTATCGCCAGAGATGCGCAGGAACGCCTCGCTTAAGGCGCGTGCAGCGCGGCGGGTGGGAAGCAGGATGGTCCAACGGGTCAGATCAAGCTTGCCGGGCACTGCGCCACCGGCCATCGGCAAATCTCCGCCTAGAATGGCGCTCGCCAGCGTATCAAGAAAAGGAGCGTCAGATGCTACCGTGTAAAGCCGCGCGGTCTCCGTCCTATCCTTGCTCATGACGCAACCGCTCCCCGGCCTCTCGTACGGCCTCCGGCGTGCCCACATGCATCCAGATGCCTTCATGGCACACGCCGTGAACACGGCTGGAAGCAATCGCCCTGTCCCACAGGATGTTGAGCGAGAATTTACCTTCCGGGCACTCTTCGAAGAGACGCGCGTTGGCAATCGATACGCCGGTAAAAACGAATGGCACAACCTCTCCCTGGTCTGGTCTGCGGACGACACCCGCATCATTCATATGGAAATCACCGCGCCCGTCATAGCCAAGCGTGGTGGTGATTGGCGCGAGCAGCAACAACGTGTCCATGATGTCCGGATCCCAGGCCGCTGCCATTTGTTCAAGACACGGCGTTGCGCCTTCGATCCAGACCGAGTCTGAGTTGTGGATGAAGAATGGTCCTTCTCCCAGCTTCGGCAGCGCCCTGGCAACGCCGCCGCCCGTGTCCAGCAGCACATCGCGTTCATCGGAGATCATAATACGCGGCGCGGATCGATCCTTTAGATGCGCCTCGATCTGTTCCGCCATGTAATGCACATTGACCACGGCCTTCTCAATGCCGGCCGAACTCAGCCGGTCGAGCACATGATCGAGCAGCGGCTTGCCCGCAAGCGGCACCAGCGGCTTGGGGACAGCACCCGTGAGAGGGCGCATCCGCGTTCCCAGACCGGCAGCCAGCACCATGGCACTCTTCACGCTCACACCGCCACCTGCCGAGACGATTCAGATGCCGAGGGGCTTGAGACGCAGTTCGCGAGGCAAATGCTCATCAAACCACGTACGCAATGACCCGAGTTCGGGATGGGCAAGATTGCGCTCCAGATAAGCGGATACGCGGGGTATATGGGCGAGATAGCCATGCTTTCCATCCCGTTTCGCCAGCCGTGCGAAAATGCCGAGTATTTTCGAGTTGCGCTGCGCGCCAAGCAGGGCATAGGCTGCGGAAAAGTCTTGTGCGTCAAATTTCGAATCGACCCGCGCCCGGGTCTCACAGTAGTGGGCGTATAAACGCCCTTCAAGATCGCCCGCGATATCACGCCGTGCATCCTGCAGCAGCGAAACAAGATCATAGGCTGCGTGGCCGATGAGCGCGTCCTGAAAATCAATCACTCCGACACGTACAAGCCCCTCACCTTCGGGCAGCCACAAAAGGTTCGGGGAATGGTAATCCCGCAGCACCCACGCCTCGTCACAGCTTTCGACCAGAGGGAAGAGGCCGCTAAAGGCAGTGAGGAAATCCGAGCGGACTTTATCGGGGCAATCAGCATCATGTATGGCCAGGTAGAACCAGTCGAGAATAAGCTCCGCTTCAATCTCCATTACCTCCCTGCTGAAACCGGGAACTGTATGCGAGCTGCCATCCGGCAGGGCTAACGGCTCTTCCGGCACGAACCCGCGCAAGGCTACGAGCACATCGGTGGCAGCGAGATACAGCTCTTCCAGCGACGGGTCCTCGCCAGGTTCGGAGGTGAACACTCGGTCACCCAGATCCTCACAGACGAGAAAGCCCTTTTCCAGATCATGGGACAGGATGCGCGGTACAGTCAGCCCTGCCTGTTCAAGTGCATTTGCAACGGCAACAAAGGGCTTCACATCCTCCGCCAGATGCACAAGCGTGCTGTAGGACTTTCCATCGCGTACCGGTGGGCCGTCTGGTCGGGAGGGCGAATCCATCAAGATTGCCGTCTCATCATCCATGTGCAACCGTGCATAGGCGCGTGATGAAGCATCGCCTTGCAGGAATACAGGCTTGGCGGCGGCCCATGGCGAGCCTTCGCAAAATTCGATCATGGCCTTTATCCGCACAAGTCGCGCCTGCCACAATCCCCGCCCGACGAGGGTGAGCGTTCGGGCGTCTTCGCGTGCGCCATCGGCAATGGCGATCTCCAGCCGGTCTTCGGGAAGCTCGGTTTCGACTCTTTCAGCCCATTCGATCAACGCCGCCCCACGCGTCAGAATATCATCGAGACCAATTTCCTGCATCTCGTCCGCACCGATCATCCGGTAGCAATCAATATGCGCGAGCGGCAGACGCGCATGATCGTAACTCTGGACAAGCGCAAAGGTCGGGCTGGGAATGTCTTCCTGATCCTGGTCAAGCAATGAAAGGATCACCGCGCGTGCAAAAGTCGTTTTACCCGCGCCCAACTCGCCATTCAGAGCGACCACATCGCCCGGCTTCAGCCCCAGTGCGATAAATGCAGCCAGCTTGAGGACATCCTCGAGGCCCGCGTCCTGGATGACCCAGGGACCGCTCATCCGGTTGCGGCGGCGGGCGGGATTGGCGGCGCGCCCTGTTCCGCCACGTTGCCGAGCGGCGGATCAAGTGCTGGAGCAGTTTGCGTATGGGCATCCCTGACCGGCAGGCGAACGGTCACGGTGGTGCCGGCGCCCGGCGCCGAGGCCAGAGAAACCGTACCGCCATGCAGTTCCACAAGGTTTTTCACGATGGTCAGGCCAAGACCCGCACCACGATGGCGCGATCCTTGCGGACGGGTCTCGAAGCGGTCGAAAGCACTCTCCTGATAGTCCTCTGGAATTCCGCGTCCCTTGTCTTCGACCGAGATGGCAATCATGTTCTCTTCACGACGGCACTCAACAATGATGCTTCCGCCGGACTCTGAAAAACCAATGGCATTGGACAACAGGTTAAAAAGCACCTGCGTCATCCGTTTGCCATCCGCTGTGAATTCCTTCGCATCTTCGCCCACCTTCACACTCAATTCCAGGGCGCCGTGCTTGAGACGCTCACGCACACCCACCACCGCCGCCTCGATCACCTCTTCAGCCTTGACCGGAGCAATTGAGAGCTCGAGCGAACCGGCGTCGATCGTCGCCAGATCCAAAATATCATTGATAATGGTGAGCAGTGAATCCGATGACGTCTGGATGTCACCAAGATAGTCGCGCTGCCGCTCGTTTAACGGGCCCGTGGCCGGGCTGGTGAGAAGCTCGGAAAATCCGATGATGTTGGTGAGCGGTGTACGCAACTCATAGGATACGTGTGAGATGAAAGCGCTCTTCAGCCGGTCTCCGGCTACCAGCGCTTCGTTGCGCTCAATCAGCGCATGCTCGACACGTTTGCTATCGGTAATGTCGACATAGGTGAGCAGGGTCGCGCCATCGGGAAGCGGCGTGCCGGCATAGGCGAGCATCGAGCCATCGGGACGACCCAGATGCCCCTCAAGCGGCTCGCGTTCATCGTCGATGCTGGTAATGGCGCGCTTTACTTCATCCCAGGCCGCATCGTCATCAAGCAGCACGCGGCACCAGCCGATAACCTCATCAATATGCGGCTCGTCCTTCAGCGCCTCAACATTCAGCTTCCAGATGCTGGCGAAGGAAGGATTGAACAGCTTGAGACGGCCATCTGTCCCGAACACGGCCACGCCTTCCCGCAGATGGTCGAGGGTTTCCTTCTGCACCAGGATGAGCGCGTTGTACCGGCTTTTGAGCGCAAGTTGCTCGGTGATATTCTCATATAGATATGTGGTGCTGCCATCGGCAACATGATTGGCAACCACGTGGATGGTGCGCCCATCCGGCAAGTGCCAGCGATCATCATGCGAAGACGTCGTTTCGTAGCGGCCCAGGTGCTTCTGTTTCCATGAGCGATAATCGGCCTCCTCGGGGAGGCAGCGGCGCTGGCGCAACGTATCGAGTATTTCACCTTCACCGGGCCCTGCCTCAAGCCAGGCTTCATCCAGCTTCCACAAATCCATGAATGCCTGATTGTAATATTGCAGACGCTGGTCCGGCGTGAAGATGGCGACGGCCGTGGCGATACGATCAAGGGTGCGTGTATGGTCTTCAATATGTCGGGACAGGGCGCTTTCCGCCACCTCCAGCGCAGCTACGTCAATTGCAATGCCGGCGCTGGCCGGGCCAAAGGGAAGCGCGATTACGTCGAACGCCTTGCGCTCTCCCGAGACGATGGCATGGATGCGCCGGCTGTGGTTCTTACCCTCCTCGAAAGCCTGCTGTGTTTCGGTGCGCTGGCGCATACTCAGAAACTCGATTTGCTGCTCGCACACTTCCTCCGAGTCTGCCGCATCGACAGCGCGCGCATAGGCACGGTTTACCCAGTCGAGTTGGCCATTTGAATTGCGGAACCAGACCGGCATGGGAAGGGCATTATAGAGCGAGCGAGTGACGTCAATGTCGTGGCTGAGCTGCTTTCGCTCATTTCCCAGCACCGCCATCTCCTTACGGTCGCCCGAAATATCACGGATTTTTAATATGGCCCCGCTCGCAGAGGCGCGTCCTATCGCTTCAAGCTGCTTGCCCGATGCCGTTTCAACAAGATGCGCAAAACTTTCACCTGCCTCATGCAGGCAGGATATACGCTCTTCCAATTCGCAAGCTGAATTGCGCTCCAGCCACGCGGCGTAGCGTACGACCTCCTCGGCCTTCGAAGGTACGCCAAGTTCCGCATCCAGTGTGGCAGCCGCAAGTTCAGGTGGGCCATCCAGCTCCCACCGCAGTAATACTTGCGGTTCCGCGGCAATTAGCGAACGGATGGAAGCCCGCTCGCCATCGAGATTTTCCGCTCTTTCGCGCGCCAGTTTTTCCGCCTTGCCCGCACGTCTCGCGGCACGCAGGAAAAGTCCCCCGGCAAAGACGGCAAACACCATGCTTCCGGCAAAAATTCCAACCAGGAGGAATGAACGGGCATCAAACCCGAAGTCCGCAATAAGCTCAAGCGGGTTTGCCGCCACAGCACAGGGAAATGCCGCCACAGCGAGCAGAAAAAACAGGCTTCGCAACCTCAAAATAGTCTTCAGCCAAATACCGGCAAGCATTCCCTCGCTCCAAGCCAACCCCCGTTTGGTCTGCACACGTCTTACGCCACGCAGCAAACACTTTCTTACAGTCGTGCATGGACCGGTCTCATCGGGCGAATCACTTGCAGATTACCCATATCGCCCGGCTATGCCCACACCCGTTGAGTATTCCGGAGAAAATTCCTGTCACGGTCCGGGCCTGGAAATATGGTATCCAGACCAGTAGAAATTCAAATCTACTATTCTAGGTTTTCAGGTGTATTTATTCTGCACAAGCAGTATATTTTCCCGCTATTGGTGTATACTTGCAACCTTAGCGAGTTACGAGAAGGTTAATGAAAATAGAGCACTCTCACCAATGGGAGGCGTGCCACCATCTCACCTAAATGGGGTACGTTATGACGAAAGCTCAAAAGAGCAGCAATCTCGGTTCAATCATCGCTCGTTTCGCCGGTATGGGCGGCAAAAGCCTGTCCTGGCGGCTTATTTTGCCCGTACCCATAGCCATTATTTTATGTGTCACGGCCATTGCCATTTTGGTGCCGAAAATCATGGCAGAAAACGCCATGAACGAAGCAACCCGTCAGGGGCAGCAAATTGCCGACCAGTTCAAGACCATTCGTGGCTACTACACCAAGAATGTCATTAAGAAAGTGGTGAAATCGAAAGATCTCAAACCATCAGTCAATCACAAAAACGAAGCGAACAGTGTTCCGCTTCCCGCCACCTTCATCCATGATGTCTCCAAGCTGCTGGCGAAGAAGGACATGAAAGTCAATCTCTATAGCGGCTTTCCCTGGCCCAACCGCAAAGACCGCAAACTGGATGATTTTCAAAGCAAGGCCTGGGCTTTCCTGACCGCTAACCCGGACAAGGTCTATTCAAAACAGCAAACTATCAACGGCAAGGAAGTCGTCCGCGTAGCTGTTTCCGACAAGATGGTGGCCAAGGGCTGCGTGTCCTGCCACAACTCGAAACCAGCCTCGCCCAAAACCGACTGGAAGCTTGGCGATGTCCGCGGCGTGCTCGAGGTCGCGAGCGTGATCACACCGCAACTCGCAGCTGGCAATGCTATTGCCAACAAGATGATAGTCGCTGCTATTATCATCTGTATCATCCTGACCCTGATAACAATCCTTGGCGTCAAGTCAGTTACCGGGCCGCTGTTGAACTCAGTCGGCGTTATGAAACGCCTGTCCGAGGGCGAC
The DNA here is from genome assembly GCA_021775555.1 of Hyphomicrobiales bacterium. Classification (GTDB taxonomy): domain Bacteria; phylum Pseudomonadota; class Alphaproteobacteria; order Rhizobiales; family Methyloligellaceae; genus UBA2767. Next base: position 12,450 of record JAJFHP010000021.1, on the reverse strand, counting down.
AATACCGTCGAGGTTCAGGGTCTTAAGCGCCAGGATGAGATCGGCCAGATGGCCAGCGCCGTTCAGGTCTTCAAGGACAATGCAATCGAGCGCGAAAAGCTGATGTCGGAAAGCCATGTTGAGCAGGAGAAGCGCGCTGACCGGCAGAAGCGGGTTGAAGACCTGATCAGCTCGTTCCGCGAGGTCGTGCAGAATGTTCTTCAGACCGTTTCCACCAATACAACTGAGATGGAAACCACAGCCAAGTCATTATCTTCGATTTCAACGCAAACGACCTCCCAGGCCAGCAGCGTTGCTGCGGCATCCGAGGAGGCCTCGGCCAACGTTCAGGCCGTGGCTGCTGCTGCTGAAGAGCTGTCTTCCTCCACAAGTGAAATTTCACGCCAGATCATCCAGACTAAGGATGTCGTAGACAAAGCAAGCCATGCGACAACCGAAACCGATGCCAGGATTACGGGACTTTCGGAAGCCGCACAGAAGATCGGTGAAGTGATCTCGCTCATTCAGGACATCGCCGAGCAGACCAACCTGCTGGCACTGAACGCCACAATCGAGGCTGCACGCGCAGGCGAGGCCGGCAAGGGGTTCGCGGTCGTGGCATCAGAGGTGAAGGAACTGGCGACGCAAACAGCGAAAGCCACCGAGGCCATCTCGGATCAGATCACCAATGTCCAGCGCGAGACTGACTGCTCGGTCGAGGCCATTCGCGGCATTGCCGAGACCATGACGGAAGTCTCTACTGCGACCGAGGCCATTGCCGCGGCGGTTGAAGAGCAGGGTGCCTCAACATCGGAAATTGCGAACAATGTGCAGCAGGCAGCGGCCGGTTCGAACGAGGTCTCCCAGAATATCACCGGCGTCAGCCAGGCAGCGGATGAGAGTCAGAAATCTGCCGATGAGGTGCTCACGGCCTCGCAGGTTGTATCGAGTAATGCCGAGAAGCTGCAAGGCGTAGTGGATGAATTCCTTAAGGACGTCGCTGCGGCTTAAGGCTCATACCAGAATTGCAATATCTCAATAAAAGATGGCGGCGAATTTTTCGCCGCCATCTTTTATAGCCCGCACGAACCGGGCACAGAGTATCCCTAATAACGGTAATGCTCGGGTTTGTAAGGACCTTCGGTTTTCACACCGATATAATCCGCCTGCTCGTCGGAAAGCTCTGTCAGGCTGACGCCGAGCTTGTCGAGATGAAGCCGCGCAACTTTTTCATCCAGGTGCTTTGGCAGCACGTAAACCTCGTTCTTGTAGTCATCACCCTTGGTCCACAACTCGATCTGCGCCAGTACCTGGTTGGTGAAGGAGGCGCTCATAACGAAGCTTGGATGTCCGGTTGCATTACCCAGATTGAGCAAACGCCCTTCAGACAGCAGGATCATGCGCTTGCCGTCAGGGAACTCAATCATATCCACCTGCGGCTTGATATTGATCCATTTAAAGTTCTTGAGTTGCGCCACCTGAATTTCATTATCGAAATGGCCGATATTCCCCACGATCGCCATGTCCTTCATGGCCCGCATATCGTCGAGCTTGATGACGTCCTTGTTGCCGGTGGTTGTAATAAAAATGTCTGCCGTCGGGGCTGCTTCTTCCAGCGTGACCACTTCAAAGCCGTCCATGGAAGCCTGCAACGCACAGATGGGGTCAACTTCGGTCACCTTTACCCGGGCACCTGCGCCCTTAAGTGAAAGGGCCGAGCCCTTGCCAACATCGCCATAACCACACACGACCGCGACCTTGCCAGCCATCATCGTGTCGGTGGCGCGGCGAATACCGTCCACGAGGGATTCCTTACAACCATATTTATTGTCGAACTTGGACTTGGTAACGCTGTCATTGACGTTGAATGCCGGGAAGGGCAGCAGTCCCTTTTCAACCAGCTGGTAGAGGCGATGGACGCCAGTGGTGGTTTCCTCGCTCACGCCTTTGATCTTGTCGCGCTGGGCGGTGAACCAGCCTGGATCGGAAGCCATGCGTTTCTTGATCTGGACGAAAAAATATTCTTCTTCTTCGGTTTCGGGAGTTTCAATGAGATCGGTCTCCCCGGCTTCGACCCGCGCACCGATAATAATATACATGGTTGCGTCGCCGCCATCGTCGAGGATCATGTTGCAACCATCCTCAAACAGGAAAATCCTGTCGGCGTAATCCCAGTATTCTTCCAGTGTTTCGCCTTTGACCGCGAACACCGGCACGCCGGTTTCCGCAATTGCCGCCGCGGCGTGGTCCTGGGTTGAAAAAATGTTGCACGAGGCCCAGCGCACCTCTGCCCCAAGAGCGGTGAGCGTCTCAATGAGCGCCGCCGTCTGGATCGTCATGTGCAGGGAGCCGGCAATCCGCGCCCCTTTAAGAGGTTTCTTGTCTCCATACTCCTCGCGTAAGGACATAAGTCCCGGCATTTCAGTTTCTGCGATATCAATTTCCTTGCGTCCATAATCTGCAAGCGAAATGTCAGCGACTTTGTAGTCCATTGTTCATGCCCTTTAGATATAACGGCTGCCGGAGTTTCAGACACGGCAAGCTCACTGTTGGAAGCGCATCTCTTAGCCCAGCGTCCGGCCTGACGCAACAGGGATATAAAGAAATCATTATATCTTTGTATCGGCTGCAGTGTTATCCCTATCAAACTCTTAAAAAATCAATGAAAATTTTTGACATCGGGTAACTGAATCGAAATCCGTATGTGGTCAAATTGTACCCTGCGCTGATCTGTGGTCCCAGACAAAGCGGCGTTAAACCATCAAACTCATTGATTTCAGTAAAGAGTTTCAAAGCCATGGCCGCAAAATCTTCAACTCTGGAAAACTTGACCCGCTTATATTCCAAAGCCTGTAGACGCGTAACCAGACTGACGCGCAACTTCAGTGCCGATCGTAGCGGGGCGGTTATACTGCTGTTTGGCCTGACCCTGATCCCGATGCTCGGCTTTATTGGCGGCGCCATCGACTACGCCAACGCCTACCGGAACAGAGCCAAGCTTCAAAGTGCACTCGACTCCGCCGCTTTGACTGCTGGACGGGCAATCGATATGGGCCAATCTGAATCCGAGGCCCAGACCGCGGCTGCGAAAGTCATGGCGGCCAATCTCGGGACCGGTTTTCCATCCTATTCCTCAAATTTTAACATCGACACCACTGCCAAGACGGTCCTCGCCACGGCGAATATGAATGTCGATACCTATGTGCTTGGCGTGATGGGCTATGACTACTTCCCGGTCGCCACAACCAGTGCCGTCAAGCTGCCGAATGGCAAGGTCGAGGTTGTTATGGTGCTCGACAATTCAGGTTCGATGGGCGGCTCGAAACTCACTTCTTTGAAAGACGCGGCCGGTAGTCTGACTGAAATTTTGTACGATTCCACTACCATTCCTGATTATGTGAAAGTCGGCCTTGTGCCATTTGCGGCATCGGTCAATGTCGGTACGGGATATTCTAATGCGTCCTGGATGGACACCACGGGCCAGTCTTCAATTCACACTGAGAATATCAAAAACAACTCCCTCACGCGATGGACGCTGCTAAACCGTATGAACGGCACGAGTTGGGGAGGCTGTGTCGAGGTTCGGCCCTCACCTCATGACACAGACGACTCTGTCGCCGGTTCAGGTGGCGGTGACAGCTATTTCGTTCCCACATTCGCCCCTGATGAGCCGGACGGTTGGGCAACCTATTATAATAGCTATCTCGACGATGACGGCGGCAGCTGTAAAAATAGCACTTCAAATGAACTAACGGCGCAGGAAAGAGGGTGCAAATATAAAAATGAGACGCCAAGCGGCTCCGGTCCGAACTATATGTGCACTTCGCGGGCAATCACGCCTCTGACCGCCACGGAATCAACCGTGACCAGCGCCATCAATAATATGATTGCCTCTGGCGCGACCAATATCATGGAAGGCGTTATGTGGGGCTGGCGTACACTCTCACCCGCAGAGCCCTTCACCGAAGGACGCGCCTATGATGATGACGAAAACCGCAAGGTCATGATTATCATGACCGATGGCGCCAACACCCACTACGGGATGTCAAACCAGAACATGTCGCGCTACTCAGCCTTCGGTTTTGCCAAGAATGGCCGGCTGCGCAGCCCAACCAGCTCCAGCTCCGCCCTGGTGACGGCGATGAACGAAAAAACCAGCGAGGCCTGCACCAATGTCAAGGCGCAGGACATTCTGGTTTATACAATTGCCTTCGATATATCTGATCCGGACACGCTGGCGCTCCTGGAAGGGTGTGCGAGTTCACCATCGCGGGCGTTCAATATCGATGATGGCGACGCGCTGGTTGCCGTTTTCGAGGCGATTGCAGGTGAGATCAACAAGCTGCGTATCACCAGCTAATCATCCTCGTTAAAACCGTCCTTGACGAGCGTAAGCAGCGCCTCCAGTGCCTCGTGCGCCTGCTTGCCTTCGCACTCAATCAGGATTGCGTTGCCCTGTGCGGCAGCCAGCATCATCAGCCCCATGATGGAGGTCCCCAGTACTGTTTGACCGTCACGGACCACCTGCACCTTGGCGTCATATTTTTCCGCGCATTTCACGAATTTCGCCGAGGCACGCGCATGCAACCCCTTGATATTGGAAATGACAACCTCGTCAAAGCAATGCGTGGCGGATTGCCCGTCCTGCAGTTTGTCCCCCTCCTCCACGATGACCGGCTCACTTCTCGTTCAGGATCTTGCTCGCGACCGAAATGTATTTACGTCCGGCATCCTGTGCCTCCGAGATGGCCTGGTCCAATTCACTTTCCCCGCGAATGCTGGCCAGCTTGATAAGCATCGGTAGATTTACCCCTGCGATAACCTCAACTTTGGCCTGTTCCATGACGGAAATAGCCAGATTAGACGGTGTGCCTCCGAACATATCGGTCAGCAGGATAGCACCCTTGCCGCTATCAACGCTGTTTACCGCCTCAACAATTTCGGCGCGACGGGTTTCCATGTCGTCATTGGGACCAATGGACAATGCAACCACCTGCTCCTGAGGCCCGTGGACATGCTCAAGCGCGGCTAAAAATTCCTGCGCGAGATCCCCATGGGTCACAATCACAAGTCCGATCATTCTACTTCCCCCTCAACTGCGCACATCTGAACTCCTGTCATGCCTCCGCTTTGTGTAAGTATGGGGCATATCCTCACCTTGTCTTCGCACTGCGTCCAACGCAAGCGGCATGGTGCCGTGAACGGTGAATAAAACCCTGTTTTCAAAGCCTGCCCGTCAGGGCCAGCTTCAGTTTGACAGGGCTTGAGAGCTCAAACGGGTTCAATTTAAGTTGCGGCACGCAAACTCCAAGCACGTCCTCGCAAGGCAGCGGATCGGGCGGCAGACGCGGCACTTCCTCCGCATCAACCAGGTCTACAATCACGGCAAGAGGTGCGGACGCGCAATGGTCCACTTCAATAATGCCCACCCCGCGCACCTCGAGACGACCGGCGATTGTGCCGGGTGAGCGGGCGAGAAGTGAATCACCTTCCCGGGACACAAGCACCTGATCGTCCGCTATGAGATTTGCATCCCCCCCCAATGGCCCATCATCGCCGAAACGAGAGATAAACCGCAGCGCCAGGTCAGATTTGCCCGAGCCGGGCGCCCCCCTCAGGAGTGCCGCTTTCACTTCCCCATCAGAGCTGGATATGGAAACACAGGTGCCGTGAACGAGCAGGCTTCCGGCACATCCATCAGCCGCCAGCATATCAGGCCCTTTTCACCACGGCCGCTGGCAGCCGGATGGTGAAACGGGCTCCGCGGGGCTTACTACCACGGCCTTTTCCCTTGCGGCCGGGGGTAGTGCCGATAAGGTTTTCCACCCATATCTTGCCGCCATGAGCGGTCACGATTTGTTGCGAGATATTGAGGCCGAGGCCGGAATTCTTCCCAAACGCATCCTCTCCGGGACGGTCAGTATAAAAACGATCAAAGATACGATCCAGATTGTCCGGCGGAATGCCAGGTCCCTGGTCCGCGACAGTAATTTCAACTTCCCCGCCAATGCGCCGCGCCGACACCGACACCGTGCCGCGCTTGGGAGAAAAGGAGACCGCATTGTCGAGCAAATTGATGATGACCTGACCCAGGCGGCTGTCATGGCCAATGACCATGTAGCGGTTGGGGCGGCGTGGATTGCTCTCAGGTATATCGAGGACGATTTTTCTCGACTGTCCGCGCATGGATTGGGTGAAGGCCGGAATAATGGTGTTGAGCATATGGATGACATCCACCGGCTCCGCGTCCTCGCGCGTCAGCTCCGCGTCCAGACGCGAGGCGTTGGAAATATCGGAAATGAGGCGGTCAAGCCGCTGCACATCCTCACCAATGATATCCATGAGACGCTGGCGCGATTCCTCGGTTTTGACCTTCGGCAGGGTTTCAGCGGCGCTGCGAAGCGATGTCAGCGGGTTCTTGAGTTCATGGGCCACGTCGGCGGCAAAGCTCTCAATAGCGTCCATGCGCCGGTAGAGTGCTGACGTCATATCCCGCAACGCACCCGACAAATGACCGATCTCGTCGGAGCGGTGGGTGTAGTCGGGTATCTCCGCGCGCGCCTTGATGCGCCGGCGCACATGATCCGCAGCGCTGGATAAATCGCGCATCGGCCCGGCGATGGTATGCGCCATCAATACCGACAGCAGCATCGAAACCGCCGCCGCATAAAGCCCCATACGAATGATCTCCCAGCGTTCACTCGCGACGATGCCATCAATGTCGCCACCGCGGGTCGACAGCAACAGGACGCCTAGAACGGCGCGCACCGGCTGGATGGGAACCGCGACCGAGACAATCAGCTCACTGCGCTCATTGACCCGCACAATCGGCACAGAAACACCGCTGAGCGCCGAGGCCACCTCGGTGATCTGCTTGCCGTTGATACCGCTCGCTTCGATGGAGGAGGGAAGCTGCTGAGGCCAGAGCCACGTCGTAACCTTGCGCCAGTATTTCGTAAGCAGGTCCGGCTTTTGCCCGCCGGGCGGCGGCAGGTCGTAACGCAGGATCTGGCCGCGCGAATAGAGCGTATCGGAATCGAGTATCAGTGCTCCGCTGCGATCAAAGATACGGGCCCGCGTTTTGGTTGGCCGGATAAGGTCGCGCAACTCCGGCGCGGCGCGTTCAGGATTGATGGCAAACTCAAGCGACCCAAGCCCCTGGTCAGACTGTGCAAAGCTGGTTTCCTTGCCGGGTGTTTCGCTTTGCCGTGCCGGCTCGATTTCAAGGACGACCTGCTCGGTGTCGATGGCAGCCGAGGCGCCGATGGCACTGGCGATGATTTCTCCCTGGGTCAGCAGGGACTGCACCTTGGCATCGATCAGTCCGGCGCGAAATTGATTCAGGAACAAGATACCGGTCACCAGGATGGCGAAACCAAACAGATTCAGGATGACAATACGCTGTGTGAGGCTGGCAAAGGGGAAGCCGGACTCGATCTTCCTTGCGATCGCACGCAGCGCATCTACCGGACCGCGCAACAAGCGCCTGGTGCCGGAAAATGTTATCGACCGGTTTGTCTCAACCGCCATCGCCAGGTTTACTCATCAGTTTTCTTTGAACCGATAGCCCACACCATAGAGCGTCTCGATGACATCGAAGCTGTCATCGACAATCTTGAACTTCTTGCGAAGCCGTTTGATATGGCTGTCGATTGTACGATCATCAACATAAACCTGATCATCATAGGCGGCATCCATCAGCGCATCCCGGCTCTTCACCACGCCGGGGCGCTGGGCCAGGGATTGCAGGATAAGAAACTCGGTAACCGTCAGGGTCACCTGTTTCGCGTCCCACTCGCAGGTGTGGCGCTCTGAATCCAGTTTCAGCTTGCCGCGCTCCAGAACCTTGGTGGAATCGGCACCAGCGGCGGTTGTCTCGCGTGGTTGCGCGCGCCGCAACACAGCCTTGACCCGCTCCACAAGAAGGCGTTGGGAAAACGGTTTGCGAATATAATCATCCGCGCCCATCTTGAGACCGAAAAGCTCATCGATTTCCTCATCCTTAGAGGTGAGAAAAATGACCGGGATCTCGGTTATCTGGCGCAGCCGGCGCAGCAACTCCATCCCGTCCATGCGCGGCATCTTGATATCAAGAATGGCCATATCCGGCGGAGAGCCTGTCAGACCCTCCAGGGCGGAGGCACCATCATTGTAGGTCTGGGTATTATAGCCCTCGGACTCCAGCGCCATGCGCAGGGAGGTCAGGATATTCCGGTCATCGTCGACTAATGCAATTGTCGGCATTTACTTATTCCTCGCGGTAGAGAAGCATCCCCCACGCGGCGGTCTATGGTCGCAACTAGGGCAAATTGTGGCACGATACATAGTGCGTTGCGTCAGAAAATGTTACTGCGATGCAACAATATGGCAAACGAGCTTAACATGACAGCCCCCAAACGTAGTGACGATCTCACCCCTGCTACATGGTCCAGGGACATCATGCGCCGGGCGCTCAAGGCCTCGCTGGCAACGATTCACCGCGAGACCGGTTACCCTTATGCCTCGCTGGTGACCATAGCCGCGCTGCCTGATGGCGCACCCCTTACCCTGATATCCACCCTTGCAGAACATACAAAAAATATTCTCAAGGATCCGCGCGCATCAATTCTGTTCGATGAAACGGGTGGGCGGGGTGATCCACTGGAAGGGGCCAGGGTCAGCGTGTTCGGAACAATGGAAGAGGTGAATGACCCCGCGGCGAGAGCCAGGTTTCTTGGTCGCAATCCTTCTGCAGAACTGTATGCGGATTTTGACGACTTTGCGTTTTATGTCCTGCGGGTCGAGGGTGCGCACTTTGTTGGCGGTTTCGGGCGCATTAACGATCTCACGGCGCAAGAGCTGAAAACCGATATCTCGGATGCTGACGCGCTTATCGAGGCGGAAGCTGAAATCGTTGAACACATGAATGACGACCACGCCGACGCTGTACAGCTTTATGCAACCAAATTACTTGGCGCGCCCGCTGGGGACTGGCGCTTTGTGTCCTGTGACCCTGAAGGGTGCGATCTGGTGTCCGGAGAAACCGGGCTGCGCCTCGATTTTCCGCAACGCGTCACAACGCCGCAAGCGGTGCGAAAAGCGCTCGTGGAACTGGTGCAAACGGCCAGGGGTTAACCACAGTTTGCAATCCTTCCCGGTGAAGGACATGAAATTGATTGATTCAGACGGTCAAATATAGACCAATGACCCCTTGTTTGCCCGTAAGCGGTGCAATAGCGTGCGGCGCTTCTCAAAAACGGACAATTTTGAGAGCCTCGGGGGATAATGCGCACGTTGCATCCCAGGGGCAGCAAAGAGATAAGTTGTGTTAGGGAGTGGACACAATGGCGGATACCGGAGCTGATATGGCCGGTACTATTTTGTTCCCGATTGAAAATCCGGGAACCATTCATAAAAACATGTCTGCTGACGAGCTTATCCAGCAATCTCTGGAGCGCGGCGAGGGCAAGCTCACGGATACCGGAGCGCTCACGGTCGAGACCGGGGCGCATACGGGTCGGGCCGCGAAGGACAAATTTATCGTCCGCGACGCTTCGACCGAGGACACCGTCTGGTGGGACAACAACCAGGACATGTCTCCTGAGCATTTCGAGGTGCTTTTGGAAGACTTCCTGGCCCATGCCGATGGCCGGGAACTGTTCGTGCAGGAACTCTTCGCGGGCGCCGATGAAACCCATCGGATGCCGACCCGGATTTACCTGGAATATGCCTGGCACGCCCTGTTCATCCGCTACTTGCTGCGCCGCCCGGAGGCCTCACAGCTGGAAGGCTTCTCACCCGAATTCACGGTGGTGAACCTGCCGAGCTTCCGCGCTGATCCAGAGCGCCACGGCACCAACTCGGATACCGTCATCGCCTGCGATTTCACCCGCAAGCTGGTTCTCATCGGCGGCACGTCCTATGCGGGCGAAACCAAGAAGTCCGTATTCGGTTACCTGAATTACAAACTGCCCGCAAAATCCATCATGCCGATGCACTGTTCCGCCAACAAAGCGATGGAGGGTGGCAACTCAGCCGTATTCTTCGGACTTTCCGGCACAGGCAAGACCACGCTCTCAGCCGATCCCAGGCGCACGCTTCTTGGTGATGATGAACATGGCTGGTCAGGCGATGGCATCTTCAATTTTGAGGGTGGCTGCTACGCCAAGACCATCAACCTGTCGCGCGAAGCAGAACCGGAAATCTACGAGGCTTCAATCCGTGCCGGCGCGATACTGGAAAATGTCGTGCTCAATGAGGATGGCTCTCCGGACTTCGATGACGGCTCGCTGACCGAAAATGCGCGCTCAGCCTATCCGCTGGACTTCATTCCCAACGCCAGCGACACCGGCACCTCCGAGCACCCTCAAAATGTCGTCATGCTGACGGCGGATGCCTTTGGTGTGCTGCCTCCTATTGCAAAGCTGACACCAAGCCAGGCGATGTATCATTTCCTGTCCGGGTACACTGCAAAAGTGGCCGGCACCGAAAAAGGTCTTGATGGTGTTCAGGCGACCTTCTCAACCTGCTTCGGCGCGCCCTTCATGCCGCGCCACCCTTCCGTCTATGGCAATTTGCTGCGCGAACTCATCGCCGGGCATGATGTCGATTGCTGGCTTGTGAACACCGGCTGGACCGGGGGTGAATATGGCGTCGGGCACCGCATGCCGATCAAGGCCACCCGGGCGCTGCTGAACGCAGCCCTCAATGGCTCTCTTGCGGATGTGGAGATGCGCCGCGATCCCGTCTTCGGTTTTCAGGTTCCGCTGGAATTGGAGGGTGTCGACAGCGCCATCCTGAACCCGCGCGACACATGGGAAGACAAGGCCGCCTATGATACACAGGCCAAGGCACTGGTGGATATGTTCATCGACAATTTCGAGAAGTTCGAATCTCACGTCGATCCGGATGTTCGTGCCGCCGCGCCCGCCATGCGGGATGCCGCTGAGTAACTGCACATCTCACCATGAGTTGAGTTGCGCGCAATAGCCAGCAAGCGCCAATTCTTGCAGCATGACCACTCAGACACTTTTCAAAGTGGGAGTTTTCGGGACTGTGATTGCCGCCCTGTGCTGCTTCACGCCAATTCTGGTTGTGCTGTTTGGCATGCTCGGCCTGTCAGCGTTTGTCGGTATACTTGACTATGTGCTGTTGCCCGGCCTGGGACTGTTCCTGTTACTAACGGTGTATGCGCTATGGAAAAAACAACAGGCGAAATGCAATTGAAATCGACAATCACATGTCCTGAATGCGGGCATGTGGCAATCGAGACCATGCCCACCAATGCCTGCCAGTGGTTTTATGACTGCAAGGGATGCGGCGCGGTTCTCAAGCCCAAAAAGGGCGACTGCTGCGTATATTGCTCTTATGGCACTATGCCCTGCCCGCCGATCCAGCAAGGCCAGAGCTGCTGCGCCTGAGACTTGCGATTGCGGGAGTTATGACGCGAGACCTTGTGGGACAGCGAGCAAGATTGTGAATTACAGTCTGCGGTGTTCCAGGATGTGAACTCGTAAATACACGGCCAGAGTTGAGTAAAACGGCTTGATGTCCGCTTATAACCCAAAGCGGACATTGCGTGGCGACGTGATACCTTCACGTTCGGGAGTGCGGCCAATCCGGGAAAAACATCCCATTCCACAGCAATCTTGACAGTCAAAAAACTCCGAATATATAATTTTTTCCTGTCGCGGACCGGGTCATCTCATGGCCCCGGACTAAAAGGCCCCAACAGATGGGGTGACCTTCGGCAAACAGTGATGTTTTGTTGGGGGGCGAGACCGCGATGAACCATAATTCTTGGCGCATCGTTTCTCCCTCGGGCCTGTTCCTTTGGGAGGAAAAACCGTGTCATTAATTCCACTCTCCAGACTGCTGGTTATTGTCGCGTTCCTGTGCGCCTGTCTCGTGCCGCAAACTGGTGCGTTTGCCGATGATTGGGATGATTGCGAGAAAAAAATTAATTCCCAACCGAACGTGGCGATTAGTGGCTGTACCGCAATCATAAATGACGGTGACTACAAGAAGGAAGACATGGCCGATGCCTACTACTATCGGGGCACCGCCTATAGCAAGAATGAGGATTACAATAGTGCCATTTCCGACTTTACCCAGGCCATCACGCTAATTCCGGGCGATGCTGACGCCTATAACCGACGAGGCATCGCCTATAGAAAAAAGGGTGATTTGGACGGCGCCATTGCTGATTATAACCGGGCCATAAAGCTCGACCCCTCACATCCTAATGCTTTCAAAAATCGTGAGAAAGCTCTGAGGATGAAAGGCGGAAGCAGTGGTGGAACCGCTCCTCCGGTTCGCCGTGCTGCGCGAGAGGGGAACCTTGCGTATGATCTGCAAGAAGAACTCAAATATATTGGCTGCTACACTGGCGGGCTCGATGGCGTTTGGGGCCGTGGCAGCGAGTCTGCGCTCAGGCGGTTTTGTGATGCAGGTGGGACTTGCCTTAACCACAACCAGCCGACACAGGAAGCA